>JBARJF010000025.1:0-17424 GCA_049800135.1 Candidatus Sulfotelmatobacter sp.
CATCTCATAATGAATCAGCGGAGTAAACTGCCGGTTCCCTCAGGGGCTAAAGCCCGCGTCTTTATTGGCCCTTTGCGGCACGGCTGAAGCCGTGCCCTTTCAAGACCGATTTATGAGATGGCTTCTATCGAATAAGAAACTGGAAACCTTGGCAGGAACAGCAGGTCCCTCCACTGCGCTTTCCATTGCCTTCGGGAACGGGAAGCTCCGGTCGGGATGATAGTGTTTTGCTACTGATGGCCATCCGGGGCGGCTAAAGCCGCGGTTGAGCTTGTGAATCTTACGGCGCGGCTGGAAGCCGCGCCCTCTCAAGACGTACTGCACGCATTTTGAATGGTGGACCAATCGCGGCCTTATGGGGCCGCGATTTCTATTTGTGGGCAAGAAGTGAGGATTAAATGAAACACCGGAAGATTCTGGGATGCCGGATCAAGGGAACGAGGGAACGCGGGGCCTGGGCCGAGATGTACTTTATGGTGCTGGCCATGAGTTATGGGCTGAAAGTGTCGAGTCCGTATGGAGGTCTTGGGCCGTACGACGTGGGCGTGGAGAATGGCACGGGGCCGATTTTGCGGGTGCAGGTTAAGTGCACGCTGTATCAATGTGGCACGGGCAGCTACGGCATGAGCATTAACACCAAGGACGGGTCGAGAGGGCGGCGCGGGTATGCTCCGGGGACGGTGGACTTTTTCGCGATTTACATTATTCCCACGGAGGACTGGTACATCATTCCTTATGCAGTGGTGGGAGATCGGGACGCGAACGTGTATTTCAGGCCGGGAGTCAAGCAGCAGAAATACGAGAAGTACCGGGAGGCGTGGCCTTTGCTGCTGGATGCATGCAAGGGCGGAGCCGACGGTCCGATCAACATTCAGGCGTGCTGCGACGAGGGTGATGCAGGGCAGGGTGCGAGAACAGCCATGAGGACATTCACGGTTCGAAAGCTGTTCCGGGAGATGTTCCAGGGATAAGGAAGCGGAAAGCTTTTCACCACGGAGACACGGAGAAAATCTTTGAGTGTCTGTGGTGAGGATCTTCTTACTGCTGGGGGGCGAAGTAGCCTTGGCGGGCGCGGACTTGCAGGTCTTTTTTGAAGGCGGAGATTTGGATGGAGCGGTAGCGGCCGTCGGCGTCGAAGTCGGCGGGCTTGTAGGAGACGATGTACTGGCTGCGGAGTTCGTCTTCGATGGCGGCGAAGGAGTGGGTGATGTCCTTCATTTTGAAGGGGAAGAAAGCGCGGCCGCCGGTAGCGGAGGCGAGTTGCTGGAGAACGCGGTCGCCGCGCAGGATGAGGCCGCTATCGTCGGTGGAGATGGCGTAGATGATGACTTCGGCGCGCTGCGCCATTTCGATGGCCTGGGCGCGGGAAACCTCACTCTGGTTATCCTCGCCGTCGCTGATGATCACGATGGCTTTGCGGGCGGGACGATCGGGACGGTCCTTCAAGAATTTATCTTTGCAGGCGTGGTAGATGGCGTCGTAGAGGGCGGTGCCGCCGCCATCCTGCAACTTGTGCACGCCGGCGGCCAGCAACTGCACGTTGTCGGTGAAATCCTGGGTCATCTGGCTCTGGGTGTTGAAGCCGACGATAAAAGCTTTGTCGAAGCCGGCGCGAACGGAGTGCATGAGGAAGCTGATGGAAGCATCCTGCTCGAAATCGAAACGGCTGTGGACCGAGCCGCTGACGTCGATGAGCAGGCCGAGGTGCAGAGGCAGATCGGTTTCGCGGCGGAAATTCAGAATGGAGAGCGGCGGCTTGTGATCGTCAAGAATGGAAAAATCGCTTTGATTGAGGTCGCGGACAAATTTGCCGTGCTTGTCGGTGGCGATGAATAGAACATTGACCTCATCCACACGTTTGTGGATGGTGAGCAGCGAGCCGGCCTGGAAATCGTCGGAGGAGGAAGGCGCGGTGTACGCGTTAAGAGTGGCGGGGGTGGGGGCGTAAGCGTGGGACTGGGCGAAGACGGACGGGGCGCAAGCCAAGGCGAATGCCGCGATCAGAGCCAAGAGGCGGCAAGTGGAGCGCGTGTACTTCGTGCCGGAAGCGTACAAATTTTTCACTCTTACCCATGGCCAGAGGGTACTCCAAACGATTAGATGCAAGCGGCGTGCCGAAAGGCGTAGGAAAGGCGGGTGGCCATCCGCCATCCTCTGGTTTGACTGTAGAAGGGCGACAAGTGAAGTGCCAAGTTACAAAAGGAGCACTCGTTTAGTCACGGGCGCAGGGCACTCGGGGAGATATCTCATTTTTCAGGTCGTGGAGGGAATTACAATCCCTGAGGAGGGTTTAAGATAAATGGAGCGTAGGCAGGAGCAGGAAAAGAGCGAGTTTGGAGGAACGGATCGTAATGAAGACAAAGAAGATTGCAGCTTTGTTGTTGACAGTGTGCTTGCTGGCGTCGGCGGCGTTTGCCGAGAATGATGAAAAGGAAGAAGACCGGGTGAGAGATGCCGGGGAGGTGATGAAGGAGATTTTGAACATCCCGGATGACATTCCGCAAGATTTGCTGGACAAGGCGGAGTGCCTGGTAATTCTGCCTTCGGTGAAGAAGGGCGCCTTCGGGGTGGGAGCCAGCTACGGCCGGGGAGTGATGATTTGCCGCAGCGGGGAGCACTATACCGGGCCGTGGGGACCGCCGGCGCTGTACGCGCTGGAAGGGGTGAGCATCGGGTTCCAGTTGGGCGGGCAGGCAACGGATTTTGTTTTGCTGGTGATGAACCCCAAAGGAGCGCGCTCGCTGCTGTCGAGTAAGGTGAAGCTGGGGGCGGACGCGTCCGCGGCGGCGGGGCCCAAGGGACGCACGGCAGAGGGCGCCACGGACGTGGTGATGGAAGCGGAGATTCTTTCCTACTCGCGCAACAAGGGGTTGTTTGCGGGAGTGTCGCTGGAAGGATCAACGCTGCGCTCGGATGGGAGCGCGAATGAAAAGCTCTACGGGCAAAAGTTGACGGCGAAGGAAATTATTGTAGAGCACAAAGTGGCGATTCCGGCGTGCGCGAAGGAGTTGGTGTCGCTACTGGATACGAAATCGCCGAAGAACAAATCGGATCCGAAGTCGCTGGAATAGGCACGGGCGGTCGGTTTGCCAAAGACGCTGTCGTGGCTTATGAAACGCAACGGGCGAGAAAAACTACAGGTGGTTCGGTGCGCATGGGCGCAGAGCGAACTGATGATCCGCTATCACGATGAGGAATGGGGGATGCCGGTGCATGAGGACGGCAGGCTTTTTGAATTTCTCATTCTGGAGGGCGCACAAGCCGGGCTGAGCTGGGAGACAATTCTCAACAAGCGGGAAAATTACCGCGCCGCATTTGAGGGCTTCGACGCGCAACGGATTGCGAGCTACGACCGGCGGAAGATGGCGCAGTTGCTGAAGGATCCGGGCATCGTGCGCAACCGGTTGAAGGTCGCGTCGGCGGTGCGGAATGCCCAGGAGATGCTGCGGGTGCAGGAAGAATATGGCAGCTTCGATCGCTATATCTGGCAGTTTGTGGATGGCCGTCCGCGGGTGAATGCTTGGAAGTCGCGAAGCCGGGTTCCGGCGCGCACGGCCGAGTCGGATGCCATGAGCGAGGCGCTGAAGAAGCGGGGTTTCAATTTCGTGGGATCGACGATCTGCTACGCGTTTATGCAGGCCGTGGGAATGGTGAATGACCACGTGGTCCAGTGCTTCCGGCATGACGTGGTTGGGGCAAACTAGATTCGGGCTGCCGGGCAACGGGGGATCGACGAGGATGCCGGCTTGCGGCAGGCGGTGATCGCGCAGCAGAACATTCTTCATCTCGAGAGTGGCGTGCGGCGGCGTCAGTTGAACGCGCCGGAAACGCTGTGCGATACTCCAGTGGAGTCTAAAACGGAATGTGGCGTAAAAGCGCCTGGCGAGCCGCTTCTTCCGCCATTGCATGAGTGCTTTAGATTAAAGCAGAGAGACCTCCCGAGCCGGGATGGCGGAACTGGCAGACGCAGCGGACTCAAAATCCTCTAAAAAAATCTCATCCCATCATATCTAGTTGTAAACAATAATTTTATTGACATCACTTCGAAGCCGGAATAGCTTCACATTCATTACACATTTTCGAGTTCCCGCGCCACTTCGAGCGAGGAGCGAAAATGACCGAACACCACACGATTCTGGGCGGCAAGGTCCACGTCTACAAACGCCCGAACAGCAGCCTCTGGCAATGCTCAAGCTTTTTTGCCGGCAGGAATCGCCGCACCAGCACGAAGGAAGACAGTCTCTCCAGAGCCAAGGAAATCGCTGAGGATTGGTACCTCCGCCTCCGCGGAAAACTCCGCGACGGAGAGATCAAGAGCGAAAAGACATTTCGCGAGGTGTCTGAGCACTACCTGCACGAGTTCGACATCATGACGCAGGGACAACGCAACCAAAAATACGTGGAAGGCCAGCACTGGCGGTGTGAAGGACGTCTAATTCCTTTCTTCGGGAACCTGGGCATCTCCGAGATAACCGCAGGAAAGATCCAGGAATACCGACTTCACAGACACCAAGAAGCTCTTAAGGAATTTGGCAAACCACCAGGCCATAGCACGATGCACCAGGAGATCGTGACCCTCCGCCAAACCTTAAAAACGGCATTGTGCAACGGATGGCTGGATCGTCTTCCTGACTTCTCTGAGCGATACCGGAAATCGCCAAAAATTTCGCACCGTGCATGGTTCTCACTAAAAGAATACAAACAACTCTACGAAGCGACACGAACCCGTGCGCAAGAACCGAAGAAACGGGGCTTCAAATGGGAGGCAGAACAGCTTCATGACTATGTCCTCTTTGCCGTCAATACCGGACTGCGGCCCGACGAGGCCTGGCGGCTTCAGTTTCGGGATGTCACGATCGTTTACGACGAAGATTTGAAAAAAACAATCCTGGAGATCGAAGTTCGGGGAAAGCGTGGGACTGGATATTGCAAGAGTATGCCCGGTGCGGTGTTGCCTTTCAAGCGACTTCGAAGCCGGCTCCGCCCGGCGCGCGTTTATGGCGCGAACGCGCCCTCAGAAACCCCCGAGACATCTGCAGCTCCGAACGGAGAATGGCGCACTCCCGAACCTACGGACCTGATTTTCCCCAAGTGGCAGCGCGAGCTCTTTAAAACCATCCTCGACGAGGAAAAGCTCCGCACCGACCGTGAAGGCCAACCGCGCACGGCGTACAGCCTACGGCATACATACATCTGCCTGCGCTTGATGGAAGGTGCCGACATCTACCAAATCGCTAAGAACTGCCGCACCAGTGTCGAAATGATAGAGAAATACTACGCATCGCACATCAAGACTTCGCTCGACGCCGTCGCCATCAATGTCATGCGACCAAAGAAGAAAAGAAAGTCAAACGAAGGTACCTTAACGGATGTAGCGTGAAGAACGCGCGTTTCAAGTGCAGACTGCTGACCAGGAAAACCGTCCAACGAAACACTGAATCCCGCGGCACGAACTTTTGGCATCGTCACGAAACATTCTCGATTTTATCGTTCTTGACGGAGGCGGCCCTAGCTTCCGAGACGGCACAGAGGTTGAACTCGTGCAGATTGTGAAAGACGTTCATTGGCGCGGCATACGGTTCGACACAAAAACGCCGCCTGAGCCTTACAGCTACCGTCTACGATTTTCGAAATTTCATGTGATGCTCAATGTAGCTATCGGCTGCGTGCGAAACCGGGGTTTTCTAAATGTGGCGCAGATACGCTTCGCCCACAATGGTCGCATCTGCAACAACCAGCTCGAAATCGAAGGACGATGGCCGTTCCGGCCACCCACGGGGTCTCCTACTTCGGGCCACAGTATAGCCGGCAGGATCAATCCAGATCAGGTTGTCGTTATCGGCCAGCGGTGCAACCGTAAGGCGGGCTTCGCGATAATCTTGCGCTGGTCGCGATAGCGCTGCTTCGATCGTAAATTCCCGTACAGTCACAGGCCGTTCAACACCCGCACGTCGGGCCTCCGCCCACTCACGGATTCGCCTAGGATCCAGCACGTCATTGCCGTCAGTCACTTCCGTTGAGGCATCGTAGTAGCCGCGAGCATCAGCCTCGGCTTGCGGCCGGTCAATGGCATCGCCACGGGCAAGCAGAAACGCTGCAACCGGGTCGAGCGTTCCCCAAGTAATCAGTTCCTTCATCCAGAACGCAATCCAGGGAAGGCCGCTTCGTGGCCAGTCGCCAATCTCAAGGGCGCGAATCGGCTCCTCGCCATCGGCACCATCCAGCAAAAGACCGATGACGCTGCCAAGCCCCCACGCGCCACGGTAAATAAAATTTTGCGCGACGAAGTCATACCAGCTCGTGATATTTTTCGGTTCGGGTTGAGCCGGCAGAGTACTTTTTGCGAGCCACCAGCGAAGCAGCGTGGGCCAATCAGTGAAATTCTTCTTGCGTCCAAGTGTGGTGGAAATACGGAAAGATGGTACCTGAGAAAGCAGCGCCAGAACCTCCTGAATGAAGGTCAAACGTTGTTCGATCGTAAGACGTGCGTAGGCTGCACCTTCTTGCAGTTTCAGTCGAACGGATTCCGCTTGATCGAGCAGGCTTGTAGCAGAGCGGGGCGACAGACTCGTCTTGTAGATGCGCCGACGCTGATCGGCGTCAGGATAACGTGTTTTAATTGTGCGGCCCCGCGTCAACCAGATCGATTCGAGCCGTGCCTCTTCTTGCGCGGCTGCATGCGCGTATGTCTGCTGCCAAATCGCCGTCAGCTCCGTCTCAACTTGGTCCGGTGTTAACTCGCGGCGCCGAAGTTCTTCGATCTCCTGAATGGCAGCAATAAGGAAAGCATCTAGGGAGTCGAGATAACTGTAGGCGACCTGATCGTCCTCGGTCGTGCCGACGACGGCGGTCTGCTCAAGCCAATTTTCGAACTCCTGGGCAGTGCCGCCGGCTGTCAGCTTAGCCCATGCAGCTTCTAGCGCAATAAGCAGATGGCCCAGCGGGCTGGATGCCTGATCCTCTGGTGCACCCTCTCCGGCAGCGGCGGTTGTTTCTTCGATCTCCGCTATCAGTTCCTCATAGCCGTCCCATTGTCGGTTCCAAACGAGCCTCAGCGGGCCCCCGCGGATACGCGTACGCGTCCTCTCCGGCAGTACAACAAGCGCACTGCCCTCTGTCGCTACGCCGGGTCTGCCGGCCCGGCCAATTAGGTTTGTAAATTCTTGAACGCTAAGACGTCCGTCGCTACGCCATACGCTCGGGATGAGCAGAAAATTTACAGGGATATTGACACCTTCGGAAAGTGTCGAAGTCGCGATGATGACGCGCACGTAGCCCCGATCAATTACCGTCTTGAGGCGTCTGGCCAGAAGACCTGGCATCTTGCCGTGGTGCACGGCTATACCCTTTTGCAGCAATCTATATTCGACGGAATCGACTGTAAAATAGTCGGCGGCGCTTGCCAGACAGCGAACCCAAAGATCATCTGCGAAGGTCTCCGTCCGATAGTTAGGAAGTGCGGTTTCTGGCCAAGTGTCCATGAGGTCGGCACACGTAGTTGAAAAAGCGTCAACGGATTGAGTAATGGAGATCAAGACCGATGGCTTGGAACCATCCGGACGCTCTGCCGCAAGTTGCAGCGCCGCCCACAATGTCGGCGCCCTCATACGCACCTCCGGTCCTGCGGCACCGTCTACGCCATTGGGAAGTGGAGGGAAAGGATTTCGCACATACGGCGTATCTGCCCGCCGTTCGTCGTCGAACTTTAGCGAACGGCCGTCCATGAGGGCGTAACGAATGGTGTATTGGCCAGCAGAAGTGACTTCGAGACGCCCGAGCATTTGCCTGGTGCTGCGATACGACGATGTTGTTGGAGACCCATCTGGGTTTCCAACAATCCATCGCGCGAGTGCAGGCGCTGAACGCGCTGCCACTGCGGAGAGCGCCAAGACGCGAAACTCGTAGGTGTCACGCGCGCGGAGTAACCTGGTGCCCAACTGCTCCAGCCGGAAGGCGCGTGACGAGCCGTCGTCTAGCCCGCTCAGCCGGGATTCATCCTGCTCGACCATGTGGGCTTCGTCGACGATGACGAGGCGTACACGGTCAAGAAAGAGAACACCGAGATAGCGCAATAGGGCGTCGGCCTTCTCGAATGTGCAGATAACGACCGTTGCGCGATCAGTTTGAATCCACGCATCGGTTGGACCCCAGTCGACACCACCATAGAGTCCCGTTACAACGACAGGGTCGGCGGCGACACCCTTGAGGTCCTGTGCTAGCCGCCCTTCGACTTCTGCGGCGAGCGCCCGTGAAGGAACAAGGTAAAGGACCAAATTTCCCGGAGCCAACGCCGCAAGACCGGAAGGTCTGGTCGGTGGATCAGCAAATAGACCCTGAACTGCCGCAAGCGTCGCGACGGTCGTCTTTCCTGACCCGGTTGGCGTACAGAGTACGAACGACGTGTTGGCGCGGAGCCGCTCAATCCCCGCCGCTTGAGCGGGCCACACAAGGGCTCGGCGATTCGCAAACGCCGCCCTTGCGAATTGAATCAGAGCCGCACCAGCGGCTTCACTGGAATTCTCAAGAAGCCGACCAATATGTGGCCAAAGACAGGTCTCGATAAATCGGCGGCCACTCGCCGCCGTGAGACGCGCAAGTAAATACGAATACGGATCGCGACTATGAAGAAGGCTTGCAGCGAGACTTTCCAGTTTTGTCAGCGCGCGTTCGATTGTCGCGTCATTACCAGTCCGCAAATACGAACACACAGTTCCGATACACATGATGACGTGTTGAAAGGTGTGGGTCGTCAGATCCGACGGATCGACACGTCCATCAATTTGAAGTACACGGTGGTCTGCCCAGAAGCCCCGTATCGCTTCAAGTGTGGCGGGGAAGTTCCCGCGCAGGAATTCACGCAGTAGGAGCGAAAAGGGCTGATCATCCGGCACGCTACGCAGATGGCCGAGCGCCATGGCGGGATAATCGGCGAGTTGATAAGCGGCTGCGGCGAGAAGATGCAGCGGCGCACCTGGAGGCTTCAAGCTCGATTGCGAAAGCCATTCGAGGATCTCCGCCGCACGTTTGATGCCCGCGCGCCATTCACCCTCGGGATCTGCGCCGCGCTCAAGGAGGCCGCACTGAAGCAACAGCATAGCCTCGTCGAGATAAACATCGACATCGCCGGGCACAAAGCTCGGCAGGCCTTCGCCACCCATGTCGCGACGCAGTCGCTGACTGTAAAGTTTGGCTTGTCGCTCAGTGAGCGCACTGCCGGCCAAAGTGTGGCGTACGTCCCGTGCGATTGCGATAGTGGGTGCGTTCGCCATGTCAAACTCCCCGATACAACGTGTCGACCACGGTGTTCAGGTCCGCGAATTGGAATTCCATGCCTTCGAGTCTTCGGGTCACAGTATAAGCCGGGTGCGGAGCGTTTGCGGGCATCCAGGCAACGCGCCCCGCCTGTGCCGGAATCCGCCCGCATGTATAACCAACACCGTCGTGGCGGGCTGCAGTCCGATACCCGCCTCGCCAGAGCTTGAGCAAGGCTTCCTCCCATCTTTCGGCTTCGGGCGTGTCGTATTCGTCAAGCAGATTGATGAGTTCGCGGACGCCAGAAGGTAGCAAGCGTCCCGCAGCGAGCTTTTCATGCGCCTCTTGTATTTTGGCATTATTATTCTGAGCCAGACACTTCGCTTCCAATGTAAGAACTTCGGTAATGTCGTTCTGACCGTTGAGGCGAAAGGCCAAACCGTCGTCGCCGGTGCGGCCAGGCCTCTGCTCGGCGTTGGCATCGGGATCGTAAGCTTCGCCAGCTCGCAAGCGCTCATTGATCGACTCAAGATGCTGAAATTCCTGATCGTGCAGCCGGAACAAAAACGCTGGTACGATCCAATCTGTATGGCCGAGCGCGCCCCAGTGCTCGACTGCCAAGACCGCGAGCGTTTCTCCGAGATAGCCCTGCAGAGTCACACGATGAAGAAGTGCGGGATAATTCGCGGCTGGATCATGTGCCGGATCGCTGAACGGGGAAAGATCATCTTCAAAGCCGCGCCGAATTCGTATGCGAGCGTCCTCGAACGCCTCGTCGAGATAGGCGACCATTTCATCTCTGATCGTAGCCAGCGCAGCTCGGTTTTCCCGCCAGACCCTCAGCCGATAACGGGCATGAGTGCTTGCTAGGTGCTGATCGACCAGCCAAGCATTCAAAAGTGCGGGCGTTAAACGCCGAAAGCGGATCATATGAAATCAGCCTTCTCTCAACTACGGGCTCGCGCTTTCGCGGTCGCCTGCTCCATTGACCATTGCACCCGTTCCGCTATGAACGCCGCGAACGGCTTGATATCCATGTCGATGCTCGCGCGATCCAGGGCCGTCAAATACGCATCGCGGTCCTCAACCCGGACGACCGTCCACGGATAGCCCCCCGACGCCAGCATGGCGTTCATCAAAAAGCGCGCCATTCGCCCGTTGCCGTCGAAGTACGGATGGACATAGCCGAACAACCAGTGCCCGAGGACAGCACGGACTCCGGAATCGGTTTCTTTTTCGAGCAGATCGAAGAGCGCCGGCATAGCGTCGCGCACAGCTTCCCAGCGCGGCGGCACATATCGCGACGTGCGCAGATAGACCGCATCATTCCGATAGCCGGCGAGCGCTCCCGCTGGAATCAGGCCCGCCGCCACGCAGGGCTGGAACAATTCGCGGTGCCACTCCTTGTGAGCCGTGCGCGCCAGCGCACCGGCATTGGCGCCCGCAATTATTTCCGCAACCGTTCCTTTCACATTTAGGAAAGCCTGCCAGTAGCCGCGCGCCGCCAGCGCGTCGCGATTCTTGCGATCGTCGTCATGATGATCCGGGTCCCAGTCTCCCCGCTGTACTCTTTCGATCAGCGCAGGCGTGACGCTGTATCCCTCGATTGATAGCGAGTGGTAGGCGTCGCTCTTGTAGATATCGTCCACGAATCGCAGATATTCATTCGGGTTCTGGGGAAGCCCCGGCCCTTTGGGAAAAGTCCCAATGACAACGCTCCGCATCGATTCCCACATCGCCTGCATGCGCCCCACAATGGGCGATGTAGTCACGGGCAACGCGCCGAATCGCTGCTCAGGCGCGAAGGGATCGGCTTCGCGCACGTCGTACCCTGCCGCCTTCATCGTGCTGACGATCTCGTCAGCGATCTGCGCCCGGCCGATGCGGCGGAATGCACCGGCGATCTGCCCTGCTTTTACCGTTCGACCGCCATTCAGGAGATGCCGCAGCACATCCGATGCGTCGGTAAGGCTAGCCAGCACGACTTGCGTCTCGATCGGATTGCGACCAAAGAACGCCTCTGGTGCCTTCGCCAGCGCCGCCGCCGGGGAGAATAGACGCAGCCCGCTCCTCACCGACACGTCCGCCGACGCCGGCATCTCCGCCTGTTTGAGGTCGTATAGCGATGTGCCGAACAGCAGATCCATCGTGTGGTTTGTGCCTTTAGGGCTGTAGACCACCACCTGCGTCGGGATGACCGTATTTTCGGCATGCAATAGAATCGACTGCTCGGGTGACAGATGCCACTCGTCACCAAACCGGTCATTGCAGTAACGTCCGCAGAATTCCCAGAACGACGCATACCATGGTGTGCTGTCACCAGCGCGCGCGCTCGGGCTGGAAGACATCAGCCAGCCCTTCATCACTTCCTGCAGGAACCCGTTGCCGAGCAAACGCTCCCGGTGCGTGCGGCTTAGGTCCTCTGACCGGAAAACGCGCCGCCCGCCCTTCTGAAGCTTCTCTAAGGTGACCAGTGATTCAGCCAATTTTTCATTCGGTTGCGGCATATAAAAGGACGCGCCTGTCACGGACTATCACAAGCTTATTGTGCTGTACGGATACAAGCATATCATGCTGTATATTTACAAGCAAATTACGCTGTACCAATACAAGCTTATTCTGCTAATGGCTGGAAAAATCAGTCAAATATCAGCAAGAATCAACCTCGCGACCGACTGATTTCAGCTGCTATCCAAGCCGTCACCGCCCTCGACCGGTCGAACGTGAAGCGCCAAGGGTGCCCGCGCACGAAGGGCTGGTGCACGGTGTCGTTCAGGTCGTGGAGAACGATGGTGCAGGTTTTAGGAGCCATTTCGGAAATCTACAATATTCGCTATTTATTCGCTAAACTGAGATAGTGAAATATTATTAACTCGATGATTTGTATGTAATATGGTAAGCTACGTTATGCGTACTACGTCACACGTAGATGATTCGGCCGGCAGAACTGGACGACACAACGATCCCCCTTTGTTGATTCTTGCATGCCTTGCCAATGGACCAAAACATGGCCATGCCCTGCTGCGGGAAATTGACTCGACCTACGGCAGGCAACTCGGCCCAGGAGCACTCTATGGGGCCATTAGTCGACTTGAAAGTAAAGGTTTGATCGCTCCGGTGCCGAGCGAAAATCGCCGCCGCCCCTACCGGATAACCGAAGACGGGCTTCGGTTCTTGCACGCTCAGCTCTCGACCATTCGGCGATTGACTGGTGACGGAGGCACCAACAAAACGATGGAAAATCGTGGTCTGCCGATACCGAGCTTCTACCAGGCCGAGGAGATTAAAGACTTGAATGACGAACTCTCCCGCAGCGCTAAAGTTGCTGACTTTAATGCAGATCAACTTCCCTTTAATCAGTTGGGCGGTCGACGATTCGAGCTCTTGACTTACCTCCTGAAACAGGAGGAGGCGCCGGAATCCGTCATCACCCTAGTGAAAGCTTCCGGGGACCGCGGTCGCGACGTGCTGGTTCATGCAACTGGCGCACTTCGGGTCGTTGTGCAGTGCAAGAATCTTGCGTACAAATTTTCGCTTCCGAAGCTGCTCGAAGAACTTCTGAAGTTGGCGCTGCACGATTACCGAGAGCGGTTCATTCCGGCGGAGGGCATACGTTATGAATTGTGGGCGCCGGGCGGGCTGACGGAACCGGCAGAGACTGTGGTGGCAAATTGGCCCCATAGCATTCCCGAGCAGGACCTGCGCCAGGCTTTCGAGAAAGTCGTCCGGCGCTACAAGGCCCTGGGGTCACTTGCGTGGGACGACGTGCGCCAACACTTGCGGGACACGCTGTCGCATCGCATCCGTTTGCAGCGCTACGAAGGTCTGTCCTTGAGCCACAAGACGCGTTCGTGCGCTGACGTTTTCGCGCGGTTCTTTGAAGGCTCCGTCGTAATGAAGCGGGAGCATGTCGAGAAATTCTTCGATACCGCGCTCGCCCCTCGGATTGATTCGGCGCGCGACCAGCTTGCCGCAAAACTGGCAGACATAACCGAGCGCATCGAGGGCGACCCTATTGATGCCGAAATCAATGAAGCGAGGGACTTCATAAACGAACGTAAGTTCGGCGAGGCGGCACCGATTCTCCGCCGACTGCAATCGAAAAAGCAGCATTCTCTCACCCGGCATCAACGCTTTCGTATTGTCTCTAACTTCGGCGCTATTGCTTTCGGGGAGGGCAGGAGCGAAGAGGCTGCCCGCTATTTCCTCGAAGCGGTTTTATTGGAGCCCGACGATGAAAGAGCTCGTGTCAATGAGGTTTTCGCACACTTTCTGCGGCGGGATTTGCCCAAGACCTTCGCGATGGCGGGCGAGCGGAGGAAGGTTTATCCGTACTCGACCAGGCTGGCATCGATGTGGATCGCGAGCGCACCGATAGAAACGCAAATAACAGAACTGGAAGGTGCATTAGATCCGGCGCTGTTTAATGATCCCGAAGTATGCGTTGCATTGGCGCGTCGAGCGATGATATCTCACCAGTTCGGAAAGGCGAAGGATTACGCTAACGCGGCTGCGGCGGCCGCTCCCAAATGGTCTCAGCCCAGTCTCGCTCGCGCACAGGTCGCAATGGGGGAGCTGGCCACGGAGAATGCCGGATTCAATGTCCTGCTACCTGAGGAGCGGTCGCGTCTTATTGCCAATGGCATCTCGGATGCCAGTCAATCCCTCGCACTCAGTGAGGCCGATGGCAACTGGGCAAAAGCCGAAGCCCTGGTAGCCAGGGCAGACCTTTACCTTCTCGGCGGGGATGTCACCAAAGCAACCGAAGATGCGAAGACGGCCTACCGCCTCGACCGCGAAAACCTGAACGTCCTTGCTGCTTTGGCTCAATGCTACTTGGTTGCCGGAGCTTTGGATCGCGCGATAGAAATTCTTGAGGAAGCGCATGCAAGGGGCTCGCGCCCGGATGTCAATCATCTGTTTGCGAAAGCATTGGCTGACAGGTCCGGGGAGGGCGATCTTCAAAGGGCGGTTGAGGTTGCCGTTGCCGTGGATGTCGCATCGCTTCCGGCTCCGACGCGTGCATCATTCGCGATCGTAACCGTGCAGTGGATCGCCAAGAAAGAAGATTGGCCGCTGGCTCAACAATACTTCGAGAAGACATCTCCGTCCCTCGATGCTGCGACCGCTAAGGCCCTAAATGGGTTCGTTCAGCTTCACCGCGGTGAAGGCGAGAGTGCGAATCGATCTGCCGAGGACGCGTTGCGCTGCGTGACCATCAACACGGATGCGGCGACCAAAGAATTCATCGCCCGGCTATTCATGCAGCTTGGCAGACCCGCAGATGCCTTGCCTCTGTACGAAGAGCTGTTTGACAAGCACGTGCCTTCATTCGACGCCGGCCGGCTCATCGATTGTGCGGCACGGTTGCATTTGGATCAAAAGGTTCTCGACGTATGCGATGAGCTGCACCGTCGGCGGCCACAACCTGAATGGGGTTTTCTGGAGTTCGAGGTGCAGTATCTCGAACTGTATGACAAGCAAAAGGCGATTGACCGCCTGGAGGAATTTCTTCATCTCAACCCGGGCCACAAGCTCGCCCATCTGCGCCTATCAGTGACCGCGTACTTGTGTAGAAGGCCAGAGCTCATTCGTGCGGCAATGAAAGATCTCCCGAGCGTCGATGAGCTTCCGGTTGAATATCTCGGTCCGACGCTGGGCATCATGCGTCACGGGGAGGACCATGACCTCGTGATCGATTACGCTTATAGATTTCTGCGCAGTCACTTTGATCGTCAGGAGGCGCACGAGGCCTATATCCAGGCCGTCATGACGACGGCGGACCGTCAATTCCCGCCGGAACTGGATGTGGTCGGACCAAATTCCGCTGTTCTCTGCGAAGAAGTCCCGAATGGTGAGTTGCGTTGGTTCGTGCTGGAAGACACCGATAAACCCTTGCGAGACTTTGAAGAAGTCTCGCCGAGTGACCCCATCGCGACCGAACTCATGGGAAAGCGTGTCGGCGACACGTTCATTTTGGCTCGCGCGTCCATGGCGAACAGGCAGGCGCAGGTAAAGAAAATTCTCCCGAAGTATGTGCGACGATTCCAGGATTGCATGAACGAATTGCAGGTACGTTTTGGCCCTACCGCAATGTTGCAATCCGTTCACGTGGGCCCTGAGACCGGAGTTGCACAACCTGGACTGGTTTCAGTGATGACATCAGTTCAGGAGCGCGCGAAGCGGGTGGCCCTTGTCCAGTCCTGGTATGCGGAGCAGCCGATGTCTCTGCATCTCTACGGCTCGCGCTTCGGAAAGAATGCTTACGTTGCCCTTCAGCACATAGCCCAAACGGAGGGCATGGTTTTGAAGTGTTGCGACGGAAATCCCGCTGATGCCGAACAAGCGATGTCCATCTTGCGGTCGCGTCCGACCGTCCTGGTCGATCTGTCCGCCATAGCCACGGCGAGGCTGCTGGGACTCGAATGGATTTTTGGCACGGCACAATATCGCTTCATCGCAACCGAAGGTACCTGGGAAGAATTGCAGGAGACGTTTCGTGAGAGGGTGCCGGGTGGAGAAAGGGCCGGCGGCACGATCAGTTATGAAGAAGGCAGGTACGTCTTCCAGGAGGAAGATCCGCGGTCTGCCGCCCGGAGAAGAGCGGAGGATCAAGCATTCCTCGATAGTTTTCAGAAGAGTGTGCAGATTGTGCCGGCAACGGAGCTCGCCGCGGTCGAACCAAAAACGCGCGAGTTGCTGGTTGATTACCTGGGACGATACGGAGCGGAGACCATTGTGCTCGCGGGGAAACCGCAGGTGATCATGTGGTGTGACGATGCCCCCCAGGCACAGTTATCTGCCACGACGTTCGGGGGAAGGCGCGCATGGACCCAGATGATTTTGCTCTCGCTCACCGAGGCCGGAATTCTTCAACCTGATGAATATACGAAGGCTGTCGCCAAACTGATCGGGATGGGCTTCACGACAGTTTTTTTTGATGCGAAATGCGTCCTGGAATCCGCGAAACTGGCGGAATATCGTACCGGCCGCTTTCCCCTGAAGCAGATGCTCGAAGTCTTCCAGAACGCAAGTTCCACGCCACCGGTGCTAGTGCGACAATTTCTCGAATTCTTTGTCATGCTGCAGGGGGAACCGATACTTCCTCCGCAAAAGGCTCTAATTGTCCGCGCCTTCCTCGACTCTCTTTGGCGCAATACTGCAACTCATGCGATGGTGCTGTCGCTCCGGTCAATGAGCGCGCGGCTGTTCGGACTGAATGTGATCGCTGAAACTGAATTCAATGCATTTTTCGACTCGTGGTTCAGTTCGCTGAACCGCCCCATTGTCTAGCCATCGCGGGACTTTCATTCGCCCCTACATGGAGGCGCTGTGATAGGGCTCCAATAATGCCAACTGTTTGAGATCGAGGCAGAGATTCTGCAGACACTGTCTGCAAAATCTACAAGCGCTATTGATCCCAATAACATTGGGCGACCGCTCGATGGATTTGTTTCTGCGGTATCTTGGTTGGTGTAAGTAGCTATTTTGTACATCTATGCTTGCAAATCGCAGATAAATAAGTAATTACCTGATAGTATGCATGACAAATTAGTGAAATAAATGACAATTCGAGATCATGAAGAGTAAAGTAATCGTGGAGGATCAGAGAAAATGCGGCCGAGCACACTTGAGCAGTTGAAGCGACATCTTCGGCCTGGACGTGTGTACCGCAGAGAAGACCTTCTGCCTTGGTCCCACAGTGTTGATCGACACCTCAAAGAACTCACTGTCGACGGGACCCTCCAGAAGCTCCGTACCGGCTTGTACTACAGCCCTCGTAAGTTTGAATTTGGAGAGGCTCCCGCGGACGAGCACGAACTGGTGAAAGCATTCTTGAAGACGGACCGTTTTCTCGTCACCTCGCCGAATGCCTACAACCAGTTGGGACTTGGGACAACGCAGCTCTACAACAAACGGGTTGTCTACAATCAGAAACGGCATGGGACATTTCCGCTCGGCAATCGAATGTTCACCTTCGAGCGACGCCTGAATGTTCCGAAGCAACTCTCTCCCGAGTTTCTGCTGGTCGATCTTGTTAATGAACTAGCAGGATGCTGAAAAACGACTCCCAATCCACAGGAAGACGTGTTAGTAGTGGCAGCATGCGTGGAGACGATCAGCGGCAAGACGGGATGTTCAGCTATATTTCACCCGACAAACGAGTACCGC
>JBARJF010000026.1:0-10525 GCA_049800135.1 Candidatus Sulfotelmatobacter sp.
GTATGGGTATGACTAAGAGAAAACGCATCTCTCCAGAAGCTCTGGACGCGAGCTTGCTGCCCAAGCACCGCAAACCCATTCCACATGCGTTCGTGCTTGATGCGATTTCCACCCTATCGCCGTACACCCGTCCGATGTTTGGCTGCCTTGCAATCTATGTAAAAGACAAAATCGTGTTGATCCTGCGGGACAAGCTCAAAAACACTGCGGACAACGGCGTATGGCTCGCCACTACTCAAGAACACCACCGGAGCTTGCGGCGCGAGTTCCCAAATATGCGGTCGATTCAAGTATTGGGCAAAGCGGTAACGGGCTGGCAAGTCCTCCCAGTAGATGCGCCTGACTTTGAATCAGCGGCGCTTCGGGCATGCGAGCTTGTGCTGGCTGGAGATGCTCGGATCGGCAAGATTCCGGGCGCACGAACGTAAAAGCCCCGATCAAAAGCGGCTGGAAGATCACCGAAACAGATCAAAAGCTCGAAGAAACACGGGAGCACGATTGACTTCGACACCATACGGAAGATCGGCTTGGCGTTGCCCGGCGTGGAGGAGAGTACAGCCTACGGGTCACCCGCGCTCAAGGTTCGCGAAAAACTCTTGGCATGCGTGCCTGCTCATCGTTTGGCTGAGCCGGGTTCGCTTATGGTTCGCGTCGGTTTCGACGACCGCGCCGAACTGCTCGCAGCCGCTCCCGATGTTTACTACGTGACCGACCACTATCTCAACTACAACGCCGTGCTGGTTCGCCTGTCCCGCATCACACAAGATGTCCTGCGCGACTTGCTCGGCATGTCTCACAAGTTCGTGACCGCTGACGCGGCACGCCGTTCGCCATCGAGGAGACGACGCAAGCCTGTCTGATTCTGGCTTTGAAGCAAGCCAAAACCGAGTACGCGAAGTTGCAATAAGCCGGCTCGCGCTATCATGTGCTGATTGCGACGACGATAAGGAGGACACCATGCGTCGAGAACGGGCTTTGAAGACTGTCTTGGTTGTGGTGGGATTGTTGTTTACTGCGGGAGTTGTTCCGCTGACAATGTTTTTCTCGCGAGAGCCTGCGGTGCCAATGCTAATGAGCATCTATGTCACACTCGGAATTTTCTTGCTGCTGGCGGTGCGTGACCCAGCGGGGAACCGCAGCCTGATCGCTTTCGGCGGATGGGCAAATCTTGCGCATGCTGGGGTAATGGCTGCGCAGGAATACCGGAATGTGATCGAGCGCCGAGAACTCGCGGGAGTGGTTGTGTTCGCAATCGTCGGTGTTGTGCTGATCGCGCTGGCTCCCGCGAAGCAATCAGTCGATAAAGCCTCCGCAGTGGTCGCGTAGTAGTCTGCTTGGATGGTATATCTCTAATGCGATTCGTTCTCGTAACTCTCGCCCTCAGAATGCTCCTCAGTGTCGCTGCGTTAGCGCAGGATGTTCCTAGTCAGAAAGTCGATCAAATCTTCTCGGTTTACGACAAACCGGGATCACCGGGCTGCTCAGTTGGAGTGATTCGCGACGGCGAATTCGTTTACCGGAAAGCCTACGGTCTGGCGACTCTCGAACTCGGAGTTCCTCTTTCGCCGCAGTCCGTTTTTTACATAGGTTCAGTGTCAAAGCAGTTCACAGCCGCCTCAGTTGTGCTCGCCGTTCCCCAGCTGTGGGATTCCAGTGTGACGAGACAACCTTCGCACTGCGGTGGCTTGATTGGCTTGTCGTTGCGCCGCGCCGAATCGTGATTGTGGATTAGAATGATTCCGTCGAGCTTCAGTCGCAGTCTTACGCAGGAGGATAACCCGGACGAGGGAGCTTAGTGTTCGATAGGTTCAAGCCCCAGTTCGAGATCTTGCGCCGCAGTGAGTGCGCATTGATCTCACCCTTTATGCCATCCAGGTACTCTCGGATGTTCACCGCGGCCGCGATGTTTTTCCTTCTGCTGGTGGGGCAGGCAGGTGGGCAAGCCACGACGCTGATCAGTCTGGACCACGCCATTGAACTGGCTCTGGCCCACAACCACTCCATCAAAGCCACGCGCACAATGATTCTTCAGAATCAGGCCCAGGAAATCACCGCGAATTTCCGGCCTAATCCAACGCTTGGAGCTGATAGCCAGTTCGTCCCCCTCTTCAGCCCGCAGGATTTTTCCGCCGACAATCTGAACGAGACGCAGCAGTTTGATATTGGAATCGGATATCTGTTCGAACGCGGTCACAAACGGCAGCGGCGCTTGCAAGCTGCTCGCGATCAGACCGCCGTCACTCGCGCCCAGGTCACCGACGCCGAGAGAACTCTGGCTTTCAACGTGGGCCAGCAGTTTGTCAGCGTATTATTGGCGGAGTCCACGCTGCGGTTCGCGCTGCAGGGTCTCAAGAGCTTTAAGCAGACAGTCGATATTGGCGAGGCGCAATTCAAGGCGGGCGCGATCAGTGAAGCCGATTATCTCAAGATCAAGCTCCAGTTCCTGCAGTTCCAGACCGACGTATCCGCTGCTCGCTTGGCGAGAGTGCAGGCGCTTGTCGGGCTGCGTGAGTTCCTGGGCTACGACGCGGTCCCAGGCGATTTTGACGTGGTCGGAAATCTGGCCTACGTGCCGCTCCAGGCGAAAGTGGAAGACTTGCAGATGAAGGCGCTCCACGACCGCCCGGACTTCCGCGCCGCGGAACTGGGGATAACGGCGGCACAAAGCCAGATCCTGCTGGCCAAAGCCAACGCCAAGGTCGACGTAAATGGAACTTACGACTTTACTCACGTTTCCGGCGAAAACACGGCCTCGATCTTCGTGAATTTCGAGTTGCCCATCTTCAACCGCAATCAAGGTGAAATCGCGCGCACCGGTTACGCTCTTACCCAGGCGCAGGAGCAGGAACAATCCGCCAGCGATGCGGTTCTCTCCGATGTTTCCAATGCCTATGAGGCGGTCAGAAGCAACGACGAAGTGGTGCAACTCTACACTTCCGGGTATCTCAAGCAGGCGCAGGATTCGCGCGACATCAGTGAATATGCCTATCGCCGCGGCGCTGCCAGCTTGTTGGATTTTCTTGACGCCGAGCGTAGTTACCGGTCGGTCCAGCTAGCTTACCGCCAGGCGCTCGCATCCTATATGACAGCACTTGAACAGCTGAAGGAAGCGGTAGGAACGAGGAATCTGCCATGAACTTCCGCCGCAGTCGCTGGAAGAGCTTGGCTGCGCCGGCCGTCGCCGGGGCGATCATGATGCTGCTTGCGGGTTGCGGTGGAGCTGGGGAACAGGCCAGCAAGATGACTTCGTTCTCGACCGCGGAAAATCCCAAATCCAAGGCCGAACTGTTCTCACTGCCCTCTAACCAGATGTCTCACATCCAGGTCGTGACCGTCGAGCAGGGACCGCTGGCGCGCACGCTGCGCCTGACCGGAGCCGTCGAGTACGACGACTTCAAAACCACGCCAGTGATCACGCAAGTGGGCGGGCCAGTCAGCCGCGTCATGGTGGTGCAGGGTGAACACGTGCATGCCGGCCAAACGCTCCTTTACATTGCCAGCCCAGACTACTCGCTGCTGCGCGCGTCTTATCTCAAGGCGCGCGACGCCTTCCAGCTCGCCGACAAATTCTACGTGCGTGCGCAAGACCTATATGCTCACCACGCCATTGCCGAGGCCGATCTCGAGCAGGCGCAATCGACCCGCACCCAGGCCCGGGCGGACTTCGAGTCCAGCGCCGACGCCATCCGCATACTCGGCATAGCCGACCCGGAAACCATTGTCACCAAACCGCCGTCGCCTGAGATTCCACTGTATTCGCCGGTGGCTGGAGAAGTCGTCGACCGCCAATGCTCCCCGGGGCAATTGCTGGCGGCTGGCGCCACCCAGTGCTTCACATTGTCGGACATGAGTTCGGTCTGGATTCTGGTGAACATCTATCAGAATGACGTGGCCTATGTGCACGTCGGCGATCCGGTGACGATCGAGAATGAATCCTATCCCGGCGTGGTGCACGGCAAGATCGAATACATTTCGCCCGCGCTCGATCCCAACACCCGAACACTGCAGGCGCGCATTGAAGCCCCCAATCCCGGCGAGCGCTTGAAAAAGGAAATGTACGTGACCGCGCAAGTCCAGGCTGGCGTGATTCCCAACGCTCTCTTTGTTCCGAACTCCGCGGTGCTACGCGACGCGGACAACATGCCCTATGTCTATCTCCAGACCGGAGAGAGACAGTTTGCGAGACGTGACGTCACGCTGGGCGAAAGCGAGACCGGGAAAACACAGATCCTCACCGGGTTGCAAGCGAACGATCGCGTAGTTGGCGACGGCAGCCTTTTCCTGCAATTCCAGAATTCGCTCCAGCACTGAGGCACGGGACCGGGGATGATTCATCACATCGTTCAATTCGCTCTCCGCCAGCGCTTCCTGGTCCTGATGCTGGCGGCGGTCGTGGTTATTGTCGGGGTGCTCTCGTTTCAGCAGATGCCCGTGGACGCTTACCCCGACCTTTCGCCTCCACTGGTCGAAGTCATCACCCAATGGCCGGGGCACGCCGCCGAGGAGGTCGAGCGATTGGTCACGCTGCCGATCGAATTGCAGATGAACGGCGTGCCCCACATGGTGTTCATGCGCTCGATCTCGCTCTATGGCTTGTCCGACGTCATCATGACCTTCGAAGACAGCACGGACAATTACTTCGCGCGGCAAGTCGTGTTCGAGCGCCTCTCCACTGCTAACCTGCCTCCCGGAGTGACGGGCAGTCTCGCGCCGCTGTCAAGTCCGTCCAACCTTGTCTATCGGTACGTGATCGAGAGCCCGGACCGCACTCCGCAAGAGCTCAAGACTTACGAGGACTGGGTAATCGAGCGCGCCTACAAGTCCGTGCCGGGCGTGGCCGACGATTCCGGCTTCGGCGGCACGGTGATGCAGTACCAGGTGCTGCTTGATCCGGCCAAGATTTACAGCTACCACATTCCGCTGCCGCAAGTGCTCAATGCCCTTGCCGCCAACAACGCCAACGCCGGCGGCGGCTTTTACTCGCAGGGTTCACAATTCTTCTACGTGCGCGGACTTGGACTGGTGACCAAGACCGAAGACATAGGCGACATCGTCGTGGGCAACAACAACGGAGTGCCGGTGCGCGTCCGCGACATCGGCGAAGTCACCATCGGCCACGCTCCCCGCCTGGGAGAATTCGGTTTCCAGAACGATGACGACCGGGTCGAAGGCGTCATTCTCATGCTCACCGGCGAGCAGACGCAGAACGTGCTCAAACGAGTGGAAGAGAAAACCAAGGAGATCAACCGCGACCTCCTGCCGCACGACGTGAAAGTCCGGCCCTACTATGACCGCAGCGACCTGGTGCAGGTGACCATCGAGACGGTCGAGCACAACCTGCTGCTGGGCATGGGTCTGGTCTTGATCGTCCTGATCTTCTTTCTGGTCAGCGTACGCGCTGCGATCATCGTCGCTCTGACCATTCCGCTGAGCCTGCTCTTTTCGTTCATTTTTCTCCACGCCCGCGGCATTCCCGCCAACCTGCTTTCCATTGGGGCCATCGATTTCGGAATCATCATCGACGGCACGGTCGTAATGATGGAAAACATCTACCGCGAGCTCTCCGCGCGCTACGGCCAGGAGTACAAGCTTCACGAAGTCATCATCGCGGCCGCACACGACGTCGACCGCCCCATTTTTTATTCCATCGCCGTCATCCTCGCTGGGTACATTCCCATCTACGCGCTCAGCGGGCCGTCGGGCAAGCTCTTTCACCCCATGGCGGAAACCATGTCCTGGGCGCTGCTGGGCTCGCTGATTTTCACCCTTACCTTGGTTCCCGTGCTCGCCTCCTACTGGTTCACCAAGGGCGTGAAAGAAAAAGCCAACCGCGCCTACGAATGGTTAAAGGACGAGTACACGACGGAACTTCGCTGGTGCCTCGACCGCCCGAATCTCACGATGGTGATCGCTACCATCGTATTCGCCGCTTCGCTGCTTCTGGTTCCTTTCATCGGCGGGGAGTTCATGCCTCACCTCGACGAAGGTGCCATGTGGGTCCGCGCCACCATGCCCTACACTATCTCTTTCGAAGAGGCAGCCAAATTTGCACCCCAGATCCGCAAGATTCTCATGGCGTACCCCATGGTCACCGAGGTCGGCTCGGAGCTGGCTCGCCCCGACGATGGCACCGACCCCACCGGATTTTTCAACTGCGAATTTTATGTCGGGTTGAGGCCTTATAAGGACGCAACCTGGAAGCGAGGATTGATCCATAACAAGGCCGAGCTGACTAAGGACCTTCAAAAACAAGTCGAACAATATCCGGGAGTGATTTTCAACTTTACGCAGCCCGCCGAAGACGCCGTCGATGAGGCGCTCACCGGTCTGAAAAGCGCGCTGGCCGTGAAGATATTCGGCCCCGATTTGCAGGTCCTCGAAAACAAAGCGGTCGAGATCAAGCGCGTGCTCCAGCAGGTGCCCGGCTTCACTGAGCTCACCGTAGTGCGCGAACTGGGGCAGCCCAGCGTGCAGATCGACGTGAACCGCGACAAAATTGCGCGCTACGGCATCAATGTCTCCGATGTCGAAGGCGTGATCCAGGCCGCAGTAGGCGGCCTGGCGGCTACGCAGGTTATCCAGGGCGAGCAACTGTTCGACTTGGTCGTGCGCATGAAGCCGGAATACCGATCGAGCGAGCACGCCATCGGCAATTTGCTGGTGCCCACGCCTTCCGGGCAGCAGATTCCGATTTCCGAGCTGGCCACCATTCGGCAGGGCAACGGCGCATCGTTCATCTATCGCGAGAATAATTCGCGCTACATCGGAGTCCAATTCAGCATCGAGGGGCGAGACCTAGCCCGAGCGGTGGATGAGGCGCAGAAGGCTGTGCAATCGTCCGTAAAATTACCGCAGGGCTACCGGCTCGATTGGGGTGGGGAATACAGCGAATACCTCGCAGCACGAGAGCAGTTCGCGGTGATCGGTCCGCTTGCCGTTCTTCTGATCTTTATCATCCTGTTCGTGCTCTACGGCAATTTCAAGTTCCCGGTCACGGTGGTCATCGGCGTGGTGATGACCGAACCGGTCGGGGCGCTGCTGGCGCTCAAGCTTACGCACACAACCTTCAGCGTCTCGTCCGTTCTGGGCCTGCTCGTGCTTATGGGCGTCTCCGCCGAGACCGCGATCATCGACGTTTCCTATATCAACAAGCTTCGTCTCGAAGGGCAGGGGATCCGTCAAGCCACGCTGGAAGGGTCGCTGATCCGCCTACGGCCAATCATGATGACAGCGCTGGTCGCCTGCCTGGGTCTTTTGCCCGCGGCGCTTTCCACCGGCGTCGGCTCGGATTCACAGAAACCATTTGCGATCGTCATTGTCGCGGGACTCATTTCGAGATTATTGCTAGGCCGCATCGTGAGCCCAGTGCTCTATCAGATGGTGGCTCGCGACGGCGACGTGCTGCAGGTCTAGACGAAACCCGCCATAAGGCTGGAACGCTCGCCAAATGTGTCAAAGAAGCCACTGACAACCACAGAAGCTGAGGGCCTTCCCATTAATGACTTGGAGCGAAACATCAAAAGCGCGGAGGCGCACCGGTCGACTTCTTAACCGTGTTCTTGAGGCTCAGAGGATTTATGAGCAAATATTCCTTTAAGGGTAGGAGAAAGGCCGTAGAGAGATTCACGACGCGGCAAGGACTCGGGATTCTGGTGGCAATCGGAGGCTTTCTGGGAGGGCTCCTATTGCTTTGGATACTTGGATATCTGCATTTCGACGTACATTAGTTTTCGGTTTCTTACTTTGTATGCGCGACGAATCGTCTTGCCGCTGACAACACTTCAGGGTGAAACGGCAAGAAGACTTCGTAGACCAGACCTCTTATTCGACCGCTTCATAGCGTTCTAGCTGGGCTTCTCGGGACTACGGGCAACTCTGAAATTACGGCCGAGGACCGGCCCACGATTCGGCATGGAAGTTGGTTTCTGACAGGCAGCATGTCCCGATCCGTCGGTCTTGGAGCGATGTTCACGAGGCACGCCATTTCGCCAGTTGGAGTAGTCGATAGCGCGACTTTTCCGCAAGAGCCTCTGCAATCTGATTCCACGAATAGAGGGTTTGCTGGAAGGAGAGGTGCGGTTCGATGGCCTGCTGGATCTGGTGAAGCGCGAAACTGAATTCACGCGACGGGCTACATGGCCCCCCGCGCCGAGAGTGGGTAGCCCGAGGGGGAAATATCGCGCCCGATGCAAATCAATTTTTGTGCCAGAAGCGTGACAAGCAATTTCCCATAAAGCCAAGCGCGGGAACTGCGGTCGTCATGCTTGGGCACGTGCCCCAGTTGGGCAAGGCTCTTCAGTCGCTTAAACACCAGCTCAATTTGCCAACGCATACGGTAAAGTCTCAGAACGTCCGCCGTCGAACCACTGGAGCGTAAACACGATCACGTACTTAGCAAATTCGAGTGTTCCCGGCCTGGTGATCATTTGCTTCTTACTCGCTTTACGCAGTAATCGCCGATGAGCCTGTTGAACCGCGCAGTCGCTCTTTCGTACTGCACACAACCGGCCCGCAAACGCCGAACCTTGGCCATGAAGGACAACCCGCCATTCGCCGAACTGCCCCACTTTGGACAAAGTGCGTAATCGCGGTAGCAGGGGGAAACGTCTGCCGTGTGCAGAGTACGCCACGAAACTCTGAGGGTTGACACGAACCAACACATCAGCACCATGTTGCCAAACATATTCAATGCCGCCGACTGAGCAGTAGCTGGCATCCGCAAGGATAAGTTCCTGCGGAGCAACAGGCAGACGGTTCAATGACTCTCCGCTGCCTTCGCCAATCGTGGCCGTCACCTCGAAAAAGTCACACACCAAACTTGGCAGTTTGATGCTGTACAGAACCCTCCATTGGCTCCCGGTTTTGCCCGGCTCCCTGACAATCGTGCCATCCACAATCCGGATCGTCCGACTTGGAGATCCTTCGAGCCGGTACGCGACGTTTTCTCGAAGCAATCCGATACACAACAAACCAGCCACCCCTCGCTCGTGCGTAGATGTTTGAGCAAGGCGACATCCGAAATATTTGCCCAGTTGGCGAACTTGGCGCGCACAACCGTCTCCCGCAACGAGTAACCGCGTGCCACATGCAGCATTAGCATACGCAACAGCACGTCAGGCGACCGAAACCTACGCAGTCGCTCGACCGCACCCGACTCCCACGCCATTTGCTGCCATCCTGCGGGAAACAACGATAGAAGTACTTTCCAGTTTTCTTCGAGGATACGCATTCACCAAGCATAGGTCCACAAATACGAAAACCAGTTCCTTAAGTTAGCGCTTATGGCGTCAAGCCCCCCTAGCAACTCTCATCGTCGCCATCGCCTAAACGAACCAGCCGCCTTCAGGCGAGTCGGTCGGTCCTGATTTTCCCGATAAATAGCGGAATGTTGTAGGGGATTTTGATTGTTCCCGCAACAGGATGGTCGGTGAGCGAGATCGGGCCAACGATGTGACCACATTCAAGCTCTAATTCCTCAATCCCGCCGCTGTTCGTTGATTGCAGAAGGTGTAGAAATCCATTCAGCGCCTTAGCGTTGTCGTCCATCTTGGCGTCCACTGTCGACATCGTCCGAAACTCATGGACGATGAAAACAGCCTTGGAAGCCCCTTTGAGCCTTGCTTCTAATAGCGTTCCTCCGATTGCGGACAAAAGCTGGTACGGAAGATTGGCGACAACATCGGAGAGCACGAGAGACTGGTCATCCTTAAAGGCTGGAAGCCCCAGCAACGAACGAATGAGCCAATCGAGTCGCTCTGGGAACCTTGTTACTGGCCGTTTTCTGGCCTTTCTAAGTTCTTCAGCGACCTTGCCACCAAACGATTCGTCAGCTTTGGCTTCGATACAAATGGTCACTGTACAACCATCCTGCTCGCCATCCAGTACAAGGTCGTGACACCGTGGCCCACGAGTGCCGAAGGGCAGGATTGTTTCGCGCTGTGTGACCCCACTGACGATTACAGTCCGTCTCGTTCCCTCATGCGAGTCGAGCAGTTCCGCCAATTCACGCGGCACAGAGAACGTTGATTGAGTTATACGCGCGCAATGGCGGAGAGACAACTGTGCACATTCTTGCGTGTCGCCACTGTTTTTGCAGGCCGTGTGCGTTGTTGATCGCCCCGAATGAGAAAGGCACCCACACCGAGAAGAATGATGGTCGGCGCGTCCAGAAACTGAACTGATCGCCGAGTGCGTTCGAACCGCCAGGAGGGCAGCGTGGTCAATGAGTGTCACGGCGACTTATCAGCAGCTAGCCCAGCGGTGCCGCCAGGTGGCACGCAGGAGCTATTCACGAAAGCCGTAACGGAATTAAGTTGGAAGTGAGCAGCACTTGGGGAGGGCTGGTCAAACGAAGCGTCCCACGACTCGAAAGGGTCTCGGGCGCTTTCGTTTTAGGGGCATGTCTGTGCCCGCGACCGCCGGGTCGATGAGTGTAATGATTCCATAACAATGTCGGCTCCCAGGCCCGAGTAGACTTTGGAGGCGCAAACCAACCAAAGGGCTCGGAGGAAAGGAGCCGAACATG
>JBARJF010000027.1:0-124988 GCA_049800135.1 Candidatus Sulfotelmatobacter sp.
GCGAAGCCCTCGGTAATAATCTTGAAGTGGTAGATGAGCGCTTCCATCTGCGTCTTCATCTTCTCCCGGTCCGGCAAAACAATCCCGGGAGCGTCCGCCTTGATCGGGCCTTCCGGCATGCCATCCAGCGCCTGTTTTACAATCTCGTTCGATTCCCGCAGTTCCCGCACCCGGCACATGTACCGCGCAAAGACATCGCCCTCCTGGGCCACTGGAACCTTGAACTTGAAGTTCTCATAGCCCGAATAAGGCATATCGCGGCGCAAATCGATATCCACGCCGCTTCCGCGCAGCGTGGGTCCAGTAGCGCCCAGGGCAATCGCATCCTCCGCCGTCAGCCGGGCCACGCCCTTTGTGCGCATCATCCAAATCGGATTCCCCGTCAGCAGGTTTTCGTATTCATCCACCTTTTCCGGAAAGCGCCGGGCGAATTCCCGAACCCGCTCGAAGAATCCGATCGGAGGCTCGAGTGCGATGCCTCCCACGCGAAAGTACGAAGTCATCATGCGCTGTCCGCTGACCATCTCGAACATGCGCAGCACGTCTTCGCGCTCCCGGAAGCAATACAGAAACACCGTAAGGGCGCCAATATCCATGGCGTGCGTGCCCAGCCACACCAGGTGTGAATTGATCCGCGTCAACTCATTCAGCAGCACGCGCAGCCACTGCGCCTTCGGAGGAATCTCCAGTCCCAGAAGCTTTTCCACCGCCAGCACGTAGCACAAATTGTTGGTCATGGGGCAGAGATAATCGATGCGGTCGGTCAGCGGCACCACCTGTTGGTAAAACTTGGCCTCGCAGGTTTTCTCGATACCGGTGTGCAGAAAGCCGATGTCCGGCATGATCCGCACCACGGTCTCGCCATCGATCTCCAGCAGCACCCGCAGCACGCCGTGCGTCGAAGGATGCTGCGGCCCCATATTCAGGATCATGGTTCGATCCTGGCCGGGCTCAAGAACAGGTGTGGGCGCGAGGTGAGCCATACCCAACTAGCGGTAGCCCTCCACCGGATAGTCTTTGCGCAGCGGATGACCTTCCCAATCCTCCGGCATCAGAATGCGCCGCATGTAAGGATGCCCGGTAAAGCGGACCCCGAACAGGTCAAACACTTCACGCTCGAAATAATTGGCCCCGGGCCAAATCGGCGTCAGCGATTCCACCGCAGGGCTCGCGCTATCCAGACGAACCTTCAGGCGTACCCGCTCTTTTTTGGAAATTGAAAGCAGGTGGTAGATCACCTCAAACCGCGGCTCCGCCGGATACCAATCCACGCAAGTAATGTCGGAAAGAAAGTTGAAGGCGCACCCCGCATCGTCGCGCAGCAGGGCGCAAGCCTCGCCGATATTGGCCCGATCCAGGCAGATCGTCATCTCGTCGCGGTCAAACTTCACGCCTGTAATCGCTGACGGATTCCACTCCAGCAGCCGTGCCACGGCAGGATGACCCTTCAGTTGTTCAAGATCGGTGATAGCGGGAGCTATTGCCACTAGCTTTCTCCTCGCCGCACGCCGGATCGCACACCGGACGGACCCCAGTCCAGCACGCCCTTCTTCCAGACATAAAAGAAGCCGACCAGAACAATGCCGATGTAGACCAGCATCTCCCACAGACCGAAGTGTTTGAGATCTCTTAGAATCACCGCCCAGGGATAGAGGAATACAGCCTCTACATCGAACAGAATAAACAGCATACCCACCAGGTAGAACTTCACCGCGAAGCGCCCGCGCGAGTCGCCCACCGGCGTCATACCGCATTCGTATGCCGACATTTTGGCCCGCGTCGGTTTCCGCTGCCCGATAAGCCAGGAAAGCGAGATAATGGCGGTAGCAATTCCACCCGCCAGCAGAATATGAATCAAAAACGGCAGGTAGCGTGCGAAGTAATTGTCGGGCATAGGAGAGGCTATATATAATTCGCGCCAGGGTTCGCTTAAACGTTCTAGATTAGGTGTTGGCACGCGCGAGTGTCAAGGGAAGTGAGAACAATTTAGCCATTGAGTGATCGAGCCGTCGGGCGATCGAACCGTTGAAACTCAAACCTGGTTCTTGATCGCCCCATAACCCGATCACACAATCACAAAATTCCTTATGATTTTCGGCTTTAATACTGACGTCAAACACGGCGATACCATCTACCACGTGCAAAGCGAAGCTCGCGAGAGCGAAAAATTGCTCCAGACCCAGGTGTTCGTGCGCGGCAGATGCGTGGGCAAGCGCGCCATCTCCTATGCGAACTCGACCGCGCAGGCCGGCTACGGCGATCCCCAAAAAGAGCAGCAACTCCGCGACCAGCATCGTCTCGTACTCGAAGCCATCCGCGAAGGGAAGCTCCAAAGCGTTCTCGACCGGGTCGAAACCGAAGCTCTGGCCGGCGTCAAGCAACTCGATGTGCAATGGGAGAACGCGACCTCGGTCCACAACAATCGCAATCTCACCATGCAACTGCGCGTCACCGAAGGCGGCGCGGCCGTTCCCAGCGCCCGTCTTACCTTCCGCTTTGCCCGGGCCGACGCCGCGCCCTTCTACACCCAGGCGGTTACCGATGCCGGAGGCGGCGCCCAGATCTCGATCGAAGTTGAGGAATCAGCTTTGGCCGACGCCTCCGTGATGGTGCAAGCCAACCACGAGGGCCGCACCGTAACCCGCAAATTCGCCCTGCGCAAAGCCGAATAGATCGAAATGAATCTGCAAATCAACGGAGAAGCGCGTGCGTTCGCAGATTCCGCGCCCTCTACATTCACGCTTGCGGCGCTGATCGACTCCCTCTCGATGAAGTCCGACCGCCTGGCCGTAGAACTCAACCGCGAAATCGTTCCCCGTGACCGCTGGTCGGAAACCCCGCTAAAAGAAGGCGATCGCCTGGAAATCGTCCACTTCGTCGGTGGCGGCTCGCTTTGAAAGGGCGCGGCTTCATCCGCGCCGTAAGTCGTGCCAATGAGATGCGACTTTAGCCGCTGGGCGCGTTCTTTCCACACCATCGTCGAGAACCGCCCTAGTTAACCCTCCCCGCACGATTCCTCATTGACACACGGCAACTCATGCCTAAAATGTTTCAAACATTTAACTCGCAGATTGTTTCAAACACGGACAAGGAATAATGCCAGACCGCTTTTCGTCGCACGACGTAATCGCTCTGACCGGGGTGACCGCCCGCCAGCTCCAGTGGTGGGATGAGCGAGGCGTGGTCAAGCCCGAGCGTGAGGGGCATTGCCGCCTGTATTCGATGCAAAACCTCACCGAAATGGCGGTGATCTGCGAGTTGCGTCGCAAAGGCTTTTCGCTGCAGGGCGTCCGCAAAGTCATGCGTTTCCTCGAGCGTGAATTCGGCAAAGGCCTTGGCGAAATCGTCGGCCGCAACTCTGACATTCACCTGCTCACCGACGGCAAGCACCTTTATCTGAAAACCTCGGCGCGGCAGATTGTGGACATCTTGAAAAACTCGAGTCAGCCCATTCTGGGCATTTGTCTCAGCGACACGGTGCGGCAGGTCCGCGCTGAGGTCGTCGCAAGGAAGGCGAGTACCTCCGTAATATCGCAGTCAGAGCGTCGGCGTGCTAGAAGAGTTTCATAGGCAGAAAGCGGCGGTCTGAATATCGGTCCGGTGTCGGACTACAGGAGGAATGCATGGTCGGCGAACTGGACATTCTCAACGAATGGATTCCCGAACAGATGCAGCCTGGAACGATCTTTGTTCTGGAAAACGCCGGGGAAGTGGGCGAGAAGGAAGATCCCTACTGGGCCGTGCTGGCTTGCCCATCCTGCGGCATGTTGGGGCTGATCACGCGCCGCCAGATCAACGGTCTTGTTCCCGTGATCTGCGGCTCGGAGCAATGCTCCGCGCAGTTCTTCATCCGCGAAGCCGAAGTCATCGTACGCAAGCCGTTCTAGAAACGGGCCGCGCCTGCGGCCTTACTTCTTCCCCGCCTGCACAACGCGCAACTCCACCGGAACCTGGTCGATGATCTCAATGCCGAATCCTTCGAGTGCGGCCACACGTTTGGGCCGGTTGGTCAGCAGGCGGATGCGCCGCAGGTTCAGGTCGGAAAGAATCTGGGCGCCGATTCCGATTTCGCGCCGGGTCTGGCGTTCGTTGTCGAGCGGGGAGGGCAACTTCTGGTCGCGATGGAAGGCAAGCGCGCTGCGCTCGCCGGCTTTCTCGATCGAAAATCCCTTTGAGGTTTGGTGTAAATAAATAAGAGCGCCGCGTCCTTCCTGGGCGATGCGGCGCAGCGAACCTTCGAGCGTGGCGTGACATTCGCAAGCGGTGGAACCAAACACATCGCCCATCAGGCAGTGGGCGTGCATGCGCACCAGCACGGGCGCGTCGCTCTCTCCGTTTCTGTTCTCCCCGTCGCTGCGCGGCATCTCGCCTTTAATCAAGGCCACGTGCGACTCACCGCCATCGATCTCGCTCTCGTAAGCAATCACGCGGAACTCGCCGAAGCGGGTGTCGACCAGCGCTTCGCCCACGCGATGCACGTAACGCTCATGGGCCATACGGTAGCGGATCAGCTCGGCGACCGTCAGCATCTTCATGCTGTGCTGCCGGCAGAACTCGATGAGGTCCGGGACGCGGGCCATGGTGCCATCGTCCTTCATGATTTCGCAGATGATCCCCGCGGGAATCAGTCCGGCGAGTCGGGCCAGATCGACGGAGGCTTCGGTCTGTCCGGCGCGGACGAGCACTCCGCCTTTGCGGGCGCGCAGCGGGAAGACGTGGCCGGGACGGGCCAGGTCTGAGGCTTTCGTGGCTGGATCGATCGCCACCTGAATGGTGCGGGCGCGATCATAGGCAGAAATTCCCGTGGTCACGCCTGTGCGCGCGTCGATCGCTTCGCAGAATGCCGTGCCGTACTGCGAAGTGTTCTCAGCGCTCATGGGACCGATGCGCAGATGGTCGAGGCGCTCCTCGGTCATGGTGAGGCAGACCAGGCCGCGGCCGAACTTGGCCATGAAGTTGATGGCTTCGGGCGTGACCTTCTCGGCGGCGAGGGTGATGTCGCCTTCGTTCTCACGGTCTTCGTCGTCGACCACGACGATCATGCGGCCGGCGCGGACCTCCTCGATGGCGGTGGGGACGTCGGCGAAGGCTTGGGTGCTCATGAGCGGATTGTAGCAAAGGCGTTGGCGAGTTGGTTAACTTAGTGGCCAGTACCTAGTACCTAGTACCTAGTACCTAGTGCCCAGCGCCCAGTCGGGGGTGCGGGACTCATTTGCGCAATGTTCCAGTTGGAACGTTAGAGCGGTTTTGCTGGAACGCTGTGGAAATCTCGGAAAACTCGGAAAACCACCTTAAGGCTATAGTTGATGGGCTGGAAGTGGCTGAGGTGGACGGGTTTGCGGCCGTGCCGAAATATCGGCACGAAAAGCGCGGGGCGAAGGGAAAGCGACGAAAAACGGGGCTCGAGGCTGGCAGTCGGGAGCAGGGAGTGCTGATTACATAGACTTGCGGGATATGTGGAATGTCCCGTTTGTCCCCGGCTTCTGCCCCCTAGGCAGCTCCGACTCATTGTTTGTAGGCCCTGTAGGCCAGTTCCCAAAGTTTGGCGGCTATATTGCGCGCGCGCTTTTCCCCAAACTTGCCTTCAATGGGCATCAACAAGGCTTCGTCTGTCAGTCCCTCCAGTAGAAAGCGATTGCGCATTGTTTCAACCTTGTCCCTAAATTCTAAGGCATAGCTAGCTGCGACCTTCTGGTACCACGGCAGCAGCCGTTTCCAGTGTGCCGTGATCTTGTTGCTGTAGGCGTTAGCTGTCTGGATGAACAACGTCCCGTCGCCCTGGTAATACTCGCAGGCTTCGGCAAAGTCTCCATCTTCGGCGTCGATCAGCGACTTCATCTGGGCGGAGGTCATGTTAGCTATGGCCTCCGCAGTGTACTTCGGAGCGGGCGCAGGCCCTAACCGTTTGAGAAATTTGAGAAGCTCTGCAGAGAGTTGGAGCGCGTCTTTCTGGAGCGGTGTGAGGTTAAGATCGTGGGGCTTCTTTGCCGTTTCTGCGATTACGCCCTCTAGCCGGGAAACCTCCGTCGCTAATTTCTGAGCCAGAGGGTCGGGCGGTAGGAACAAGTACCCTGCCTCCGGTCTTTCAATTGTCCATTTCTCTGGAGTCTCATAAGAATATGTGACCCGAACCCGCTTATGTTTCCCGAAAACTGGATCGCAACCGAGGAACTCATTGGTCACCGGGACTATAAGGGCGTCGCGTGGTGCCGCCAGCAGTTTGGGTCTAACGTCTTTGTCGTTCCCTGGTCCAGTTCCGTACACAGCGGAGTGGATTAAGAGTTTAGGTTCGACCTGCCCGCCCTCTTTTTTATCGGAACGCGGTCGCCTCCAGGCGCCCCAAATTGACAATGAGGCCAGCAAAAGTGAAGCGATCAGGAAAAAGACGATTGACTTAGGAAAACGTCCACCGTCTGGAGTTTGGTTCCGTGGCGAGGCGACTGGCTGCGGTTGCGACGTAGTGACGGCAGCTTGCGGAACGTGCGCCGCGTGCCATTGGGGATAAGGCCAGACTTGAGCGAGAAATAGCATAAGGGCCACGATGAAAGAACCCATCGACCCTATCGCCCCCACCTTATTCCAGTCCATATCTGCGTTCCTTTCTCCCTTGATCGGGACAGGCTACGCTCTTGCCGCGTGTTTTGGAAGATTGGCGATGCTACAGTCCCGCGCCGACCCTGGCAGCAGGTTCCTCACCGGGCTTGGGCCCGGTTCGGAATGACAAAGAGTTGGGAAGTGGGGCGTGGCTGCTTTGCATTATTGGCCGCCCCAGGGCTGAAGCCCGGTTTCATCCGGGGGACTGTTTTCGCAGCGCTGGAAGCGCTGCGCCACCCAAAGGCTTTACGCGGCGCTGAAGCGCCGCTCTTCCACGGGGCTGCTGGCCGCGCGGTGATCCTGGGCCCGGGATCAAAATCCCATGGAGTTAGCGGTTGTGGAATCCCACCTTTCGCAAAGTGCGCGAAAGATGGGGCACCCTCATTGGTGGCGCTGCGGGCTTAGTGGGCGTAAAGGAACGGGCGCTCCGCGCTGCTCTTCCAGAAGTAGGCGAGGATGATCACGCTGGCGACGGCGGCGTAGGCGCACCACAGCGAGGTGAAGGCGTAGCGCTTGACCGCCATTACTGCCAGGAGAATTACCAGGTTGGCCATGCCGAACAAGACCATCATCCTGATCTCCGAGAAAAAAAGCGAGCCGCAGGTGGCGATTACATAGAGCACTGCGACCGCTGTATTGTTGGTGGCCTGATTCATGTACACGATACTGTTTCCCCGGACGTAGAGTTGCAAGGGGAACGCGGTCAAGGCCCAAAGGATGTAGAGCGTGGTGGCTCCGCCGAGAACCAGGAACGGCAACATGCGCTGGCGGCTCTTCTTATGGGGTTCGAACAGGAGCACGCTTAGTGGCAGCAGGAAAGGGAGAAGCCCCTGCGCATAGAGCATGAAGGCCGCGCCCATGTCACGGGCCACCGCGGGCGAGAGATCGCCGTCCAAGCCGAGCCAGACGAAGCCCTCGATGAACTGATGAATGGCGAACAGCAAAGGCAGAGCGGCGAAAAGCAGTTCGCGGCGGTGCTTTACTTTGGTCAGAGTTACGACGCCGACGGCTCCCAGAACTCCACTGCCGACGAAGTTTGCGGTGGCTGAAAAGCACATGGCCGGTTTTTCTCCCATGGGAGGATTACACCCAATATCTCGTGAGGTAAAGGATTTTTATGATCGAGGGCTCGCGAGACCGCGTTGAGGCGTGGGGTGCCCGATCATGGAGTGGGGATGACAGATCCGCGAGGGGCTGAAGCTCCAGTCACCTTTGGCGGCTTACGCGGCGCTCAAGCGCCGCTGTTCCGGGTTCCAAAGGTAAAGGGTCGCTGTGAGGCGACCCTTCAAACTGCCTGTTGCGACTGTGGTTACAGCGTGGATTCGATTTCGAAGCCCCAGGCTTCGAGAAGCGGTTCGGGGATGTATTTGGAATTCTTGTTGCGGCGTGCCCACTCGCGCAGACGGGTGGAACGCAGATACTGGTCGGGGGAGAGCTTGTACTCGCGAACGACCTGCTCGAATTCGGTGATGGTGGGGACGATGGGCCCGATGGGCTCGGGCTTGCCCCAGTTGGGATTTCCGCGACGCTTGGCCATGAAAAATACCTTTCGTAAAAGGAGGAATGAACTCAACTGAAAACGGTTGCTCTATCTATATGATTCTCCGGACGCTAAGGGGATGCAGGGAAAACGCAAGCCTGACGTTCAAAACCAGACCATGGCAGATGATCTGTAAGGTAATCCCAGTGCCCCAAAAGCTGATCGGAGAGTGAATATGTTAGGGGAATCCGTAGCAGAAGTCAATCGCAATTTGCGTTGCATTACTTGAGTTATAGACTTTTAAGTAATTGTATTAATGGCTCTTAGGTTGATGTGAGGCTCAGGGGCGTGGGTGCCGGGCGTCCCGTTTTGTGAGTTCATCGGGCCTTAATTTTTGGCGCTTGTGGCACTTCTTCCGGCATCTCGAGAAGGACGTATCGTGGAGTTCTGGAACGGTGGCGTTCTTTCAGAATCGCGCAGGTTACACCCGTAACCTCGAGCGCAAGTGCTTCGTTGATCGGCTTCTCAGGGCGGGCTTAAAGTGGAGTATGGCCGGGCTTCGATCCCGGCAGGCGAGGGTTTGGGGGAAAGGCGCGTCCGGAATGGCTTACCCGGAGCGAAGGCGAGTGCGAACTGGAAGGATTTAAGGCGGCTCCATGAATCTGAAGTCGTTGCTGCTGTGTTCGGACGAGAAGATCGTGCGTGTGCTGCGGCGGACGCTGGGCGATCTTGACATCGACGTCGAACTGTGCGGCGGTTCTGAGATGGCGCTGCGCAAGCTGACCCGGGAGCGGTTTGAGGCGATCATTGTGGATTGCGCCGGACCGGGAGCGGCGGCGGTGCTGCGCAATGCCCGGGCAGCGCCGTGCAACAAGCGTGCGGTCGCGGTGGCGATTCTGGATCCCGGGATTGGCCTGCGTTCCGCGTTCGAAATTGGGGCTCACTTCATCCTGTATAAGCCGGTCTCGGTGGAGCGCGCGAAATCGAGTTTTCGGGCGGCGCGAGCGCTGATGAAGAAGGAACGGAGGCGCAACTCACGGGTTTCGGTGCGCATTCCCGTGGAAATGTCGAGCCGCGAATCGGAACTGCACTTTAAGGCAGACACCACCGATCTGGGCGAAGGGGGGCTGGCGGTCACGCTGCCGCGGCGCACCAAGCCGCATGGCCGCTGGAAGCTAAAGTTCACCCTGCCGGGCTCGTCGACGTTTCTGGAGGTTGACGGGGAGTTCGCCTGGGAAGGGACGGGAAGGCAAGTGGGCTTGCGTTTCCAGTATCCATCTCCGGAAGTTGCGCGGCAGTTGCGGGAGTGGCTGGGGCACAATTCTCCGGAGGTAGAGAAGGACGATCCGCCGGTGCGCTGCCAGCTTACGGATTTGAGTTTGGGCGGCTGCTATCTGGACATTACTTCGCCGTTTCCGGTCTCCACACGGGTGACGCTGTCGATGCGAGCCGCCGGAATTGAGCTGAGAACCGAGGGCGTGGTTCGCATCATGCACCCGGATAAGGGAATGGGAGTGGAATTCATCCAGAGCACACAGGAGCATCGAGAGTTGCTGGAAAAATTTCTGAGGCTGCTAACGGAGAATCGCGACCTGCTGCCCGAGTTGCTGGTGGAGCCGGAAGGCTTGGAGACTGAGGGTTTGCAGGATGCACGAATTCCCGCGGAAGACGGCGAAGCAGAAGACCTGCTGCTGGGACTCTTCCGAAGCCACGCCGAGCTTTCAGCCAATTTGTTCGTGGCGGAACTGCGCAAACAGCGCGGACTGGCCGCTATCTCGTAAGGAAGCGCGGGCTAGAGCGCCCGCGCCATGCCGGCAATAGCCATCCCTTCCTAGAACGTCCTGCGGAAAAGCCAGAATAAGAATCCCGAGAGCACCATGGCGACGGGCAGGGTAAGCACCCAAGCCAGCCCGAGATTGCGCACGGTGGACCACTGGATTCCGGAATGATTGGCGGCCATGGTGCCGGCGACGCCGGAGGAGAGCACGTGGGTGGTGCTGACCGGGAGACCGAATCCGTCGGCCGCGCCGATGGTGGCCATGGCGGTGATTTCAGCCACTGCGCCTTGGGCGTAAGTCAAGTGGCTCTTACCGATTTTTTCTCCGACGGTTACGACGATCCGCTTCCAGCCAACCATGGTGCCGAGGCCGAGAGCCATGGCGACGGCGACCTTCACCCAGAGAGGAATGAAGCGAGTGGAGTGATCGATGTGCTTTTTGTAGTTGGCGAGGGTTGCGGTATCGGCAGCGGAGAAAGTCGGGTTGTGATTTTTCTGCATGAGGCGGATGGCTTCGCTTACGAGATACATATCGTTGCGGAAGTTGCGGACCTGGTCGTTCGGAATGTTCTTCATCTCTTTGTAGAGAGCGGTTTCGTTGCCGATATCGCTGACCATGGTGCGGAGCGCGAGCATGGTGTTGGGGGTGAAATCCTTGGTGCGGATGTAGTCGGTGAGGTCATCGTGGGCATCGCCGATGACGGCGTTGGGACTGACGTATTTGGTGAGGGCGTCGGCGGCCTGCTGGGAGATGGCGATGAAATCCTGGGAATCCTTGAAAGTGACGGCGTGGTTGAGAGCGTAGGCGGTGGGAACGGTGCCGATGAGGATGAGCATGATGAGGCCCATGCCTTTTTGTCCGTCGTTGGAACCGTGGAAGAAGCTGACGCCGGTGCAGGTGAGAATGAGCAGGCAGCGGATGTAGAAGGGCGGAGGCTCGCTGCCTTCAGGAGCCTGATAAAGTTTGGGATCTTTAATGAAGACTTTGGCAACGAGCAGGAGCAGGCCGGCGAGGGCGAAGCCCACGATGGGTGAGAGCAGCAAGGATTTGCCGATGTTGGCGGCCTGACCCCAGTCGACGCCACTGGTGCCGGTTCGGGCGTTCATGAGCTGGTTGGCGATGCCGACGCCGATGACGGAGCCGATCAGGGTGTGGGAACTGGAGGCGGGCAGTCCGAAATACCAGGTGCCGAGATTCCAGATGATGGCGGCGACGAGCAAGGCGAAGACCATGGCGAATCCGGCTTTGCTGCCTACCTGCAAAATCAGTTCGACCGGGAGCAGGGAGACGATAGCGAAAGCCACCAGGCCGCTGGAGGCGAGCACGCCGAGGAAATTCCAGAGACCGGACCAAACCACGGCGATGTGGGGCTCAAGCGAGTGCGTGTAGATGACCGTGGCCACGGCATTGGCGGTGTCGTGGAATCCGTTGACGAACTCGAAGCCGAGAGCGACGAGCAGGGCAACAGCCAAGAGCAGGTAAGGCAGGATTGACGCGCTGTGTACGGCGGAAAGGTCGTGTACCAGGCTGGAGCCCGCGTAGGCGACTCCGACAGCCAGCACGACGCCGAAAATCAGCATTCCGAGCTTGCCGGGAGAGCGGGAGAGCTTTTGGTCAAGTAGGGTTGGCGATGCGGTGGCCATGGTTGCTCCTCAGGTTGAAAAGGTGGTTGAAAGCGGCTGCGACCGCTAGAGTCTGTCACTATACGGAAGGCTTGTTAAGGCAGTGTGAATCGAGTTCCTGGGTGGTGGCTCAATTTGATTAAGCCACTACCAGTTCCCGGGCCCAGTTGGCAGCTCCCGTTGGAAACCGCTTAGACTGGGCACTGGAACCGAAGCGCTGTGAGCCGTTGGTTGCGCGAATCTATTGAAGCGGTAGTGCCGGGTGGAGGGGGCTTCGCGGAGGTTGGCGCATTGTTTACAATAGGGGATTCGTCTGGCCGGACCGGGGAATGCTTGTAGTCCGGACAAAGGAAGCTTTGGAACAGTCAGACCACTTGGAACCTTCAAACCACAAGCCTCGGGCGTCGACCGCTGCGTCTCCCACCGTGTTCTGGCGGGTTGAGGGCAGCCTGCTGGACCTCACCGTGGTGCAGCCGGTGGCGTTTTTTACGTGGAACGCACAGACCTTCGCGGAACGGTTCCGGCGGCGTGGGTTGATCTTCCTGATGGCGGCGCTGCGTCCGTTTCTGTATTCGACCAACCGGAAGTTCGCGACGCGGGCGGTGCACACGACGCTGCGGGGGGTGACGCGGGACCGGCTGGACCTGCTGGGCGAGGAATATTTCCAATACAAACTGAAGCCGCGGCTGAAGGCGCACGGAGTGGACCGGGTGCAGGAACTGGTGCGCGAGGGCGCGGATGTGGTGCTGGTGAGTCAGGGCCTGGAACACGTGATGAAGCCGCTGGCGCTGCATCTTGGGGCGAAGCGGGTGGTGGCGAACCGGCTGGAGTTTCGCGATGGCGTAGCGACGGGGCGGTTGCTGGAGCCGGTGATCCGGCCGCGCGGAGCGTTGGCGAGGATTCGGGAGCAGAGTGCAGATGGGCGGCGGGCGCCGAAGACACTGGCGCGGCAACTGGACATTACGGTGGAGGAACTGCGGGCGGCGGTGATTGGGGCGGCGCGGGAACCGGCGGAGCGGGAGCGTCCGATTGTGCATTTCGAGGGGCGACGGCAGGGGGAGGGATTTTCAGTACGGGGGGCGCTGGCGTCGAAGCAGGTGATGCTGATCGGGGTAACTGGATTTATTGGGAAGGTCTGGCTGGCGAACACGCTGATGGAGTTTCCGAAGATCGGGCGGATTTACCTGCTGATCCGAAAGCAGAAATCGAATCCGGCGGAGCGGCGGTTTGAAAAGATCGTGGAAGAGTCGCCGGTATTCGATCCGCTGTTTGAGAAGTACGGAGCGGGGTTCGGGGAGTTTCTGCGAGAGAAGGTTGAGGTGGTGGAAGGAGACGTCACGCGGGCGGAGTTGGGGCTGGATGGGGAAGTGGCGCGGCGGCTGCAGAAAAACCTTGACCTGATTGTGAATAGTTCGGGATTAACCGACTTCAATCCGGACCTGCGGGATGCGCTGGCCACGAACACGGATGCAGTGATGAACATCCTGGAGTTTGTGCGGAGCACGGAGCACGCGGGGCTGCTGCATCTCTCCACGTGTTACGTGGCGGGTGAGCGCGACGGGCGGGTGGCGGAGAAGTTGATTCCGAATTACACGCCGCATCGGGTGGCCGGGTTCGATGCGGAACAGGAATTGCAGGCGCTGCATGAGCTGATTGCCGAGGCCGAGGGGCAAGCCGAGGGCGCGGAGGTGACGGCTGAGTTGAGGTCGCAGTCGCTGGCGAAAGAGCACGCGGCGAAGGGGTTGCAGGGCGCGGCGCTGGAGAACCAGATTCGCAAGAACCGGATCCGGTGGCTGAAGACGTACTTGACGGAGGCGGGCACGCGGCGGGCGAAGGAGCTGGGCTGGCCGAATACTTACACGCTGACCAAGAGCCTGGCGGAATCGCTGATCGTGAAGCATGGTGCGGGGCTGCCGATTGCAGTGGTGCGTCCGGCGATTGTTGAGACTTCGATGGCGAAGCCGTTTCTGGGATGGAATGAAGGGATCAATACTTCGGCGTCGCTTTCTTATTTGTTGGGAACGTATTTCCGGCAATTGCCGTCGAATGAGAGCAAACGGCTGGACATTATTCCGGTGGATGCCGTGTGCAGCGGAATGACGCTGGTCGCGGCGGCGATTGTGGAACGGCGGCATGACCAGCTTTACCAGCTGGCGACGTCGGTGACGAATCCTTGCGACATGGGGCGGTCGATTGAGTTGACATCACTGGCGCACCGCAAACATTACCGCGCGCAGGAGGGGTTGGAGTCATGGCTGCGGCTGCGCTTCGATGCGATTCCAGTATCGAAGACGCGGTACCAAAGAATGTCGGCGCCGGCGCAGAAGGCGATTGTGAAGTCGATTCAGCGGATCATGTCGCCACTGCCATTGAAGAAGACACCGCTGGTGAAGGCGGAGAGGAATCTGGAACGGGTGGAAAAGCTGATCGAGTTGTTTGAGCCATTCATCCTGTTTAACGAGCACGATTTCGCCGCGGACAACGTGGAAAAGCTGTCGCACGCGCTGGTCGAAGAAGAGCGCGAGGAGTTTGGCTACAAGGCACGGCTGCTGGACTGGTGGGATTACTGGATCAACGTGCATATTCCGGCGCTGCGCCGGTGGACTTATCCGCTGATCGAAGGCAGGCCGCTGGAGGCGCGTCCAGCGCGGAGTTTGCGGAATGGGGAGACGGTGAAGACGGGGACCAATGGCGGGACGTGGTGAGGTTAGGGCTCTGGGGCTAAAGCCCCACATTTTCAAGTAGGGCTTATCGCAGCGCTGAAGCGCTGCGTCACCCAAAAGCATTGTGCGAAAAGAACGGGATCGGTGAATGGCGATATTTCTGACGGGATCGACAGGATACATTGGGGCGCATGTGGGCGCGAATCTACTGCGGGATCACAGCGCGGCGTTGAACGTGCTGGTGCGGGCGCGGGATGGGAGCGAGGCGGAAGCAAGGCTGTGGCAGGCGATGCAGTTGCATCTGAAGTTTCCGCAGTTTTATGAAATGCTGCAGACGCGGGTGCGGGTGTTCCGAGGAGATTTGACGGAGCCCGGGTTCGGGTTGGGACGCGATGAATATGACCGGCTGGTGCACACCACGGATTCGGTGATTCACTGCGCGGCGTCTTTGAACCGGAAATCGGAGAAGAGCTGCCTGAATGTGAATCTGCGGGGAACTTTGGAAGTGCTGACTCTGGCGCGGCATGCGGAGCATTATCACGGGTTGAGACGTTTCAGTCAGGTGAGCACGGTGGCGGTGGCGGGGAAGCGGCAGAATGAGGTGGTAAGGGAGGATCGGTCGATCGATTGGGAGCGATCGGATTACGATCCGTATGCGCGGACGAAAAAATTCTGCGAGCACATGATGCGAGTGTTGCTTCCCGAGACGCCGAAGACCATCTTCCGACCGAGCATCGTGCTCGGAGACAGCCGCTACGCGGAGACCACGCAGTTCGATATGGTGAAGGCGTTTGTATTTCTGGCCGGGCTGCCAGCGCTGCCGTTTCGTCCGACCGACAAGATCGATATTGTGAATGTGGATTTCGTAGCGGAGGCGATCGCTGCACTGCATCAGAAGGAGCGTCCGGAACACGATACGTATCATCTTTCGTCGGGGATCGGGTCGCAAACGTTTCGTGAAATCACGAAGGCGCTGGCGGCGGCGCAAAACAAGCGCTCCCCAGTCTTTGTACCGGTGATGGAGAGACCGTTTGCGGGGTCGGTGGGTGTTTTGGCAAACCGCAAGGGAGCCATTGGCAAAGGAGCGTCGCTGATGAAGGTGTTCATGCCGTATCTGACGTGGAATACGGTATTCGACAATGCCCGGGCGACGGCCGAGCTGGGGAAGAAGCCGGCGCAGTTTTCCGAGTATTGTTATCCGCTGTTGAAGTTCAGCCGGGCGAACAATTTCGCCTACAAGTACCAGCCCTGGCCGGCGACGGCGGGAGGAACCGCGGCATGATGGACCTCATTCTGGAAGCGTGGGTGAGCAGTTCGATCGAACGCGCCAAGGCGGGATGGATGCTGGGCGAGGGCAAGCGCTGGAAGGCGGGCGAAAAGCTGAAGCTGCTGTTCGCGGGCTACAACGGCACGCGCAATATGGGTTCGGATGTGCGGGTGGAAGAGATGCTGCGGCAGATCCGGCACATTCTGGGCGCGGAGCGGGTGGAGTTCAGCGTGATGAGCCAGAACTTCGATTTCTCTCGCGGGTATTTCGGGGGCACGAGGCAGGTGCATCTGCCGGATATTTTCCCGCCGTTTCTGGCGAATGAAGTGCCGAGGCACGATGGCGTGGTGGCGTGCGAAGGGTCGATGTTCAAAAGCAAGTTCGCCAACGCGTTGACCACGATGATGATCGGATCGCTGGGAATCGCGGCGGTGCAGAATAAATTGTCCGTGGGATATGGCGCGGAAGCGGGGCACATGGATCCTTTGGTGGCAAAGATGTGCGGCCGGTATTGCAGGAATTCGTTCGTGATTACGCGGAATGAAGAGTCGCGGACGGTATTGCGCGAATTGGGCGTACCGACGGAGTTGGGAACCGACACGGCATGGACGTTTGAACCGCGGCCGCCGGAGTATGGGCAGAATGTGCTGCGGAAAGTGGGATGGGACGGGCGAACGCCGGTGCTGGTGGTGTGCCCGATCAATCCGTTTGAGTGGCCGGTGAAGGCTTCGGTGGCGAAGTATGCGGCGCATAGTTTGACGGGCGCTTACAAGGAGAGCCACTACCGCACGGTTTATTTTCATAATTCGGGGCCGGCGGCGGACCAGGCTTACCGGAAATATTGGACGGCGATTGCAAATGCGGTAGATGCGTTCCGCAAAAAGAAGAACGTGTTTGTCATTCTGGCGGCGACGGAGCGGCTGGATGCGCGTCCGGCGAACCGGATTTCGGAAAAACTGGGCGGAGTGCCGGTGCTGACCTCGGACGAGTACAACATGTATGAACTGGTGAGCGTGCTGCGGGCGTGCCACATGATGGCATCCTCGAGATATCACGGGATTGTGACGTCGATGCCGGGGCTGGTGCCCTCGGCGGGAATCACGATGGATGAACGCATCCGGAACTTGATGCGGGAGCGCGGACATCAAGATTTGCTGATGACAGTGGATGATCCGGAGCTGGAGGGCAAGCTGCTGGCCGCTCTGGAGAAACTCAGTTGCGAAGGCGAGGCGATTGCGAACGGGATTGCGCAGACGGTGGTGAGGAATTTGAAAGTCATGGCGCGCATGGGCGTGTACTTTGAGGAAGAAGTGCAGAGAAGGTATCCGGAGTTCGAGACGCGGCGGGGAGAGTGGAGTTGGGAAGATTATTTGCCGCCGCTGGGCCGTGAGCTGCGGGAGCTGGCGGCGGCCTACAACTAGAGTCCGCAGAGTTGTTGGTAATCGCGGTATTACTTTGAGCACACGCATTCCATTTATCGGAGAAATATTCTCCCAACTGCAGGCGGCCGCGGACACGCGGATTCTTGCCGAGATTCGCGACGGGCAAGTCACGGGCGTGACCGGTGCGGAATTGCTGGAATTAGTTCGCAAAGCGAGAACGTTTATTGTCTCGAAGAGACTGAAAAAGGGGGAGCGGTGCGGATTGCTGGCGGCCAACAGCATTCATTGGGTGGCGATGGACCTGGCTCTCATGGCTGAGGGGTTGATCGTGGTGCCGCTGTATTCGCGGCAGGTTCCGGCAGAATTGGTGGCGATGATGAAAGACTCGACGCCGTCGCTGGTGTGCTGTGGAGACACGGTATTGCGCGATGCGATTGCGCAGAGTTGGAAGGATGCACCGCCGCAGTTTGTGTTTGACGAGATTTTTGCCGTCGGGAACGGAATGCGGTTGGAGGGGCCGCAGGTGGGGACAGAAGATCCGGTAACGATCATTTACACATCCGGGACGTCGGGGGGAGCGAAAGGTGTGGTGCTGACGGCGGGGAACGTCGGTTTCATGCTGGAACAGACAGCGGAGCGACTGGGCGAGCTGATGGCGGGATCGGCGTCCGGTGCCGGCGGGCAGGATCGCATCTTTCATTATTTGCCGTTTACATTTGCGGCGTCGTGGATTGCGCTGCTGACGTTTCTGAAGCGGCGGAGCCTGGTGACGATCAATATGGATCTGGCTAAGATCGCGAGTGACATGAGGGTGGTGGCGCCAGATTATTTTCTAAATGTGCCGCAGTTGCTGGAACGGATGCGGCGAGCGGTAGATGAACAACTGTGGCAGACGGGCGGGGTGGCGCAAGCGATCTATGCGCGGGCGAAAGCGGCGTGGGCGAGGCAGCAGGATGGGCAAGCGAAAACTGGCGACGCGATGTGGCTGGGGCTGGCCAACCGGCTGGTGTTTCCGGCGATCCGGAAGAAGATGATCGGGAAGAATCTGAAGGCGTTGATTTGCGGGTCAGCACCGCTGAGCGCCGAGACCCAGCTTTATTTCATGATGCTGGGAATTCGTGTGCTGCAGGTTTACGGGCTGACGGAGACTACCGCGATCTGTACGATGGATGATCCGAACCGGGTTGAGGTGGGGCGCGTGGGGCCGGCGATTCCGGGGATGGAGATGAAGTTGGGCGAGCTTGACGAGATATTGGTGCGTGGGCCGAATATTTTTTCAGGATATTGGAACCGACCGGTGCAAACGGCGGAAGCGTTGCAGGGGGGGTGGTTTCATACGGGTGATCAGGGGGAAGTGAATGCGGCAGGGAACTGGCGGATTGCGGGCCGGATCAAGAATTTGATCGTGCTGGCATCAGGACACAAGATATCGCCGGAGCCGATCGAGAGCGCGATAGCGAAGCACCTGCCGGAAGGGCAACAGGTGGTGGTGGTGGGGAATGGCCGTGGGTATTTGTCGGCGATTGTGACCGGGACGGTAAAGAGTGAGCATGTGCAGTCGGCTCTGGATGCGGTGAATCCGGACCTCCCACATTACAAGCAGGTGCGGGCGTTTGTCGTGCGTACGGAGCCCTTCTCGATTGAGAGCGGCATGTTGACGGCAAACGGAAAGCTGAAGCGAGACGCGATTGGGGCGCGGATGAAGGATGAGATCGAAGAGATGTACCGGGTGACGCAGGCGGTGTGACGGGCGGGAAATGCCGGGGACGATGAAGGATACAAAGGTGCGTGAAGGGAAAGTTGGGTGGAGTGCGGAAGCGCAGGGCGCGGCGAAAGCGAGCGCCTTATCCTGGCACTTTGCCGACGGGGTGATCGAACTGGCGCTGCATCGGGAACCTTGCAACGAGCTGGGATCGACGTCCCTGGTGCAGCTCGAAAGGTTCGCTGCCGCCTTGGAGAGTATGCAGGCGGGAGCGCACGCACTCATTATCTATAGCGAGTTGAGGGCGGGTTTTTGCGCCGGGGCAGATTTGCGGGAACTGTATCATCGGTCGCGAGCCGTGGAGAAAAGCGAGGCTGCGAAGGGAGTGCGGGATTTTCTGGAGCGCATTCACCGGGTTCTGAATCAGATTGATTCGGCACCTTTGACCACGATCGCAGCCGTGCACGGAGTGACCTTCGGGGGGGGATTCGAACTGGCGCTGGCGTGCGATTTGATCATTGCCGACAAGATGGCGCGATTTTGTTTTCCGGAACTGCGGCTGGGGTTGATTCCGGGATTCGGCGGGATTCCGCGTCTGAAGCGGGATTTGGGAAATGCCACGGTGCGCGATCTATTGCTAACGGGTCGCAGTTTCAATGCAGCCAGGGCGCAGCAGACGGGATTGGTGAGCCAGGTAGTGGGGGAAGGCGAGGCGTTGCGGGCGGCGCGGGCGACAGCGGTGCAATTGGGGAAATTCGATCGCACAACCGTGGCGGCGGCGAAGAAGTTCATCAAAGCGGTTCCGCATGAAGAGTTGCGGCGGGAGATCGACATTTTTTGCGAGTTGTTTGCGCGCCCGACGGTGCAGGCCGGGTTGGGGAAGTTTGTGGAAAGTACGGACGCGCTGCCTTATTTGCCGTAGAGTCGGCAGCGAGCAAAGAATGGCGGGTACCGAGGAGATGGAGATCCCTTCGGCTTGGCTCAGGCAGGCTTTCGCTTCGCTCAGAATGACGAAACGCATTTATGAATACTGCTGAACAAACGCTGGACGAGATATTGGATCTTGCGGCAGCACACTTCAAGGTGCCACGGGAAAAGCTGCATCCGGATGACGACTTTTTCAAGACGCTGGGGATTGACAGCTTGCAGACACTCGATCTGCTGACCAGGCTGGAAAATCATTTTCGAATCGAGCTTCCGGATTATGAACTGCAGGGGGTTTCCGACTTTCGCACGCTGGCGGGAAAGATTCAGACACGGCTCTAGAAAAAGAATTCACCGCGGAGGCACCAGAGGCGCGGAGAAAGACAGGCAGGCCTCTGTATTTTTGTGCGGTTCGATGTTGCCCTGTATCTGGGCAGCTAATTCACTAACAAGGTTTTCTCCGTGCCTCTGTGCCTCTGTGGTGAAATGATTCCTTGATGCTCGACCTTCAAAAATATAGCTGTCTGGGCGCGGCGTTGCGCGATGCGATGGAGCGCTATGGGGGTGAGACCTGCCTGATCGAGGCGGACCGCGACCGGGAGAAGACGCGGCTGACCTATTCCGATTTCAGAGAAATCAGCCTGCCGCTGGCGCGGGCGCTTGAGGATGCCGAGTTTGATGCCGGGGACCGCGCGGCGATCCTGATGACGAACCAGTCGAAGTGGCTAATTTCGGCGTATGCGATTTTCCATAGTGGCGGGGTGCTGGTCCCTCTGGATTACAAACTGACGGCGGCCGAGCAGTTGCAATTGCTGGAGCATTCGCAGGCGAAGGTGTTGGTGGTGGAGTATTACCTTTGGCGGGCGATCATGCAATCGCCGGAGTTTCACAACATAAAGACGAAGCTGGTGCTGGTCACCGAAGCGCCGCCCGGGGCGGACCTGGCGGGGGGATTCCGCTGGGAAGACTTCAGGCGCAAGGGAGGGCCGGACTTTGTGATGCGGGAGCGGCAAGACGTGGCCTGCATTGTGTATTCGTCAGGCACGGGCGGGCGTCCGAAGGGATGCGTGCTGACCCACGAGAACTATCTGGAACAGTGCCGGGCGTTGACGGCGTGGTATCCCTTCTGGCCGGGAGTCCGGTATTTGAGCATTCTGCCGACGAATCACGCGATCGACTTCATGGTGGGATTCATCGGGCCGTTTGTGTGCGGGGCGTGCGTGGTGCATTTGCGGACGCTGCGTCCGGAATTTGTGCGCGACGCTTTTTTGCGGTACAGAATCACGTATGTCGCGCTGGTGCCGATGATCGTGAAGAATCTGGAACGCGGGCTGCGGGCGAAGTTCGACGAACTGCCGGGGTGGAAGCGGGCGATTCTGAATCGAATGATTGCGCTCAACAAGGCGCTGACGCGGCGGAAACCGCGAGTGAAGGTGAGCCGGATGCTGCTGCCGGGAGTGCATCGTGCGTTTGGCGGGGAACTACTGGCGCTGATTACCGGAGGGGCTTTCATTGAACCTTCGACGATGCAGTTTTTTTATGATCTGGGAATTCCGGTGGTGAATGGATATGGACTGACCGAGGCGGGAACGGCGCTGACCTTGAACGACCTGAAGCCGTTTCGCGCCGACACGGTGGGCAAACCGCTGCCGGACGTGGAACTGCGGGTGCTGAATCCGAATGAAGCGGGGATTGGAGAAGTTGCGGCGCGGAGCAAGACGGTGATGTCGCATTATCTCGACGATGCGGAGCTGACTCTGGAAACGATTGTGGATGGATGGCTGCTGACGGGCGATCTGGGGCGCTTCGACAAAAGCGGACACCTGCAGCTTTTGGGACGAAAGAAAAACATGATCGTCACCGAAGGCGGAAAGAATATTTATCCCGAAGATATTGAAACGGTGTTCGACGGACTGCCGGTGAAGGAGTACTGCGTGTTCGCGGCGAACTATGTATGGCCGCAAAAGGAGCTGCGGCGGGAGATGCTGGTGATCGCGCTGCGGCTGGAGCAGAATCAACGCTTCGACAGCGGTCTGCTGGCGGAGATTGTGGCGCGCAACCGGCGGCTGCCGGATTTCAAACGCGTGGGCGGTTATGTGATTTGCGAGAAGGATTTTCCGCGTACTGCGTCAATGAAGATTAAGAGGCAGGCGCTGGCGGAAGAACTGGGAAAGACGGTGGGCCGGGCCGCGGTGGTGGGGCTGTGAATGGGCGGGAAACGTATCTGGCGATTGTGAATCCCGCGGCCGGGGGTGGGCGGGGCCATAAGATGCTGGGTTCGGCATTGGAGCGGCTGAGAGCCGGCGGGGTTGGAATTGATGTGGTAGAGACGCGGGGCGCCGGGGACGCCACGCGGATTGCGCGTGAGGCTTACGGACGCGGACGGCGGCGCTTCATTGCAGTGGGCGGAGATGGAACTTCATACGAAGTGGTGAATGGTCTTTTTCCAGAGGCGAGTGAGGGGGAGCGGCCGAGGCTGGGGTTTTTGCCGCTGGGGACGGGAAATTCTTTTCTGCGCGACTTCAGCGACCGCGGGGTGGAGCATGGGATCGAGGCGCTGATTGCGGGACGCGCGCAGTCCTGCGACGTGCTGCGGTTGCGGCACCGAAGGGGAGTAATTCACTACATCAATCTGCTGAGCGTGGGGTTTCCGGCTGACGTGGCGACGTTGCGGGCGCGACGTTTCAGCGGCCAGGGAGAGTTGGGCTACGTGATTTCGATTTTTCTGGGGCTGGCGCGCTTGCAGAGGCGGCCGTTTCCGGTGCGTGTGGATAACGAAGTGGAATTTGACCGGCGACGCTGTCTGTTCCTCAGTTTCAACAACAGCAAGTTTACCGGCGGGACAATGATGATTGCGCCGAAGGCCGAAGTGAATAGCGGCTTGATTGAATATGTCCGGTGGGGTGCGATCGGGCGGCTGGGGCTGATACGCAACCTGCCCAAGCTCTATGACGGAACTCACATTGAGCATCCGATGGCGGAGAGAAAAGCGGTGAAGCGTGTGGAATTTGATTTCGACGCGCCGGTGGATGTGATGGTAGATGGGGAAGTGCTGACGCTGCATTGCGAAACCTTGGACGTGCTGCCCGGGGGGTTGGAAGTTCTGGCCTGAGACCGTGATATAAAAAGTGAACCGCGTTTAAAGGGAAACCATGTCTGAAGAGCGGCGAAAGCGGCAAGAGCAGCGGGTGGAGGAGACGCAAGCCGGTTCGCGATTGCGGAAGAAGCTGATCTGGGGCGGGGTTCTGGTGTTATTTGTGTTGGCCTACGTCGCGGGATGGGAACACAAGAACCATCGCTACGATGGATTTGCGAAGTGTTTGGCATCGAAGCAAACAAAAATGTACGGGCTCTACTGGTGTCCGCATTGCGCCGAGCAGAAGAAAATGTTCGGGCAAGCGTTTCGGTATGTGCCCTATGTAGAGTGTGCGATCAAGGGCTCGCATGAACTGGCGCCGGAATGCCAAGCGGCTGGACTGAAGTTATTTCCAAGCTGGCAGTTTGGCGCGAATGCACCAGTGGCGAGGGTTTTCCCACTGCAGGAACTGAGCGATAAGACCGGGTGCAGGTTGCCGTGAGTGAGACTGGAATCGAAGCCGAGGCAAGCGCAGTTGCCAAGAAAAACAATCGACCTTTGTTTTTGGCGATCGCGTTTCTGGGCTTGGCGGGAATGGCGGTGTCGGGGGTGGCGCTGCAACGGCACTATGCGAAGTCGGCGACGGCGTTTTGCGATTTTGCGGAAAGATTCAGTTGCGACGTCGTGAACCGGAGCGAGTATTCAAGTGTGATGGGGATTTCGGTGGCGGGGATTGGGGTCGTGGGCTACGGAATATTGCTGGCGCTGGCGACGGTTTACCGCTCGCGGGTGGAGACGCCGATGCGGCTACTGGCGGCAGCGGTTGCGGGACTGGGGTTCGCGCTCTATCTGACCTATGTTGAGGGGTATGTGCTCGAGACCTGGTGCATCTTGTGTTTGAGTTCGCTGGGTCTGATTGCGGCGATCACGATTCTGGCGGGCGCGGTGAGGATGAGGTCTGGGTGCGGGCGCTGATTTCGTGGCGTTGGAATGGGCTCAGAATCTGAGGGCGTGCCTTCCCGAGTTTTCAACACACTCTTCTGATGGAAAAAATCCAGACAATCAGGAATGAAAGACGAGCAATCTCTCCGGCGGTGCAGGCCAGCGGGGCGGCCGGTGATCTGCGGCTGCACGAATTTCGAAGCCGCATTTTTCGCAACACGCGTTTCCTGCGCATATGGCTGCCTCCGGGATATGACGATGCGGAGAATGAAGGCCGGCATTATCCCGCGCTCTATCTGAATGACGGGCAGAATCTATTTGAAGCGGCGACCGCTTACGGCGGCGTGGAGTGGCAGGCGGACGAAACGGCGGAACGGCTGATCGGAGCGGGCGCAGTGCCGCCGCTGATTATTGTGGGCATGGATAATGCGGGCAAAGACCGGATTCGCGAATATATGCCACGCCGGTCGATGCGTCCCATGAGGTTGCGGGTGCAGGGGCGAGATTATCCGGATTTCCTGATGAAGGAAGTGATGCCGTTTGTGGAGAACAATTACCGGGTCGTGACCGGGCCGGAGAATACAGGATTGGGTGGGTCGTCTTTAGGGGCGCTGATTGCGTTGTATACGGCGATGACGAGGCCGGGAGTAGTGGGGCGGTTGCTGCTGGAGAGTCCGTCGCTGTGGGCGTCGAACCGGCAGGCTATCAAAGAGAGCCGGGGGGTGAGGATTTGGCCGGAGCGAATCCATCTGGCCGTGGGAACCGCCGAGGCGGGAAACACAGAGCAGAGCCGGACGGTGGTGGACGACGTGCGGGAACTGGCGGGCATCCTGCGGCGGGCGGTGTTGAGCGAGAAGCGGCTGCGGCTGGTGATCGAGGAGGGCGCCAGGCACAATGAAGCGGCGTGGGCGGAGAGATTCCCCGGGGCGTTGCAATTCCTGTTCGGGCGATAAGGCTGCGATCAAAGAGACTTCGGAACCGATTTTCTACCAAGGCTCCATATCCCGTACAAAAGAGCCACCATGACCGGAACGGAAAGCTGGAGGTGAGTCCAGCGTGCGAGCGGGCCGAGCAGGGGGAGTACGAAGGCAAAATAGAGGAGCAGTTTCAGACGAGGCGTGGCCGAGTGCCGCGGTTGAGTGACGATCCAGTCGGAGAATAGCAGGAATGCAGGCGCGAGGATCACCAGGTCATAGACGGTGAGATGGGGAGCGATGAGAACGGTGGCCAGCAGCAACGCCGAATAACGCAAGGACAAAGCGAGACGGCTGCGCCAGCAAGCGATGGCCAAGGCGGACAGCAAGACGGCAGTGACGAAGTAGAGCGCGAGTGAGGCCGTGGGCCACGGGACGAGCATGCCCCAGAAGGTGCGCAGGGAGTGAGTTTGGTAGAGTCTGGGCTCAAGCTGCGGAAGGAAGCTGGGCAAGCGGAGGAGCGTGCGCATCCATTGGCGAAGCGGGCCGGGGCCAAAGTAAAGCAAAGCCAGGGAGAGTTGGGCGGCGGATGAGAGGACTGCGCCGGCGATTACTTTCCAGCGAAGCGTGATTACGAAAATAAGCGCAGCGGCGAGGCCCAGTTGAGGCTTGAAGATAAGACACCCGAGCGCGAGGCCGGCGAGCAATTCGCGTTGGGCGCGCAGAGCGAAAAAGGCGAGAGTGAAACAGGCAAGAGCCAGCGCGGAAGTTTGTCCCCAGGCGATGAGGTGCCAGAAAGCGGGGAAGGCTAGGGCAAGAATCAGGACGGTGAGTTTGCAATCGCGCAAGTTAGGGCAGGCGCGCCAGACGGCGTAGCAGCAAAGGCCATAAATGAGCGTGCTCAAAGTGAGCCAAAGGAGCAACGCACTGGGATAGGACAAGCGGGCAAAGGGCGCGAAGAAGATTGAAACCTGCGGCGGATAAAGGGGCAGATAGCGAATGCCCGCGGCGGCCGGGATGCGCTGCGCCACGAGTTTCGATTGCGCTTGCAGGTTGTACAGATCGGCGCCGCGGTGAGCGAGCGCGAGCGAGCCTAGAGTGTAGAAGTGCAGGAAGTCAGTGCCTTTGAGGTTGCCAGCGCGGTCGAACAGACCGGGCGTGGCCATGCTCCAGATGTAGACAGACCAGAGACAGAGCGCGAGGATCAGGCCGTGCGCACGCAGGCGCTTGGCGGTGATCCAGGAGGCGGAAGTGAAGAAGCTGGCCATTCGTTGTCCTAAGTGCCTGCGGTATGCGATGCGGGAGAATTCGGGAGCACTCCGGCAAGAGCTGGGACGGAGGGGAATGCCCTGGCGAGAAGCAGCAAGAGGCCAAGGACCGCGAACGGGAGTTCAAGGCTGATATAGAGAGGAGCAAGTGCCAACTTCAAGAGCCACGGGCGGGTTGGCATGAGCGATGCAAAAGTCACCACCATAGCGAGGAGCCAGGGGAGAATGACAATCTCGATAAGTAGGGAAATGACGATGCGAAGCCGAGGACTCAGCGACCAAAGGTCTTGCCAACGACGAAGGATGAGCAGAATCGCGGGTAGGAGTAAAACATCGTTATAGGGCGGCAATGCCGTCGGGACGATTAAGACCGTCAGACTTAATGCGAAGGCCAAGGCCAGGAGGAAGGAGTCAGAACTCGCAGGCTGGCGGCGCACCTTCCAGCAAAATTGGGTTACAACAAGCAGGGCGGCGATGGCAACGGGCCAGTGCAACCAGTGTGGCAAGAGCACTTCAGCGAGAGTTATAGGAGCGGTATGTTTGGCGTACGAGGCCAGGACGCCGGGGTAGCGAAGGACCCAGCCAGGAACGAGAAATTCGGAAGCCAGCACGAGGATCGCGAGCATGGACGCAAAACCCAGCGGGAGAGACCGCCGCTGGCGCCAGTTCCCGGAAGCCCACAACGCGAGCCAGCAAAGCGCAAGCAGGCACATGGGCGGTTTGATGGTAGCCACAGCCAACAGCGTCCCGGCCAGGAATAACTGTCCGGAAACGATGGCAGCGGTTGCTCCCGCGAGCAGACCCGCGACCAACAGACCAAACTGCAGGAGGCTCAAGCCCTGCAGCACCGGGATGCTGAGGAAGACTGTCGCGAACAGTGTAATACGAACGGGCAAGGACAGACGAAGGCGCACGACCGAAAGCCAGAGCGCTAGACTAAGGCCTGTCACGGCAGCCAAGAACCACAAGAAAACGACCTGCGCGGAATGGAACTGCATCCCGATCGTCGGGGCAACCAGGAAAATGGCATATAGCGGATAAGCAAAGCGCTGCTCCCTGCCATCGTAGGCGAGCTGGATTTCTCGTGTGACGGCGGCGTTGTAGGGATCACGATGATGAAGCAGTAGCTCGCGGGCGCCATACCATCGCGGGTAAAGGTCAGTGAGGGCGCGCGGCCTCTGTCCCGGAGCGATAGCGTCGATGTTCTGGGGAACGCTTCTCCAGTAGAAATACATGCTTGCCGAACAAAGCAGCAGCACGACCAGCCGGACGAAGCGTTTGGGCGTGGATGCGAGCATTTTGAAATGTTTCTCGCGCCTGGAGCGCGCAGCCGGCGGAGGCGGACTATACATCGCTACTCGGGATAGGGCAGCAGTTGCGGTGTCGGACTATCGGCCTCCACCAGCCACACCTTCCTGCCACGAAAGTATTGCAGCAATTCCCGATTGCCGTCCTTCCCCATATCACGCGCCCAGACCACTTTGGCAGCGTCGATATCGGCCCGGTTGTAGACCCATTCTGAGTGCGGACTGTGGCTGGGGCTGTAGCACACGATAGCCAATTGCTGCCCCGGCATGGCTTCCAGCTCCTTAAGAATGTCGGATCGGTCAATGTTCCGGTGCGTCCACGGCGCCTCGATCGGCACATGGGCGCCTGCCGCAAAGGTGCGCAAGACGATCATCGACAGGCAAACCATGGGCACGGCACGGACAATCCCGGCGCCGACCGGCCCTCCTCTCCATCTCCAGCGGCAAAGGTGACGCAAGCATTGGACCAGAAGGAGAAAAAAGAGTCCAGTCGCAGCGGCGACATAATGCGGGCTGGTCCAAGTTTCAACGATGACGCTGAACAACACGGCAGCGGCCAGCAGCAAAGGGAACCTCATCCGGCGGTCACGAAATAAATAAGGCAGGAAGAAAAACGGAATGGTGAAGGCGGGTCCGGCATAAAACGTCCAGAGCATGTAACCCTTGTGCCGAAGATGGCGAAGAAACCCGAGGAACGTGAGTGCAGACTGGTAGCTATGCAACTCGAGTCCGTCATAAAAGTTCCGCATCACGGCATGGTGATAGACGGGAACGGGCCGGAGTTTTCCCCAGATGAAATAAGGGGCGACAGCATAGGTTTGGCGGTTGACTTCATAAGGCATGAGGAACGGGTTGCCAGTGACTCGCCAAAAGTAGCAGCCCATACCTACAGCAGCGGCGCCGAGAATCAGGCTCAGAGGTAAAATCACGCGGAGGAAAGCCGTCGGGGCGGCAATTTTCTTGGGCGCCAATAGCCAAACTGTCAGGGCCGCCGCGATCGGCAAACAGAAAACGAGTCCTTCAAATGGCCGTGTATTGGCAAGCACAGCCACGCCCAGCCCCATTGCGATGGCGTCGCCCAAACGGGCATGGCGCCAGATGCGGGGCAGCGCGCCCAGCACCAAAGCGCCCGCCAGGGCGGTTAGAGATCCAGCGAAGTACCCGTTCATCCAGTAACTAAGAACGCCAATCCGCAGAACGGCGAGGAAGGCGCCGAACAGCGCCCAGGGTGGCGGAAGCCATGCCTGCAGCATCCAGCAAATGGCGGAGCACATCAGGGCTGTAGCGAAGAGCTGGCCAATCCAAGGATGACCCAGGATCTGACCTGCCGCCAGCATCAAACCTTGCGCTGGCGGGTACATCGACATGTATGTGGGGTGCTGGATGATGTGAAAGCTCTCGAAATACTTCCACATAGGGTGCGTCGGGTTAGTGAGTCTGCCGTGAGCGAAGGTATCGGCTGCCAGCAGAAAACTGAACTCATCGTGCACCTTGGGATAAGGAACGCCCAACAAGGGAAGGAGGGCCAGGCGAGCCACCAACACCGAAAGGCCTGTGACCACCACGGCCAACCTCTTCCGGCGGGCCAGACGACGGAAAGCGCGTTGTAGCTTGCGGAAGAGGGGAGGGTCAGGACTCCGCTGAGAAAGGAAAGTGAGTGCCACGGCAGCGATCATCAGCAGAGACTCGATGATCACAAGGAGGAATGGAGCGATCAAGACAAAGATTCTCTCCGCCGGACCGACAGGCATGGCAAATAGCCTAGTGAAGATTCATGGTTCCGCAGTTTCCCGATCGGCGACCTTCTGGAAGAGGCCGTCTACCATCTGGATCATTTCATCGTCGACAACCCGGTTCCGTGAGATGGCTTCGAGCAGAGGGATGGAGACGATTTTGTTGGAGCGCAGGGCGGCCATGCATCCGAATTCGCCGCGATGCACCATGTCGATGGCGCCAAGGCCGTAGCGGGTGGCGAGCACGCGATCAAAGGCGCTGGGCGAGCCGCCGCGCTGAATGTGTCCGAGGACCACGGCTCGGGTTTCGAAACCGGTGCGTTGTTCGATTTCGCGGGCGAGAATATTGGCGATGCCGCCGAGTTTGGCGTGGCCAAACTCGTCCTTGCCCATGTCTGACAGAACGGGAGCTCCCTGGCCGTCGGAGGAGAATTTTGCGCCTTCAGCGACGACGATGATGGAAAAATAGCGGCCGCGCTCGTGGCGCTGGCGAATGGAGTCGGCGACTTTGTCGACGTCGAAGGGACGCTCGGGGATGAGGATAACGTCGGCGCCGCCGGCGATGCCGCTGTAGAGAGCGATCCATCCCGCGTCGCGGCCCATCACTTCCACCACCATCACGCGGTTATGAGCCTCGGCGGTGGTGTGGACGCGATCGAGCGCCTCGCAGACGATGTTGCAGGCGGTGTCAAATCCGAAAGTGTAATCGGTGCCGCCTAAATCGTTGTCGATGGTTTTGGGAACGCCGACGACCTTGCCACCGTGTTCGTGGAGCTTTTGAGCGACGGAAAGGGTATCGTCGCCGCCAATCGCGATGACAGCTTCGATTCGATTTTTGTCCAGCGTGGCCAGGCAACGCTCGATGCCATCGGGCCGCTTGGAGGGATTGGTGCGCGAGGTGCGCAGAATGGTGCCGCCGCGGGGCAGAATGCCGCCGACCGCATCGAGATCAAGCGGCATGCTGTTGTTTTCGATGAGGCCGCGCCAGCCTTCCATGAAACCAACAAATTCGTCTTCATAGGTGAAGACGCCCTTGCGCACTACCGCGCGAATCACGGCATTCAGGCCAGGACAATCGCCTCCGCCGGTCAACATGCCAATCTTCATGGTTCCGCTCCCGCTTGTGAATTCAGACGACAATCCCTGGGATGCACCCCGGGCGGGGGCTGGGTGAAGCGGCAGCCTTGGCGCGGGTCCGCAGTCGCCGGGAACAATCAGATTATCATTAAATGCGGGCATCGACCCAAGAGGTTCCACATCAGAACAGGTTTAACAGCGGGAGTCGGGTCTGAGCTTTCAGCTCTTGAGCACGATAGCGGCAGCTTTCCAGCTGGTCATGCCGCGGCGCACTAAGGTGCGCGTGTGCTATTGGTCGCTAAGGGAAGGTTACCGTTTTCGGCTCTGCGGGGGTGCCGGAGGAAAACAGTGGCCGAGGAAAAAAGTGGCGCACCAGAGTGCGCCAGTGAGGTGAACACGAATTAGTTGAGCTCTGCTCCTCACTAATGTTGAAGCTCAAAGTATGCCAGGGTTAATTGGCTGGGGTCGGTTTCGATGGCCACTACCTGAGTGGGATCCACGAGATAGTAGGTGAAGCTATCTGGGGCGGCGGTCACGGGGTCGATGATGGTGTCCGTGAAAACGCCGCTCGAGTTGGCAATGAAGGTACCGGACAGCGCAAGATCCGCCACCGGCGTTCCGCTCTCATTAATGTCGAGGAATCCGGTCAGGGTGCCCACTCCGTCGGCCGAAACCGTTCCGACGCCATCCTGCTCGAGGCCACTGACGACCTGTCCGGCGTTCAGGGCATAGGTTCCGAGGAAGGAACCCGCAGTGAATGAGCCGGCGCCGGTTTGCGGAAAGCCCAGACCAGCGAATACGTCCAAAGTATCCATGGAGATCGCCAGCGCATGGCCGTCCGCACCTAAGTAGAACTGAAGGTTGTAGTCGAAAGTTGCGCCGTCGGTGAGACCAGTCTCGGTTACCCGGCCGGTCGAATCCACGCTGTAGGTGCCGCCGGTGAGCGCGGTCCCGCCTTGTGGACTTTGGGCGGCGATGTCGTTGAAGTTAAGGGTGCCGCTTACGGTGGAGCCGTCGGTGTTAGCGGTGAGCGCGCCCGCTACCTGGAGCGGTCCGTTAGCGTCCTGACCAGCCCCGCCGAATACAATACTGCTGCCTTCGACGGAACTGGTGCTGAAGCCTCCAGTGGTGCTTCCCTGACCGAGGGCGGTGCCGCCCATGGTGCCGTAGAGGCTATCGTTGGTCTCCACCAGTCGAATGTGATTGGCGTCGACGATGTAGCCGACCAGCCCGATCTCCCTAACGCCGGAGGCCACACTGGGGTTAAGGGTGAAGGTGACCATGCCGAAGGAGTCCGGAGCGGTGACCGTGCTCGCCGTAAAGGTCTGGTCGGGCTGAGGGTTGCCGTTGTTGTTGAGATCGAAAACGCTCCCGGCACCTGAGATGCCGCCGGGAGTTGTGGTGCCGCCATCGACATTGATTACACCTCCAATGGCGATGGGAACGGCGATCGCATTCCATCCGGCGGTGAAGAAGGCATAGCCGGCAGAGAGGGCTGCCAGGCTGGTTGATTGCAAATCCAAGGTTCCGCTAGAGGTTGCCGAAGAGTCAAACTCGGCGACCAGGGCGTTTGAACCTGAAGTCAGCGCGGCGTCCAGTGTCTCAACTCCGCCCACGCCGATAGTGGTATCTGCAGTAGTGAGGGTGATCAGCAGGTTGCCGTCACTGCTGGCGGCGACATTGCCGCCCGTAATGATGTCATGCACGTTTTGTTCAAAATCGCTGAAGTCCTGTTCGCCGCCAGAGATGGCCCCGGTGCCAGAGACGGCGAAGGCCCCGGCGACATAGTAGACGCCGTTGGCGTCCGTTCCAGACAGCGAAAAGACGTAGTTGCCTGGGGTCAAGGCGTCCGCCACAGCGGCTGAGATGGTGACCGTGGCGCTGGCGCTTGCATTCGTATTGGTGACCGAAGTTGCGGTGAGGAGGACGTTGCCCGTGGTGGAAGGAGCCGTGTAAGTGGTGGTGGCAGCGCTGGCGGTGCTGGTGGGACTGAACGAACCACAGGTGTTGGCTGGAGTGCAGCTCCAGGTCACGCCGGCGTTCGCCGGATCATTGGCGACCGTGGCGGCGATAGTCGCGGTCGCGCCGGGCGCCAGAGATGAGGGTGGAGGTGTGCTCAGCGTTACTGTGACCGCGACACTGACCGTTATGCTCGAGGTGCTGGCACTGATGCTGGTGTTGGTGACCGAGGTTGCGGTGATAATAACACTGCCGGCAGCAGAGGGGGCGGTGTAGGTGCTGGCGACGCCGCTGGCGGTTTGGGCTGGATTAAAGGAACCGCAGGTGTTGGCCGGGGTGCAGCTCCAGGTCACACCGGCGTTTGCGGAGTCATTGGCTACGGTTGCGGTGATGGCTACGGTTTGGTTGGTGCTTAAAGAGGTGGGCACCGTGCCCAGTGTGACGGTGATGGCAGGGGTAGGGGAAGGGGAAGGCGTGGCATTGCTGCTGCATGCAACCCATGCAGCAATGATGCTCAAACCCATCACAACCAAAATAGATTTGCGGAATGTCATCGCGCATCTCCCTTCGATTCAATCGAGGACGTCTTTACGGTCGTGGAACGCGCCGTGCGAAGCGAGCGCGCACCAACCAGAAATCCGTTCTCACTGCGCACCGTGACGGTGCGGCCGCCGAAGATCAGTTGGCGGGCCAGCAGGTAATCCTTGCCGTGGAGTTTCTCCATAGCCCCGACGATCTGCACCAGTTCCCCGGGGTGCAGGCCTGCCTGCGAGTCTTTGGTTAAATATGGACCGAGGTGGGCGTCGACGGCGCCGTGCGGCCCCGTCACCAACAGGTGCAGGCCGACCGGAGCGCCGGAGACGTTGGAGACCACTTCCTGGATGGTCCCGTTAAAAGTGATTTCGTGGGCCTTGTCGTAGCCGAAGCCTAGCGGGCGCTGGGAGCGAGAATCCGGCGCAGGTTGGGCTCCCGATTGAATAGGGAGGGTGGCAAACAACAGAACCGTCAGTACTCCCGCAAACAAGCGAGCAGATTTCGTAGTTGTGGTGCGTCTCATGCAGTCACTCCTGGAAACTCTTGGGAGAGTTCGTAAATGTAGACAAATGCAGATGAATGCACCTCAAGGATCAGATATAACGACGCATTGTTCCTAGTATCACGTTTGATTACTGCCTCTACGGCGCCTTGGGGCCGCAGACTGATGGCCGCGGTTGTGCTGGAACGGTTCGATCAGCGGCGAATCAGTTAGCCGGTCCGCTACGGTTTGATCTGTTGGCTAGGATCTGCGCGAATTCCGCGATAAACTGCACTGACATGCGAGTTCTGGGCATCGATTGTGGCGGAAAGTACACCGGATACGGCGTAGTCGAGATGCATTCCGGAGGGAGGTTGGTGTGCCTGACGTGCGGGGCGATCAAGCTTTCGCCGCGAGAGCCGCTGGCGCGGCGCTTGTCCCGCATCTATGACCAACTCGGGTTGCTGATCGGGGAGCAGCGGCCGGATGAGGTGGCGATTGAAGGGATTTTTTATGCGCTAAATGTGAAGTCGGCGTTGAAGCTGGGGCAGGTGCGGGGAGTGGCCATGCTGGCGGCGGCTGCGGCCGGCTTGGAGGTGGCGGAGTATTCGCCGCTGACCATCAAGTCGTCGGTTGTGGGATATGGACGGGCGGAGAAACAGCAGGTGCAGCGCATGGTGACCCGCTTGCTGGGATTGGGGGAGCTGCCGGAGCCGATGGACGCGTCGGACGCGCTGGCCATCGCGATCTGCCATCTGCATACCGCTGCTACGCTGGAAAAGCAGAGGAGTGCGGCGCAGTGATGGTGCGAACCCCTTTTATTCAAAGTGCACGGCGCTGGCGGGCGATTGGGGTGGGAGTGCTGGTGGTGGCTGGAATATCCGCGTTGACGATGGCGCAGCAGGCGACTAGTGGCGCCATGGCCGCGGCCGAGATCATTTTTACCGAGGATTTTCCCCAGTCCAATCCTGCGCACTACTCGATCACCGTAGATACGGCGGGACATGCGCGCTACGAGTGTATGGGAAGGGTCGTCGACGATTCCGAGGAGCAACCATATGCGGCGGAATTCGAGATGTCGGCGAGGAATCGAGAGCGAATCTTCGAGTGGGCGAAGGAGGCGAAGTATTTTGCGGATAAGATTGATTCTGGCAATCGAAAGCTGGCGTTTACCGGAACAAAAACTCTCAGCTATCGGGATGGCCGGCGTTCCAACGCGGCCCAGTACGATTATTCCTCTGTGGAGCCGGTGCGGCAGTTGACCGCTCTGTTTCAGAACATTGCAAGCACTATGGAATACGGCCAGCGGCTGACCTACTATCACCGTTATCAGAAGCTGGGGCTGGATGAAGAGTTGAAGGACATGGAAACCCAGGCCAGGAATAACGAACTGAGTGAAATCCAGGGCGTGGCGCCGGTTCTGCAGGAGATTTTTTCGGATACTTCGGTGATCAATGTGGTCCGGGCGCGGGCCAAGGAGTTGATCCAGATGGGCAATCTTGCCGCGGCGGGGCGTTGATGGTCAGGTACGGATTTGGATGTAACGAACGCTGCAAAATCGTGTTCTAATAGGCGGGAAAGTGTGTAGGAGGCTGCCATGTACAAGCCACGACTTCACGCGATCGTGTGGACGGCCCTGGCCTGCGGGCTGGTGGCGCTGCCCGCCCTGGCTGATTCGCAGGCACGCATCGTTCGCTTGAGCGACGTGCAGGGTGCGGTACAGATCGATAAGAACGCCGGATCGGGATTCGAAAATGCGTTTATCAATCTCCCCATCACGCAGGGGATCCGGCTGCGCACGGGCGAGAGCGGTCGGGCAGAAATTGAGTTTGAAGATGGCAGCACGTTGCGCCTGGCGCCCGACACAACGGTCGAGTTCAGCACGCTGGGGTTGAGCGATGCGGGCAAGCGATTCTCCGTGGTGGACCTGGTGGAAGGGCGGGCCTACGTTGACTGGCTGGGGAAAAGCGGTGACGAGTTTACGCTGAATTTTTCGCACGAGAAGGTATCGCTTACCGGGGCAGCGCACTTCCGCGTAGCGAAGTCATCGAGCAGCGCGGAGATTGCCAATTTCAAGAACGACCTGGAAGTGGTGGGTCCGCAAGGCACGGTGAAGGTAGACAAGAAAAAGATGGTCACCTTCGAGGTGAACGCCGACGATAAGCCGACGCTGGCAAAGAATTTTGAACATGATCCGTACGATGAGTGGGACAAGCAGTCGGTCGAGTATCACGATGGGTACTCGAAGAATGACTCCACGCCGTATGGCTACGGCTATAGCGACCTCGGCTACTACGGCGCCTATAACAACGTTCCCGGCTACGGAATGCTTTGGCAGCCCTACTTCGCGGGGGTGGGCTGGAATCCATTCATGGATGGCGCGTGGGCGTGGTATCCGGGCATGGGATACATGTGGGCTTCGGCGTATCCGTGGGGCTGGATGCCTTACTACTACGGGAACTGGATGTATGCACCGGGGTTTGGCTGGGGATGGCAGCCTGGGAACTGGAACACCTGGCACGGCGGCATTCATTATGTGGGAGCGGCGGTTGCGGGCTTTCACGTTCCGGTCGCGCCCAAGGGCACGGTGAACACGGTTGCGGTGGGCAAGGGCGGGCCGGTATTAACCAGGAACTCTCCGATGCACACGGTGGTGAGGAGTGGGTCGGCAGGTCTGGGCATTTCGCGGGGATCGTATGGCGATCTTCACCGGTTGAACCGGCGGGTGGCCAAGGCGGGTTTTGTGCAACTTCGTCCGGCGCCACAATTCGCGTCGAGTTCTGCGCGCGCCGCCGGATTCGGGTTCGGCGCAGATCATCCGGTAGGCTTCGGCGGAATGGGCCGATCCAGCGCCGGGGTCCCGGGACACGTCTCAGGCGGGGGGCGCGTGGGACGCTGATAAGCGGCTATTCGGTGAAAGTTGAACGGGCGGCCGAGAGGCCGCCCGAATCTTTTTGTTCCCCTTGTTCCCGCGTGTGCATCATTGCACGACGATCCCCGCGTAGCCCACGACCAGATCGTGATCGCCGGAAATATCTCCGGAGGTTGCATACTTCACCAATTCGGCCGAAGTTGCGCCCAGCTTGTTGGCTGCCGTTAGCATAGCCACGGCCGGACCGAAGCCACACATGCTGACCTGCTGCTGAGTCACTACCTCGTGCAGGCCGCGGGCGTCGAGGGCGAGAATTGGTTCGATTGCTTTCTGGTCCTTCACACGGGTGATTGCATCGGATTCGTAATGATTCATGTCGCTCGAGGCTACGACGAGGACTGGGCTGCCATAAGCCGCGATTACATCCCCAATCGCCTCCCCGAGTTGTTCGAGGGCTTCGAAATGCCCGGTGCCCAGGGCGATCGGAACAAATTTGAGCTTGGGCTGGCGCATCTGAAGGAAAGGCAACTCGACTTCAGCGCCATGCTCACTGCGGTGGGCGGCTGAATCTTCCTGCAGGAACGGGCAACGCTGCTTGAGCGCGGCGGCGAACGCACTGTCGATGGCGACGTTGCCTAGCGGCGTCTCCCAGGCGCCTTCACTGACGATGGCCAAGGGGCGGCCCATGCCGGTGTGGTTGGGACACAACACGAGACAGAGTTCGGGAATCTCGATTCGAGCGAAGACCGCGCCCGCCACGTGGCCGGAATACATGTAGCCCGCGTGAGGTGCGATGCAGCCCAGAGCGCTCGCTGGTTTTTTCACTGGAATCTGAGAGAGGCAGATGCGAATTTGATCGAGCAGAGTTTCCCGATCGCGAGGGTAGAACCTTCCGGCGACGGCGGGACGGCGGATGGGGATCGCGGTCATAGATCATCTCCGCGAACGTGGCTCGGACAAACAATGTGCCGGCTCAAGTCATGCTACGAGCCGCCGTGGTGGTTCCGCAAGGCATGAAATAACGCGGCGCTTTCTTCCAGAGTTAAGGTCTCGGCGCGGGCGGCGGGCTTCACCCTGGCCTGAGCGAGGGCCGCGCGCAGCAGAGGTTCCGGATAATTCGCCTTCAGGTTATTCCACAGCGTCTTGCGTTTCTGGCCGAATGAGAGTTTCAGGAAATCGACAAACCCATCGTCGACATGACCTTCGATGTCAAGGCCGAGTTCCTGCTGGCGCGGTGCTATGGTGAGGCGCAGCGCTGTGGAATACACCTTGGGCGGCGGAGCGAACGCTCCTGGCGGCAGGGTGAAAAGTTTCTCCACGCGGGCATGGAGCTGCGCCGTGGCGGAGAGCAATCCGTAGTCGCGGGTGCCGGGCGCGGCCGCGATGCGGTCGGCCACTTCGCGCTGTACCAGGACGACGATGCTCTGAAAGTATTTTGAGTAATCACACAGGCGCAGAAGAACGTCGGAAGTGATGTAGTAAGGAAGGTTGCCAATGACCTTGACCGGTTCGGGCCGAAATTCTATTCCGGGACGGCGCAGCCCGGGCTTGGGGCCGAACAGCGAATCGAAATCGACGGAAAGAATATCGGCCTCGATGACCTCGACATTGGAAAACATGCCGAACCGCAAGCGAAGTTGCGCCGCCAGAACGCGATCCAGTTCAACCGCAATCAGTCGGCGCACGCGCTTTGCCAGCAGGGAAGTGAGAACGCCGCGTCCCGGGCCGATTTCGAGCACCGTGTTTTGCGAAACGTCGCCCAAAGCTGCAACGATCTGCGCGGCAAAGCCGTCGCTGGCAAGAAAATGCTGTCCCAACTTGGGCTTGTGTTGAGGACGGCGAGCGGACACGACCTTCGGCACGTTGACCCTCTTTTCCTTGGGCATATAGACTGAAACATCAGCCCGCGTGCATGGTGCGCGGGAGGTTGGGTCCCGCAACACATATTCCATCATAACGTGCGCCCGCAACAAGTGGGTCTTACCCGGGAGGGGATCATGCATATTGCATTCGTAGCATCGGAAGCGGTTCCATTTTCGAAGACCGGCGGCCTGGCCGATGTGGTCGGCGCCTTGCCCCGCGCTCTGGCCGCCCTGGGACATCAGGTCAGCGTCTACCTGCCCCGTTACCGCCAGACCAAGCTCACCGATCCGGCAACCGTGGTGCGCAGCATTACCATCCCCTTCGACGACAAATACCGTTTTGCCTCGGTGGTAACCGGGGGAAGCCAGTCTGGTGTGCGCTTTTACTTCATTGAATATCCGGAGTACTTTGACCGCGACGCGCTTTATGGCACTGCTTCGGGCGATTTTCCCGATAACGCGGAGCGCTTCGCGCTGTTCTCCCGTGCCGTGCTTGAAGCTTCGAAAATCCTGGGCGTGCCCCAGATTTTCCATTGCCACGACTGGCAATCGGCGCTGGTGCCGGTGTTGTTGCGCACGGTTTACGCCGAGGACCCGGCCTTCCGCGACGTGGGTACCGTGTTTACCATCCACAACATCGGCTACCAGGGCCTGTTTCCACCGGAAGTTCTGCCGTTGCTCATGCTGCCCTGGGATCTGTTCACTATGTCGAAGATGGAATTCTTCGGGCAGGTAAATTTCCTGAAGGGCGCGCTTACTTTTTCGGACTTCGTGACCACGGTCAGCCGCAAATACAGCCAGGAAATTCAGACTGCGGAGTACGGCTTTGGACTCGAGGGCGTGCTGCGCGACCGGGCCGCCACCGTGGCTGGCATTCTGAATGGTGTCGATTACAACGAGTGGAGCCCGCAGGCCGACAAGTTCATCGCGGCAAAATATTCGCCGCAGGATCTCGCGGGCAAGGCGCAGTGCAAGCAGGATCTTCTAACCGCATTCGGGGTGAAGAGTGCCGATCCCAAGCTGCCCGTGATCGGCATTGTCTCCCGCTTCGCCGCGCAGAAGGGTTTCGACCTGATCGCGCAGATCATGGACCGGCTGGCGCGTGAAGAGATGATCATGGTGGTTCTCGGTTCCGGCGACAAGCAATATGAAGAAATGTTTGCTCGCCTCAACAAGCAGTTCCCCAACAAGATTGCGCTGAAGGTGGCCTACGACAACGCCATCGCGCACAAGATCGAAGCCGGCTCTGATATGTTATTAATGCCTTCAAAATATGAACCTTGCGGGCTAAATCAGATCTATAGCTTGAAGTATGGTACGGTGCCCATAGTCCGCGCCACGGGCGGCCTCGACGACACCATCGAGCCCTGGGATGCCCGCTCCGGCAAAGGCACCGGCTTCAAGTTCACGGAATACAACGGAGAATCGCTGCTGCTGACCATCAAGCATGCGCTGCAAGCTTTTCGCGACCAGACCTCGTGGCAGGTGCTGATGCGCAACGGGATGAACAAGGACTTCTCATGGAACGCTTCGGCTCGCGAGTACGGCAAGATTTATGAACGCGTGAAGCAGGCTCGCAGCGCGGCGCCAATGCAGGAGAAGGTACTGGTCTAGTTCATCGTGTTGTTAGGAGGCAAGCGCCGGAGCTTTGCTTCGGGGACACCGAGGGCGTTTGTCCCCACACGGGCTTTCTCCGCCCTCGATAATCCGCTGATACAATCCGCTTATGGCCGTCACATCTCAGCTGCCGGCTTTCGCTCGCACCATCTTCCACGTCGACATGGACGCGTTCTTCGTCTCCGTGGAAGAGTTATACGATCCTTCCCTGAAAGGTAAGGCTGTTGTCGTCGGCGGACAGCGGCACGAGCGAGGTGTAGTTTCGGCCGCATCCTATGAGGCGCGGAAATTTGGCGTGCATTCGGCGCTGCCGCTGCGAACCGCAGCGAAGCTTTGTCCGCATGCCATCTTTGTCGATGGGCATCCCGAGCGTTACCGCGAGTGCTCGGAAAAAGTCTACAAAGTGCTGACGGGGTTCTCTCCGCAAGTGGAAATGGCTTCGATCGACGAGGCCTACCTTGATATGACGGGCACGGCGCGATTGCATGGTCCGCCGCTGAGAGCCGCGCACAAACTGCATCGGCAGATGAAAGAAGAGACGCAATTGAATTGCTCGATTGGCATCGGTTCGTCGCGTCTGATTGCCAAGGTTTCATCCGCGCAGGCCAAGCCTAACGGCGTGCTGTGGATCGTGCCGGGAGAAGAGCCGAAATTCCTTGCGCCGCTGGATGTGCGGGAGATTCCCGGCGTGGGAAAGGTGATGGAGAGCCATCTGCACGAGTTGGGCATCAAGAAAGTCGGCGACCTGGCGCGCCTGGAAGAATCTGAGCTGCAAGAACGATTCGGCAAGTGGGGACTGGCGCTCGCGGGCAAAGCCCGCGGAGAAGATGCCGGGGGATGGTTCGACACCGAAGTCGGCGCTGACACCGAAGCCAAATCGATCAGCCACGAACACACCTACAACGAAGACACGGCCGATTTTAGCCAATTGGAAGCCACGCTGATGCGGCTCTCAGAGATGGTAGGCCGCCGCCTGCGCGAAGCGAGCCTGCACGCGCGGACGATTCAACTCAAACTCCGCTACCAGGACTTCACCACGATCACGCGCGCTCACACGCTTCCCGCAGCCACACAGCTTGACGGCGAAATCTTCGAGCAGGTGCGCAATCTGTTTCACAAGAATTGGAAGCAGGGAAGTCAGGTCCGGCTGCTGGGAGTGCAGGCTTCATCATTCGAAGCGCAGACGGAACAAATCAGCCTGCTCGAAAGTCGCCGGCAGCGCTGGAAAGATGCGCTGGCCGCCGCCGACCGCCTGCGCGACAAGTTTGGCGAGTCGAGCGTCAAGCTGGCGGCGGGCATGCGCGGCAGTTTCCGCGAACGCACCCACGAAAATCCCGCGAGTCTGCCGGGAAAAAGCAAGCTGAAGCCAGAGTAGCAGAGCGTCAGGTCGGTAAAACCCGCTCACAAGCTTGGGGTGGAACAATTTTCCCTGTGCCCGCCATCTTTGCACGCTGCCGATTTCGGGCCTCCCGGGATAAATGATCGGAGTTTCAACAATTTAGGAAAGCATCTTTGCATTGGAAGAGAACTTGCACTCCTTGTGGCAGAACACAATTCCCTCCCCTGGGAGACTACAAGGAGACTAGTATGAAGATAGGTGTGTTGCTACGCAATGTGTTGCCGGCGGCCCTAGTGATTGCTGGGTTGTGCTATGTGGGGCAGACAGTCACCGCGCAGAATTCGAAGCCCAATGCGGTATCTGCTCAGAACCAAATGCAGCAACCAGACAACCAGAACAGTCAGACGGCTGCTGCAACGAAAACGTTTGCCGGCAAGATCGTGAAGGATGGGGATGTACTTGTTCTTTCTGATACGGAAGGCAAGACGACCTACAAACTGGACGATCAGGAAAAAGCGAAGAAGTTCGTCAATCAGGACGTGAAAGTAACCGGCGTCCTCGATGACTCCACTGGCATAATTCGCGTCACCTCGATCGAACCGGCTTAACTTCGTCTTTGAGCGAGGGACGGCCCGCGCGCCTCCGCCCCTCATTTCGAACTTCCGCAAAGCGGTGCCCCGCGCGTGCATTCATTCTTCGTCGATCTCAGGAACATTACAAGAACTTGCTGCAGGAGGCCCCCGCATGCGCTTGTTGAGTGTTCGACTGATCGTTTCCCTGATTCTGGGCATCACGCTGGTGTCGCTAGCATTCTCCTACTACCAGGTGGTTGCAGAGACGCGCGCACTGCGTAGCGATTTGCAGCGTAGGGCTGAGGTGCTGGGCGAGAGCCTGGCCGGCAATGTCGAGAAAACATGGGGACCCGGGTCGAACCAGGCATTGCAGAACCTGGTGCAACGCTTCGGCAATCGCGAGCATTTGATCGGAGTGGCAGTTTATGACCAGCAGGCCAAGGTCGTGGCGATGACTCCGGAACTCGTGAAGACACTCACGGCAACCCCGCAGACCTTGAGCCAAGCCATCCGGGATAATCACGATGAGAGTGGTTTCGTTAAGTTGGGAAACGCGCGAGTTCTGATTCTCGCACTGCCTCTCCACCTTCAGGATAACCTTTCGGGCGGACTGGCAGTTGTGTATGACGCGAGCTATATCCACGAGCAGGTGCTGCGGGAGTGGCGGGAAACTTTTCTCCGCATGTTGGTCCACGTCTTCTTAATCGTTCTCATCACGTTGCTGATCGTACGCTCCAGCATCAGCGGGCCCATCGCACGGGCCGCGCAATGGATGCGGGCCCTGCGGACCGGACGAATCTCTTCACACCAGCAAATGCCCAACCTCGATATGTTCCGGCCTCTGGCTCGCGAAGTGGCTACCATGGCTGAAAGCCTCAGCCAGGCGCGCATCGCCGCCGAAAACGAAGCTCGTCTGCGGGAAGCGGGGGAGTCAGCGTGGACGGCGGATCGCCTGTCCGTGCACCTCCGAACGCGGCTCGAGGGCAGCCAGCTTTTCGTCGTCTCGAACCGTGAGCCCTACATCCACCAGCGGAACGGGAAGTCGCTGAATGTGATTGTGCCGGCCAGTGGCTTGGTGACCGCCCTGGAGCCTATTCTCAACGCCTGCAACGGTACCTGGATCGCGCACGGCAGCGGAGATGCTGACAGGGAAGCGGTGAATGCACATGATCGCCTCCGCGTCCCTCCCGACGATCCTCGTTACACTTTGCGACGGGTGTGGTTGAGCAAGCAGGAAGAGGAAGGTTACTACTACGGTTTCGCCAATGAGGGTCTATGGCCGCTCTGTCATATCGCGCATACCCGCCCGATCTTTCGTGCATCCGACTGGCGGCACTATCAGGAGGTCAATCGCAAGTTTGCGGACGCGGTTCTGGACGAAATTAAAGACACACCGAATCCGGTGATCCTGGTCCAGGATTATCACTTCGCTTTGCTGCCGCAGCTTATCAAAGAGAAAAGGCCGGACACGCGCCTCGCGATCTTCTGGCATATCCCGTGGCCGAACCCGCAAGCCTTTGGGATCTGCCCGTGGCAGCGGGAGTTGGTGGATGGTTTGTTGGGCGCGGACCTCATCGGCTTCCAAGTGCAGGCGCACTGCAACAACTTCCTGCAGACGGCGGACCAGGTAGTGGAGTCGCGAGTCAACTGGGAGCACTTTTCGATCTTGCGCCACAACCACCGCACCATCGTCCGTCCCTTCCCGGTTAGCGTGGACCTGACGGACGACGAACCCGCCGAAGGCGGCGAGAACGGTTTCACGTATCTGGAGCGCTCGTCATTGATGCGCAGCGTGGGGATAGAAGCGACATTGCTCGGTATCGGCGTGGACCGAGTTGACTACACGAAAGGAATCCTGGAGCGATTCCAGGCGATCGAGCGTTTCCTGGAAAAATACTCAACCTACCAGGGTAAATTCACATTCGTGCAGATCGGGGCGCCGAGCCGCACGCACATCAAGCGCTATCACGACCTGCTGGGCGAGTTGGAAGCGGAAGTCGACCGGATCAACTGGCGTTTCCAGTCCGGCAGTTGGAAGCCGATCGTGTTTCTAAAACGGCAGCACAGCCACGCGGAGATTGTGCCCTACTACCGGGCTGCGGATCTGTGCATGGTTACGTCACTACACGACGGCATGAACTTGGTCGCGAAGGAATTCCTGGCGGCGCGCCAGGACGAACGTGGCGTACTCATCCTGAGTCAGTTTACTGGTGCCGCGCGCGAACTCCGCGATGCACTGCTGGTAAATCCATACGACATCGATCAGTCCGCGGAAGCGATCCGGGTTGCGTTGGAGATGGCGCCGGAGGATAAGCAACTGCGGGTGCACCGTATGCGTCGAACCATCAAGGAGCACAACATTTACCGGTGGGCAGCCAATCTGATCACGGAACTCTGTGAGGTCCGCCTGGAGGTCACGGAAGAGGTCCACCGGAACCTTCACGCGAACGCCTCCATGGCGTGATTTCAACGAGGAGAGGATGAGGTGCTAAGACCGGAGAAGCAACTTCGAATCGAGCGTTTTCTGAGAGCGGTGGTGCAAGCACGGAAGTCGCTGCTGGTGCTCGATTACGATGGCACCCTGGCGCCACTTCGTGCAGAGCGCAACCTGGCCTTCCCTTATCCGGGTGTTGCCCAGCTGTTGCAGGAGATCGCCTGCAGCGGGCAAACTCGCGTCGTGATCATTTCAGGACGGGATACGGGTGAAACAATCTCGCTCCTAGGGTTTGCGCCGATTCCGGAAGTTTGGGGGTTTGACGGTCTGCAGCGACGGAAACCGGACGGGAGCGTCGAAACGGTGCGTATCGAGGAACGTTATCTTGATGCCCTGTCCGATGCCACACGGTGGCTCGGCTGTCAACACCTATGGCACACGGCTGAGTTCAAAACCGGCAGCATCGCGATTGACTGGCGAGGCTTCAACGAAGGAGGAGTGGAGGAAGTGCGAAGCCGCGTGCTGGCCGGTTGGAAACCAATCTCCGAACACTCTGGCCTCGAACTTCTTGAGTTTGACGGCGGTCTCGAGATTCGGGTACCGGGATCAGACAAAGGAGATGCGGTTCGCCTGGTACTGAGTGAGATGGCGCCAGACACACCTGCGGCGTATTTGGGAGATGACGCTAGCGACGAGCGTGCTTTTCGAGCAATTCGTGGCCGCGGGTTGAGCATATTGGTGCGGACGCGCAGACGCCAGACTGCAGCGCAGCTATGGCTCAAGCCGCCCGACGAATTGGTTGAGTTCCTAAGCCAGTGGCTCGAAACCGTCGGCGGGCATGGCGTGGGTGGGGGCGCGGCGGCTGCGGCGGTGAGCGGATAATGAGCGCGGCGCCTACAACTCCCCAGCGGACCCCGGCGAAGCCATTTTACTTCAACACGTCGGCTCATCTGCTGCGCATCACGAAATACAAGGGGAGTACTCTGGCCGAGCTGCTCGATGCGCTGCGCGAATGCCACGAAGACTCAATCTTCCAGCACACGTTCCGGACCTTGCAGGAACATCACTTTCTTCGCGCGGGCTTTTCCAACGATTTCGCGCAATGGGTGCTGGCGGCCTGCAACGAACCCGGCCTTGCTGAGGCGCTGGCTAGTGTAGACGTGCGCGAGTTCACCTCGGTGGCTGAGCTGCGCACGCGATTCATAGAGATATTGGAGAAATATCTGCACGATAGCCCGGAGGCCGCCACACGCGCGGCCGATGAGATCTTTTATTTTTGCGCGTCCGACATTGTCGTAATGCCCACCAGCTTTCAGGCTCACACGCTGCACGAGTTCGCCGAGGGGATCAGACGAGTGAGCGTGCACTCGATTCATCATCATTTCATCGAGGCCCGGCTCCGAATCAAGCTCATGTCGAATGATTTCTCGCAATGGCTGTACGAGGATGCAGGGTTGACCGAGACAGCGCGCTCGCTCAACCGGATCGATATTTATACTGCAACTTTGGAAGACGTGCGCCAGCAGATTGTGCGCATTGTGGAACGAGCGCTCACCTAGCGGTCACATCGATGGAACCAGTAGACTCTCAACCCGCGGCCGGTTCGACGCCCACCGAGACAACTTTTGGCGTTGCGGACCAACCGCGCCCGGAGCGGCGAAGCACGCTTCGAAGCTGGGAAACGCCGCCCGCTCCGGTTCCCTCGCCCCATTTGGACGACTACGAAAGCATCGTGGGCGCGGCAGCCCTTGAAGAACTTCGTTTTCTCGCCCGCGACCTCAAGGGCAAAACGCTGAAGATGGTGAACTCCACCGCTGTAGGTGGAGGCGTCGCCGAAATGCTCAACCGCCTGGTGCCGCTGCTGGGAGAACTGGAGGTACCCGCCCATTGGGACGTCATCACTGGCGGCAACGACTTCTTCGAGGTGACCAAAGCGTTTCACAATGCCCTGCAGGGCGCTTCCTACGAGCTCACGCGGCATGCGCAGGAAATCTTTCTGACTTATAACGAGCAAAATCGGGAGCGCATGCAATTCAACGAAGATGTCGTAGTCATTCACGATCCCCAGCCGGCAGCGCTCATCCGCGCCCGGCAGGACGGGCCGACGCGCTGGGTATGGCGATGCCACATAGACTTGTCGAACCCTCATCCGCAGGTATGGGGCTTTCTGCGGCCGTTTGTTGAGCGATACGATGCCGCGATTTTTTCGTCGCAGTCATTTGCCCGGCAACTGCCGATCCCTCAATATCTTTTCTATCCGTGTATTGACCCGCTATCAGAGAAGAACAAAGCGCTGGACGACAATTTCGTGCAGAAAGTTTGCGACGAATTCGGAGTTGATCGGACGCGGCCCATTGTGACCCAAGTGTCACGTTTCGACCGCCTTAAAGACCCGGTGGGAGTGGTACAAGCTTTTAAGCTTGCCAAAAAATACGTGGATTGCCAACTGGTGCTGGCGGGCGGAGGAGCCAGCGATGATCCGGAGGGAGCCGACGTCCTAAAGGAGGTAAGAGAAGTTGCGGGGAACGATCCGGATGTGATCATTCTCGACTTGCCGCCGTGGTGTGCTCTGGAGATTAACGCCCTGCAACAAGCCTCGACCCTGGTGGTGCAGAAGTCAATCAAGGAAGGCTTCGGACTTACGGTAACCGAGGCGCTGTGGAAGAGTAAGCCTACCATCGCCGGCGACGTCGGCGGAATCCCAAATCAGGTCATAGATAAGCTAACGGGCATGCTCGTGCACTCCGTGGAAGGATGCGCATACCAGATCCGTTACCTGTTAACGCATCCCGAATTCGCCGCCCAGATAGGGCGCAACGGCCATGAGAACGTAAAAGAAAACTTCCTGATGACGACCAACCTACGGCGATGGCTGTTGCTGATGCAAATTATACTTCGGTAGTCAGGAGGGCGATCACGAAAGCTCCTTCACCGTCGGGCAGTCTGTGCGAGATCATTTTTCAGCACGCTGACTTCGACGCGTGGGCCGATGGTTTGCCCAGCCCCCGGAGCGTTGCCCATGGCAATCACGTAGATGCGGTAGGCGGGGATCTCGTGGTTCCAGACCAGGTAACGCAATACGGAGTCCGCCATCTCTCGGGAACTGGCGATCGCGGCTTGGCCCTGACCCGAACAAAAGCCCTGTACTTCGATGACGTAACCGTGCTGATTCTTTAGCGGGGCGGCCATTTCGTCGAGCGCATCTTTGGCCGGCTTGCTCAACACGCTCTGGCCGGGGCGGAAGCGAATTTCGGTCTGCGCCCCGGGATTGTACCGATCAATGTTCCCGATTACCGTCTGGTCGGTGGCAAGGCGCGTGTCAAGGGCGGTCACCGACTGATCGGCCATCTGCGCCTTATTGACGGCCTGAAGCGCGTGCTCGTCGGCTACGTTCTCCTTGGCAGAAGCCAACTGGATGCCCTGTTGAGCACGGACATCCACATCCCTGGTCGTTTTACTGTTGGCCGCGGTCAGATCTTCGAGTTCGCTGAGCCGGTCCCGGATAGGCTGAACATGCCGCCGCACGTATTCCTTGCTGGCAAATGGGTGCAGGACGAGCCATGCGACCCCGGGCTCATCGCCGTCCCAGAAGTCCTGACGGGCGGGTTGCGAGGAGGAGGCAGTTTGATTCGCAGATGCTGCCGGCGGAGCGCTCGGACTTGATCTGGTCTGTTGGGCGAACGCGGCGAGCGCCAGCCCCATGGACAGGAGCAGGGTGACAAATATGCGGTTCTTCATATCATTTTCCTCCCGAGTGCGAAGCCCGAGCGGTTCTCCACTCCAACCTGACGGTCAGTGCCGACGGCAAATGGGTAAGAAGCCAGAAACGTCAAACTCGGGGAACAAGGTCTTCTCGCTTTGCCGATGCAGTGCCCAAACTGCCGGAGGCGGAATCTTTCGCACTGACATTGTAGCGCCGAAGCGGAAGGTACCGGTTAATAAATGCGGAGATCCAGAACGACCCAAAACTGGCTGGGAAACCGGCGGATGGCTCACTCGGATCATTCATTTCTCTCATGTTTGCAAGGCATGGAGCCAGGGGTGGCACCAGCGCGATTGGGGCGGGGTTTCATTCCCCCAGGCAGTCCTGCCAGGTGTTAGGATATCGGGCTGCTAGTTCTGGACATTGGAATTGCACATGACGAGATCCTCCCGAGTGGCATCGCCCCGGGTTATTTGCATTGAGGACTTCCGCCCCATCGCGCGTCAGAGGGTGCCGAAGTCGGTTTTTGACTATCTCGACGGCGGGGCCGAGGGCGAGGTGACGCTGCGGGAGAATTGCCGGGTATTCAACGATGTCACTTTTCGGCCGCGGCATGCGGTTGCCCTGACCAGCTGTGATTTGCGCACGCGTGTGCTGGGCTTCGATCTTTCTCTACCATTCTTGCTTGCGCCCGTGGGGTACAGCCGGCTGATGCATCCGGGCGGTGAGGTGGCTGCCGCGCGAGCGGCGGGCAGGGCGGGCATCGGTTATATCCTATCGACGATCTCCGGACACAAGTTGGAAGATGTAAAGGCTGGTTCCACCGGACCGGTTTTCTATCAGCTCTATTTGATGGGCGGGCGCGGCGCGGCGGAGGCCGCCATTGAAAGAGCGCGGATCGCGGGTTTTTCGGCGTTGGTAGTCACCATCGATACTCCGGTATCTGGGATTCGCGAGCGCGATTACCGCAACGGCATGAAGGAACTCATTAGCGGCGGGCCGCTCGATAAGATTCCATATCTTCCGCAAATACTCTCGCGTCCGGCATGGCTCCTTAGTTTTTTGCTGGACGGTGGGGTGCCCAGGCTTCCTAATGTGGTTGTCCCCGGCAAAGGGCCGATGCCGCTGATCGATGTAGCCGCCGCGCTGGCTGAATCAGCCGTGACCTGGGCCGACTTGCGCTGGATTCGGGAAATTTGGCGGGGCCCGATTGTAGTAAAGGGCGTTCTGACGGGCGAGGATGCGCGGCACGCGATGGATGAAGGAGTGGCCGCGATTTCGGTCTCGAATCACGGCGGACGGCAACTGGATGGAGTTTCGGCTTCTTTGCGGGCGCTACCGGAAGTGGTGGAAGCGGTGGACGGACGCATTGAAGTATGGATGGATGGAGGCATTCGCCGCGGCGCTGACATTGCGAAAGCCATCTGCATGGGAGCGCGAGCCGTGCTGTGTGGGCGCGCCTACGCTTATGGGCTGGCGGCTGCGGGTGAAGCTGGCGTCGACCGCGCGATCGAAATCCTGCGCGCCGATCTGGAGCGTACGCTGCGGTTGCTGGGTTGCGCGTCGGTCGCGGCGCTGGATCGCTCGTACGTGAATGTCCCAAAAAGCTGGCAAGCCGGCTGATGGTGCGGCAACTCAAAGCCAGGCTCAGCCACGACCGAACGTTCCCTAGGCCTCAAGGTGGGCGCGTTGGAGAGGCCCATCGCAGCCGGCCGGTCGCTCGTTAAATCAGTGATTACTCGCTATTCCTTCTCGCCCGGACTCGCTTGCGCCGGGGGTGAGCCGTTTCCCTCTGGCTTCTTCTCCTGGCTTACGGTGGCGGGTTTTGCGTCATCCGCGTTGCTATTGTTCACAACATATTGCACGATGAGAGTGATGCGGCGGTTGGAAGGGTCGAGCGGATTCTTGGGGTCGCGCAGCTGCTGATCGCCGAATCCGCGGACTTGGGCGACCTGGTTCGGGCCTATTCCATTGGCCTGCATGAGGCGGCGGGCAGAATTGGCGCGATCGGTGGAAAGCTCCCAGTTGCCGTAGTTTCCGGTTGCGGCATAGGGTTTAGAGTCGGTATGGCCTTCGATCGAGAGCTTGTTCGGCAGCTTGCCCAGTTGCTGTGCGAGAGTGATCAGCAACTCGCGACCGTCAGCGTTTAACTTGGCGCTGCCATTGTCGAAAAAAGTTCCGGAAGCGGATTCCGTGAGTTCAATGCGGAGACCCTCGCTGGTGACGGTGATCTCGATGTGGTTTTTGAGCTTTTCGAAGTCGCTCATCTCCCGGATTTTTTTTTCGAGTTGGTCCTTCAGCTTGGGCATGTCGTCTTTGGTCAGAATGAAATTCTGGCCCGCGCCGGCTAGGTTCGATCCGATCTTCGCGGCAGTGCCGGTGGGATCTTTGAAATAACCGCCCACTGCCTCCTGGACTTTTTTGCTGCTGTTGAGCAGCCACAGCACGATAAACAGAGACATCAAGGCGGTGACGAAATCGGCGTAGGCGACCTTCCAAGCACCACCGTGATGGCCGCCGTGGGCACCCTTTTTCTTGAGGATGATGATGGGGCGTGTTTTGTTCATTCGGTTCTCGGATCTCTGACCTTTCTACTCGGGAGCCGCTTGGGCCGCAGCTTCTGGTGCGGCCGCCGTGTCCTCAGTCCCGGCTCGGTTGCGGCAGGCGGCCTCAACCTCCTTGAACGATGGACGCACATGACCGGGCACCGCGCGCCGCGCCACCTCGACCGCCATAATCGGAGCTGTTCCCTTGAGGAAGGACACGATCAGAACGCGCAGCACGTAGAGATAGGCGTGCTCCTCGCCGGCGATTTTGGTCATGTTGGCGGCAATGGGCCCGACCAGCCCGTAGCACAGCAGGATGCCAAGGAAGGTTCCCACCAGCGCGGCCGCCACTTTTTTTCCGATTTCTTCCGGAGGTCCGCCCATCGCGCTCATGGTAATCACTATGCCCAGCACCGCCGCGACAATGCCCAGACCGGGCAAGGAGTCTGCCACGCTGCTGAGAGCGGCGGTCGGCTGCTCGGCGTCGCGGTGGTGGACTTCGAGATCCAGATCCAACATTTGGTCCAGATCGAATGCGTCTACTCCGGTAATGGCCATGCGTAGCGAATCGCAGACGAAGTCGCGCACATGGTGGTTCTTAAAGGCCGCCGGCCCTTTGGAGAACACTGGACTTTTATCCGGCTCTTCCACGTCGTTCTCCAAAGCCATCAACCCGTCTTTGCGGGCCTTGTTCAGCAAGTCGTACATCATCTTCAGAGAATCAATGTAAGCCTGCTTGGTGTACTTGGAACCGCCGAAAACGCCGGCAATCCCGCCGGCAATTCGCTTGAGTATGTGAAGAGGATTGGCGATGAGGATGGTGCCGAGGGCCGCCCCGCCAATGGTGACGAGTTCGGCAGGTTGGATAAGCACCTTCAAATTGCCATGCTCCATCAAATAGCCGCCCACCACGCAGCCGAAGACGACGACAATGCCGATGATCGCGAACATGGTTTTAGCTCGTTTGGCTCAACTTTGCGACCGTGGATTGGCGCCAGCGGCGGTGGCGTGGCGGACGGGCAGCGCGACCTGATCGCCGCCGAGTTCGTGCTGGGCCCGCCGCAGAAGTGATTCGATGGTGTCGCCCAACAAAGCGCCAGTGCGCCCGATCGAAACCGCCGTCGATAGCTCCTCTCCCCACCAGTGAATGGTTGCGCTGGCCATCATTTTAAGCATGCGCTCGCTGACGCTTTGCAACGCGTATTCGCTGCATCCCATCAAAATCACCAGGAATCGATCCTCGCTCCAGGCGCCGACAATGTCGGTAGCCCACACCGTATTTCTCAGGGTTCGAGCCAGCACCTGCAGAATCGACCTAGCCGCTCCCTGTCCGTACCTGGCTCGAAATTGGCTGAGGTCATGGACCTCTAGACAGACGACGCCAAAGGGAACGTGAAGTTCGGTGAACGAGCCCAGCGTTTCCCGCAAGTGCGACCGCATCATGGCCTGATTTGGCAATCCCGTCACTTCGTCCAGCCAACCCTGTTCTTCCATGCGACGATCGTTTGCGTCTGGGCCGTGTATCGCGAACTCGCCTTCGAAAGTCTGAATGATGCCGATGATCGAGCCGCGTTTATCCCGCAGCGGGGTTGCCCAGATGTGTACCTGAGTCCGGTAGCCCGACTTGTGGTGAATAAAGCTCATGGTTTCCACCGGCTCGGCATCGTGCAACGCCGATGCCATGGGGCATTTTCCAGCGCACATTTCGCAACTGGTTTGATTGCAATGGGGAAGAATGTTGTCCGCGCAGGAATGGCTCAGCACATCGATGCGCGCATAGCCGGTGATCTGTTCTGCGCCATCGCTCCAGAAGACAATTTTTTTCTGGAGATCGAGCACGCTCACGCCAATCTGCAAGCCATCAAGAATGTCGCGGTAAATCTCGGGGTCTTGAAAGGCTGGCATGGTTTCACACGAATTCTGCTGATTATCCATCGGCAAGAGAGCCTAACAACTCCAGTGCCGGAGGGCGCTGCCAAGGCCGAGTCCCCTTCGCCGAAGTCTCAGGAAGAGCCGGGTTTGCAAGAACTTGGGCGAGATGGCCGGGATAGCACCTTGGGGCGGGGAAGTGGCACGGGAGTGCCATTTGCAAGATTCTTTCCGGCATTTAATTTTGCAGGTGAGCAGTTCTGGGGGAGGGCTGCCCGGGCGCCTCGGTCTTGAAAGAGATTCGAGGCGCTCGTTATTTGGGGGGAGACGTGTTGGGTGTTTGGATTTTGCCTGAGACCCAGGACCCACGTAAAACCCTTAGTTAGTTGAAATGGTGAAGTTGACGGTGATCTTAGCCTGGGTTTCCACCGCTTCACTGCCTTCAAAGTGGGGTTTGAAGTGCCATTGCCGAACCGCGTCCTGTGCCGCGGAAGCCAGAATGTGCGGGCCGCTGACCACGCGCAGATTCTGAATAGCGCCATCCTTGCCAATCAGCGCCTGCAGAATTACCGAGCCCTCTACCTTCATCTGCCGCGCCAGCAGCGGATAATCGGGGCGCACGGAGCGGGCGACGATTTCGGACGCGTCAGCGGACATCTGTACGCGCTCGGCTGCGTTGCTGGTTAGGTTGGCTGCGGTTTCCGTATCGGCGACCGTGGTGGGCGTGGTGACGGACTGCGGGGGCGAGCCTGGTTGCAAATCCACATTCACGGAACTGCTTCCGGGCTGGATGGTGCGATAGTGATCGCCAGCGACGACTTCCACTTCCAGCGGGGGAAGAACCGTCCGCGCAGATATGGTGACTGGAGGAGGTGGAGTTAGAACGGCGGGAGCCTTGGCGGCGGAAACGATGTGGCGCCTAGGTCTTCTTCGCGTGGAAGTTGGCTTAGCCACCGCCGCGGAGGGCCGCAGGGAAGTAGCTTTCGCAACGGGAGAACTTCCCACCGACTCTGTGGAATCGGCTTCAGGCGTATCCGGCAACCAGAATTCGCGATCATGCCAGAGCACGATGCCCAAAGCGAGTAGAAGCAGGCAGAGCGAACCCACCATTAACTTCTGCTGTTTAGGATCTTCAGGCGTGCGCCCTCGAGAATCTCTCAGAAGGGCGCGATCCGCTTTCGGTACTATGGTTCTTAGATCTGACATGGCGAGACTTGGGCCCGGGGGAGGTGGCTTCGCTAGTATGCCTTGAAAGCGTTCCGAAGGCCAGCGAAAGGTGGAATCCAGCCCGACTTTGAGGCCGTATGATTCTCAAGCCGGCGGAACGAAACTTTCGGGGAGTCTGGCGAATCCCATTGGAATGGGGCGATCCCTGCAACCTCGATGTAGCCGTGGGCAATCGGAGAAGGGCAATTCATGAGGAAAAACGGAACCAGAATGGATGAAAAAACATTCCGGCAGGTCAGCCGGCGCGAATTGCTCAAACTGACGCCGGTGCTGGCGCTGGGCGCATTTGCCATCCCTAGCCTGCAGGATGGGTTGTTGAAGAAGGGGCTGGGGTTCAGCGATTGGGCTTCAGGGCGGCTATTTCGCCCCCAGCATCTGGCGCCGACTTTCGACGATGCGGAAGTGACCCCGTTTGCGAAATTTCCCATCAATGACTATGACGTGGACGATCCGGGAGTGATCTTCGAAAACTGGACACTTACCGTCAGCGGTGCGGTGAAGAAACCAGGAGATTACACGCTGGCACAGGTGCAGGCACTGCCGCGTTTTCGGCAGAACACGCGTCACATCTGCGTTGAGGGATGGGATGTGATTGGACGGTTCGGTGGCGCGCGGCTCTCGCACTTCCTGAACATGGTAGGGGCGGACCCGACGGCACGCTACATCACGGTGAACTGCGCCGATGACTATTACGAATCGCTGGACATGGCGACGGCGCTGCACCCGCAGACCCTGCTTTGCTACGAAATGTACGATCAGCCATTGACGCGCGAGCATGGCGCGCCGCTGCGCTTGCAGATTCCCACCAAGATCGGCTATAAGCAGGCGAAATATCTGACGGATCTGAAAGTCACGCATGTGCTGGAGAAAGTCGGCTACTGGGAAGACCAGGGCTATTCGTGGTTTTACGGTTTATAACGTTTCACCGTGCGTGTGCCGGGGGTAAAGAAGATGAACGGTGCGGTCGTCGAAATCATTCAAGCAAAAGGTAAGGGCAAGGATGGCGAAGAAGCGCCCGTGGTCGTGGGGCGGGAGGTCTACGAACATCCGCTGGCGGTGCGGTTGTGTCACTGGCTGAACACGGTCGCACTCTTCGTGATGGTGGGCAGCGGACTGCAGATATTTCGCGCGTTTCCCAGCTTCGGTGCGAAGATTCCGCAGAGGGATTTGCTGCACTGGCCACGAGCGTTCGCCATCGGCGGCTGGCTGGGCGGGGCCTTGCAGTGGCACCTGACCTTCATGTGGATTTACATGGGCACCGGCGCTTTCTATCTGGGCTACCAGCTTGTTAGCGGCAACTACCGGCAGGTTTTGTTTACGCGTCGGGACATTCCGGGGGTGTGGCCGATGGTGAAGCATTATTTCTTTTTTGGACCGAAGCCGCCGGTTCGCGAAGCCTACAACCCGCTGCAGAAGCACGCTTATACCACCGTGATCGGGCTGGGCGTTCTTTCGGTGCTGACCGGGCTTGCGGTGTGGAAGCCGGTGCAGTTTTCGTGGCTGGCGTGGATGATGGGAGGATTTCACTATGCGCGAATCTGGCACTTCGCGGTGATGTGGGCGATTTTGTTTTTTGTGCTGGGGCATCTGGTGATGGTGATTCTGCACGGCTGGAACAATTTTGTTTCCATGCTGACGGGCTGGAAGAAAGATCCGGAATACTGACGGGAGGACTTGGGTCTTGGGGAAACCGAGGCAGAAGATTTTAGAAGTGTGGAACTAAGACCCAAGCTAGGATGAGAACATGAAAAAGTCGGGCGCGAGCCAAGGCCAGTCGGCATCGGAACTCATCTCGAAAAGAATCGCCGAACTCGGCGACTGGCGCGGGGAAACCCTCAGAAGAATGCGCCAGCTCATCAAAGAAGCAGACCCGGACGTGGTCGAGGAGTGGAAGTGGATGGGCACTCCGGTTTGGTCGCACGACGGCATCATCTGCACTGGCGAATCCTACAAGAAGGTGGTGAAGCTTACCTTCGCCAAGGGCGCGTCTCTGAAGGATCCGGCCCGGGTATTCAACTCGAGTCTGGACGGAAACGCACGCCGCGCGATCGACATCCACGAAGGAGAAGAAGTTGACGAATCCACCTTTAAGGCGCTGGTTCGCCAGGCGGTTGCCTTCAACAGTTCTGCCGGTCGAAACTTTCGAAGAAACGCGAAGTCCTGAGGATGACTCCCGCCCTGAACCGGTCCGACATCGGGATGGCGGAGGCGCCGTTCCGCCCGAGTGGCACGCGGGGTTGAGGATGGCCCGTGGACCTGACCTAAGACCTTGCGACGGCAGGCGGCGAGGATAGCAAGCTAGATGTCGGAACCTGGCATGGTGTTGAACAATCCGGTGCAGATGGGCACGCGCGAACAGGGTCTGATCCTCAAGGTGCAGCGCGGCCAGAACGAATTGTTCTACGAGCTGGTGCAGCCCTATGAACGTCGCGTCTACGCTGCCGCGCTAGCTATTCTGCGCAATGAGCAAGACGCCGAGGATGCCGCGCAGGAGGCGATGCTGAAGGCGTTCGCCAACATCCGGCAATTCCGCGCCGAGGCTCGCTTTAGCACTTGGCTGATCCAGATCACGGTGAATGAGGCCCTGATGCGCCGACGAAGGGAGCGAACGGTCGTGATGGAAGCAATCGATGATCGCCGCGACGACGAAGGCGATTATTCGCCCCGGGATTTCGCAGACTGGCGGGAGATTCCCTCGGAAGCGCTGGAACGCAAGGAAGTGCGACAGCGGCTGGCGGAGGCGCTGGCCACGCTGGATCGAAAGTATCGCGAGGTCTTTGTGTTGCGCGATATGGAGCATTTGAACATTCAGGAGACAGCGGAGGCCCTGGGCATAACGGTGGCTTCGGTGAAGACGCGGCTGTTGCGGGCACGGCTGATGCTGCGCGATCTGCTGGCCGCCGGATGGGAGCAGGGCTGGTTCAGCCGTCTGCCATTCGAGAAGGGAAACAAGCCATGGTAGTGAACTGCGAAGAGGTTTGGCGCGAGATTTCGAATTATATGGAGGGAGAGGTGGACGCCACGCTGCGGTCCACGATGGAGGAGCATTTCCGTACCTGTAAGCGCTGTGCCTCGGTGTTGGCGGGAACGCGGAATGTGGTTCAGCTCTATGGCGATGAGCGGATGCTGGAGGTGCCGGCGGGTTTCAGCCACCGGCTTGAGAAACGTCTGGAAAAGCGGCTGCCGCGCAATGTTGGGGTGAGCCGATCGCACTGGTCCAGCTGGGCGGCATGGCTGGTGCCGGTGGCGGCGCTGTTTTTGATGGCCGGAGGTTTGAAATTGGCGAACACGCTTACCTTCAGGAATCCCGTTAAGTCGATACTCGCAGTACCGAGCCACGGCATTCCTCCGGATCTGGTGGTGGTGGTTTCGTCGGGATCAAGGGTCTTCCACGTGCCGGGATGCCGCTTTATTCATAACAAAGCTTCAGAGCGCACAATGACGGCGAAAGAAGCGATGCGGGACGGGTACGTTCCGTGTTCGCGATGCCTGCGGAAATATCTGAAGGCGGAGTTAACCGGGCAGCCTGGTGCGCAGGTTGCTGAGGGAAGTGGTGCGGAAGCAGAAGAGGAGCAGGAAGAAGTGCTTAATGCGGCGGGGCATTAGGAAAGGATCACGGCGCGGACGAATGGCCCGCGCCGGCCTTCTGGACGGCTAGTTCGGTTTCATCTGGTCGTTCTTCATGGTGTCGTCTTTCTTCATGCTGTCATCCTTCTTCATTGTGCTTTTCTTCGCGGTCTTGGATTTCATGGTCTTCTTGGTGGTGGTTTTCTTCTTCGCCTCGTCTTTTTTCATTGTGTCTTGCTTGCTGGTGTCTTGCTTCATCGCGTCCTGGGCGAGGGTCCCGAGGGGAGCGGCCAAAAGGCATGCCAGCATCAAACTGCCGAAAATCTTTTTCATAGTCTTCTCCTTGGAGTGAGTATTGAGCTAGGGTCGTCCGGCAGGTCCACACCTGCAGACCCAGATGAGATTCGCCGACGCCGGCAAAGTTACAAGACGGACGCGAGAACTATGAAGGGCAGAGGGTAGACAGAAGAGCGCAGTGGGAAAAGCGGCTCACGGGATTGATTTCAAGGCGTCGAGGAAATCGCCGGTGGAAACGATTGTAGCCTGGCGAGGAAAAACTTTATCCATCAGGCAGGCGTGAACTTCCGCGTCGAGGTCGGCACAGCAGTCTCTTATCACGATGAGCCCGTAATCGGCGTCGGCGGCGTGGCGCAACGTGGAAAGGACTACGCCGCTGGTAGAGATTCCGAACAGGATGAGCGTGTCGATATCTTTGGCGCCCAGGATCATCTCAAGATCCGTTCCTGCGAAAGCACCGACGCGATGCTTGGTGACGATAACGTCATCCCCCTGGGGGGCGACCGAAGGGTGAATTGCGGCGCCAGGGCCTGCCAGCATGTGCTGGTACTGGGGCGAGTTCTTGATGGCGCTAAACGCGGCGTTGCGCGCGCTGATCTCTGGAAAATTGGGGCGGAAGCCAACCTGCACGTAGATGACGGTCAGCCCAGAGGCTCGCGCCTGGCTCAGAACTCTCGCGGCGCGTGGGAGCAGGTCCTGATCTTTGTTTTCGCCTTTGGCGTAAGTGGAGACGATGGCTGTCTGGTAGTCCATGCACAACACGGCCGAGTGCGCGGGATCAAATGAGAGTGGGGCAGTCATTACTCCCTCCAGACCAAGGTTCGATTTTTCAGCAGGTGAGTTGATCGCGCGAGATCTTGAGTCCACTCAGATTGCCGAGTGCGGTGACCGCAACGGATTCAGTCCTGAAGAACTCCCGAGCCAGGCTCTGCAGATCGTCGGCAGAGACAGCTTCAATCTTCTCCACCAGTTCATCGAGATCCTGGAAGTGGTCGAAGTACATTTCCTGGCGGGCCAGGTTTGACATGCGGGCTGTGCTCGATTCCAGCGAGAGCATCAGGCTGCCTTTAAGTTGGTCTTTAGAACGTCGCAGTTCCTCTTCGGGCACTGGTTCGGTCTTCAGATTGTGAAATTCGCTGACGACAGCCTTCACCACTTTGGTTGCCGAAGCCAGCGATGTGCCCGCGTACACGGCCATGCACCCGGTATCACGGTAGGGATTGAGATCGCTGTAGATGGAGTAAGCGAGGCCCTGGCGCTCGCGGATATTCTGGAACAGGCGCGAGCTCATCCCTCCGCCGAGCAGGGTGTTGAGAATGTAGCCGGCGTGGCGCTTCTCGTGGGCGATGGGATACGCCGGAACGCCGATGCAGAGTTGCACTTGCTCGAGAGCTTTCTTGTTACGCAGAACGATGCGGGGAACGATCTTGGGCTTGGGGGAATGGAAGCCATTCTGCGCGGGCTTCAGGTGCTCGAAGTGCTTAACGACGAGATCGACGAAGTGATCGTGATCGAGATGTCCGGCGGCGGCTACGATGATGTTGCCGGGCGCGAAGCGGTGGGAATATGTATCGACCACAGCCTGACGCTCGAATTTCTTGACCGTTTCTTTGGTGCCCAGGATCGGCTTGCCCAGGGGATGATCTTTCCAAAAGTTCTGGGTGAAGATTTCGTGGACGAGGTAGTCGGGATTGTCCTCATCCATTTTGATCTCTTCGAGAATCACGCCGCGTTCGCGGGCAATGTCCTCGGTGGTGAATGTGGGATGGAGGACCAGGTCGGTGAGAATGTCGAGCGCTACCGGGACGTGCTCGTCGAGTACCTTCACGTTGAAGCAGATGCATTCTTTGGAGGTGAAGGCGTCCATGTTGCCGCCAATGGAATCGACCTGGCGGGCGATCTCCTCGGCGGTGCGGTGTTTGGTACCTTTGAACACCATGTGCTCGATGAAATGAGAGATGCCGTTGGATTGCGGAGTCTCATCGCGGGAACCGGTTTCGAGCCAAATGCCAATGGAAGCCGAGCGGATGTGCTCCATTTGCTCGGTGATCACGGTGAGGCCATGGGGCAACACTTGACGACGAATGTTACGAACTTCTTTTGCCATGCGATGCGATTCGACCTTCCCGAAGGTACCTCACTATTCTTACACATCTGGCAGGGTCGGGCTGTGGTGTGCGAGAATTAGACGATTAGTGATTTAGAATCAATTAGTTGTAGGCCCCTCACCCATGACTGAACCTGTGACATTGGCGCTGCTTGGTATGGATCGCGAGGAGATTGGCTCCTTGGTGGGCGAAGCCGGGGAGCCAGGCTATCGCGTCAAGCAGATCATGGATGCTGTGTACCGCCAGCGAGCGGAAGCGCTAGAGGAAATTTCCACGCTGCCACAGAGTTTCCGCGAGCGCCTGGCGCGGAGCGGAATGACGATCGGGACGGCGCAGATTGAGAAGAAATTTGTGTCTGTTGATGGTACGGTGCGGTATTTAATTGGGTTTGCTGACGGGCAGAGCGTGGAAACGGTTTGGATGCCGGAGGGCGATGGCGGAGAGGCAGGGGATGGAAGCGAGGCTGGTGAGGATGTGGATAGTTCCATTCCAAGCATCTCAGGGGCTAAAGCCCGGTTTGGTTTTGTCGCAACTCCCTGCGCGGCTGGAAGCCGCGCCCTTTCGAAGCGAAGCGGCACATCGAGCTCTTCTGGGCGCTCGACTATTTGCATTTCCAGCCAGGTGGGCTGTGCTGTGGACTGCCAGTTCTGTCTTACGGCGCTGCTGGGGGTGAAGCGCAACCTGACCGCAGGCGAGATTGTGGGACAGGTTTGTGCCGTGCTCAAAGATCAGGGAGTTTCGCCGCCCGAAGATCGGATCAACCTGGTTTTCATGGGGATGGGTGAACCATTTCTGAATTATGAGAATTTCGTTAAGGCGGCGCGTTTGCTGGTGGAGGGCGTGGGCATTGCGGAGAGGCGGATGACCGTTTCGACGGCGGGGATCGTGCCACGTATCCACGACTTTGGAACGGAGGCACTCCGGCCGAAGCTGGCGATTTCTTTGAATGCCTCGAATGATGCTTTGCGCACGCGGCTGATGCCGCTGAACAAGAAATGGAATCTGGAGATGCTGATGGCCGCGGCGCGCGAGTTTCCGCTGCGTACTCGCGAGTGGATCACGTTCGAGTATGTGCTGCTGAGCGGCGTAAACGATACTCCGGAAAATGCGAGGGAAGTAGCCGAGCTCCTGCGCGGGCTGCGTTGCAAAGTGAATCTGATCGCGCTGAATCCGGGGCCGGGCATTGACTTTACAACTCCCGCCCCGGAGCGGGTGGCGACGTTTCAGAGGATTTTGCGGGAAGCGGGGATGCCAGCGTTTGTGAGGCGTCCGCGGGGCCGGGATATTTACGCCGCTTGCGGCCAGCTCAAGCGAACGGTTGCGGTTGCCACGTCACCGGAACCCCCACTTCGGTCGATTTCTCCGGCGCTGGAATGATGATGGGCAGCTCGATGCGGATGGCAGTGCCTGTATCCTGGTTTTGCTGCCACAGAATCCTTCCCCGATGTTGCTGCAGGATCCCCTGACAGGCGCTCAAACCCAGACCGGAGAGAGATTTGGCGGTATCGGGATCGGGCCGGACATTGCCGAGAGTTTGCTTGCTCCCGGCCGGGTCACCGGCGGGGCGGGCGTCGGAAATGTTGACGATGGCGACGCTATCGTGGCGCTCCGCGGCAATGATGAGAGTTCGACTACTCTGCTGGTCGACCGCCTGCAGCGCGTCGTTGATGATCTGCACGCAGACCTGGAGCAACAGGTTGGAATCTCCCCGGACGAGTAACAGGTCGGGGGGGAATTCTGTGCGCACTTCGATTCTGAGAGCTTGCCACCGCGGTTGCGAGAGCTTAACGGCGGTTCGTAGCAAAGTGCTGAGATCCACGGGAGCCATCGCTGCCGGGCTTTGCTTGGCAAAACTAAGCAGGCTGGCCACCAGAGACCGCGTGCGCCGGGCATGCTGCCCGATTCTCCCCACCAGTTCGTTCTGTTCCGGAGTCAGAGGCGTGCTCAGCAGCAGATCGGAATAACCCAGCATGGCGGTGATGGGGTTGTTCAGTTCGTGCGCGGCGCCGCCCACCAATTGGCCGATCGAGGCCAGTTTTTCCGACTCCGTGATCTGCGCCTGCAGACGCTTCAGGTTGGCGATGGACTCCCGCGAATGGGTCAACAGACGGAGCAATTCCCGGTCGAGCAAGCGTTGACGCACAAAAACCATGACGCCCATGAGAAGCGCCGAGCCCAGAGTCGTGACCACGCGGAACGAACGGACGCGCGGGGAAACTGCCGCATCCAGCAGCGCCCATCCCGCAAACAGCGGAAGCGAAAAGGCCGCGATCATGCCCAGCCTGGCCAGCCACACTCCGTGCGATGGGGAGGCAGAGCCGATGCCGGCCTGAGGTGCGCGCTCGCGAGTCTGGAGACCGATGACCGTGATCCACGCCATGGAAACCGCCAGGGGAATGTCATACAGACTTCCGCTGTAATAGGCATGCCGGTCGATAGCCCAATTGGCGAGGTGAGAGCTGGCGGCGTAAGTGAAGCTGGCACCGAACAGGCTGGCATAGAAAGTTCTCCAGCCGCCCTTGCTCCCCGTCCACGCTATGAACAATGTGCCCAGAAACGCCAGTTTCTCGATGAGGTACAACGAGTTCAGATTGTCGTTGTAAGCCGCCACATCGGGCACGACGTATTGCCATGGGATCACGATCAGCGCGTAGAGATACACCCACCAAGTCAGCATCAGCGCAAAGTCGAGGCGGCGCAGGCGCGCAGCGTACTCATCCTCGGGGGCATGAGGGAGCAGCGCCAGAGCGGCCATGAGAGGCACAATGTGCAGAAAAAGAACGATGTCTCCTGCGAACAGGTCGGGCACATCCTGACGCAGCCAGACTTCGAAGTAGGTCCAAAACAACTGGTAGCAAAACCAAAACGCGATGCCCCCAGCCATGAGCGTCCAGAAGAGGCGCAAGCGACCACGCGACCGCACCGCTTGGTGGATGAAGGAGGCCATCCCGGAAAGCAGCAAGACACTCTGAATTACGTCGCTGAGAGTGGTAAGGCGAAAGGACTGAGGCAGGATGAGCGCAGCCAGGGCCAGGGTCGCCAGACAGGCGGCGACTGCCGCGATCCAAAGCTTGGCGTAAGTGCGCAAGAAGACGATCCCCGTTGCCATTTTAGACTGGGAGCAGACGAGGGTCGGGTTACGGAAGTAACTATTGATATCGGCAAAAGGGCCGCGTGCCGGAAGGCGGCCTGTGCCTGAGGCCGCACCACCGCAAAGTTTTGCTTGCTCCCAGTCTTTCTTATCAATAGTATGCGAGACAATCCTGTAGTTGGCTAATCCGCTCTCCAGCGGAAATGACTCGATTTGCGTACTGATACTAATCACCGTCTGTTCGGAGGACCGCAGGCTGCAGCCGACCCCGGCGAGATTCGCCGCATCGAGCGCTGGCTGGCGACGGCGCGCGTGTTCCTGGCAGTTTCGGCACTGGTCGCGATCCGCATAAACCCTACCGAACTAGGGCGTTCCCCCGCATCCTATGGACTGCTGGGTTTCTACATGGGGAACAGCATCCTGGTGCTGATGCTGCTGCGACGGCGCAAAACGTCGACGGCCTCATTTCGTGTGATGGTGCACGCGGCCGACATTGTGTGGCCGGCCTTCATTTCAGTATTTGCGAAAGGTCCAAGGGGTCCGTTCGATCTGTTCTTTGTGTTCGTGCTGACGGCGGCGGCCTACCGCTGGGGCTTGTGGGAAACTTTGAGTACGGCAGCGGCTGAAGTGGCGCTGCTGTGGGTAGAAAGCTTTCTCCTGTTGCATGTGTGGGCAACGCGTGTGCACGCTTTGGCGGGTCTGCAAATCAACGTAGACGAGTTCGAACCCAAGCGCCTGTTCATGCTGTCGGTTTACTTGCTGGTAATGGGATTGTTGCTGGGTTATCTGGCGGAGCAACAGAAGCACCTGCGGGCAGAGAAGGCCGCGGTAACCAGCATGCTCGCGAAGGTGCGCGTGGAAGCCGGGTTAACCGGAACGCTGCAACAGATTAGCCAGCAAATCGTCGGTATGTACGGCGCGACTCGGCTGCTGATGGCCTCGCAGGAGATTCACAGCGAGAGAATCTTTCTGGGCGAGTTGCGCAATGAGGATGGGGAGCTTGGGGATTTCGTTTGGCTGGATGCCAGCCCGCGCGACGCCAAGATTTATCTGGAAGAGTGTCCTGGGGAAGTTTGTTACGCGACCAGCGAAGGTGATCGCTGGTCTCTGACCGCACTGGACCGTGAGGGCAATCAGGTGCCTTCGCCGTCCCCCGATCTGTTCGCGCAACTGAAGCCTCTGCAATCTTTCCAGTCTCTGATCGCGGTTTCCTTTGTCTTCGGAGGCGAATGGCGGGGGAGGGTCTTCGTATTTGACCCATCATGGCAAGGGGACACGCAAGAGGAGCTGCGCTTTCTGCTCGATTTGCTTCGCCAGGTGGGGCCAGCGGTTTACAACGTCTATCTCCTGCACCGGCTGAGGCGCCGGGCCGGGGCGGCGGAGCGCGCCCGCTTTGCCCGGGAGCTGCACGACGGAGCGGTGCAGTCGCTGATTGCGGTGGAGATGCAGGTGGATGTGCTTCGACGCCAGGCGGAAAGCACGCCGGCCGTGATTGGCGGCGAACTGGGCCGGATTCAGGGTTTGCTGCGCGAGGAGGTTCTGAAGCTGCGGGAACTGATGCAGCAGATGAAGTCCATCGACGTGGATGCTCGAAGATTTCTCAGCGTGGTGAACGACACGGTCGAACGGTTCGAACGGGAGACGGGAATCGCGGCTCGTTTCGTAACCGATGTGGCGAAACTGGAGATGCCCGACAAAGTCTGCCGGGAGCTGCTGCGGATTGTGCAGGAAGGGCTGGTCAATGTGCGCAAGCATTCCAAAGCGCGCCACGCCCTGGTGCGCCTGAGTTCGAGTCCCAGCCAATGGAGCCTGACGCTGGAGGACGACGGCAAAGGCTTCCCCTTTCCCGGACGCCTGACGCAGGACCAACTTGAAGAGCTGGGCAAGGGGCCGATGATCATCAAGGAACGTGTCCGTTTAATTGCGGGGGCACTCACGGTAGAATCAAATCCCGGTCTGGGGACCCGCCTGGAAATCAAAGTTCCTAAGGGTGGAGAAGTTTCCGATGAATTTTAAGAAGTCACAACCTGTTCGTATCGTCATCGCCGATGACCATCCGATTTTCCGGGATGGGCTGCGCCGGCTCCTGGAAGCGGAACCGGATTTGAAGGTGCTCGGGGAGGCATCGGACGGCGCGGAAGCGGTAAGACTTGCGCGGCAGTTAAAGCCCGACATTCTCTTACTGGACTTGGCCATGCCCAAGCATCCGGGACTGGAGGCCTTGCGGGACTTGAGTATGGGGGCCAGTTCGACTCCAGTACGCGTGATTCTTCTCACCGCGGCGGCGGAGAAGAGCCAGATTGTAGAAGCCCTGCAGTTGGGCGCGAGGGGAGTGGTACTAAAGGATTCTGCCACTCAACTGCTGTTGAAGGCGATCCATACTGTGATGTCCGGGGAGTATTGGGTGGGACGCGAGAGCGTTTCCAACCTGGTGCAATACCTGCGCACGCTGGTGCAGTCTTCCAGCGACGAAGCGCGGCAGAAGAAATTTGGTCTGACCCCGCGCGAATTGGAAATTGTCGCCGCCGTGGTGGCGGGGTATTCCAATAAGGAGATTGCGGAATACTTCAAAATCAGCGAAGACACGGTCAAGCACCATCTGAGTAATATCTTCGACAAACTGGGAGTGTCCACCCGTCTGGAGCTGGCGCTGTTTGCGGTGAATCAGTCGCTCCCCCTGAAAAGTATTGGCTGACAAGGACTTAGAAGCCTGCACGACGGTAAGGGTAGATGGCACTTATGGGCTATTGGCGAGCGTGTCTCCGCTGCATATCATTTGCTCAAGACCAGCCTCGGGAGAGAACTGATCCGGTCACAACATTGGGTATTCATCCCTGCTGTTGCAAGACGAGGGTACGGTTAAGTCAAATACTTCAAGGAGACGGAGCCCGTGGCAAGAATTTTACAAAAGCTTTGGAATGACGAGAGTGGTCAGGATATCGCGGAGTACGCGGTGATGTTGGCCGTAATTCTGGTGATCGTGGTCGGAACAATCCGGCTGATCGGCTCGAACGCCAACAATGTATTCTCGAATGTCGGCAGTTCCCTCCAGTAATCGCTAAGGGGCGATTAAATATCGAAAAGCTGCAGGGCGCGCTGTCAGGTGCGCCGTCTGCCTTTCCACCACCGTGTTTCATTCCCATCACTGCCTCTGATTAATGGGAATAAGTGGTCCCATCACTTCGAAGTGGGGGCGGTAAGCGCGACCTTGTCACTGCCGGGTGTCGAGAGTCTGGCGAGGTAAGGGAAGAATGGCGTGATCTGGAACGGCATCTTCTCTCGGGCTGAAGTCAACGCTACCGGTTTTGCCTTCTCCAGTTCCACCTGATCCGTCCAGGGGTCAAGCTTGATGCGCCCCCCCAACGGAAGAGCGGCAATCTGATCGGTGCGCAGCGGTTCCAGTTGTGGCGCGGAAGCCAGCAGTGCGGACATGCGAATGCTCTTGCTGTTGGCCAGACCATTGCCCAGATGCGGACGAATCAAGTTGGGCAAATCGGGAGCATGTTCCCGCAAGGATTCCAAAAATAATCCGGCACTGCCCAGTTTATCTTTATAGGGAGAATTCTTTAGTAGTTCCAAAGCCTTGACATCAGCGGCTTCTTCCTCTGCCGGCGAGCGTCTGAAATCCAGACGCTGGAACGAATCTTGGTCGGGAAAGAACAGGCGGTCGTTGAATCCCAGCATGGTATCCAATGACTGTCCCAGCACAATGTGACCGAGTTCGTGGGCGAGGACCATGGCAAGCGAGGCCTCATCGGGCAGCACATCAAGCAGGCCACGACTGACCACGATGGTGTGCCCGATGGTGAACGATTCCAGAGGGGAAGTAAGCAGCACCCGGCAGCGCACATCGGACTGCAGGTCGAGATTATTGGTTACAATCAAGTTGTTGACGACGGTCTGAAGAACCTTGTCCACATCGCCGGGAGGCGCGAGCAGGCCTACGTTCTGCAGACGCTCAACCGCGTTATCTTCGGCCTGGCGCTCCCACATGCGCTCGGCAACCACGGGGTTTGCGTCCGCAGCCGCGTCGCTTTGATCTTTTACCGATTGCGGCGAATCCACCAGAATCTGGGTAAACTCGGAATCCTTGTTGAGGGCCTTCAGGTCGTATCCCCAAAGCCGGGTCTGTGCCTGGAAGTGCAACCCCCTGCCGATGCGATATTTCAGGTTGGATTCTTCGCTGTAGATGTACGCGGGCAGCCACATGCCAGGGCGCATATTTAAACGCCAACTGTCGAAGTGCAGATAGTAACCCGTCTTGGGAGCGGGATAGTAAGTTCCGTTGAAGCGGACCACGTTGTAATCCTGATCCTCGACCCAGATTCTGCCCATGAAGCGGCCGACGCCCGCATCTGCCCTGGGCTTCACATCGATGACCAGGCAGCGTACTTCTCCCAGAAACTCACGCCGCACGAACGTGAAGTTGTAATACTTCTTCTGGAAATCGGTATCGAGGACCACCATCTGCGCGAACCCCAGAGGCAAGAAGTGCATGTTGTAAATCGAGGTGAGGTGGTTCACCATGCGGCGGCCGAACCCGGGCTGGCCTAAAAATGACGTATCTTCGGGACCATCGCTCATGTCGAGGCGACCAAGGAAGTATTGGTCCTTAACCGGGGACGTACCGCCGTTGCTGTCGGTCTTGAGATCCTGAAGATAGGTCTCGACCATGGGATGCATGTGGCGCATCTCTGCGAGGAAGAGGTGCTCTCTTTGAACTACGCGGTCCATGACCTCGCTCAACGACGCCGGGGGCGGCGGAGATTGAGTTCCGGTGCCTGCTGCCGCGGTGCTCAAGTCGGCCGCCGCCGTTGGTGGCGCGGAAGAGGTTGAATTCTGTGACAGCGAGGGTAAAGACAAAATCGACAACAGGAAGAACGAGAGCGAACCCAGCCAAAAAATGCGCATAAAACCCTTCTGTGAGGAGGCTACGCCAACTGAAAAATGATATGCAAGACGACGGTGGAATCGGCTGGCTGGCCATTCCTCATCGCCGGCTTGAAATGTATCTGTTCGGCGGCTTTCACCGCATTGTTGTCGAGTCCATGGCCCAATCCGCGAACAACTCGCACGACGCGCAGGCTGCCGGACGCCTGCAGAACCACTTCCAGCAGAACTTCGCCCTGAATCCGCAGGCTCCGTGCTTCTTGAGTATAGACTGGGGTTGGCTTGTAGACGATTTCCGCAGGCACCGTCTGAGCGGCGGCTTCTGCCGGGTGCGACCGCACCGTGGGTGGAGCCGGAACATCGGCGTTGCCGAACCCGGCCGCTTGAACCGTGCCGCGAAATGCGTGCCGGCTGCCGATAGCCGTAGAATTGCCAAACCCGGAACTTGCAACCACCCCAGAAACGCCCTTGGCGCCGCCGGTGCCGTTGCCATGGCCCGCCCCGGATGGCAGATCAAAAGATCCGAACGCCGCGATGTTTACCGCCTTGCCCTGATCAGGTTTGGCAGGAATACCATTGGGGTCACCGAAGCCGCCGGTCTGCACGTGCGAGGCGGCGCGCACGATGGTGGGAGCTGCGGAACTGCCAGTGGAAAACACGTTCGTCCTGATCGCCTGCTTGGGGATGACCGGCGTGGCATCATGAGGCAGAGGGTCCAGCTTCTCGGAGGCGATACTGACCGCGGGAGCCACGTCTTCCATTTTCACTGGTGTTTTCGGCTGCGGCGCCGGCAGCCGCAAGGCGCTGGTGGGCGGGCGCAGATCGGCGACGAGAACAGGCCTCGGCAGCAGCCGCAATGGCTGCGGCTGATGATTGACCGGAACCGGAGTGCTCACCAGTTCAACGGAGCGGAAAGTGTGTTCGGGAAGCGATATCACAGAGGGATACAGCAGGCGCACCCACAGAAGAAACGCAACCACTGCCGCCTGCGTCCCTGTGCTAAGAACGAATTCCGTCCAAGGAGTTCTGGTCTTCGGGAGCAGGGAGAACAGATTCTCTTGGGACACAGAAGAACTCATCGCCGCGTTACTCGTCAGTAGTGGAAAACACTTGTCCCGGGTTGAAAGTTTCTCGGCCTGTGCAGCGCCATTTCGCTGAGCCCTGGAGGTCAAGAAGGTTCTAGAATACATAACCAGGACAAAAATCTGCACGGCAAAGGCCATTTACGCCGGCAACCTGGAAATCTAACCCGCTTCTCTTTCAATCACTTACACTAGCTCCCCTGCCAGCTAACCCGGGCCGAGGCAAAAACAGCAAAAAATTACACCTTGGGCGGGCCTTTTACTTCCCGAAATAAGAACCGCCGCGGCTCCCGATATCACGACCGATCGAAAACTGGTTCTTATCGCGATCCACAATCTTCTTAGCACCTCTACCCTTAGCACCGCACCACCTTGGGGTTCTCAATTCCTTTAGTCGCGTTGCGCGTGTCCACGACCAACTGGGCTTCGCCAACAATCTTCTTGTAATCGTAGTCGGAGTGATCGGTGACGATCACGACGCAATCGTACTGTCCCAATTTCTCCAGTTCGGTTCGTTTCATCTGCAAGTCGTACCTGCGCCCCTTTCCGATGAAAGGGAAATACGGGTCATGGTAGCTGACCTGGGCTCCTTCTTTTTGCAGGAGTTCGATAATGGTCAGAGCCGGGGACTCGCGCAAGTCGTCGATATCTTTTTTGTAGGCGACGCCCAAGATGAGGACGCGCGCCCCGTTTACCGATTTTTTGTGACTGTTCAGGGCCCCACCGACAGAGGCGAGCACGTGATACGGCATGTTGGTGTTGATCTCGCCCGCCAGTTCAATGAAGCGGGTGCGGAAGTCCCATTCCTTTGCCTTCCACGACAGGTAGAAGGGATCGACCGGAATGCAATGTCCGCCCAGGCCGGGTCCGGGGTAGAAAGGATGAAAGCCGAAGGGCTTGGTCGCAGCCGCATCGATGACTTCCCAGATGTCCAGCCCCATGCGCAGGCAGAGCATTTTCAGTTCATTGACCAACGCGATGTTGACGCAGCGGTAGATATTCTCCAGCAGCTTCGTCATTTCAGCCGCTGCCGGCGAAGACACAGGAACCGTGCGCTGGAAGATGGAACCATACAACGCTCCCGCTAATTCCGAAGCCTGAGGGTTCACCCCCCCCACAACCTTGGGGATGTCGCGGCGCGCCACGGTGGTGTTGCCCGGGTCTTCACGCTCGGGAGAGAAAGCCACAAAGAACTCTTTCTCCGCCTGGGAAGCGCCGCGCGCCACCTTCAGCCCGTTCTTGTTCTCCTTCTCCAGGATCGGCACCATCACTTCTTCCGTGGTGCCGGGGTAGGTCGTACTCTCGAGCACCACCAACTGGCCAGCCTGAAGATGAGGCGCGATGGCGTGCGTGGTATCGGTGATAAAGCTGAGGTCGGGTTCGTGGTATTGATTGAGAGGCGTGGGGACGCAGATAATGACAGCATCCATCTCCACCAGACGCGCGTAGTCGGACGTGGCGGAAAAACCCTGCGCCTTGGCCCTCTGGATTTCGTCGGCGCCGATTCGGTAGATGTAGGAGCCGCCCTGGGCGAGGGTTTCGACCTTGCGCTGATCAATGTCGAAGCCGGTGACGGTAAATTTCTGTTCGCTAAACAGCAAGGCCAGCGGCAGTCCCACATAACCCAGGCCGATGATCCCGACGCGCGCCTGGCGCCGCTGGATCTTGTTCTTGAGTTGATCGAGGGAACGATTTGCGGCAGAGTGATTCGTCATTGTCGCGACAAGGGTTCTCTTCTACGTGTAGTGAATTTCGTTTTCGATTCTAGCACGCGGTCGCAGGATGAAGCGGCGCGGGGGCGTTCTGAAGCCTTGGCGAGTCAGGCTTTTTTCTCCGGAGTCGGGAATCTATGCGAAGACAAGGTGCAACGAAGCGTGCGTGGTTGATAGCCTTTGTACTGCTGGGGGGATTCTCAGTCGGGTTGGCCGTAAAGGCCGGCAGCTTTCTCGTAGTGGACGCGCCACGCCCCTCCGACGTGATCCTGGTCCTGGCGGGGGAAACCAACCTGGACGCGGAAAAGTGCCTGGCACGCATCGGCGGCAAAAGCGTGCTGATCGTGACTTCCGATTTCCACACGCGCCTGGCGCTGAGCATTTTCCGGCGCGAAGGTCCTGGACATGTCTACTCCGTCGCCGCGGCTCGGGATGCCACCAATTTCGGCGCCAGATGGTGGACTCATCGCCAATGGGCGAAAACTTTCGTGGACGAATGGCTGCGCTTGCTGTGGTGGAAGTCAGTCGATCAATGGTGATGAACTGGGCGCCAAAGCACCATTCAATCACAGGCAGAGAAGACGCTCGGGAAACGTGAGGAAACAAAGAACAATTGGCGATTTTTCTCCGCTGTTATTCCCCGCGACTCTGTGGTGAAAAAAGATGCTCGCTATCCCGGAAAGTTTTCCACAGAAGCTGTCACCCACCCGCACAAACGGCATTGACTGCCAATAACCTTGCGGGGTACGATGCGCTAAAGATAACCAACTTAGTTATTAGCGAACCAGGGGACAGGTATGTCGGCTTTCCGCAGGCTGGTCGGTTGCGTGCTACTGCTGATTGTGCCTGTATCGCTTTTTGCCGCCGACTCCGGCGCGGCCATGCTTTATGCGGATGGCGCAGCTTGGTTGAACGGCAGCCACGTGCCTCAATCCTCCGCGATTTTTGCCGGTGACCTCGTGCAAACCCGGTCTGACTCAGCGGCCAATATTGACGCGCCTGGCTCCAGCATCACCGTGCTGGGGGATTCTCTGGTGCAATTTGAAGGCGCGTCCTTGAAGGTAGAACATGGGAGCGTGTCTGTCTCCACATCTAAGGGCGTCGCTACCACGGTCGGTAATGTGCGAGTAGCGCCGCTTTCCCGGGTATGGACCAAATTCGATGTAACCGATGTTGACGGTACGGTGCGAATCGCGGCCCGTCAGGGGGATTTGATTGTCGCCGACGACAGAGGTACGGTCACTCTGGCGCAGGGACAGGAGACCACCCGGGACGAGCAATCCGGCCAATCCGAAAGCCAGAAGAAAAATAAGAGGCGGCCTTTGGGGGGAGCTGCTCCGGCTGCCGCTGGCGGTGGGTTGAACTCTCCCATAGCCGTCGGCGCGGGGGCTGCAGTCATTGTCGGGGTCACAACCTGGGTGCTCTTGCAGGGCAACAATCCCGTGAGTCCGTCCCAGCCCTAGTAAGCCAGCGGCTATCCATTCGGTTCACTGTTCACAGTTCACAGACCCAAGCCGTCCGGAGGTTCCGGACGGCTTGATGTTCTTGGGACGAGCGTCAGAAGTTGGTGGCGGGCTGCTGCAAAGCTGGCTCTGAAGCCCGTGCTTCCTCGGCAGGTTTGCTTCGTTCCACGCGCCGTTTGTGAGCGGTCCGAACGAAGGGTTCCGCGGCCGCGATGGTGCACAGCACGTAGAACAGGGCGGCGTTGGCGGGAATCTGCAGATTGAAGTCGACGGCGCTGTGGACCAGGATGCCGCTCAAGCCCAGCACACAAGCGAGGGTTACTGCGCCGCTGATCTCTGTGGTCCAGTTCTTTATTTTCTTGAAAGCCCGGGCGTAAAGCGTCAGCAGAAACCACAACATGGTTGCAAATCCGAACAAACCCATTTCCACAAGAAGTTGCAGATAGTCGTTGTGTGCTTCGTTGACGAAGAAATCGGTGTAGAACGTGCGGAATTGCGGATATACCACGGGAAATGTGCCCAGGCCCCAGCCTAGAACGGGTTTCTTAAGGAACATGCGAAGACCATCGCGGTTGATGCTGAAGCGAACGTCGCTGGAGATCTCGGAATGTGGCATGCTTACAGTCGCAATGCGCCGGCTGAGTTCGCCGCCCCCCACCCACACCAGCAATCCGACGACGATTGTTAGAAATACGCCAATGCCGATGGCGGTGCCCAGGCCGCGCTTTTGCTTGACCAGCAAGCCCGCCAGAACGACAAGTTCCGCGATGATGGCGAGCATGCCGCCGCGCGATCCAGACAGAAAAATCGTGCCCACCATGACGGCAGCCACGGCTGCCGCGGCGATTCGGGTTTTGGGGGAAGCCAGCCGCGTCAGGGACAATACCAGGGGAATGGGGACAAGCATCTCCATCAGGCCCGCGTAATGGTTGTGGTTTACGTAGGGACCGTAGATCCAGCCTCCATTGCGGGGCTGCCGAATCCAGTACAACTTGCCGTTCGAAGAGATGCCCTGGATCAACGCAAAGGCGGCCACTGCGGCTCCATAGAGCGAAAAAATGCGGGCGAGGCTGCGCGCCTGCGAGCCGCGCACCAGGGTTTGCCCGGAGAGAAAGCACAACATGCCGTAGGAGAAGTACACTAGCGCCAGCGCGGCCGAGTCGTGCGGGTAGGCGCTCCTGCGCAAGACGAGCTGAGAGATGATGAGCAGGCCAAACACTCCCATGGGAAGAAACAGTGGATTCCACCTGATCTTTATTTCGCCTTGCAGAACCTGCTTGCCGATCCACAACAGAAACAGGGCAGCGGAGCCGGTCTCCATCAGGAAAATCGACCAGGGTTCTACCGCACCGAATGCGAGCGGTCCAAACAGAAGCAGGCCAAAGATGCCGTACAGCAGGACGGTGCCAGCTTGCGTCGCGCGTTCACGGCGAAGGCTTTCGATACCGGTAGTTGCGCTCATGAGATCGAATCTACCTGATTCGAAGGTTACTGCTTGGCCACGAGACGGAAATCGTCGACCCAGAGCTTGCCGCGGATCGGACTCCCTTCCGGCAGGCGGCGGATATGCAGCACCAGCAGCTTGCAATCGTCTCCGGTAGTGAATTCTCCAGTCGCAGATTTCCAGAATCCCGTCTCGTTCAGTTCGTCGCTGTCGTAGAGAACGGCTTGCGTGTATGCATCCTGAATCGTAAGGTGCGCGCCTCCGGCGCCTTCGAACTCTCCGTTTTTGTAGTATGCGGAGAACTCGTAGGTAGTGTCGGGCTGCACCGGTATGAATTGACGAATTCCGGCATCGGTTATTCCCGGTCCGTCAAAAGAGATCAGCAACGAACGATGCCCATCATGAAAATCGCTGGGATCCAGAGTCAGCAAAACGCCCGGTTGTTTCTCGTACTGCCAATCGAAGCCGCCGTTCAAAACATCGAGGCTGAAATTTCCGTTGACGATCAGGTTATTCCTGGTGGGCAAGTAGGCGGATAAGCCAAAGCGCGGGGCCGCCTGTTGCCATACCCGGCGTGCCTGCTCCACATCCTTGTGATCGAGCAGGTAATGGAGATATTCGTAGACCTTGCGCAATTCGAAGGTCTGCGAAGTTGCCATTAAGGCGGCCCAAACTTTGGCCGTTGCAGCCGTGTCCTGTTTGGCCATGAGCAAATCAAGAAACGCCACATAGGCCGGGGCCCGGACGGGAACAACGTCGCGCAAAAGCACGTTCACATCCGGATCGATGCGCCAGCAGAATTGAATAGCGAGGCCCGCGAGAGACGGTTCACTGTCCAAAACCACGCGGAATTCACGCAAAGCTTTTTGGTCGTCGCCTTGCACGAGATAGAAGTTGGCGGCTTCCCAGGCCACGTCGGGTGTGGTCGGATCGGCTTCGATGGCGTGCTCCAGGGCCCAAGTTTGCTCCGAGATGTTTCCCAGCACCTGGTAGGCGGAAGCCAGATCGAACCAGTAACGGGCCGAATGCGGGTTGAGCCGCACGGCCGCGCGGTAGGGTTCGATGGCTGCGCCCGGATCTCTGGCGACCAGCGCGTAGTAGCGTCCCAGATGGTTGCGATAGTCGGCATTTCCAGGGTCCAGACTAGCCGCGCGCTGCAGACTCGCGAGTTCCGGTGTAGCCCCGAACACGGAGGCGATAAACAGCCGGCCCGCAAGCACGAGATAAACCACGCAGAGCGCCGCCGTCGCGCCAATGACCAGTCTTTTCCGCGAAGCAGAATTGAGGAGTATTTCCATGTATCCAGCTCAGGCACACCCAAGAACCAGCCGAAGTTCTGCTCTACGCGCTATTGGGCGATGCCTCAGCCGTGTCTTCGGCGTCGCCTTCGTCTTCGTCGTGATCAGCGCCCGATTCGTCGTCGCGATAGTACCGGGAATATTTGCCCTGGTATTCGTAGTAGTAGTAGTAATCGGGCGAGCTCAAATCGACCGCATTCAACAACACGCCGGACACCTTCGCATTCACCTGCATCAGAATATCGCGGGAACGGCGCAGCGCTTGTTTGGTGGTCTGTCCGGAACGGATGACGAGCACAATAGAATCGGCGCGCGGCGACAGCACTACGGCATCGGTGACCGACAGAGTGGGCGGAGTGTCGATCACGATGTGATCATACTGACCTCGGAGTTCCTCTAATATGTCTCGCATATTCGCGGAGGCCAGCAACTCCGCTGGATTCGGCGGGGGCGTTCCAGCCGGCAATACCGACAAGTTGGGCAGAACAGGGGATCGGGTGATGGCCTGTTGCAAGGTGGCGCTTCCAGTGAGGACATTGCTGAGCCCGCTGCGCGGACCCATGCCCAGCGTCTTGTGGATGCTGGGGCGTCTCAGGTCGGCATCGATCAGCAGAACTCGAATGCCCTTCTGAGCAAGCACGACGGCGCAATTGATACTGGTGGTGGTCTTTCCTTCCTGCGGGAGCGCGCTGGTGATCATGATCACTTTGGGAGGCGCGCCCAGGTTAGATAGAAGCAGCGAAGTGCGCAACGCCCGATAGGATTCCGCCATCTGCGACTGCGGCCGGACCTGCGTGACCAACTCCACCGCCTCCTTCGAGGTAGCGATCACCAGGCGCTTCGGGTTCGCGCCCTCGTGCGCCATCCTCGAACCCATGGGAATCATGCCCAGCGGCGGCAGGCCTGAAATCATTTGCGCCTGGTCGGTGGTGCGCACCGTGTTATCCAATCCTTCCAGCAGGAAGGCGAGTCCCACACCGGAGGTCAAGCCCAGCATGACGGCGAAAGCGAGATTGCGCGGTATATCGGGCTCGACGGGCGAAGTCGGGACTCGGGCTACATCCACAATGCGGAAGTTGTTGGATTTAAGCCCGGCCGAGACCCCGGCCTCCTTCAGCTTCTCGAGCAGTCCTTCATACAGCTGGCGGTTGCTATCGAGGTCGCGTTTGAGCAGGCTGTACTGGATTGCGCTCTCGTTAAGTTCGTTGGCTTCCTGCTTCTGTTTGTCGAAAGCGCCTTGCAGCAGGTTCTGGCGCTGCACGGCGGCCATATACTGCCCGCGAATTTTGGCCGCGGCCTTCTCGGTCTCCAACTGAATTTGGACGTCGATTTCCTTCAGTTGGTTGTTCAGTTCCGCCAGTTTCGGATAAGACGGGCCAAACTGAGTGCTCAGTTCGGCCGCCTGGATCTTTACGTCGGCCTCCTTGGCACGCAGACTCCCCAGCAAGGTCGCACCGGGCTGGGATTGGGTCCCAGCCGCATCCAGGACGCCGGCGGCCGACGCGATGGTGTCGGCGTCCCCCGATTCCACCAGACGGTATACGGCTTCCTTATCCATGCGCTCTGATTCCGCGGCGGTCAGGGCTCGATTCAATTCATCAAGCTTCGCAGTGGTGATGTTCTGCTTTTCGTCGATGCCCAGAATTTCGTGTTCCTTCTCGTAGCGCACCAGTTTTTCCTGGGAGGTCTCCACTTTCATCTCCAGGTCGACGAGCTGCTTTTTGAGCCAGTCCGAGGCCTGCATGGTGGAGTCGAAGCGAGACTTGAAGTTGTCGTCCCGGTAGGATTCCATCAGGCTGTTTACGACGGTGGCGGCCAGGTCCTTGTCGGGACTGCGGAAACTCACTTCGACGATGTGAGTGTTGGGAGCGAGTGTGACCTTGAGATTGCTGCGGAAACTCGAGAGCACAGCGGAGGTTCGGGCGGGGTCGGCTTGCAGCGGATCGGGATCAAGATCGAGCGAAGAGGGCGAAGCGGTGGTTTTTCCTCCGAACTCTGGCCGGCGGTCGAGTCCCAATTCCTTCACTACTTGCAAGGCCAGAAGATCGCTTTGCAATATTTTTACTTCGGTTTCCAGTTCGGTCGGGTCGTAGTAGTCAACGTTGAAGGTCGGGGAGTTGTCAAAGTTGACCAGGCCGGAATCTGGCTTGTTGATTTCAATACTACCGCTGGCCTCATACACCGGCGTCATCTTGAGGCTGGCAATCGCAACCACGGAGAAGATGGTGATCAGGCAAGCGAGAACGGTCCATTTGCGCTTCACCAAGACGCGAATATATTCGCCCAGCGCCGATTCCTGAGAGAGAAGATCAGGGTAGACGTGCGGGCCCGTCGATCGCCCGATATCCACGCCTGTCGGCTGCATTTCGCGAACGGTTGGGTTATTGGCTTGCACCAGCGGTCCGGAATCCATGCGCTCTCCTCAACAGGATATTCAACAGCTTCGGGCTGGACGGGCGCGTGCGGCATCCGCAACCCAAGTACGCCGGCGGATCGAGGGCAGGTGTCATCGCGCGGGCGCTTCGCACAGTAGTATGTAGCGGTTTCGCCGCTATTCTAGCATTGCCCGGCGAGAAACTATTTACGAATCTGGTGAGCAGCGTTTTTTGGTGCAACGAAGCGCGATTCGCGCGGATGCGAAAAACTCCGCTATACTACCTTGCAATCGTCAACCCCAGCCGGAAAGCGGAGCCGCATTTTGGGTTCTTCGTTTTTCACCCAGGCGCAAGGTTACGATGATTGGGTTGAACTGCGCCGATCCCGAATTGGCGTTCCGCTGCCGGCGCGCGGGGATTGACGGCATATGAGCGTGTGAGGTGTGTACCAAAGATGGCTGAGGCAACCTGGATGAATTGGTCCGAACAAGTCGTTCTGGTGACCGGCGGCACTGGTTCGTTCGGGAAGAAGTTCGTGGAAATCATGTTGCGGGAATATCATCCCAAGCGGCTGGTGATTTTCAGCCGCGACGAACTCAAGCAGCATGACATGCGCACTTCCGGGTTCGATCACCCGAGCCTGCGCTACTTCATCGGCGATGTGCGCGATCCCGGACGGCTGCAGCGCGCACTGGCCGGGGTCAGCGTGGTAGTGCATGCGGCGGCTTTGAAGCAGGTTCCAGCCTGTGAGTACAACCCGTTCGAGGCGATCCAGACCAACATCATGGGCGGGCGTAACGTGATCGACGCGGCCATCGATCAGGGAGTGCGGCGCATCCTGGCGCTAAGCACTGACAAAGCGGTGAATCCCATTAACCTGTATGGAGCTACGAAGCTGTGCGCGGAGAAGATGTTCGTGCAAGCCAATGCCTATGCGGGAGCGCTGGAAACCCGCTTTAGCTGCGCGCGGTATGGGAATGTTGTGGGCAGCCGTGGCAGCGTGATTCCCGTATTCATGGAGCAACGCAAACGCGGCCGGATCAGCATTACCGATCCGCGCATGACTCGCTTCTGGCTTACTCTGGAGCACGGCGTGCGTTTTGTGATCGCCTCGATCGAGCAGATGCACGGCGGCGAAATCTTCGTGCCCAAGATTCCCAGCATGCGGCTGGTTGACCTGGCCGAGGCCGTCGCTCCGGGGTGTGCCGTGGAATATATGGGTATTCGGGCCGGGGAGAAGCTGCACGAGGTGCTGCTCTCTGAGGACGAAGCGCGCAACGCCGTGGAATTGGACGAGATGTATGTCATCCAACCTGCGCACCCCTGGTGGAAAAAAGGGAATTGGGTTCATGGCCGCGAGCTGCCGCAGGGCTTCCGCTACACCAGCGATGGCAATGAACAGTGGCTGAGCCAGGTGCAACTCCAGGAACTGATTGAGCCGGGAGCCACCACGGCGAAAGCTCGGGTGCCGGCATAGAATGCCGCCACCATGTCTTAGCTGCTAGGTCTCAGGTCCATAACCTTGAGAACCAAGATCTAGGAGCCAAGACCTGTGAGCCAAGACCTGGAATCTTAAGACCCGCAAGCTTTCAGACCAGCCACGATGCCCACGACATCCACCAAACGGGAGCTGCTCGCGGCCGATGGAGGAACCCCGGTTCGGAACACTCTTCTCCCGTACGGACGTCAGTCGATTGGAGAGGATGACATTCAGGCGGTAGTGGATGTGCTGCGCTCCGATTGGCTGACGACGGGACCGAAAGTGGGAGAGTTCGAGAGAGCCTTCGCCGCCCGGGTGGGAGCGAAGCATGCGGTGACCTTCAGCTCCGGTACGGCGGCGTTGCATGGCGCCGCGTTCGCCTCCGGCCTCAAGCCGGGGGATGAAGCCATCACCACGCCGATGACATTTGCCGCTACGGCGAACTGCGTGCTGTACCAGGGAGCGACTCCAGTTTTTGCGGACGTGAGCGCCGACACGCTCAACCTTGATCCCGAAAAAGTAGCGGCGGGTATCACGCCGCGGACGCGCGCCATCCTTCCGGTCGATTACGCGGGGCATCCAGCGGAACTGGATGCGATTCTGGAACTGGCCGCGCGCCACGGATTGGTGGTCATCGAAGACGCCAGTCACGCCCTGGGCGCCGAATACCGCGGGCGGCGCACAGGCGGCATCGCCCACATGACCATCTTTAGTTTTCATCCGGTAAAGCACCTGGCCACGGGAGAAGGCGGCATGGTGACGACCGACAGCGGGGATCGCGCCGAGGCGCTGCGACGGTTTCGGAATCATGGCATTTCGAGCGATGCCCGGCAGCGTCAGGCCGATGGCGAATGGCACTACGAAATGGTGCTGCTCGGTTTCAACTATCGCCTCACCGACATCGCGTGCGCCCTGGGGCTTGCACAACTGAAAAAGTTGGCGGCAAATCTCTCGCGTCGGCAGGAGATTGCTGCCCGCTACACGGCCGCGCTTCGCGATCTTGCCGGAGTCGCTCTGCCCACTGCGCACGCCGATGTGACCCCGGCGTGGCATCTCTATCCCATCCGGCTGAAGCTCGAGAGGCTGGCCGCGGGTCGGGCTCAGGTTTTCGAGGCGCTGCGGGCGGAGAACGTCGGAGTCAACGTTCACTACATTCCCGTACACTATCATCCGTACTACCGAGATCGTTTTGGATACCGGGGAGGCGAATATCCCGTCGCGGAAGACGCCTACCAGCGTTTGATCAGCCTTCCGATGTTTCACGGGATGAGCGATGAGGATGTGGAGGATGTGATCAGGGCTGTGCACAAAGTCATAAACCACTACGCCCGATAAGACCGTCGCCATCTGAGCTGGGTGTTCCTTTGGATTCGCCAGCCTGGTCCTGAAACATCGGGCACAGCTTCTTGGACAGATAGAGTCGGGACCGAATGAGCCGCAAGATCGAACATCCAAAAGTGGTGGCGATAATCCAGGCGCGCATGGGCTCCACGCGTCTGCCCGGCAAGGTGCTCGCCGACATTCAAGGCCACCCCATGCTTTCGTGCGTGGTCGAGCGAACACGGGCTGCAGGCACCTTGGATAAAGTGATGGTCGCCACAACGACCGAGCCTGCCGACGATATAATTGCCGCTTTTTGTCGCCACCACGGGGTGAGCTGCTTCCGGGGGAGCGAAAACGACGTCCTCGATCGCTACTACCACGCGGCACGCCAGCACGATGCAAAAATTGTGGTTCGAATTACGTCCGACTGTCCCCTGATTGATCCCGAGGTCGTCGACAAAACGGTGCGAGCGTTCTTGGCTGAGCAACCGGATTATAGTTCGAACAGTCTGGTCCGCACCTATCCACGTGGACTGGATACGGAAGTCATGACCTTCCGGGCTCTCGAGTTGGCATGGCGCGAGGCCCGCCAACCCTACCAGCGGGCACATGTGACGCCGTACCTTTATGAGAATCCAGGGCGATTCCGAATTCTGTCCGTAACCGGAGATGAGGATCACAGCGATTATCGATGGACGGTGGATACTCCGCAGGACTTAGAATTGGTTCGCGCAATTTATGCCCGCTTTGAAGGGCAAGAGTTTCTCTATAACGATATCTTGAGGCTCATGGAGCGAGAGCCTGAGCTCGCTGAGATCAACCGATCGATTGCGCAGAAGGCTTTACACGAAGGCTGACCGCAGCCGTCGCATGGGAAACGCGATGCTGGATCAATCATGAAGATGCTGCTCATCCATCCCGAGGACGATCCGGAAAAAGGTCCGTGGGCAAATCTGCCTTGGGACGGCATCATCGATCTGGGGCTGGGTGGGAAGGAAAGCTATGCACGCTGGAGCCGTCAATTCCGTTGTCCGGTAACAACTCTGGATTCTTTGCGGCAGGGGTTGGATGATTTCCGGCGAGTGCGCGAATTGCTAGGCCTGGGATGCGGTCACCTGATCGACGAACATGGCCTGGACTGGTGGGAGATTATGTCGATTCTCCTGCACGGTGAATTGGAGACGCTCATCCTGCTGCGGCGATTTGTGCAGACGATTGGTTCGGGGGATGAAGTGTATGTTTCGCGGCCGGGACTTCATGCCGGTCTTTTGCAGTGCCTGCTCCCGGCGCGGGTGAATGTCTTTCCGTTGCGGGGAGATCGAAAGCGCGGGCTGAGGCATTATCTTCGCGTTTGGAACAAACTTTCGGCGCCCCAGATCGTCGACGTTTTCTGGGACAAATACGATGTGGGACACCAGTTCCGCGGACTCTTGGCGCGAAAACGCGCGCCTTCAAATTGCCCGGCAGTGCTGCTTCCTACCGCCTACGTAAATGTATCGCGAACCGGCATTGCTTATGCGAATACCTTCCCTGAGGAAAAGTTTCTTTTGGTCAGCACGCGGCAGAGTGGATGGATTCAAGATCTCCCGAAGAACGTGACGGCGGCGTGGCTTTCTTCGTATGCCTCGACGCGCGGCCGGAGCGCTGAAAACGCGGAGATGGAGAAGCGGTGGGGATCTCTGCTGAGCGAATTGCGAGGAGTGGCGGAACTCGAAATCCTGAACCGGCTCGGATACATGGATGGTTTTCTGCAACGGTTCCGCCACGGATTCGAGGTTCGCGATGCCTGGCGGAATGTTCTCGATACGGAACCGGTGCAGGCCGTGCTGTGCGCCGATGACAGCAATCCCTACACCCGAATCCCGTTACTCCTGGCGCACACGCGTGGGTTACCAAACATTGCCTGCCATCACGGTGCGCTGGATGGCCGCTATATGTTCAAGCGCAGCCACGCGGATATTATCTGGGCCAAAGGAAAGATGGAGGAAGATTATCTGGTGCGGCGGTGCGGAGTGCCCCAGGAGAAAGTAGAAATCGGCGCTCCGGCGCTGCCGGCGAACTGGAGCGGATTGGAGCAGCCGAACCGCCAGACCTTCCGGCCGTACGTTCTTTTCATTTCGGAGGCCTACGATGTGTCGGGCGGCCGGCCGGAAGAGATATACCGGGACATTTTGCCGCCTCTTGCAGACTTGGCGCGGGCGACCGGGCGCGAGCTAATTGTGAAGTTGCACCCGGCGGAAAGCGAACGCGAACGAGCCAGTATGGTAGCTCGGATACTTTCGGGCGAGCAGAAAGCCGCCACGCGCGTCGTGAGCGGCCCCCTCACCGAGAATCTTCTGGCGCAGGCGTGGTTCGGGATCACGATACTCTCGACCGTAGCGATGGAATGCGCAATTCGCGGAATTCCGTGCTTCTTGTGCAAGTGGTTGGAATTCTGGCCGTATGGATACCTGGAGCAATTCATTCGTTTCGGGGTGGGGATTGGTCTGAACGAGCCAGGCGAAATCGGGAAGATCCCGCAGTATTTGCACCAGCACCCGGTGGGCGCAACCGTGGGTGAGAATTGCTGGCGGCCGGCTGCTCCGGGACGATTGCAGGAACTATTGACTACATCGTGCCAAGGGTACACGACGGCGGTGCACTAAGCTGAAGGCGGCATGGTGGGGAGAGTGACTGCCGCGAACAGAAATTCAGGGATGATCCTCGTAACCGGAGCCAGCGGGCTGCTTGGTGCCAGTCTTGTCCGGCTGGCGCAAGAGCAGGGCCGCGAGGTGGTCGGCCTTTATCATCGTCATCCTCTTTCCATCGACGGGGCGAAGTTGTTGGCCGCCGATCTGGCGGATCAAGCGGAAATCCTCCGTATTTTCCGAGAACTGAGGCCTTCGAGCGTGGTTCACTGCGCGGCTGCGACCGATGTCGACTGGTGCGAGGGTCATCCTGACCGAGCCCAGAGAATCAACGTGCGGGTGCCCGCAGCAATCGCCGAGATCACTTCGCGGAGCGGCGCCCGGCTGCTGTATATCTCTACCGACTCGGTGTTTGATGGCGAGCGCGGCAACTATGCCGAGTCGGATGCGCCGGCGCCGCTGAATGTTTATGCTAGGACCAAGTTGCAAGGCGAAGTGGAAACGCTCCGCCAGAATCCGGCGGCCCTGATCGCGCGCGTCAGCCTCTACGGATGGAACTCTCAGAACAAGGACAGCTTGGCGGAATGGGTTCTGAAACGCTTGACGCTTGGGAACCCCGTGCCGGGGTTCGCAGACGTAATTTTTTGCCCCATACTGGCTAACGATGTGGCGGCAGTCCTGCTGAAGCTGTTGGACCAGCATCTGGCCGGTCTTTACCATGCAGTGGGGTCTGAACCCATCAGTAAGTACGAGTTCGCCAGGCGGGTAGCTTCGACGTTTGGTTTTGATCCGGAGCAGGTTGTGCCCGCGCGCCTGGCCCATGCCAGGCTGAACGCGCAAAGGCCGCGGGACACTTCGTTGAATACGGGGAAGCTCTCTGCTGCTCTCGGACGTCCCATGCCCGGCGTGGACGCGGGCCTTCGGAAGTTTGCTCAATTGCGCGAGAGCGGTTACCCGGATCGCATCAAGAGCCGCTTAACGGGAGTGCGGGAATGAACACCCTGACGCTGGGAACGAAGTTGGTGGGTGTGGAATACCCCGCATATTTCGTGGCGGATATTTCGGCGAATCACGACGGCAACCTGGAACGCGCCAAGCTCCTAATCCGGCTCTGCGCCGAGTCCGGGGCCGACGCTGCCAAGTTCCAGAATTTTCGCGCTCCGGCGATCGTCAGCGAGCGGGGCTTTCACAGTCTGGGCGATCAACTTTCTCATCAGGCGAAATGGAAAAAGAGCGTGTTCGAAGTCTACCGCGAAGCCAGTTTGCCCTGGGAGTGGACTCCGGAGTTAAAGCGAGAATGCGAAGCCCGCGGAATCGAATATTTTTCGGCGCCCTACGAACTGGAAGCCGTGGATATGCTCGACCCCTATGTGAACCTGTTCAAGATCGGTTCTGGGGATATTACCTGGCCCGAAATGCTGCGCAAGGTGGCTGGCAAGCAAAAGCCGGTGCTTTTAGCCACGGGCGCGTCCGATATTGAAGAAGTGCAGAGTGCGGTCCGGGAGATACTCGAGATCAATTCGCGGCTGGTGCTGATGCAATGCAATACGAACTACACCGCCAGCCTGGAGAACTTCCGGCATATCCATCTGCGTGTGCTGGAAACCTACCGCGCCATGTTTCCCTCCGCGGTGCTGGGCCTTTCTGACCACACTCCGGGGCATGCCACGGTGCTGGGAGCGGTCGCGCTCGGCGCTCGCGTGATCGAGAAGCACTTCACGGACGATAATCAGCGCGAAGGTCCGGACCATTCCTTTTCCATGACGCCTTCTTCCTGGCGGGAGATGGTTGAGCGCACCCGTGAACTCGAATACGCGCTGGGCTCATCACGAAAGTTCGTCGCGGAGAACGAACAGGACACAGTGGTCGTGCAGCGCCGCTGCCTGCGGGCGGCTCAAGACCTGAGGGCGGGAACGGTTTTGCGAGAGGACATGCTTAGGGCGTTGAGACCGGCGCCAAAAGAAGCAGTCATGCCATTCGATCTGGCGCGGGTCGTCGGCAGAAAACTCCTCTATGACCTGCCGCAGGGCGAACACTTGAGTTGGACTCTACTGGCTGAGGCCGAGGGCGCCAAGTGAAAGTCCTGTACTTTTCTGATAACACCTCCGGACACAACCGGCGTTTTCTCGAAAAGCTTTCACAATCAGGACTGCGGGTCTGGTTTCTCGACCCAACCAGCAATCGTGCGGCGCAAAGCTGGCTGCCGAAACAGGTCCATTGGCTTCAGGCCAAACAGCCGCTGCCCCGGAATCTGGACAAGGCGACGTTTGCCAGTTTTCTGCCGGAATTTGAGCACCTGTTAAAGGAGATACGACCAGACCTAGTCCATGCGGGCCCTGTCCAAACCTGTGGCTACCTGACGGCACTCTCGGGCTTTCATCCCTGGCTACTCACTTCATGGGGGTCGGATATTCTGTTTGACGCCGAGCGGAGCCCGGAGGGGAAGCAGGCGACGCAACTAGCCTTATCGAGCGCGGACGCCGTCTTCTGTGACTGCGATACCGTCCGTGCCAGGGCAAGGCAGTTTGCCGACATACCGGACTCGCGCTTCGTGCAGTTCCCTTGGGGCATCCGGAAGGGGACGTTTAGTCCAGAGGGCGCTCTGCCTTCGAAAGAAGAGTTCGAGCGGGAAACCGGGACGCATGTGTTCCTCTCCACGCGCTCATGGGAGCCACTTTACGGGATCGATACACTCTTGGAAGCATTTCGACAGGCGTACCGGGTAGATTCCTCACTGCGTTTGCTGTTGCTGGGGAGTGGATCGGAGGCGGGAAGAATACGGGAGTTCGTCGATGTCAACGGATTGAGCCGCGTGATTCAGACCTTTAGTCCTCATCGTCACGAAGACATGCCAAAGTGGTTCCGTGCCGTAGACACGTACGTGAGTTGCGCACAGTCGGATGGAACGTCTATTTCTTTGTTAGAGGCGATGGCGACAGGTCTGCCGCTCGTGGTGACCGACATTCCCTCCAACCACGAGTGGGTTGTGGAGGCGCATAACGGATGGCTGGCGCGGGCACGCTCCAGTGAGGAGTTCGCCGACCGCCTGTTGCGTGCCGCCCGTCTTAGCCCGGAACAGCGAAGGTTGTTCTCGGAGCGAAACCAGCGCATTGTGCAGGAGCGGGCGGATTGGGACCGAAACTTCCCGAAACTCCTGGAGATGTATGAACGCATAGCCGGTCTCTCCGTCGGTGGATGACCGGATTTGGCGATTCCGGAGCCCGATTCCCGATGGTCGGTACGAAGCCTGGCTTCGAGCAGATCCGAATGTTCTCACTTACAACACCCCAGCGGCGGCACAGTACGATGGGGCGCGCTTAAACTATCGGACGCCCCTGGATATGACTGCCCGCCGGTTGGCCGAGGTTGTGTTACGGATTAGTACTACCAAGGTGTTCTTGACAATCGGGGCTAGAGGAGAGAAGTGAGTCTACTCATCGTTCTGCACCGAGAGATTCCTGAAGATCCGAAGCTGTGGCGGCAGTGGAATGAACTCGCGGTGCAAATGGAACGGCCGGAGGTGTTTTATACCTGCGAGTGGGCACTGGCGATGCAGTCTGCGTATCAAGCTACGCTTACGCCGCTGCTGTTCTTGGGGTACGAGGGAAACCTTTTAGTTGGGGTGGCATCGCTGGCAACCGACGCCGCGGGGAAAGGCGTAAGCTTTCTTGCGGCGACGACCGGTGACTACTGCGAATTTTTGACCGCGCCGCCGCAGCGCGGTGAGTTCGTCGACGCAGTGTTCGCGGAGCTTCGAAAGATGCAAGCGAGTTTCGTAGCGCTGGCGAATCTTCCGGAAGACTCAGCGACCCCTGCGGCCCTTCGGGCCGCGGCGGCGAAAAACGGTCTTCACCTGCACCAGCGGCCGGCATACTTGTGCGCCCAGGTCGACCTTGGTACCGGAGAACAACGGCAGAAGCTGAAGACGACACTGGAGAACAAGAAAAAGCTCCGTCACTACCTGCGTGCGATGGAGCGCGAGGGTCCGGTGACATTCGCTCATTTGCAGTCGCTGGCCGAGATTCAAGCGGCTCTGCCCGGTTTTGCAAACGCTCACATGGCGCGCTTCCAGACAACGCAGCGCATCAGCAGTCTCGCGACCCGCGAGCGGCGGTTGTTCCTGGAAGAGCTGGCCAGACGATTTTCCGGCACCGGGGTCGTGACTTTGAGCATGTTGAGGGTTGGAGGCGCGCCGGTTGCGTGGAACTTTGGCTTTCGATTTGGCGGAAGCTGGTTTTGGTATCAGCCCACCTTCGACAGCCGTCAGGAAGGAAATTCCCCCGGCCACTGTCTGCTGTCGAGGATTGTGATCGACGCGTGTGAGACGGAAGGAATGAAGGTAGTTGATTTGGGTTTGGGAGCGGAAGGTTATAAAGAGCGATTTGGCAACAACGCGCGCCAGACTCTCTACGTTTCCGTGACAAAATCCTGGCTTCGCTATCTGCGGCAAATCGCAAGGTACCGCATAGCCTGTATGTTGAAACGGTCACCGAACCTCGAGTCAGCGGTCCGCTGGGTGTCGAGGTGAGTACGGTTGCTGCTCATATATCAACGCTGAGTCTATGGTCACTCCCCGGACACAAGGAACGAAAACGTATTAGACTATGCTCCGACTCACGATGACCCGCTCCCGGCTCCGCCCCATCACTATTTTTACGCCATCGGATGCCAATGCTGGCAACACCAACGCCCAGAACTTGACGGTGAAAGAGATTGTTGCCCGGCTGCCCGAGGACCAATTTCACGTGACCATGCTTTGCGATGGCGACGATCCCGATCCTCGCCTGAGGGCCCGCAGAAACACACGACTGGTGGGTTGGACTAAGCACTGCAATACGATTCGCTTGCTTCGGCACTGTCTTTTCCCGCCTCCGGATATTTACTTCTTCCCCCGAACCGGCCCGCTCGACCGTGCATTCTTCAACCTGCGAAAGCGCATGGGGCTGAGAACCGCGCTCGTTACATACATTGTGATGGCGATGGACGAGACAACCGGAGGTGGGATGATCGGACGCTCGATCCTGGAAGGAGATATGGTGTTTGGCAACTCCAAACATGTGACCGAGACAATTCGCCGGATGTTCAGCGTGGAAGCGAGGCCGATCTACGACGGCATTGACCGGCGTTATTATTTTCTTGCGAAAGAGCGCGCGGAAAATGCTACTCCGGTCGTGCTCTATGCCGGATCGTTGCAGCCACGCAAGCGCGTGGAGTTGGTGATCCAACAGGCTGCCCGGCTGCCCGGCCTGCAGTTCAGGCTGGCTGGCAAAGGGGAAACGGAAGGACAATGCCGCGATCTGGCGCGGCAATCCGTCTGCCGCAATGTATTTTTTCTCGGACATCTATCCCCGGAGCAGCTGGGCGACGAAATGCGCCGGGCAGACATCTTCTTTTTTCCCAGCATTGTGGAAGGTAATCCGCAAGTGTTGCTGCAAGCCGGCGCCTGCGGACTGCCATGTGTTGCGATGGATCTGTATCACTCAGATTATGTAGTGGATGGCGAGACCGGCTTGCTGGCCCGGTCGGATACCGAGCTTTTCGACGGGTTAGCCCGGCTCGCGGGCGATGCTGGCTTACGCCGTTCGTTAGCCGCCGCTGCGGTTCGGCATGCCAGTCAGTTTGATTGGGATGATATCACCGGACAGTGGGCCAGGGTGTTTCAGGAAGTTGTGGCAAGGCGCGAACTTTATTCTCAATCAAAGGCCAGTTAAGCGATGTTGCTCAGCGCATGGTGACTCCAATCGCGAAACCATCGAGTGCGCTCGTGCGCTACGGCGGATTTTTTCTGTCGGTCGGAACGGCGCGGGTGCTCGGGCTTTTGATCACCTCGGTCACATTTCCGATTCTGGTTCGGCGCCTGGGCGTAGAGACGTATGGGCTCTGGAGTTATGTGGTGGCGCTGTGCGCCTTCCTCGAGGTGGTGGCCAATCCGGGGTTAACCACTCACATCACTCAACAAGTTGCCGCCCACCGGCATGCTGCGGCCGAAATGATTCCGGATTTCCTGGCACTGCGCGTGCTTAGCAGCCTTGTGGCATTCGCCATCCTGCTGCTGGTTGCCAGTTTTGAGATCCGTCATGAGGTGCGCTGGTTGCTTTATTGGTACGGTGTGGGCGCTCTCTGCATAGGTTTGACGGGCGCGGACTTTCTGCTGAACTCCCTGGAAATGTTTCACCTCCGTTCGCTGCTTACTTTAATTCAGCAGACTCTCTACGCATGCGGGATTTTATTGCTGGTCCGCAGTCCTAAGGACATTCTCTGGCTTCCCGCCAGCATTCTGGGGTCGGCTCTGGTAACTAACCTGGCGGGCTGGGTGGTGCTCTGGCGCCACGGATTCCACCCTTCGTTTGTGATTAGTCCCCGCCGCTGGCGGGCAATTCTTGTGCCGAGCTTCCACTATGCTGCGACCAGCATGATGGCTACGATTTATCACCGCACCGGCCATCTTGTGGTCCGCTGGTTCCTCGGTGATTATGCCCTGGGGCTTTACGCGGCTGCGGTTCGCTTCGTGGATATTCTGCGCAACTTCGTGAATATTGCCTTAAGCGTGCTTATGCCGCGAATGGCGCTCGCGGCGAAGTCCCGAGCCGGGCTAAGACGGTTGGTCGATGCCGCCGTGTCGGTGCTCGCCGCCGTCAGCATTCCACTCACGCTGGGTACCCTCGCCACTGCTCATCTTGTGGTGCCTTGGGTATTGGGGGTGAATTATGCGCCAGCCGTCGGTCCGGTGCGCTGGATGGCGGCCTATATGCTGGCGGCACCCACTGCATCGCTGTTGTCGGGGACCGTTCTTTACGCTCTCGGGCGGCATCGCGCATGTCTTGCGGCGGCCACAGCGGGCGCTGTAACGGCTGTGGTGTTCTCTCTGATATTGGTTCGTGCTTTCGGCTTGGTCGGAGTGTGCATTGCATTCATCCTCGCTGAACTCGCGGTCGCTGCCGCCGCGTATCAGTTGATTCCCCGCGATCTGCGGGATCTCTGGAAGAATCCCATTATCGCAGTCGCGGGACTTTCGGGGTTGTTGATGGTTGCCGCGGTTCGGCTGGTGAATTCCTATACTTCTCGGCCACTGTTTGTAGTGGCGGTTGGCGCGGTTGTCTACTTAATTGTGTCGGCGGTGCTAGGGAAAAGGCTCCTGATGCGACAATTCGGAGACGCGAGGTGAACGCGAATACGCAGCCCAGGGAACCACGATACTCGAAGACCGAGTCCGTGCGTGGGATGGACATCGTCAACCCTTCTCTCACCGACTTCAGCTACCTGGACTGCCGGCGTCGCACTCAATTGATTCGGGACACGGCCGCACGGCTCCAGGCAGGAGGAAAGGTACTGCTCGACATCGGCGGCAGAGGCAAACCTTATGCGGAATACTTCAGCGGCCGTGTACTCTGGCATTTCGTCGTAGATATCGAGCCGGGCGCTTCGGTGGATATTGTCGGGGACGCGCGCTCTTTGCCCGTGGCCGATGGCAGCGTGGATGTCGTCCTCTGTACCCAGGTCATCGAACACATCCCCGAGCCGGTTCCCGTATTGCAGGAAATCTTTCGCGTGTTGCGTCCGGGCGGCACGCTGATCCTGAGCGCACCTGCAATCTTCCCCCAGCACGGATCGCCAGGAGATTATTGGCGATACATGCCGCAAGGCCTGGCATGGCTGCTGCAGGATTTTCGCACGCTTGAGATACAGGGAGAAACTGGCACCGTTGGCAGCCTCTTTCTAGTCTTGAACATGTATTTGTATATGTTCACCGGTCCCTGGCCGTGGATGAGGCGGCTGGTCAGCCTTTGCGTTTGTCCGATTACAAATCTTCTGGGCCGCGCTGCCGCCGCAATTTATCGCGGCGATCAGTTCGCCAGCAACTACTTTGTCGTGGCAACGCGTTAGAGTGAAGGACTCGAAGTTCGATTTTTGCAGGAGTGCCTTTTGGAACGTAGCGCGCCTTCGACAGCTCCGCCGGGAGTCCGTTGCTTGAGCCCCAAGCTGGTAATCGTTACCGAGATCATCGCGCCTTACCGGATTCCTGTCTTCAATGCGTTGGCGCGAAGACCGGAGATTGATCTGCATGTCATTTTTCTTTCTGAGAACGACCCCGGCCTGCGCCAGTGGCGGGTGTATAAAGACGAGATCAAGTTTCGCTACACCGTGCTTCCATCCTGGCGTCGCCGTTTCGGCGGATATAACGTTTTGATCAATCGTGGACTGCTTTCGACTCTGAACACGATCCGGCCGGACGCAGTGGTGTCTGGCGGATACAACTATCTGGCTTCCTGGGAGTCCGCTTACTGGACGAAAGTTCATCGAGCGCCATTGCTGCTGTGGACAGAAAGCACAGCTTTGGACAGCCGGTGTGGCCATCGTTTTGTGGAATTCATGAAGACACGCTTTCTGAATTTGTGCAGGGCCTTCGTTGTGCCCGGGAAATCCTCATTGCAGTACTTGAAGGATCTCGGGATCGCGGATCGGCGCATCTTCAGGGCGCCGAACGCGGTTGACATCCAGCTATTTGCGGATTTGTCCGAGGCCGCGAGGCAGGACGAACCTCAAGTACGTTCCCGCCTCTCTCCGCCTCTGCAATACTTCCTTTACGTTGGCCGCCTGGTGCGAGCCAAGGGAGTGTTCGACCTCTTTGAGGCCTATGCCCGGCTCGACGATGAGGTCCGCGCCAAGGTTGGTTTAGTATTTGTGGGAGACGGAGCAGACCGCTCCGCACTGATGGAAAGGTCTTCACGAATCGCACCGGGGACGATCCAGTTCCGTGGATTTCTACATCGCGAAGAGTTGCCGGAATTTTATGCTTTGGCAGATGCATTGATTTTTCCGAGTCATAGCGACACTTGGGGGCTGGCGGTGAACGAGGCAATGTCGTGTGGTTTGCCAGTGATCGTCACGAGCGTGGCAGGATGTGCGGCCGACCTGGTGAAAGACGGATGGAACGGATATGTCGTTTCGCCTGCAGATCCATCTCAACTCGCCGCTGCTATGGCCCGTTTAGCAGGCGATTCCCGACTGCGAGTGGAAATGGGTTTCAGAAGCAGGGAACGCGTAGCGGAGTACTCTCCGGAGGCTTGGGCGGAAGGATTGGTAAAAGCGATGGAATCAGTAATCGCGAGGCGGCCATGAGAAGCCGGGTTCAACTGATCCTTCTTCCGGTGGGAATGATTGCCGTTCTGACGCTGTTTGTGCTGGTGCAGCGCCGCCCCGGTTTGTTTGCCAACACCACTTACCTCGGGGCGATTCTGGCACTGCAGATTGCGCTGATCGGCCTGAGTCATTTTGAGGAGATGTTCTTTCCTTTATTGATGGGAACTTTTATTTGGGCAGGCACGTCACTGCCGTTTGCGGGAACCGGCATGACGCTGCGCTGGTTTTTTCTGGGAATGGGCGCGTTCGGTGGTTTTGTCATCTGGATCAAGCGTCCGCGAATGCGGCATTTCGGGCTCTTTCATCTCGTAGCTCTGTTTTGCGTGCTTTCCGCTCTCGTCTCCGCGGTGGTTTCCGATGCGCCGAGAACGGCCTTGCTAAAGGTATTGAGTCTGTTCTTACTGTTCCTATATACATCCTCGGGAGCACGCTTGGCGGCTACGGGACGCAAGTTCATGGGTGGCCTGGTGTTGACGTGTGAAATTCTGGTTTACTTCTCGGCAGTGTGCTACTTCGTTTTGGATTTCGGCGTTTTCGGAAACCCTAATTCGCTGGGAGCGATCATCGGCGTTGCCGCACTTCCGGTCTTGTTGTGTGGAGCGGTGGCAGCTGAAACTCCGGGTCTGAGGTGGCGCCGGTTTTTCGCCCTGGCTTTGTGTGGCGCCCTACTCTACCTGGCCAACTCCCGGGCCTCGACTTTGGCTGCAACGGTAGCCGTGCTGGTGTTAATGGTGTCTGCGCGTCACCAGCGGCTGCTCTTGCGATGTGCGTTTGCTTCTCTCTTCTTCCTTGCCGTGATGGCGGTGGTTAATCCCTCACACATGGATGAAATGGTTTCATCGTTCACAGGTAGGGTTCTTTATAAAGAGGGAGGCACCACACCAGGGCTGTTAGGATCGCGCCTTGGCCCTTGGACTGAAACGCTCGCCGCTGTAAAGCAGCGACCCTGGTTCGGCAGTGGGTTTGGCACCAGTGAAATGGCGGATTTTCAGCCCGATTTAGATCCGTCCTCGGTGTACACAAAAGTGGGTACAAATCAAGAGCATGGGAGTAGCTATTTGGCGATGGCCGAGTATATGGGCCTGCTGGGTATTGTGCCGTTTCTGCTCCTGCTCCTGATGCTGGTTCGCGCGCTGGTTCGAATCTTCAGCTGGATGCGAAGAACCGGGAATCCATACCACCATTGCATTCCATTCGCGCTGGTGGCGACCGCAGGTCTGGTGCATGCCTGCTTTGAAGACTGGATGTTTGCCGTGGGATCTTATCTCTGTGTCTTCTTCTGGGTGATGGCGTTTGCGCTGATGGATCTGATTCCTGAGGCCCATCCGAGAACTTCGACGGCTGCGATTCACCGGCGCCCGGGCGACATGGCATCTCCCGCTTCCCTGGCCCATTCGCTGCGCTGATCAAATCCTCGCGATTGAAACTAGTAGTATACTGACTCCGATAAATCATCGGGCCATCGGCGGTTGGGGGCGTTCGGGAGAAGATAAAGATGGCGGATCCGTTAGGATCGCAGATGGAAATGGATTTGACGCCCCAAGCACCTTCCCGCCAACGAGTCGAGATTCTGGAATGCACGCTGCGCGATGGAAGCTACGCTGTAGATTTCAAGTTCACGGAAAACGACACTGCAATCCTGGCTGGAGTTTTAGGGCGGCTCGGCTGTCGCTGGATTGAGGTGGGTCACGGTGTGGGATTGGGGGCCATGAAGGCCGGCAAGGGAGCCCTGCCGACCACTGACGAACGGCTCATCGAAGCGGCAAAGCGCGCCGCACCCAAGGCTCAGATTGGGTGCTTCTTCATCCCCGGGGTGGGAACGGTCGACCAGTTGAAATCCGCGCGTGCAGCGGGTTTGGATTTTATCCGCATCGGTTGCAATGCTCCGCAAATCGAGGGTGCTTACCCTTATTTGACGTTGGCCAGGGAATTGGGGTTGAAGCCTTGCCTTAACTTCATGAAGACCTACGGCATCTCGCCCGCCAGGTTCGGCGAAAAGGCGCGGGAGGGAGCGGCGGCTGGCGCGGAGATTATTTACTGCGTCGATTCCGCGGGCAGCATGTTTCCCCAGGACGTGCGCCGATATTTGACCGCCGCCCGCGACCGCTGCGATTGCAGGTTAGGCTTCCACGGGCACAGCAATCTGCAGTTCGCCGTTGCCAACAGCGTTGAAGCCGTTTGTTGCGGCGCCAGCTTCATCGACACCACCCTCTACGGATTGGGACGCAGCGCTGGCAATGTTCCTACGGAGGTCGCAGTGGCGGTCTTCAATAATCTTGGGATCGAGACGGGCATCGATCTCTTCGACGTGATGGAGGCGGCCGAAGAATTTATAGGTCCCCTCATGTCGCAGATGCAGCCTTACGACATGACGTCGGTGGCCATGGGGTGCAGTCGGTTTCATTCTTCGTTCCTGCCCAAGGTCGCCGCGGCGGCCCGCAAGCACGGAGTCGAGCTGCGAAGGTTGGTTGTCGCCATGGGCAAACTCGATCCGGTCAACCTCGATGAAGACGATCTGAATCGTGTGGCCGCCAGTTTGCCGAAGGTGTCGAGAGAGAAGAGGCGAGAAATGCTGACGTCCTTCACTGTGCCCGGCATTTCAGTGCTCAGTATCAGCAGTTCGCTCGCGGCGGTGCAGTCGTTAGTCGACGGGATGGTCGTTACCTGTGCCAAGCGCCGCGCCCGGCCGGTGCTGGAACTCGTCGCTTCAGAGTCGCCTTCTCCGGAACTTGTCCTGGCGGACTTAGTGCTGGCGGAAGGCCCGGTTGTGCTTGGCCGAGTGGTTTACGGTTCGTTCGAAGTGCTGGAGCAGGTCTTGCGGATGACCTGCCCGAGTGTTCCGTTATATCTGAATGACAAGGACGGAGGTGCGTGGGCCGCGACGTGGCCTGCATCCCTGAAAGAGGTTGCGGGCGCTGAGAGAATCTTGCCGATCCGCTCCAGGCGTCTATTTGCGAGCTACCTGGAAGATGTCTTGATGACCACGGCTCAGCGCTATGGCGACTTCTGCATAATGATCTACGGCAGTCCCAGCCGCGCGCTGGTGCAGCATTGTTCTCAGACTTTCAGCAATGTTGTGGTACACGGCGGCTTGCCGGCGGGAGCGCCGGACAATTGTTGGCAGATGGCTGATTTTTCTGATCGGATGCATTTCGACTTGGGAATTGGTGTCGCGCTGCTTCTGTGTCCGCCGGGCGCCGACGAATCGGCCTCGATTGATCAGTTGCTGTTGCCGGAAGGCATGGTGATCACCGCCGGCCACTATCCCCGTTTCGAGATGGATATTCCAGGCCGCGCGATTCTCCGTCTCGATCCCAACCAGGCCTATCGCGGCCAAATGGAGCGTTGGGCAGCCATTTCGAATCTCATGAAGTCGGCGCAACCCACCCCCTTGGCGATGCAATGACGATCCGCGAGACGATCATGGATGTCGTGATGCGCCGCGAGGAGCAAGCCTTCCTGGTGGACGCTGTCACGAGCCGTGCGATCACTTACCGAGAATTTCACCGGCAAGCTTGCGCCTTGGCCGCGCAACTCCGCGGACGCGGCCTAACTAAGGGCGACCGCGTCGCGGTGATGGTCCCCAACTGCTGTGAACTGGCGGTCCTCTATTTCGCTTGCATCTATCTCGGAGCGGTCATCGTTCCCATTAATCCCGTGCTTACCAAGAGCGACGTCCAATTCATACTGGCGAGCTGCAAGCCGGCACTCATTGTGACGGGTGCGTGCTGTCCGGATGCAGGCAAGGGCATCCACGCGAGTGTGCTGCGCTTGATAACGGCACACGAAGCCACGCAAGACTCGAATGCACCCGATCAGATTGGGATTGCCTCCCTTGCCGAAGTGAAGGATTTCGTCCCACTCGAAGCCGCGGACGGCGAAGACATTGTAGTGATCATGTACACGTCGGGTACCTCCGCGAAGCCCAAGGCCTTGGCGCACAAACTGGGACGAATGCTTCGCAACGCCACGGCCTTCGCAAGCGCTCAAGGCATCAACCAGGATTCGCGGTTTTATCTGACCCTTTCGATGGCCTACATGGGCGGTCTGTACAACCTCATCATGCTGCCGTTCTTGTGTGGTGGAAGCGTAGTCGTGGATCATGTGTTCGACGCACGATCAAGCCTGCATTTCTGGGACAAGGCGAAGAACCACGAGGTCAATGCCCTTTGGCTGGCTCCGACGGTGTTGTCGATCTTGCTGAGAATGGATCGCGGCCGCACCGGCGAAGAATTTTGCCGCGCCGCGGTGCGTCATGTGTTCGTGGGTTTCGCTCCGCTCCCATTAAAGGTAAAGGATGAGTTTGAGGCTAGATATGGCGTGCGAGCGGTTGAGAATTACGGTCTCTCTGAGACCCTGTTTGTCACCGCTCGTTCGCGAGACCGTCTTTCTCAGGGCAGTCTCACCGGGCCGGGTTACGTGGGCGAGGCGGTGCCAGGAGTGAAGCTTCGGATTGTAGACGACGAAGAAGAAGTCGTTGTGCCGGGCGTGGACGGAGAAGTACAAATCATCACACCCGATCTGATGGCCGGCTATCTGGATGCCGATGGGGACTTGTTGGAAGAGGATAGCTCCGTCTGGTTCCCGACTGGCGACGTGGGCCGTCTCGACGACCAAGGTTCCCTCTTCATTACCGGGCGCAAGAAGGATCTCATCATTCGTGGCGGCGTGAACATCAGCCCTGCGGCAATCGAAGAGGTGCTGATGCGCATAGACGGCATCGCAGAGGTGGCCGTGGTAAGCATTCCTCACGAGCTCTATGGCGAAGACATTGTGGCTGTTCTGAAACTTGAAGAAAGGGTGGAACTCGAGTCCATGCTGGATCTGGTGGTCACGCATGCGAGGGCAAATCTGGCGCAGCATCAGCAGCCCGCCCGCTACCTGGCGATTGATGAATTACCGAGAACTGCGAATGGCAAAGTGCAGAAGGCCCGCCTTCGCGAGTTAGTGGCGCAGAAACTACAGATAGGTCCGGCCTCAACTCTTCGGGCGCAGGCGCCGGAGGCCGCAAGTCTATCTCGCTGACAGCCTTGTACTGAAGAGCCGAACAGAAGTCTCGGAAGAATAGCGCATGAAAATCATCGATCTTTCCCTGCCCATCGAAGGGGGCATGATGACGTTCCCCATGCACTGGCATCCTGTAGTTGAAATCACGATCCTGGGCCGGCATGGGATTGAAGGGCGTGAGACACGGAAGCTGGTCTTGGGAACGCACGTTGGCACCCATGCGGATGCGCCGCGTCACTTCATCCCCAGCGGCGCGACCATCGACGAAGTTCCACTGGATGTGCTCATCGGCCCGGCCACGGTGGCAGACTTTACGGGCTGCCCGCCGCTGCAAGAGATCGACGTTGCCGACCTCAAGCCGAGATTGGGCGAGAGAGTGCCGGCGCGCTTGATTCTACGCACTGGATGGTCTGAGTATTTTGGCAATATGAAGTTCTATAACGAATATCCGTTTCTTTCCGAGAATGCGGCACGATGGCTGGTCGAGAAGGGCGTGCGGCTTATCGCGATGGACACGCCGTCGCCGGATAATCCGGCACACTCGCGAGGAACGGCCAAGGATTCTCCCAACCACAAAGTGCTGTTGGGAGCGGGAGTGGTGCTGGTGGAATACGTCGCTAACCTCAAAGCGATAACCGCCTCAGAAGTGGAACTCATCGTGATGCCTTTGAAGTTGAAGGGATGCGACGGTTCGCCGGTACGCTGTGTGGCCGTCGAACGTTGAAAAGAGGAAGTCAGTTGAGAACAGCGGTCGAGGAGTGGCTCGCAAATTGGTTTTTAGCCCACAAGAAGATCGGCGAAGACGTTCCACTACGCGAAGCTGACTACTTCGCCTCTGGATGGCTGACTTCGATGGAAGTGGTGGAATTCGTTACGGAGATCGAGCAACGGTTTGCCCTGCAGTTTACCGATCGCGATTTGCAGGATCCTCGTTTCGTTACGATCGCCGGCTTAACCGAACTGATTCTCGAGCGTTCGGCACAGACTAGCGAGAGCAGGTAACTTCAAGTATTGCGCATCCGGCCTCAGTTCGCACCTGGAACCTAGTGGACGACATATCGGCAAAGCTGCACGTTCTGACGCTCACGCCGTTTTATCCCTCGCACGGGGATGAAGTGGGTGGTTGCTTTGTCGCCGAAACCGTTCACCAGCTCGAAGCTTGTGGCGTGGCCTCTTCGGTGATCGCGGTCGACTCGATCTATCATGGCAGCCGAAGTCCCAGCCAGCGTTCTCCCGCCGATTGGATTCGCTATCCGCGGCTGCCCGGAAACTTCGGCCTGTCGAGTGCGGGTCGGGGTTTGGGAGCGGTTCTTCTGGGAAGAATCCGGCAACTGCATCGGCGTTCGCCGATTCATGTGATCCATGCTCACGCTGCACTGCCCTGCGGACAGGCGGCGGCATATTTTTCCCGGCGTTTGGGCATCCCGTTTGTGGTTACCGTTCATGGCTTGGATGTGTTCAACAGTTCCTTCCAGACCGGGATGGCGACAGAATGGCGCCGCAAAGCTTCGGTGAAAGTCTATGAGGCGGCGCGAAAAGTCTTGTGTATCAGCGTGAAGGTGCGACGATTGGTGACAGACGGGGTGGGCGCAACGGTTGCCGCCGAGGTCGTCTATAACGGAACTGATCCCGCTCTGTTTACGCCGGCTCCTACGAAGGAGCAGACCCCGACGATTCTGATTGTAGGGAATTTGTTGGCGGGAAAAGGGCACGAACTCGCGCTGAAGGCCTTTGCCCGAGTGAGGGATTCGCATCCAGGCTTGCAGTGCTTCATTATCGGGGAGGGGCCGGATCGAGAACATTTTACCGGCTTGGCCGGAGACCTGGGAATCAGCGAGCAGGTTCATTTCCTGGGGCGGCGAAGCCGTGCCGAAGTGGCGGATGCCATGCGCAACTGCACGGTATTCCTGCTACCCAGCCGCTACGAGGGGCTCGGCTGTGTTTATCTGGAGGCGATGGCTTGTGGAAAACCTGTAATCGCGTGCCGCGGGCAAGGCATCGACGAAATCATCGATCACGGCAGCAACGGATGGCTGATTCCGGTCGATGGTCTGGTGGAACTTGTGCATGGTTTGCAGGTCTTGCTGGAAAATTCCGAGCTGCGCGAGCGAATCGGCCAAGCCGCCCGGCACACAATCCTGGGTGGACTTACGCTGTCACATCAAGCGGAGAACCTAGTGAGGATTTATAAGGAAGCTGCGCAATGACCACTCGCCCGGTGATCCCACAGCAGCGAGCTTCCCGCGCCGAACTGGTTGCAATCTCAGAGAAAGAGATTGCCGATGTTGCGCTTTTCATTGCGGTTCAGTCCCGCCGGACTAGAGAATCCGTGGATTCGCATCTTCGCTGGTTCTTGCTGGAAAATCCAGCCCGCCAGCCGCAGAGCCCCGTGGGTTTTGGATTGCGGGCCGCCGATCAACTTGTGGGATGCATCTTGTGCAGTCCGCAACTTTTTCGCTGTGAGCAGGCCGTCATCCTTTTGATGGGTTCGAGTTCGTTCTACGTGGACGATCGTTATCGCGGTCACGGCGGCCGCATTTTCTTGCAGTATTGCCGTCTGGGAAACCAGTGGCCTCTGTTTGGAACGTCAGCCAACGCCGAGGCGGCCGCTTTATGGAAGGCGGCAGGAGCGAGCCCCATCCCCAACACGGACACAGAATTGTTTGGCGTACTCCGCTGGCCGCCCTTGGCGGAGGAGTTCGCGCATCGGCGGCATTCGAGTCGCATACTTTCACATTTAGCACGCAGTCCCATCTCCCATCTCGCGAGTCTGGTCCGTCCCTTGAAAATTGATTACGGCTCATCCGCGGAGTTGCTCCCCCTGGCATCTGCCGAGCAGGTCAACGATCTAACCGTTCACCACCATTCCGCCAAGCTCACGGCGCTGCGTGACTTACCCTACATCCGCTGGCGCTATTTCTCTGGCAGGGATGCAACGGTTGCAACATTTGCTTTTCGGAGCCGCCGGCCCGACCGGGAGATTCTGGTAACCGTGAACCAGCGGGCTCGAGGATATCGTGGGCAAATCAACACCCTCAACGTGCTTGATGTCTATCCTGAAGTCCCTCCAGAGGAGTGGCTGCAGATTGTTGGTGCGTTGACTGCTCGCTATGAGGGGACCGTAGATACGGTGGTGCTGCGCAGCCAGGATCCAAACCGGCAGAAATTATTTTGCGAGAGAGGTTTTCAACGGCGCACATTCCATGCACCGAACGGGTGGTTTCTCGATAAAGCCAGATTGTTGCCAACGCACGATTGGTACCCCGTGCCGGCAGATGGCGACTGGCTGATTTAGAGCGCTACAGCAGAGCGGAATGAACTTCAGAAGCAGAACCCGGGCCCTCTTGATTCAGGCTGCGACGCTCGTTCGAGCGGATGAGTTAGCGCTTCACCTTCAAAAGCTCAAAGGCAGTTTCCTCGGGCTGGTTGTCGGCATGCACGAAACCCCGGCTTCTCGGGCGGCGCAGTTCCAACGGCAGCTTGTATGGGCGTCCCAGCATTTTACGATCACCAGCCTGGAGGGCTTTGCCAAGCTGTGGGGACAACACGGCGACTTCCAGGCTGGGGCTAAGCCTCTGCTGTTGTTTACCTTTGACGACGGAAGGGAGAGTAACTACACCATCGCGGCCCCATTGCTGGAATCGTTTGGCGCACGGGGAGTGTTTTTTGTTGTGCCTGCCTTTGCCGAATGTACTCCCGGTGAGGCTCTTGCTTTTTATCGATCGAGAATCAACCCAAACTCCAGACCCGGCGACGAGAAATGGGAGGACTGGAGGCCAATGAGTCCCGGCCAGATTGCGGAGTTGGCGGCTCGAGGCCATGGCATCGGCAACCATACGCTCACCCATCAGCGCTTGGCAGGGCTCTCGACTGACAAATTGGAGCACGAGATCGGCGACAGCGCTCGCAAGCTTGCCTCGTGGACAAAGAAGCCTGTTGACGCGTTCGCCTGGACACACGGGTGGGATGGAGCCGATGCGAGCGCATGGGCGGTAATACAGCGCCATCATCGTTTCTGTTTTACTCCCTGCCCGGGGGCGATCGACAGCCGTTACGACAGCCCAGCCCTGCTATGGCGCCGGGAAATTGAGGTGAAATATTCCGCGCCCGAATATCGTTTCTTTTATTCGGGACTGGTGGATCCGTGGTGGAGCATTCGGCGATGGCGGCTGCGCAGGATGTTGCCAGCGTTGCCCGCCAGGAATGCCGGGTAACTGATCGCGCGCGAAGACAGAGAACAAAACGACGGAATTGTTGGCTCGATCCCAGGCATGATCCACCTTTTCATCAACGCGCTTGCGGCCACTGCTGGAGGCGGCCTCACTTACGCCCGCAACGTTATACCGCGCCTCGCGCTTCGGGATGGCGTCCACACGACCGCACTGCTGAGCGGAGCGCTGCGCGGTGAGATTATGGAGTCAGCTCGCGTTACGGTTCTACACGAAGATTGCCCGGCCAATTCCGCCAGCCGATTCTGGTATGAGCAGCGCAACTTGCCGGGCCTCATTCGCCGCTCCGGGGCCGCTGTCCTGTTGTCCGCTGGGAACTTTGCGCTCTGCCGCTCGCCGGTGCCGCAGATTCTTCTCAGCCGGAACGCACTCTATACCTCGACCGATTTTGTGCGCGATCTGCGAGACCGGGGCGACTATCGGTTATGGCTTGATACCAAAGTGAAGTCTGCCCTCGCCCGCTGGTCGGTGGGTTGGGCGGACTGCACGGTTGCTCCCAGCGCCGCCTTCGCCAGCGATCTGCGGCGGTGGACGGGGAAGGACGTGGTCTCTATCCATCATGGTTTTGATCAGGAAGCCTTCTTCCGCGAGCCTGCGCCGTTGCCGCAAGACATGCAAACACGCCTCGCAGCGGCGGAAGGTTCGCTGCGTCTGCTGTTCGTCAGCCACTACAACTACTATCGGAATTTTGAGACGCTCATTCAAGCGGCCGCGGTCTTAAAGAAGAAGCTGCATCCTCGAACGGTCCGTCTGATTCTGACGTGCAAACTGAGTTCGAAAGATAATCCCGGAAGCTACCACGCGGAAAAAGCTGCGGCGCTGGTGAAGCAGCTCCACCTTGACGAGGAGATTATTGAGTTGGGCGCAGTTCCTTATCCCTTGCTGCATCACGTCTATCGAGCGTGCCATTTCTATGTGACTCCCGCCTACGCTGAGACGTTCGCTCACCCGCTGGTGGAAGCCATGGCCAGCGGTCTTCCCGTGATTGCCTCGGATTTAGCCGTGCACAGGGAAATCTGCGGCGAAGCAGCGTTGTACTTCCCGCGTTTTTCTCCCGACGCGTTGGCGGAACTGATCATTCATGCGACTCAGTCAGCCGGACAGACCGCGGCCATGCGTGAAATGGGAATGTTGCGGTCCCGGGACTTCAGTTGGAACTATCACGTCGAGGAACTGCTGCGTGTGGTTCGGCGCATGGCTGGCGCCGGCGCCGGAGGTTGAACGGTGTGTGAAACGGAAATCGAAGCGTGAACCGTTCGCAGGCGCATGGACACGGTGCGCATGGCACGATGCAGGAACCGCGATACATCAAAGAGTTCGCGCCGGCGGCATCGCCACCTTTCCATTGAGTCAGGTGGCGCCGAGGGGCCGACCGCCTCGCGTAAGATGATCTGCGAAGTCTCCTGGAGCGACCGTTCGGATGTGCGGAATTTTCGGTATCATTGCCCTTAACGCCCGCGTGCCCGCCAATGTGCTGGAGCGCGCCACCCAATCCCTCGCTCACCGTGGGCCGGACGACAGCGGCACAGTAATTCTCCGCGACTCGGCGCAGGAACCAATCGAAATTGGTTTAGGCAATCGCCGCCTGGCAATCCTCGATCTCTCTCAGCAGGGGCATCAGCCCATGAATGATCCCGCAACCGGCAACTGGATCGTCTACAACGGCGAGGTTTACAACTTCCGCGAAGTTCGCGCCAAGTTGGAGCGTGAAGGGCTGTGCTTCAGCAGTGGTACCGACACGGAAGTGATCCTCAGGGCCTACGCTCAGTGGGGCGAAGAATGCCTCCATGAGTTTCGCGGGATGTTTGCATTCGCCATCTGGGACGCGCAGCGCCGCCGCCTGTTCGTTGCTCGCGATCCCATGGGAATCAAGCCCCTGTACTTCCACCATTCCGATCGGCACTTCATTTTTTCTTCTGAGGTCCGGACTCTGCTGGGAACCGGCCTGGTGCCGCGCCGCATCGACTCCGCGGGCCTTGTGAGCTATCTCACGTTTGGTTCGCTTTACGGCCCAAACACCTTAGTGGAAGGAGTGAATTCGCTCCCGCCCGGCCACTATCTGACCTGGAAAAATGGCCACGTGAAACAAGTGCAGTACTGGGATCTGGTCGATTCCACCCTGATTGAGCGCAATCATCATGCCCTCGAGGCCGGCGCGGAGAAGCGGGTTGAGCTCGAAACCCAGGTCGCGGAGATACTCGATGAGTCCGTGCGCCTCCAAATGGTAAGCGATGTGCCGGTCGGAGTCTTTCTTTCCGGCGGCATCGACTCCAGCAGCCTGGTCGGCATTCTGAGTCGAAACGGCATCCGTCCAGGCACTTTTTCCATCGTGTTTCGAGAGGCCGACTACTCTGAGGCGGAGTATTCCCGTGCTATCGCGCAGCAATTTCGCACCGATCACCACGAGATCATTGTTTCCCAGTCCGATTTCTTTGCGGCGATTGCGCCTGCCATCCACGCCATGGACCTGCCCACCGTAGACGGCATCAACACATACTTCGTCTCGGAGCAAACCCGGGCCGCCGGTGTCAAAGTCGCGCTTTCCGGCTTAGGTGGCGATGAAATGTTCGCCGGCTACTCCAGCTTCCGGGCGGTTCCGCGGATGGAACGATTTGTCGGCCTGTGGAACCGCATCCCCAACGCGGTTCGCACCCCCTTGACCAATGCTTTTGCGGCACTCGCTCCCTCCAGCGATCAGAATCGCAAGTTGACCGCTCTCGCCCGCAATGGTGGGGGCGTTCATCCTTACTTTCTTTTGCGCATGTTGTTTACGCCGGAACAGTTGAGCGAATTACTGCCCGGAATAAAGCCAAACTCGGCCGCCTTTCAGAGCGTGGAAAAAGTGCTGGCCGAGAACCTGCAACACATCCGGGGGCTCGACCCGGTCAATCGTGTTTCCTATCTTGAGGCGCGCTGTTATATGCTCAACACACTGCTGCGGGATTCGGACTTCATGAGCATGGCGCACGGCCTGGAAGTGCGCGTACCGTTGATCGACCGTCAACTCGCGCGACACCTATTAGTCTTGCCCGGATCATGGAAGCTGGACGCGAAAATACCGAAGCCGTTGTTGGTCAGAGCGCTCAGGGGGCAGCTCCCGGAGAAGATCGTCCTTCGCCCGAAGCAAGGTTTCACCCTGCCATTCGACCGCTGGCTCCGGGATGTGTTGCGTCCGGTGGTAGAGGGAGGATTGCGCAAAATCGAGGACGGTCCTTTGAGCACCATGATCAGTGAGCTGGCAGCCTTCCGCGTGTGGAATGACTTTCTCGAGGGCCGCACTTCCTGGTCGCGCCCGTGGTCGTTGTACGTGCTGCAATGCTGGTGTCAGCAACACCTTGCAAGTTGAGCGATTGGCCGAGATGGAAGAAATCCAAGAGACTCGGAGAGCCGCGGGTTCCGTTCCCGCCGGCAGACTCCCGGTAAGCGTGATTATTCCAGTGCGCAACGAGGCGAAGAATCTGCCGCGATGTTTGCAGGCTCTAAGAGATGTTGGCGAAGTTTATGTAATTGACTCGCAAAGCACAGACGATACTGTCGGGATCGCACGCTCCCACGGCGCCCAGGTCGTACAGTTTCGCTATCAGGGTGGATGGCCCAAAAAGCGGCAATGGGCGATGGACACCATGCCCATTGCTTACGGTTGGATTCTGCTGTTGGATGCCGACGAGGTACTCACCCCGGAACTCGCCCAGGAGATTCGTTCGGCGATCCGGAATCCGGCGATCGACGGCTATACCGTCCTGCTTCGCATCTGGTTTCTGGGCCGTGTTCTCCGTCACGGCGATGTTGGCTTATGGAAGCTGGCATTATTTCGCCGCGACAAGGGACGCTACGAATGCCGCCTGAAGGATCAGGACAGCTCCATGGCTGACATGGAAGTGCACGAGCATGTCATCGTAGAAGGCGCGACGGCCAGGCTGCGGAATCCGCTGATCCATCACAACGTGGAATCGCTCTCACGTTATATCCAGAAACATGATGAATATTCCAATTGGGAGTCCCGCGTGCTGCTGCAGCGCCGAGACGACAACAATCCGCCGCCACCGCCTTTGGGAACCCAGGCCCAGCGCCGGCGCTGGCTCAAGCGCAAACTCTTCGCCCTGCCCGGCTCTCCTGTGCTGCTCTTCCTGTATCGTTATATCCTGCGGTTCGGGTTCCTGGATGGAGTGCCGGGCCTGATCTACTGCGGGTTTCAGGCGGTTCAGATGTTTCATACCAAAGCCAAGATCTACGAACTGACGTCGAAGAGAACCGAGACACCGGAAAGACCCAGCTTGGACGAGTGATCCGACCCACCAGAAAAAACCTGAGAAATCCCGGAGGAACCAAACCTGGTTCATGCTTATCCTGGGCCTGAACATGTTTCACGCCGACGCCTCTGCGGCGATCGTCGACGACGGTGAAGTGGTCTTCGCCATCGCCGAGGAGCGTCTCAATCGCCGCAAGCACTTCGGCGGCTTTCCCGCGCTGGCGGTTAAGGCGTGTCTCGAAGCTGTGGGCGCGAAGATTTCTGATGTCGACCACGTAGCCGTAGGCCAGGATAGCGATGCCAATCTGGGGAGGAAACTCCAGTATGCTCTTGCCAACCCATCGAACATTCTAAACTTCATCCGCCTCCGCCAGCGCAAAGAGTCCATACGCAATGTGCGCTCCCTGCTGGCCCAGGTGCTTGAAGCCGATCCTTCGCAGCTTCGGTTCCAGGAGCACCACCTCGAACACCACATCGCACACATCGCCAGTGCCTACTACTGCTCGCCATGGGAGAAAGCCGCCGGATTCAGCTACGACGGTTCCGGAGACTTCGTCTCTACCATGATGGCGCGCTGTGAAGGCAACCACATCGAGGTGCTCGATCGCGTATTCCTGCCGCATTCCCTGGGCAGCGTCTACACCATGATTTGCGAGTTCATCGGCTATACCAAATACGGCGACGAAGGCAAAGTCATGGGTCTCGCTCCCTACGGCAAGAACGAAGATACATACTGCGACTTGTTCGGCCGGATCGTCACTCCAAAGAATTCTGGATTCCAGCTTGACCTCAGCTACTTCGAGCCCCTAGGCAGCAATTCGGGTATGCAGGTTCTGCCGGATGGAACCGTCCGGCTCGCCCGCCATTTCTCCGATCGCATGGAGCAGTTGTTGGGAAGGCCTCGCCATCCGAACTCCGAAATCACACAGCGCGATATGGATCTGGCGTTCGCATTGCAGCATCGTTTCGAAGAAATTCTTTTTCACCTTCTGAACCATCTGCACCGCCGGGTTGTTCAAAAATACGTTCCGTGCGACGATCTTGCCATGGCGGGAGGCTGCGCCCTGAACAGCGTCGCCAACGGCAAACTGTTCGACCGTACGCCCTTCCGCAGTACCTACATCCAGCCCGCGGCCGGCGATGAGGGCCTGGCCATCGGCGCGGCGCTGCATACCTACCACTCCGTGCTCCGGCAGCCCCGCCGTCACCAATTGAAAACTTCCTACCTCGGCCCGGAATTCTCCGACTCCTGTATCGAAGCGTCGCTAAAGAAGGCCTGCCTCGATTATCGCAAGCTCGAACGCGCCCCTTTGCTCGAAGCGGTAGCCGCACAAATCGCCGCCGGCAACGTGATCGGCTGGTTTCAAGGGCGCATGGAGTGGGGCCCGCGCGCTCTCGGCAACCGCTCCATCCTCACTCATCCCGGCTTGCCTGACATGAAAGATGTCCTCAATGCCCGCATCAAGCACCGCGAATGGTTTCGTCCGTTTGCCCCCTCCATCCTCGCCGATTACCAGCACGAATACTTCGAGCGCGATTATCCTTCTCCGTTCATGCTTCACGTCTACAAAATCCGTCCGGAAAAACGTAACCTTCTCTCCGCGGTCAATCATGTTGACGATACCGGGCGCTTGCAGACTGTATCTCGCGAAGAGAATCCCATGTATTACGATCTGATCGCGGCCTTTCATCGCAAAACTGGCATTCCCGTAATCCTGAACACCAGCTTTAACGAGAATGAGCCGATCGTCTGCACGCCGGAGGAAGCCATCGACTGCTTTCAGCGCACCCGCATGGATGTTCTTGCGATCGGTCCGTTTCTGGTTACGAAATCAAAGGCCGAGAACTCGGTTCCGTCATGAGCGCTCTCCCCGCCCATCCTCCGCACTCCTCGGCGAGCCTCCAGCGTGTCGCTCGATTCCGGAATCTTCGGGCGCTCGTCTGGGTGGATGAAGTTCTATACGCCTCTCGCGGCTACGGCCTGCTGCGCACCAGAATTTCTCCAACTCAAATGCAAGATCAGAGTCCTTCAAACACCCTGCCCTGGGAAGCCGTCGCATCGTTCCATCCCTCCCACTGGCGCCTCTGGACCGCGCGGACGAATCTGAGCTCCCGCCTGATGCGTGACGGCTTTCACGCGCTGGCCGTGTTGCCTTCCCAGGGCATGGTGGCTGCGGTGCCGGGAGCCATCATCGCGCTTCGCCCCAACGAGAGCCGATTTCGCGTAACTCACAAAATCACCCGTGGCACGCGTCCCCTGCACATCACCGCGGTTCCCGGCGGCAGTGTTTTCTGGGGAGAGTATTTCGACAACGCCTCCCGCGATGAAGTTCACATTTATGCCTCAACTGACGGAGGCGCAACCTGGGGTGTCGCCTACACCTTCCCCAAGGGCGCGATCCGCCACGTGCACAACATCGTGCACGATCCGTGGGGGAAATGCCTTTGGCTGCTCACCGGCGACTACGGCGACGAATGCCGCATCCTTCGCGCTTCCTGCGACTTCCGCCAGGTCGAGATCGTCTTGCGAGGCCACCAGCAAGCCCGCGCCGTCGCCCTGGTGCCCACGGAAAATGGCCTCTACTTCTCTTCCGACACGCCGCTGGAAACGAATTCCATCTATCGTTTGGATCGCCGAGCACTCGACCGCCAAGCACTCGATCGCCAAGTTCTCGACGGCCAAGCAAAGGACCGCCAGGGATGGCTCTCGCAACTCGCGCCTCTCAGCAGTTCGTCCATCTACGGATGCCGGGTAGGCCGCGACGTTTTCTTTTCCACCATGGTCGAGCCGAGCACGGTGAATACAGATCGTTCCGTTCGCATCTTCGGCGGCTGCGAGGGACGGGACTGGCGTCCCATGCTCGCCTGGCAAAAAGATCGATGGCCCATGCGCTTTTTCCAATACGGCAACGCCTTCCTGCCCGATGGAGAGAACAGCACGCCGTACTTAGCAATCACGACCATCGCTGTCGAATCGGAGGACATGATCACCTCCCTGTACGCGGTCCAACCATGAGCCGATTCATTTCCCGTGATATAGTTCGAGAAATCTCTCAGTCCCATGCCCTTGTTGCCAACTCTCGGTTATTACCGTCGCATCGTTGGCGCCTACCTGATTGGCGGGGAGAGCCACCTCACGTTCTGGCACGAAACACCCGAAGAAAACCTGAATGCGAAACCCGGCGAACTGGGTGAGTACTATATGCTGTTTGCCGAAAAAGCAAACTACCGGGGCGCCTGCGACTCGGCCGGCATTCCCCAGCTTGATTACCGCGGCAAGATCGGCCCGCAATACAACCCAATTGCAATCGCGCAATATGCATTAGGCAATTACAACCTCTTCCGCCGCACCGGCAGCGCAGACCGTTGCAAGAATTTCTTGCGGGCTGCTGACTGGCTCGTCCTCCATCTCGAGCCAAACCTGCAGGGACTCGCGGTTTGGAATCACCACTTCGATTGGGAGTACCGCGACACGCTGCGGGCGCCATGGTATTCCGCGCTGGCGCAGGGGCAGGGAATTTCAGTCCTGGTGCGCGCTCACCTGCTCCATAGCCACCAGCTCGGAATCGACAAAAGCTCCGGCGATTCACCCTATCTTCACGCCGCGCAGCGAGCCTTGGCCAGTTTCTTCCAGCCCGTGACCGAAGGCGGAGTCGCATTCACCGACCAGCGGGGTGATGTTTGGTTCGAGGAATATGTGGTCTCGCCGCCCACTCATATCCTGAACGGTTTCATGTGGGCTGCCTGGGGTGTTTACGACTATTTTCTGATGACCCGCGATCATTCCGTTCAGCAACTCTTTGCCCGCGCCGTGCAAACCCTGGCACGCAACCTCGATCGCTACGATCTCGGATTCTGGTCCCTCTATGAACAGTCGGGCACGCGCCTGCCCATGGTGGCCAGCCCCTTTTATCATCAACTGCACACCGTGCAATTGCGCGTGCTGCACCGTTTGACTGGCGAAGATAAATTCATCCGCGTCGCCGAGCGCTGGGAAAGTTACGGCCGCAGCCGCAGCAAACGCACTCGCGCGCTATGCTACAAAAGTGTATTCAAGCTCTGTTATTACTAGACTCTTTTGTGCCCAGGCTCAATGAAGATTCTTTACGTCTCGCAATATTTTCCACCGGAGATGGGTGCCCCGGCCGCGCGGGCAGCCGAGTTGTCGCGGCATTGGGCCGGTACAGGGCACGAAGTGACGGTGCTCACTGGGTTTCCCAACCATCCTACCGGCGTCGTTCCGCCCGAGTATCGCGAAAAATTCCGGCGCCTGGTCGTACGCGAACGAATAGACGGTGTGGATGTGGTTCGCACCTGGCTGCTTCCTTTTCCTAACCGCAAGGCGCACCGGCGAATGCTGAACTACAGTTCGTTTTGCGCATCGGCGGCGACTGCCGGTCTCTTCCTGTCGCGGCCTGACCTTGTGATTGCCACATCCCCGCAATTGCTGGTTGGACTCTCCGGTTGGTGGCTGGCCCGCCGGAAGCGTGTACCCTTTGTTTTCGAAGTCCGCGATCTCTGGCCCGAGTCTCTTGCCGCCGTTGGCATGGGCGACGGCAATTCGCTATTGCACCGGGCGTTGGCAAAAATTGCCGGCTTCTTATACCGCCATTCGGATCGGGTGGTGGTGGTCGCGCCCAGCTTCGAGGATTATTTGGTGGAACACTGGCACGTACCTCGGGAAAAGATTTCGGTGATCGAGAATGGAGTGGAGACTCAGATATTCGCTCCGCAACCACTTGCTGGAGAAGCCGGAGCCGCCCTGAGAAGGGAATTGGGCGCAGAGGGCAAGTTTGTCGTTTCCTACATCGGAACCATGGGGATGGCGCACGGCTTGGAGACAATCATCGCGGCCGCCGCCCAGTTGCGGGATGCGAATTCCGAGATCGTTTTTCTCATGCTGGGGGAAGGCGCCGAAAAAGAGCGAATCGCCTTCCTGGCGCGGGAGCGCGGCCTCAACAATCTGCGATTTGTCGATCAACAGCCTCGCGAAAACATTCCCGCCTACATTGGCGCGTCGGACGCGTGCCTGGTTCTGCTCAAGAAAACCGACTTGTTCAAAACTGTCATCCCTACAAAGATGTTGGAGTTCATGTCCTGCGCGCGCCCGGTCATCCTCGGCGTAGATGGGCAAGCGCGCAAGATTCTCGAGGAAGCCGGTGGAGGTCTTGTGATTGAGCCGGAGAATTCTGACGCGCTGGTGAATGCCATTCGCTTTCTGGCGGCGAATCGGGAAATCGCCCGCGCCTTGGGACAAAACGGCCGCGAATACATCGTGCGCAACCTTTCCCGCCGCCAGACCGCCGAAAACTACATCCGCATGCTTGAAACCCTGTTGAAGGTGCCGCGGCCCAACCGCACGGAAGCTGCCGCTTAAACAATCATCCCGCCCCTCGCTCTCAATGGACCGCGATGACTGCCAATCCTGTTGCCGCCGCCATAGCCGCCTCAAAACCTTTTCCCGCCGCGTACCGGACTCCGCTCAGCGGCACGAAGAGGATGTCATCCGCCTGCAGATTTATATCCGGCGCCTTCGCTTCCAGCATTTTCTTCAGCGGAACTCGCATTTCCGTCATTCCGGTCGAGCCCTTGCGGATGATACAAGTCGCACTCATCTTTGCCGTATGATTCGTCCCGCCCGCCAGCGCCAACGCCTGCAGCACGCTCAAGCTGCCGTTGTCTATCAGCAAACCTGTGGGATGCCCCACGTCCCCCACCACATATACGATCGGCGCCCGGGGTACCGTGATCGTGTCTCCTGGAAAGATCTCGAGGTTATCTTTCAAATCGTCAGCCAAATCCCTGGGCAGGTTCACGGTAATCGGTCCGGCCTGATTGTGCTTCCGGATTATGCTCACCTTTCGTCCCGCCGTCGCCGTAAATCCTCCCGCCGCCGAGATCATGTCGTACAGCTTGCGGTTCCCCAGCGCCGGATAGATGCCGGGCTTGAGTACCTCGCCAAGGATTGTCACTCCCTGAGAGGCCGATTCGTCGACGAAGATCGTAACGTGAGCACCGCGGACAAAGTTCCCATCTTCCAGCCGCTTCTGGATCAAAGCCTGCGCCTCTTCGACCGTGAGGCCGCCCACATGCACATAGTCAATCAGCGGAAGGTAAATGTCCCCTGAATTGCCGACCCTTACTTTTGTTGTCAGTTCCGGTACGTTATAAACGCTAACTTCGAGCAAATCACCGGGGCCCAGCTTCAGCAGCGACGAATTCTCATCGACGGGGGCAACTGAAACCGTCGAGGCGCGGTTCGGCGAAGACTTCGCGGCATCAACGCTGTCTGGTATGGTGTGAGCCGCCGCTTGAGAAATCGGCTCCGCTGCGGGCAGTGCCGGCGCCACAATTTCTTCGGAGGATGCGGCCGGCGCTTGCTGCGCCCAGGCTCCGAACTCAGAACCGCAAAACAGAACGAGAGTGAATGCGAGCAGGCTGCGTCCACACCTCAATCTTCCGGACTCCATTACAAGCCTCTGATGAAAAGTGAAAAGAAGCAGCGCCCAAAAGTTTAGCACAGCGTTGCCGTGTCGAATTGCTTCCATATCGCCGCGGATGTTCTATCGCGCCGCGTTTTCCACAGATTTTTCACCTCCGGGATTGAAGCCCATCCCTTCGGACTGCTAGATTCGCAATAACCCTCAAACGCCGACGGGATTAGACGAACCTGCTAACTCACTACCAGCCGCATCGCGCTGCTGCAATACTTTATCGTCGGATGAAGATCTTGCGCCGATGTTCGTAATTGATGGGCCGAGGGAGGATAATTGAGCGTAGCCTTCTTTGCAATTTTCTTCCTGTCGTTGTTCTTCTCGTTCGTGCTTACTCGTTATGTTCGGGACTTTGCCTCCCGGCGCGGGTGGGTGGCGATCCCTTCTCAGGAGAGGCACTTGCACTCCAGCCCGCTGCCGCGTCTGGGTGGAGTCGCAATTTTCATTTCTTTTTCGTTGACCATGTTGACGGCCGCTGTTCTGGTCCCTTACATTCCCCGCTTGCACTCGGCTTTTTCCCTGCGGACGCTGCTCACCATCCTGGTGCCGGCGGCGCTGGTCTTCCTGCTGGGTGTCTATGACGATCTCTATGCAGTCGGCCCCTACTTCAAGTTCGCGGTTCAAGCTCTTGCCGCCACCATGTTATTCATGGGCGGTCTTCGCATTGTCAATCTCCCCGTCCTGTTCGGCGAGCACCGACTGCCCTGGTTCGTGGGGTTGCCCGTCACGATTGTGTGGGTTCTGGCGATTACCAACGCCTTCAACCTGATCGACGGCCTCGACGGTCTGGCCGCCGGTTCCGCCTTGTTCTCCACGCTGGTGGCATTCGTGGTCGCGCTGTTGAATGGACACTCCCTGGTTACGATGATGTCCATTGCCTTGGCCGGCGCGATTCTCGGCTTCTTGCGCTACAACTTCAACCCGGCGACTATTTTTCTGGGCGATTCTGGCAGTCTCTTTATAGGCTTCCTGCTCAGCGCTATCGCTCTGGCAGGGGCACAGAAGTCTCCCACCATCGTGGCGGTTGCCATTCCCGTGGTTTCCTTCGGCCTGCCGATTCTGGAGACATCGCTCTCCATCCTCCGGCGGGTGATCGGCGGCCGCCCCGTGTTTACCGCCGACCGTGAACACATCCATCACAAATTGCTGCAGCACGGCCTCACTCATCGCCAGGTCGTGATTGTGCTTTACGCGGTTTCCGCCGTTTTCGCTCTTCTCAGCCTGTTCTTGCTTTGGCCGACGGGCAGCTCTCTCGGCCTGGTTCTCGCCGTGCTCGGAATCGGCATCTGGATCGGCGTCCAGCGTCTGGGCTATCTAGAATTGGGTGAACTGGGCCGCGTTGCCCATCGCACCCTCGAGCAGCGCCAGATCGTCATCAACAACCTGGCCATCCGCCGCGCCACGGAAGAACTCAAAGCGGCCCGTGACTACGACCAGATTCGGCGCGTTCTGGAGGCGGCCTTCAGCTCCAACGACTTTGACAGCTTTGACGTTCACTTTAAGCTCTTTCCAGGCGAATCCCATCCCAGCGACGCGCTTGAGCCCGGCGTGCAGCCGCGGCGCGCCGAAGGATCCTTTCGCTGGGGTAAAACAAGAGGCGCCAGATCTCTGGAGGGTTTGGCGGTTTGGACTCTGTCGCTCGACCTGGTGAGTTCATCCAACCGCCGCCGCGGTGTTCTACAGGTTCACCGGCTGTATTCGCAGCGGGATCTACAGCTTGATATCAATCTCCTGACGGCGGCTTTCCCCGTCGCTCTGGCCGATGCGCTCGACCGCGCTCTTCAACGAGCTACCGTGGAAATGATTCCGCGCACAGATCTGGATGATCGGGGATTTGTCGCTGCCCAGGCTGGCTGAGAGCTTCTAAGAGTAGTTTTGATAACAGGCGGAAAACACCTCACAGCTTACAAGCGTGCTACTGCCTGCCTCAGGCTTGAAGAATCAGTAGGGAGGGCGGACCTTACAGTTTCGCGCTAACGTAGGAATTAATCTCACAGTTCAAGCAAACTTCTTCAAAAGCGGGTGCTGTCCACTGCATGCTTTCCCCCAAATCGCTCAAAGCTTGCCGCCTCGAACGTGCACCCATTGTAGCTCAGCACCATCACCAAATCAATAGCCAATCCAGAGAAATTGCCGATCCAACCGCCCGTCAAAATAATATTTAAGTCCTGCGTGTCGACTGGTGCAAGTGTTTGCACACTCATAAATTGCTCCTATGTTCCCGCCCGGTCGCGGCCCGTCCAACCTGCCCGGACTTTTCCACATGGGGAACCATTTCGGCCACTGTCTAACCCCTTCGCATGTGTTTACCTTGGTCTTCTCTTGTCGTACCCGAGGATAACGCAATCATGTTTGGCAATTCGATTTATGGCACTACTTTCAAGGATGTTCATTTCGTTCCGCTTCAGTCCGCTACCTTTTGTGTCCAGTGCGAACTGATCAGCGCCAACCCCCGGTCCTATTGCCTGGCTTGTGGAAACCCTGCACTGCTCAGCCTTTCCCGCGTGCTGGGCGGATCGCTTGGCCAGCAGCAGACCGCTCATCTCATCACCGATTCTGAACTCGACCGCCTGGTTCGCGACTTGCTGCGCACGGTCCCGGACCCTCAGATATTAGACAGGGAGGTCTCAAACTTCGCCGGCCATCAGGCTCGCATGCCCTCGAGTGCTCTTCGCAGCCAGCTTCGCGTCGCCAACGCCGCCCATCCTGTCTCTGGTTTTCGTGCCGTGCATTCTGGAGAAGAACTCGACATTCGCGCCGCCGAACTGGATCTTGAACCCGCCATCAGTGCCATCACCGAGCGCGCCCAGCACCTCACCGGTGCGACCGGTGCGGCCATCGCTCTGCGTGCCGGCGACGAAATCGTATGCCGCGCCCGCGCCGGCCGCACCGCTCCCGACCTCGGTGTACGCTTGCAGACTGATGCTGGCATCTCCGCCGAAGCCGTGCGCACCGGCGAAGTTATGCTCTGCCACGACGCCGAGCGCAACCCTCGCGTGGACCTCGCCAGTTGCCGCCGCCTGGGAGTTCGCTCCATTCTGGTCTCTCCGCTCCGCTACTATCGCCGCACCTTGGGCGTGTTCGAAGTCTTGTCGTCTTCTCCAAGCGCCTTCGACCAGCGCGATGTGGCCACCATGCAGCTGCTTTCCAGCATGATGGTCGCCGCCATTTCCCGCATCTCCAGCCTGCATCAGGCCCAGCTCCTGCGCCGCTTGGGCTAGGGTCTGGCGTTTTGGCCACTTTCCCGCCTTCCCTCCTTTCCCTGCGTTTTCCATTTCTTCCTTGCTACTTTTCCACAATCTGGGGTTAATATGTACCCAACAGGAGTTCGATCCGGGGTTCTCCAATGTCGGCCACCGTCCAGGAGTATCGACCCGCTTCCCTGAACCGCCGTCGTCGTGTGCGCCAAAAAGTGCATGCGCCCGCCTACGCCAGTTTCAGCGGCGTTTCCAAAAACGACATGCTTGATCTCTACGAAGTCCTCGACATCAGCGAGGTTGGCGTGGCCGTGCAGTGCCCATCGCCGATGGAACCCAACCAGAAGGTGGAGTTGTGCCTCGATCTGGCCGAAGCCCGCGGACCGATTTGCGCCATCGCCCGCGTGGTTTGGTCGGACTCCACTGGACGTGTTGGCCTCAGTCTTCCGCTTCTAACCAATTCTGCTCAGTACCGCTTGCGAGAGTGGCTGTTCCTCAACGCCATGGCTGGGGCTGCCAACGCCGCGTCTTCCGCGGCGCCGTCCTCCGTCATTCCCGAGCAATCCCTGATCCGGCCGAACTACACTGACACGCTGACCGCTGCTTCTGCCGTGCAGAGAGAAGCGGAGTCCCTTGGCTCCGATCTCGAAGCCATTCTTGCTTTGGTCGCTTCCCGGTCGCAATCCTTGCTTCGCGCTTCCGGCGCCGCCATTGCCCTTGCCGGAAGAGACGCCGGTACCATGATCTGCCGGGCCTGCGCCGGCCCCGCCGCGCCGCCTTTGGGCGCAGCCTTGCAAGTGGGCTCGGGTTTTTCTGGCGCCTGCGTGCGCACCGGAAGAATGCTGCGCTGCGATGACACTGAAACCGACGAACGCGTGGATCGCCAGAGTTGCCGCGCTCTTGGCATCCGCTCCATGCTCGCCGCGCCCGTGCGCCTGGGTGAAAGAGTGGTTGGCCTGCTCGAGGTGTTTTCCGCGCAACCTGGCGCCTTTGGTGTGGACGACAGTGCCGTCCTGCAACGTTTCGCGGAGACGGTTCTTGCCGCAGTCAATCGCGCCTTGCGTGTGCACGATCCCGCCCCGCCTCCGGCTGCTCCGAAGCCTTTTACTCCACCTCCCGGCAGCGTTCTTTTTGCTCACGATCCCCAGGCGAAAACGGAAAAGAAAGATGCATCCGCCGAGCCAGGCGATGGAGACAAGGTCGGCGGTATTCACCTGCCACGCACTCACCTTTACTTGCTCATCTGCGCGGCTGCCACCATCGCGCTGGCGCTTGGCTTCATCCTGGCTCCGTGGATCCAGGAAGAGCTTCGAATACATTCGCGAAATGTGGATCAAACCGTTCTCGCTTCATCGCGTCCGCCGCAGCCGGCCGCCCTCGTGCTGCCAGCCCCCTCGGTCGAGACCGCAACCCTCGACCAACTTCAGCAACTCGCCGAAAAGGGTAACCCGGAAGCCGAAAATGCTCTGGGCCTTCGTTACGCCTCCGGCGATGGCGTGACCCAGGATGATAAGGAAGCCGCCGCTTGGTTTACCAAAGCGGCCGAGAACGGCAGCGTAAAAGCTCAAGTCGCGCTAAGCACCCGTTACTGGGCCGGCCGCGGCGTTCCCCCCAGCCTCAGCCAGGCTTATTTCTGGAGCGTTCTAGCCCGCGCCTCCGGTGACAAGAACAGCAAAATCTTTGCTGGGTTCCTCGCTTCCCACATGACTCGTGCCCAGGCCGCAGCCATCGAACAGCAAGCGGACATCTGGTACCAGCAGCATGAACTCGCCACCAAGCCCGATCCCGGTCGCTAGGAAGTTCGATCACGCGCTTATTCTGAAATTACCGGTCGTTCTTACATCACTCCATCATCTCGAGGTCAAGCTGTAATTCTGAGCGCGGTTTAGCATCCTTACCCGCCTGCGCCGCCATCATCTCTGCCAGGCGTTTCCACCACGGCAGCGTTTCTAGCGGGTCCGCTCCGCGGCCTCAGAATGCGCGGTCCCAGAAGTCGCGGCGTTAGACTAGCGGCGTTAGAATGAAAGAGAGCCCGTGTCTACTCTTCGCACCATTCTCGACCAGCGCGTTCGCGAAGCCGATCCCGGCCTTTACCAAAAGCTCGACAAGAATCGCCTGCGCTGCTTCGCCTGCGGACACTGCTGCCCCATCCCCGAAGGCCAGCCCGGCGTCTGCAAGGTCCGCTACAACCGTGGCGGAACGCTCTTTGTTCCCTGGGGATACACTGCCGGGACCCAGTGCGACCCGGTCGAGAAGAAGCCGTTCTTTCACGCCCATCCCGGCGCGCTTGCCTACAGCTTTGGCATGCTGGGCTGCGATCTGCACTGCGCCTATTGCCAGAACTGGGTTACGTCGCAGGCGGTGCGCGATCCCAGCGCCGTCTCGCCTCCACTCGACGCCTCACCCAAAAACCTTCTGCGCGATGCCATCTCCCAGGGCGCCAGGATTCTGGTCAGCACCTACAACGAACCTTTGATCACCAGCGAATGGGCCGTAGCCGTCTTCAAAGAAGCCAAAGCCGCCGGGCTTCTCACCGGCTTCGTTTCCAACGGCAACGGCACTCCGCAGGTTCTCGAATACGTCCGCCCCTGGCTCGATTTCTACAAAGTCGATCTCAAAAGTTTTGACGACCGTCACTACCACGAACTCGGTGGTCGCATCGCTCCCATTCTCGACAGCATCCGCCGCATTCACCAGATGGGTCTCTGGCTTGAGATCGTCACCCTCCTCATCCCCGGCTTCAACGACGATACCGGCGAACTGCAACGACTCACCGAATTCCTCGCCGGCATCTCGCCCGACATTCCCTGGCATGTCACCGCCTTTCACGGCGATTACAAAATGCAAAACGATGTCGCGCGTGACACAAATTCCGAAGACCTGCTGCGCGCCGTCGAAATCGGCCGGCAGTCCGGCCTTCGCTACATCTACGCCGGCAACCTTCCCGGCATGGTTGGTCCTTGGGAAAACACGCGCTGTCCAAAGTGCAACGAAACTCTGATCGCGCGCCACGGCTATCTCATTAGAGATTACCGCCTCACTCCCGATGGCCGTTGTCCGCATTGCGCCACCACAATTCCCGGCCGCTGGCCCACTCATTTCCAAGGTCAGATCGCCTCCATTCCTTTCTTGCCGCGCAAGAGCGCCCTTTTCGTTACAATCCGGTAGGAATGTCATCCTGAACAAGCGTTCTTTGCGCAACGAAGGATCTGCGCGAGCCGCGCGCTGCAATCGTTCGCGCGTTTGACTCGCTTCCTTTTTTGACTCTCGTTCATTCATGCGGAAACCATCCACCCTCGTACTGTGCATAGCGTGCCTGTTGCTGCTCGCCTCCTGTTCTCCCCGCGACTTTCTCACCCGCCGTCTCACCGCCGATCTGATCGCAAGCTCCGAGACCTTCCGCACTCCGCGGCAGTTCGACCTGCGCGTCGGCGTTGTCTCCAATCAGGATTACCTTTCCCCCGACTATCTCGCGCTGCAGCATCACGGCTGGATTTCCGGCGCCAGCGTCGCCTGCCCGCCGGTTCTGGCTCCGCCGCCGTGCTGGGATGTCACGCTTACCCCCTCAGGTGTGGACACATTTCAAAGTCTGATCGCGGCCGGCGACGCGGAAAAGCAATCCTTCAGCATTCCCGCCGCGCGCCGCGAACTGGTCGCCGTCACCGGCATCGCCCGGCAGGGCAACGTTGCCGATGTCGAATTTACCTGGAGATGGATTCCCCTGAACGAGGTTGGCGCGGCCATTTATTCCAGCGACCTCCACTACCGCTCTACCGTAAGCTTTCGCCACTATGACGATGGCTGGCGCCTCGTGGAAGGTGTTTTCCATCCCGGCCAGCCGCTCGACCAGGCTCTGCGAAACGCCGAGCCCGTGCAGTGAACGCCAATTCTCGATCCCCGTCCCTGTGTGCCTCGGTGTCCTCTGGGTTAAGGAATTTAAGACACGATCCGGGCCCTGACCCCGAGACACTTCCATCCATTTTGTAAGTTGCTAATGACAAACCCGCCGTTGTATAAACCTAATTCCCGCCCGGGATCCCTTATGAAAATCTCCAAACCTCGCATCCTCCTGATCACAGCTCTCTTTGCCTCATCGCTGGCCTTCGCCGCGGATAAACCTCGGCTCACTCTCGACGAATTCTTCAACTCCGTGGAGTACTCAGCCGTCGCTCTCGCTCCCGACGGCGACTCCGTGGTAATCGCCACCGACCGCGCCGACTGGGACCGGCAAATCTTCCGCAAAGATCTCTGGCTCTACCGCGACCACGCCAAGTCCGGATCGCTGATTCAACTCACCGAATCCGGTCACGACTCCGATCCCAAGTGGTCGCCCGACGGCCGCTGGATTGCGTTCCTCTCCGATCGCCAGGCAAACTCCGATCAAGCTTCCGGTTCCGGCGATGGCAAACCCAATGGCGACAAAGGCAAGCGAGACAAAGACAGCGACAAAGAAGTCACCCAGATCTACCTGATTTCTCCCACCGGCGGCGAGGCCATTCCGCTGACTCAGGGCGGGGAAGAAGTCCACACCTTTTCCTGGTCGGCCGATTCTCGCACCCTCTATTTCGCCACCCGCGATCCCTGGACCAAAGCCCAAAAAGACGACTACAAAAAGCAATGGAAAGATGTGGTGCAATATCGCACCGCCGAACGCGGAGACACCATCTTCTCTCTCAACCTCGCCGCCGCTCTGGCCCGCCACGCCGCCGAAGGCGCCAAGGAAGAATCCGACGCCGAAAAGGATTCCGATCGCACTCCCGGTGCTCAGGTCCTGGCCACTTCGCCCCTGCGCGTCGAAGGCATGGTTACTTCGCCCGACGGCAGCAAGCTTGCCTTCGTCTCCGATGCCATCAACCAGCGTCAGGAAAAAGTCGAAGACGTTGAAATCTACGCGGTAGATCTACCCAGCATGCCAAGCACCGCGGCTGCCGGCAGCCAGAACAATCCACCCACAACACCGCCGCGCCGCCTCACCCGCAATCAGGCGGTCGAAGGCAACCTCCACTGGGCCGGCGACAATCGCCACATTTTCTTCACCGTCGAAGTGGGAGACGTAACCGGTCCCTATCGCGATCTCCAGCCTCATCTCTACTGGGTTGATAGCGAAAAGCCCGATAGCGAAAAGCCCGACAGTGAAAAGCCGGCCAGCCAAACCGGAGCCGTCGAGCAGTGGGCCCGTGATTTCATCGGCGAGATCGTCAGCTACAGTCCCTACGGCAATGGCGTGGTCGTAGCCGCGCGCGTTGGCACCGAAGTCCAAATGTATACTGCCGCCACGCCCTCCGACTCCCTCCACAAGTTCAACGGCTGGGCTGGCGCCTACGAACACCTCGCAACCCAATCGCATTCCCCGCGCGTTGCCTTCGTGTATTCGTCGTTGCAAAAGCCCTCCGAAGTTTATTTCGCGGAAAGCGCCGGCCAGCTCGATCAGGCTCGCCCCATCACTTCGTTCAACCAGCTTTTCACCGAACGCGATCTTCCCCAAGGCAAGCCTTACCACTGGAAGGCCGACGACGGAACCACCATCGAAGGCATGCTGATTTATCCTCCCGGCAAATTCGAAGCCAGGCATCTGCCCATGTTCACCTTCATTCACGGCGGTCCCGCCGACGCCGACGGCAACCACTTCGAAGCCGATTGGTACCAGTGGGCCGCGCTCGCCGCCACCAACGGATGGCTCGTCTTCGAGCCCAACTACCGCGGTTCCACCGGATACGGCGACAAGTTCCTCATGCAAATCGTTCCTGTCATCGTCTCGCGTCCCGGCAAAGATATTCTCGAAGGTGTCGATGCTCTGGTCAAAGACGGCATCGCCGATCCCGATCGCCTCACCGTCGGCGGCTACAGCTACGGCGGATACATGACCAACTGGCTCATCACCCAATCCACCCGCTGGAAAGCCGCTGTCACCGGAGCGGGCGCGGTCGAGCACGTCGGCAACTGGGGCAACGACGACACCACTTTCGACGACGCCTATTTCCTCGGCGGCCGTCCCTGGGAAGCGCAACAGCGCTATCACGACGAAGCCGCCATCTTTCAGATCGAAAAAGTTCGCACCCCCACGCACATGGTCGCCGGCGCCGACGACATCCGCGTAGCCGTGCTGGAAGATTATCTGTTAGAGCACGCGCTCTATTCCCTGGGCATACCGAACGCCCTGCTGATTTTCCCCGGCGAAGGCCACGAACTCGACAAGAATCCCTGGCACGGAAAAATCAAAGTGCGCGAAGAATTGAAGTGGCTGCAAGAATACGGCGGCGTCCCGGCAGGCAACTGACTCAATCCGAACCAGCCGGGTGCCCCAGGTCTCGCCGCTTCTGCGAGACCTGGGTACCCAGCGCACTTTTCCACAACCCCCGTGTGACACCTAACCTTGCCCCCGCAATTCAAATCAGCGATCATGGTCGAGGCAGTGACGGTCTCCCAGAGAGAAAATCGCCCTGCCCTAAGTCCTTTGTTTTCAGGATTTTGACCTCTAAAGACGATTATTCACTTGACACAAACGAGGGATTTCGTTAGCATGGCTTCATGAATATCCGGGAAGCCTACGAGAAGTTCGCCACCGACGAGCAGTGCTTGACCTACATCGGAATGATGCGATGGGCGGATGGAATCGTGCGCTGCCCTGCCTGTGGCGGCAAAGACGTGAAGCGCGTAGATCGCAAGGCCGACTCGAAAAATCGTCGCAAGTGGTTTTACCTCTGCTTAGAGAAGTCCTGCCACAATCAATTCACCCCCACGTCTGGCACGATTTTCCATGACACTCATCTGCCGCTGATAGTTTGGTTCCAAGCAATCGCGCTCGTCCTGAATGCGAAGAAGGGGATTAGCGCAAAGCAACTTCAGCGCGATCTCGGAATCGGCGGATACAAGACAGCCTGGTATTTGAATCATCGAATCCGCCAAGCGATGGCAGAGGGCACGATAGCGCAACTAGGTGGGATCGTTGAAATCGACGAGACCTACGTCGGCGGAAAAACAATACGGAAAAAAGATCGCGGCAACCGCAAATGGGAAGAAAAAGAAGCTGTGATCGGAATGATTCAGCGCGGCGGAGAACTTCGCCTCCGTCATATCGGAAAGGGCAGCGCAACATCCAAGAAAGTCGCGCCACTGGTGAAGGAGCTTGTGTCCCGCGATGTTGAGCGCGTCATCACTGACGAATCCAACATCTATCCTGTGGCGTTCGACGGCTATTGCGTGGCAAAGCACGAAACCATCCGGCACAAGGAAAAGAACTACGTTCGGGGCGATGTTCACACGAACACAATCGAAAGCGCGTTCTCGCTATTCAAGCGCGGCATCACTGGTAGTTTCCACTTCGTTTCGATAAAGCATCTCCAGCGATATCTCGACGAGTTTTCCTATCGCTTCAATCGTCGCAAAGACGAAGGCGCATTCATGGAAACCGTTCGTCGCTTGGCGGGATTCGCGCCCTTGACTTTCGACGCGCTCACTTCTGAGAAGGTTTAGAAGGCTTCTTTGGAGCCTTTATCGCGGCGGTTTTCTGCGGAGGCTTTGCCAGCATCCGGCGGAGCACTTCGTCGAATTGTCCCTTGTCGGCCTTCATAAAAAATCAGTCTACACCCCCTCGAAAACCACCCTGCCGCTACGGTACTCGCTGCGACGTAGTGAGCGACCTCGTGCACGAGTCCCTTGACCTGCTACCCGTTACTGCACTAGAGTAGTGGGCACGAGGGTGACATGAAAACTGATCGAGTCGAACACGACGTAACTCTACGTCCCGCCTATCTACGCCGAGAACTCAAAGAATGCGAAGCGAAGGCCAAACGCATTCGTGAAGCCTTGCAAGCAACCGAGCGAGCAGTCCGTCTGACGCGGCTTTTGGGGTCATCGGCCAGCAACGGACAGGGAACCCGGAAAGCTAATGACGTGAAAGTTGTCCCGCTGAAGGCCGCCGTCCCGCGCCTTCTACGCGACGAAATCCGATCCCTGAAACAGAGCATGTCGCGAGTGGATGCCGTACAGGTTTTGGAGCGACTATCCAACTACCCCTTCACCAGCAGCGATCCAAAGAAGGCAGTTTCGGATGCTCTGTACCAACTTCGTAAACAGGGCGAACTGCGGATCATCAATCGTGGAAAGGGCGGACACCCCAATACCTTCGAGTGGGTTCAGCCGCCCGTCAAAAGCGCCTGAGACTGCCAGCGAGTTTTTCGGAGATCACGACAATGAGGAGAACGTTAGCCGACCGTACCGCGTAGGGTTGCCGTGCGGGAGGCGAAAATACAAAGGGCCATGTCGGTAAGCATTTTACGAGGATGACATGCCGACACGGCCCGTGGTGACCCCCTCTTACGAGGAGGGCGACTGTCTGGCGACAGAACCCGTCTTATAAACGGGAGTTCCGAAAGGAAAGGGGTCCGATCCCCCCGCCCTCCGCCAAAATCATAACGCTCCAAGCTTGCGATATTCTCGCGGCCCTGTCAAGGTACGCCTCGGACACCTGTCGGAACTGGCCCTGTCACGGCGTTTTCAGTTTACCTCAAATTTGTGTGAAGTGAATAATCGTCCCTCTAAGTTCTTTGACATCCGGATTTTACCGGGAATTTCTTGCTAACCCGATGATTCCATTAGACCCCCAGGGGGGAGGGGGGAGGGGGTATCGAGACTTAAACCCGCGCGTGCACCGGCAAACCTTCCCACCGGAAACACCGCCGCAAACTTTATTTTCGGGTAGAAATCCACAGCCCTTGGCAAGCGCGCCTACTATCGAGCCGCCACTTTTACCCCGTGCGAAGCAGCCGCATAGCGTGCGATGCCGCGATACAGCGCTTCGGCAATCTCTTCGCGGTATCCGTCGCTGCGCAGCTTTTGCTCGTCGGTGGGACTGCTGACGAAGGAAACCTCCGCCAGAATTCCCGGCATTGCGGTCTCGGTGAGCACCACGTAGGAAGCCTCTTTCACGCCGCGGTCGCGCAGCCCGGGATTGTGTACCGACAAAGTTCCGTAGAGCGAGCGCTGCACGCTGGCGGCGAGGCGGCGCGACTGCTCGATTTTGTCGTGCAATGCGGTCGGCGAGAGCGTCGCCACGCTCTCATTCTTGGCATGGTCGGGGTCCCGGGTTTCCATGTCTTTGGCATCGGGGGTCGAAAAGAAGTTGGTATAATAGGTTTCCACGCCGCGCGCCGAGGGCAGATCGCTGTAGTTGGCATGCACCGAAATAAACAGATCGGCCTGCGCCTGGTTGGCAATCTCGGCCCGTTCATCGAGCGGGATGTAGCTATCGTCAGTGCGGGTGAAAATCACGTCCGCGCCCAGTCGGCTCTGCAGCAGCTTGCCCAATCTCTGCGCAATCTCGAGCACCAGGTCTTTTTCCAGCAACCCGTGACGTCCGACGGTTCCCAGATCCCAGCCGCCGTGGCCCGCATCCACCACGATGCGCAGCTTCGGCACTCGCGCCCGCAGTTGCAAATCTTCGGGCGTCGGCGGAGGGATGGTGATCGCCAGCTTTCGCTGCTCCGCCTGCGCGGCGCCCGGAAAAAGATTTACCCGAGCCGTGGGGTTGACGCCCGGCTTGCGCACCTGCACCACCAGGCGATAGGGATTCGGCTCCAGGCTCACGGAATAGATCGAATCACCCTTGGTCTCGAGCACTACGCGGGTCAAACCGGCGACCGGCTGTGCCACTCGAACCCGCGCGATCAGCGCGTCGCCGATGTCGATTACTTTTCCGGCAAGCTCGGGAGCCAGCGACGTATCGTGCAAATCAAAATAAATCCGGTCAGGATGCGTCAGGCGATGTGCCTCGTATTGCACTTGATCTTCCAGGTCAAGCACAACCGTGCTCGAATCCGCCGAAGACCAATGCCGAATCCCGGTGACCCGCGGGAACTTCGCCACTTCCTGCGGCGTGGCCTCTGCGCTGGAAGCTTCCGATGTGGTATCCGCATCCGTGGCGGTGGCGCCGGCGGCTGAGTTCGCTTGCCCGTCCAGGTTCGCATCGGGTGAAGGGTTCGAAGCTGGAGCGACCAAAGCTGAGTTCGCCGGAGATGGCGTGAGCGGAGGCGCCGGCGGCTTCTGCGCGGCCACGCGCTTCGTCATCGTTTTGCGAGCCGGCTGAACCAATACCTCGCCGAGCTGCGCGTTCTTCAGTTTCCACCATAACCCTCCAGCCATCAGCACCGCGACCACCACCAGCACCAGGACCAGCACAATTCCCGGATGATGGCCGGCAGAGCGTTGGGGTTCCGGCAGGTTCTCGGGGGTAAGCGCGTCTTCGGCCGCGTGCTCGGCTGCGACGTTCAGGTCCGGCGCGGGCATTGGTGCCGGCGCGTTCTCAGGTTCCAGCGCTGCCTCGGGCGCGGGCATAACCACGGCGGGTGCAAGCGCCGCGGGCGCCGCTTCAAGTGCGTTCTCGAGTTTGGGCGCAGCGGTTAACGCTCCGGCTGTTTTCTCGGAGGAATCTTTTTCAACCGGCGGAGCCGCGGACGCCGTAATCGCGGGCGCGGTCAATTCCGCTTCCGCCACTTGCGCCGATTCGGCGAAGCGGTCTTCATCCTCGGGCTTGAGCGCTCCCAGAATCAGTTCCGCCAGAAGCTCCAGGCTGCTCATGTCGGTGTCATTGAACCCGAAGGGCTCGGCCGAGAAAGCTTCGAGCAATCCGATGACGCGGCGCCTTCCGCACAGAGGAACCGCCACCATGGACCGGGCGCCGAGTTGCCGGCAGGCCTTGAGGTTTACGCGTTCGTCGGTCTCGGTATCGTCGCAACGGATAATCTGCGCCGTGCGGAAAGATGCTCCAGAGAACGCCGAGTCGCGCTGGATGCGCTGGCCAACATCGGGTTTGACTGTGCCTGCCGAAGCACGCAAAACGATCTCATTGTTTTCCGCCAGGGCGATTCCCAATCCGTCCGCCCCGGTGATGGCGATGGCGCGTTCCGCCACCAATTGCAACACTTCGTCCAGTACGAATTGCTCACTCGCCTCGAATTCACTAGGGAGCGCGATGCTGTCGAATCCATTGAGGCGCGAGGCCAGCGCGCGCCGCTGCCGCACCTGCTGATGGAGCGCGGAGAATGCCAGCAGCGCCTGCAGAGCATCGCGTCCCGCCGGCCGCAATCCCCGAGTCTCGCGAAAATTCGCCGCATCGGATGGGACTGGGCAATCGGCGCCCGGCTCCGCCGCGCTCCGCCCCAGCGGCCACGAC
>JBARJF010000028.1:0-7667 GCA_049800135.1 Candidatus Sulfotelmatobacter sp.
CTTCACGGGTTATGATAGCATCCCGCCGCGCACTGTGAAAATGCTTTGTGTGCGGTGGTAGTGTGCTAAAGGCAAACTGGGACATCGCCTCCCCGGTGGTCGTGGCTCATCTAGGTGGTGGCGGCTCATCTAGGAAGGTATCGCACAACCTTCTGCGGGCAGACCATGACGACCGCTGCGGGCGGACTGCGGGTTGAGTGCGGGCTAACTGCACAATTGCCGGGGAACCTGAGAGACGGGTTTTTGGTACTCTAACGGGTTCGAGGGGCGGGCGCTGCGATTGCTGGTTGAGCTTTGCCGCATGGATTCCGAGTGAGGTGGTTATGTGTGGAGGGTTTCGCTTGTTTTGGACGGTTGCTTCCCTGCTGCTTATTGCCGCCGCGGTTTACGCGGCCGATGACGCCAAGTCTGCTGTGCCTTCGGGTCCTCCCAAGGCCGAGATACGGCCGCTCGCGGAAAACTTCCACGGGACAACCGTGGTGGACAACTATCGCTGGCTGGAAGATGGCAAGAGTCCGGAGACCGAGAAGTGGGCGGAAGAAGAGATGGCCTATACGCGGTCGGTGCTTGATCCCCTGCCGGGACGGGCGGCGATCCATAACCGGCTGACGGAACTGCTGAGCATCGGCAGCATTGGGGTGCCGCAGGTGGCGGGAAGATATTATTTCTACACGCGGCGCGAGGGCATGCAGAATCAGCCCATCCTTTATGTGCGAGAGGGCGTGGAAGGCCAGGACCGGGTTCTGGTGGACGCCAACCGACTGTCGGCCGATGGCACCATCGCGTTGGACTGGTACGAGCCCTCGGAACGGGGCAAGTATGTGGTGTACGGGACTTCGCCGAGCGGGTCAGAGATGAGCACGCTGCACATCATCGATACCAAGACGGGCAAGTTGCTGGCGGATACGATTGAGCGAACGCGCGCGGCGAGCATTGCGTGGACGCTGGATGACGTGGGTTTCTACTATACGCGTTATCCCAAGAAGGGCGAAGTGGCCGAGGGGCAGGAGATGTACAACCGTCACGTGTTCTACCACCTGCTGGGAACGGATCCGGCGACCGATCCGCCGATCTTTGGCGAAGGGCGCGATCCGGAAGACTGGCCGGGAGTGGAGCTTTCAAACGACGGCCACTGGCTGCTGATCACGGTGGAGCAGGGGTGGACCAAGACTGAGCTGTTCCTGATGGACTTGAAGGCGGGCACGCCGCCGACGCGGGTTACCACGGGCAAGAATTTCCTCTACAGCGGGACGGTGTACGACGGAAAGATCTACATTGTGACCAACGAGGGCGCGCCACGCTACCGCGTGTTCGTGACCGATGCGGGCACGTACGACCGGGGCAGCTGGAAAGAAATAATCCCGCAGACGGACGCGGTGCTGCAGGGCGCCGCGGTGTGGGGGGGGAAGCTTTTCGCGGAGTACGAGCAGAATGCGAGCTCGCAACTTAAAGTTTTCGATCTCGCAGGCAAGAAGATCAGCGACCTTACGCTGCCGGCGATTGGCACGGTTTCAGAGGCCGAAGGCAAATGGAACCGCGACGAGGTTTTTTACGGCTTTCAATCGTTTACCATCCCGCCCTCGATTTATCGTTATGACCTGAAGAGCGGCGCGACAACGCTGTGGGCCAAGGTGGCTGCGCCTTCGATTGATGCCGCTGGGTATGAAGTGCAGCAGGAGTGGTTTCACTCGAAGGATGGGACGCGGGTGCCGATGTTTGTGGTGCACAAGAAAGGGTTGAAGAAAGACGGTCGAAACCCCACATTGCTGACGGCTTATGGCGGGTTCAACATCAGCCTGACGCCGACGTTCAGCCGCACGGCGTATTTGTGGATGGAGCATGGCGGGGTTTATGCCGTGGCCAACCTGCGGGGCGGCTCGGAGTTTGGGGAAGACTGGCACCGGGCGGGCATGCTGGACAAGAAGCAGAACGTGTTTGACGACATGATTGCGGCGGCGGAGCATTTGATTTCCGAGAAATATACGGACACGAATCATCTGGCGATTCAGGGAGGCTCGAATGGGGGGCTGCTCATGGGGGCGATGATGACGCAGCGTCCGGACTTGTTTCGCGCGGTGGTGTGCCAGGTGCCGCTGCTCGACATGCTGCACTATCAGGATTTTCAGATTGCCAAGCTGTGGATTCCGGAGTACGGGAGTGCGGACAATCCAGAGCAGTTCAAGTGGCTTTATGCTTATTCGCCGTATCACCATGTAAAGGCGGGGGTGGAGTATCCGGCGATTCTGTTTATGACGGCGGATACGGATACGCGTGTCGACCCCATGCACGCTCGGAAGATGACGGCGGAGATGCAGGGGGAAGCGAAGAATGGGACGAGCCGGACCCGGCCGATCTTGTTGCGGATTGAGAGTAAGGCGGGGCATGGCGCGGGGAAACCGGTTACCAAACAGATTGAGGAGTATACGGATATTTATTCGTTTCTGTTCTGGCAGTTGGGGGTGAAGTGAGGGAGGCACAGAGATCGCAGCGATTCGGTTTTGATTGTAAACGCCTTCCATGAGAAGGCCGGTCGGAGTCAAGTCGATTCTTGTCGGGCTTCATTGGACACGATTTTTTTCTCCCGCCGAGTAGCCACTGTCGCCATGCTTCCATTCGCACTCTCAAGGAGCGATTCGCGTCGCTCGGTGCACATTGGGCGTTCTCGTTTCAGCCGGTGCTGCTATCTGTTTGGCGCCCTGTGGTTCTGCTCTCGCAGCGTGGAACCTGGGCCAGGCGATTAACGCAGTCACCGGAACTCGGCTTTGGCTTTTGTCTTTCCCCTTCTAACAGTGTTTTTGCTTCAAGCTGCCGCCGGCAGCGCCACTCGGTTGCTGTTGTGCAGTGGTTCGTACAGCTCTCCGCTGACCCATAGGTGATGCAACAACGCCGCCAGTTTTCTCGCCGTGGCAACGATGGCTCGCTTCTTGCCGCTCCTTCCGCCCCGCTCGGCCAGCTTCAGGCCCCAGCGCCGCAGATCACAGTCCACACCGAATGGTCCCAGGATGTGCTGCGCACCTTGCACCAACAGCGTTCGCAGATAGGGATCTCCTTCCTTACTGATGTGCATCTGCGGCTCGCTCTGGCCGGAGTTTCTTCGTCCCGGCTGCAGCCCCAGATAGCAGCCCACGTCGCGGCTCTTGCGGAAACGATGTGGATCTTCCAAGGTCAGCAAAAACGTCAGCCCGATCAGCGTGCCCACTCCCTTCACCTGCTTCAGCAACGCCACTTGCGGGTAGCTCTGCTGCGCCAGCTTCTCGATCCGCTCGTTGTACCCTCGTATCTGCTCACTCAGCTCCTCAATGCCGGCCAACAGCGGCTCCAACGCGCTTTGCAGTTCCGGGCTCAGGCCTTCGGCTTTCTCCGGATTCATATTCCGCACGTTGCATCCGCGCAGCCGCTCGCCATAGCTCTTGGCCAGTCCACGAGCCGTGTTGACCAGCCCGGTCCGGGCGCGCACCAGCCCTGCCCGTGCCCGAATCATCATGAGATCGGCTTGTGCCTGCGCGCTGCGATGCTTCACCGGATACAGCAACTCCGGATCGATCCGGGCCAACCGCGCCAGCGTCTGCGCATCCAGTCGATCGTCTTTCTTGCGGCTCTCCCCGATCAGCCGCACCTTGCGCGCATTGGCCACGATCACTTCATGCCCCAACTCGCTGAGCAAGCGACTGAGCCAGGGCGAATGCGTCCCGATCTCCAGCCCGATCCGGCTGTGCGGCATCTCGCTGAAGACTTCGCGCAACGCTTTCGCATTCGTGCGAACGCGCTGCTCCAGTTGTATCTGGCCGGATTCGTCCAGCACGCAGTACCAGCTGTTGCGATCTCCCAGATCCAATCCAACGGTTAACTTCTGCTGAAAGATTTTCTTGCTCGGCTTTGCCCCTACGGTGCTAACCTTCTTCATTGCCGGTCTCCTTTTTATCTGTGCCTTGAGCACGTCGATAGCTTGGGAGCGTACACCGCATCCCGTCCGGAGACCGGCCTTCTCATCCCATCTGACTGCAACAACCACGGACTTGCGCGCCGGGGAGCGGGTTGCCGACTGACGGTGTCTAATGTTGATAAGAAGTGCAGGATCGAATGCCGGCCCGCGACCTATTCGGAGCTTCACCATGCTTAGACGCCTAGTTGCCGCTCTAGTCCTTCTTCAGATTGTCCCTCCGAGTTACGCTCAAACGGACTCGGTGCGAGTCTCGGCGTCCCCTTTCACGCAGGAGCAGATCGCGGTATATCAAGCCTTCTTAGCCGACTATCGTCGAGGGGGCGACGGGAGAACGATTAATGTCGCCGAGCAGACCGACATTCTTGAACCGGACGACGGCGATTACAGCGGCTGTATGAAAAAGTTCCCGAGGACGCGTCGCGGAAAGATGGTTCACCGTCTGACCGAGGAGTTCGCCAACGAGAATCGGCTCCGCCTTGTTGATCCTAAAACGCACAAGATTAGCGACCCAGAAGAAGGCTGGATGCGAAGGGGCCAGTCGGTCGAGGGCGCCGTTAAGGCGGGTTTTGAGAGTGGCCTCCTGACGTTGTCAGAGATCATTTTCGATGCGAAGCATGGGAGCGCCGCGCTGCATTACTCCTTTGTATGCGGCAAGCTCTGCGCTCATTTTGAGACAGTCGTTTATGAAAAACGTCATGGGATCTGGAAAGCGTCGAAGCTCTCTTGCGGATACGGGATCAGTTGAACGGAAACGAATCGAAAGGATGCGTTGGAAGTGGCCCCTGTTTCGCGGCTTGATTGGCGAAGAATCCCCATTACGCTCATTGATGGTCAATGAGTGCTAACGCCTGACAGCGGTCACTTGACTTATTGCAGCTTCTCGTACCCAGCTCTACCTTGCTTCAGGATGGAAATGTCGGGATCGGCGTCTTTCCACACGCAAAGAGAAGTGGAATACAATTCGCACTCATTCTCAGTCACTAGCTAGGATTTGCAAGCCCGTGGCTCAAGTCTTCGATGGGCTGTACATCAGATTGCCCCGTCAGCCACGCAAGGCAAACCCGTGCTCGCACATTACATCCAACACCGGGTGTATCCTGTATGTCAGATGGGAAGGCAAAATGGAAATCCTGAATCCTGGGCCCCATCCAAACAATGAGCATCGAAGTTTTTGCTCGGGTCGGAGATTCGCTTGCCTCGGCGCACTCTTCTCCCTCTTTCTGATTGCTTCGATTCCCCTGATTGCGCAAAGTGGATCGTCCGCGCAGCCGCCCGCAACACAATCACAATCGCAAGGACAGGGCGCGCCTCCTTGCTCCAACGCTCCCCCCATCTTGAAACGAGGCTCGCAGCCGGATCTGCCTCCCTGTCCCGAACCGTCGCAGGATGCTTCGCCCCCTGCGGACTCCGTACGCTTGCGTGCGCCGAGTCCCGACGCACCCTTGATCGAAAGGGCGAGATACGCGGCACTTCAGTTTTCACAGAAGCTTCCCAATTTTATTTGCGAAGAGTACATGGCGCGGTATGGTCAACGCGACCAAGACAAAAGGCTCCTGGACATAGTTTCGGCTGAAGTCACGTACAACAACGGACAGGAAAGTTATCGCAACGTGAAGCTCGATCAGCACCCCACGGACAAAGGCATCCAGGAATTGAATGGCTCCTGGTCCGTCGGAGAATTTGCGTCCACACTGCTCGATCTTTTTTCTCCCTATACGGACGCGCAGTTCCAGTCTGGCGGTGCGTCTCCCATCTCGGGTCTCGATGCCCAGGTTTACGACTTTCGAGTGCAGAGTGAGAATTCGCACTGGAGGGTGCAAGCGGAATCTCAGACTCTGCGTCCGGCTTACAAAGGCTCCGTATGGGTGGATCCGGCAACCGCGCGCGTCTTGCGCATTGAGATGCAGGCCACCAACATGCCGTCGGATTTCCCGATGGATACGGTCGAATCCGCGGTGGATTATTCCTACGTAACGATTGCCGGGAACTCGGTTCTGCTTCCGGTCCACGCCGAGAGCTTGGGCTGTGAGCGGGGCAGCCCAGCGTGCAGTCACAACATCATTGATTTCCGCAATTATCACGAATTCAAAGTCAACTCCAGGATTGTCGGGGTGAAGTAGACCGTAGCAACGTTACCGTGGACAGTAACTGCGGACCGTAACTCTCGGTAAATCCTGATTTCATTCACTGACCACGGACCAATTCTCAAAGAGTGAAATCGCCTGGCTACGCCAATTAATAGGGCGCTTCATCATGATGGAAGGTATAATCTTTAGGTTTTGAACGCTTTAGCGGGATTCCCCCTCATCGACAGTTATGCACGGCAGGCTTGCTAATAGGCGCGTTTTAATGATCGGGGGTTTGTGGTTCGCTTCCCTCTCGGCATCGGCGCAGGATCTGCAGGGTCGGTTTTATCCAGAGAAGGAGCGTTATGTCGTCGGCGAGCCCGTGATATTTAATGTGGAAATCAAGAACACGGGCAACCAGGTCGTTTACCTTCCAGCAAAGGGTAGCAAGTGTCTCGACACGTATGCGTTCTCGGTAAGCGGGTCCGGCGCGGCTTGCAGAGCGACATGGGATGCTGCGTGTCAGGATGACGAATCGCCGCTCGCTCCCGGGGACGTGATCCACGGGGAGTGGCCCCTAGATTCGTGGTATCGGTTCGAACGCGAAGGAAAGTACGCGGTGAGCGCAACGCGGCATGTACCCATTCGAAATAGTCGCGGAGAGATTCATGATTTCATCTTCTCTTCGAAATTCGAAGTCAATCTCGAACCAGCTGACCCATTGCACATACGGAGTATCCTCCAGGAATTCGAGCGAAACCTCCACAGCAACGATCCTGATGTGCGTCATGCGGCCTTGGATGTGCTCGCTACCACCGCACCCAGTTATTTTGAAGCTACTGCGTTAAGGCTTTCGCGCGACGAAGATCCGTTTGTTGTTCTTCACGCTGTCGCGGCTCTTGGTCGAATGAATACACCTGAGACTAGAGCGGCTTTGGCCGACGTTATCGCGCCCGGCAAATCGAGCGCGGAATCCGCTCCAAACAAGCCGGTTACGGATTACGGAGTCGCTCGCATCCGAGCGATCGAGGCCTTAGGCCGAAGCGGAGATGGCAGCTATCAGGGTCTAATTGAACGTTATACCGATGACAAGAACGAATACGTCCAGTTGGCTGCTATGGTCGCCATCGCAGAACTTGGAAAGGCGGAAGCAGTCCCTGAACTGGAACGCTTTCTATTCAGTGCTGATCCCGTAACCCGTAAGAATGCCGCTTACGGGCTGCGGTACTCCACAGCTCCCGATGCTGTCGAGACACTGATCGATGCAATTGCCGACAAGGATTCGACTGTGCGCGAAAGAGTGCTCACCAGCCTAAACCAAGTTACGGGGCAGTCATTTGGAGATAACTCGCCGGATGTAGCCTCGGCTCTGAAAATACAAAACGAATGGCGACTTTGGTGGAAAACCCACGAGGACAAGTTTGTCGTACCTGAACTCAAATTCCTTTGCGACATGAAGTAGGCTCGTGATTCCGCGTATCAACGAGGGGTGCTCGGAGAAGCATCCCCATCCTAGGTGAATTGGCGATAAATCCCGATCTCTAACAATGTCGGCGGTGTCAAGCACTTTTCGAGCGCACCTCTGCATGCACTCGGAGAAGAGCGCCATTTCGCTCTCGTAGATGGTTTGCGCTTTCCAACCTGGGCTCGCTGCTAAT
>JBARJF010000029.1:0-34607 GCA_049800135.1 Candidatus Sulfotelmatobacter sp.
TACTCGTTTGTCGGGTGAAATATAGCTGAACATCCCGTCTTGCCGCTGATCGTCTCCACGCATGCTGCCACTACTAACACGTCTTCCTGTGGATTGGGAGTCGTTTTTCAGCATCCTGCTAGAGGAAAAACCGGGCACATACGGGACGTTTTCCATTTTTCGTCAATGGAAATTAATCAACGTCCCGTCTGTCCCAGCTTTTCCCAAACGTCGTATAATCTCGTGCGCAACTGGGAGCAGAACATTTGAACGTACAAGAACAAATTAAGAAGTATATTACCAGCCAACCGGAGCCAAAACGCAGTGACATGCGAGAGTTGCATCGGCTCACACTTCAAGTGTCACCAGAATGCAAATTGTGGTTCTTCGATGGTAAAGACAGCAAAAATCATACTGTTTCCAATCCTACGATTGGATATGGATTTGACACAGTAAAATATGCCAATGGAAAAAGTAGAGAGTCTTTTCAAATTGGTGTGAGCGGAAACAAAACCGGAATCTCTGTCTATATTCTTGGTCTCAAAGACAAGAAGTACTTAGCCAAAACGTATGGAAAAAAACTAGGCAAGGCGAGCGTGACCGGATATTGCATTCGGTTTAAGGCTCTAAAGGATATAAACATCGATACGCTTGAAGCGGCAATACGATATGGGCTTGCAGGCTCAGAATGAAAAAGGCAAGCCGACCACCCCTCAGCTTTTCCACAGCTCCCTTGTGACATCTGACCTTGCGTCCAAAACAGAATCGGCAGAATATATGAAAGGCGGCAGCGCTGGAGGCTGCCCCCAGGCGCGGCGTTAAGTCATTTGTTCTCAAGATTTTGCCCGCAAGTTACTGATCCTTAAGGATCATTTGCAAGTTGGCGAGAAAGTAACGTGCCCGCAACCCGCATGTTTACTGGCGATTCGTGCAATTGAGGCCAAATTAGGGGGGTGGGGGGTAAGCCGAGTTTAGTACAGGCCGGGCGCATCCCTGGCAGGACAGACTGATTCCAGGAAATATTTATTTTCAGTACTTTGGTATGGTCGATACGTTCGTCCAATAGACTTTGTCGTTGCGCTTCTGGCCTAATCGAGGTGCCGCTGATGGGAGCAATTGTGGGCGCCGCACTAACCGCACCTCACATTCGGCGGACGACCCTATCGAAATTGGAGTCACCCATGGACGCCGTAATAAAACCCGTACAAATCGATCAGAAGAGCTATGAGATGCCCCCGAAAGAAGGGATCAGCATCGCGTGTTTTCTCACCGTCGCCGACCTCGAGCGATCGGCTCGCTACTACGAAAAGGTCTTCGGCGCTCGCATTCTGACCATGGGCGACGGCAACGCGCCTCCGTACCTTCAGCTTGCGAATATCTGGATGATTCTGAACGTTGGCGGCGGACCGACCCCGGATAAGCCGACAGTAACGCTCAGCGTCCCCGACCCGAATCACATCAACAGCTTTATGAATTTCCGGGTTGCGGATATTCAGGCCTGCTACAAGTTATGGAAAAGTCGAGGAGCCGAGTTCATCACCGAACCGATCCCCAAGTACGGCGAGATACGCTGCTACATCCGCGATCCTGACGGATATATCATCGAGGTCGGACAGAGCACCGACCTCACCTACGGTTAACGCTCGGCCCGGACGGGATGCGGATTTAAACGAAAAATGTCGAAAGTCGAAGCCGCACCCGAGGTCACAGATATCTACACGATTCTTCCAACTCTAAAGTGACGTGAGGTGAAGTTCAACCAACGAGTTGATCCCCACCTCACGATGCGTTCAACGGGTCACTGCTTGCATAGCGGGTTCGAGAACATGGTCGGTCAGATGGACCGGCTTCAATGTGCCCAACATATTTCTGGCCTTAGCCGCCTCAGCGGAGGTTCCATGAGCAACCACCAGGTACTGGCCAGCCTTTATGGCGGTCTCGTAGGCTACGATGCTGTCTTTTGGTATACCCATGCTGTAAAGACCGGCGCCGATCGCACTCAAACCGCCGACTATGACCGCGTCCTCCAGGCCGGCGACGATCCATGCCACTAATGGACCGCCAACCAGCACAGGGCCTATCGCGGGCACCCAAAAGAATGCGGCGCCAAACAGTAAGCCCCAGAATCCGCCCCAGAAAGCGCCCCACTTCCCCCAATACTTCATGCGGTCGCCCGCCTTGTAGTAGCCAACGACTTGCTGGTCCGTGTGGTAATCTTTTCCGACAACCGACAACTTCTTCATGTCGAAGCCTGACTTCTGAAGTTCCTTCACTGCGTCTTCCGCTCCAGAGTGGTTGTCATACACTGCGATTACTGCGTTTGTGTCCGTCATATTCCGTCTCCTCTTCAAAGTTTGGTTTTGGTTGGTTGAGATTTCACTTCACGTTTGCCATTAGTTCTTCTGCGGACTCTCCGACCGGTGGACTCTTAGCCCTGCACCTTGCGTTCCCGCGTCTCAACACCCTTGGCGGCGGCCCCTGTTCTATTCTTTTGAGGATGAACGCCCAAGTCATGCCATGACGTTTCCGCGAGGTTGACGTCGTAGTAGTTGGCGGCTTTCTCGATGTTCGCGAACGCCAAAGCACGGTCGGCATCGGAGACGTCGACGACTTGATCGAACCGCGCGACCGCGTTACGCACATGTTCTGCGTCGGTCAGTGGTTCTTTACGCTGCTTCGGGAACGCGTAGACACTGTCTGGTAAATCGCTCTGCGTCGTGAGTCGTCCGTGTTTCTCGTGAGGTTTCCAGGTTGCTTCGGGCATATCTTTGCCATCATTTCTTTAAATAGTTGGATAGAGGGCGAGCGCAGGGCCCGCCCGCGCCACATTTGGTCTGAGCGAAGCCCGTTCTTGCAAGCGTCGCTCTTCCGAACCGAATCCACTGCGATGGAGCGATTAAATTCGACGTGCCCCAGCGAATCAATTGGACGATGGTATTGGCGATACCTTGGTATCAGCGAGCACGAGATGTTGAATTAACGTTGCGACTCAAATGGCGGATCAAACCTAAGGCGACCCGGACAGACAAAGCCGCCCAGGAGCGCATCAGAGCGCCGGTTGTTCAGTTCACCTGGAGTGCGGCATTGATTGCCTCAAGCAGAGCCGTGTCGCTGAACGGCTTGAACAGGCACTCCACCGCACCCTGTTCGAGTAGTCGCGGGCGAATGCTCTTATCTGTGCTCGCGGTGATGAAGATGATTGGAATTTCCTGCCTGCGAAGCTTCAATTCCCGCTGAAGGTCGGGCCCGCTCATCCCTGGCATGGCGATGTCGAGGATCAGGCATTTGGTTTGGCCGAAGCAATCGGACGCGAGGAATTCTTCCGGCGACGAGAACGCGCGGGCTGCAAAGCCGAACTCCTTTAGCAGGTCGGGTAGCGACTCGCGCACAGACTCGTCGTCATCGACCACCGACACAAGCGAAGGCGTGACTGTCATAGATCCTTTATGCGCCGGCGTGCGCCACCGCCACAGGCATCGGCAACGCTAAAACCGGTACATTCGCACTGGCATTGGTCGGGGAGGTCGATGTGCCCTTTACAGAGCGCCGCCGCCCATACCGATGCAGGCACCGCATTGACGACGTCGCTGAACTCATTTTCGAAAGGATCCTTTCCTGACGCTACTCCACAGCACGAGGGTGCGCCACTCCAGGAGTCGCTGTCCATTGCACTTTAGTATTGGTTGCCGGAATCGGCGGCGAACGACTTGCGGCGGACCCTAACGCGCGCGATACGAAGCCGAAAATTCCTTGATAGGTTGGTTAACGGTCCGTACAGGACAGAGATTCCTCACGCCGCATCCGTTACGTCAGGCGTCCGAATGGCACGATTACTTTCGGCGCTCGTCGAGGCTTCGGGCCCGCGAGGAATAGAGAATGAAAACGCGGCTCCCGGACCATTATTCAGTGTTGCCCACAGACGGCCATGATGACTCTCGATAATAGAGCGGCTGACGGATAATCCGATTCCCATACCGTCATTTTTGGTGGTGTAGAACCCTTCGAAAAGCCTGTCCATAGCTAGAGGGTCGAAACCGGTTCCTGCATCCTGTACGGTGAGGCTCACCCGATCGTCTTCATCTCGTTTGGTTCTGATCAGCAACTGCCTTGGACGATCGTCGACGCTGCTCATGGCGTCTGATCCATTCCGGATCAGGTTCAGGATGACCTGCTGCAACTGCACACGATCGCCCGTGACAGGCGGCAGGTCGTCGGCAAGTTCGTGCTGCACGATGATGCGATTTCTCTGAAGTTCGCTCAAGGACACCGCAAGCACCTCTCGCGTAGCTTCGTTCAGGTCTACCGATTCAATGGTGGGCTCCTTTTTGCCATAGAGTGCGCGCAATCGAGTGATTACCTCCGAGGCTCGGTTGCCATCACGAATCGTACGCCGTGCGGTCTCGCGAGCGCCGTCCACGTTGGGAGGATCGGCGGCCAGCATCCGCAGGCACGTGCTGGCGTTGGTGACGATGCCCGAAAGCGGCTGGTTGACCTCGTGTGCGATGGACGCCGTCAACACTCCAAGGCTGGTAACCCTGGCCACGTGTGAGAGCTCCGATCGGGCCTTGCTGAGTGCCTCTTCCGAGGATCGGCGTTCTGTCACGTCCTGAACTGCGCCGATGTACTCCAGTTGGCCTTGATCGCCACGGATGTGAGCCGCGACGTGCACGTACTTGACCTCGCCGTCCGGCATCTGCAGGCGGAACTCGAGTTGTACATTGCTGCGATCCCGGCGAGATCGCTCGATATGTTCCTGGAATACCGACAAATCTTCAGGGTGGATTCGAGCACCGATCAGTTCAAAGGTCACCCGCGCATCCCAGTCAATCTGGAAGATGCGATAAAGTTGCTCCGACCAGGTGATTTCGTCTGTTGCGGGACGCCAGGAAAAACTGCCGATTCGACTAAGATGCTGGGCTTCCGCGAGAAACGCCTCGCTGCGCCGTAGTTCCTGCTCCGCCCGTTTGCGTTCTGTAATGTCGCGCAGATAGCCGGTGAAGGACGGCGGCCCTTCCAACGGAATGCGTGTGATTGCGAGTTCGACGGGGAATTCGCTACCGTCAGCGCGTACTGCCGTCATCTCCATGCGTTTCCCAAGCACTCGCGCCTCGCCCGTGGCCAGGTAGCATGCAAAGCCCTGCCGATGCTTCTCCCGGAGAGACGGTGGAATGATGACGTCTGCCAGATGCCTTCCCAAGACTTCGTCGCGACGATAGCCGAAAGTGTGCTCGGCAGCCGGATTGAACTCGGTGATGCAGCCCTCGTGATCGATCGTCACAATGCAGTCGAGCGCCGCGTCCACGATCGCTGCCTTGCGGACCTCACTGCGCTTCAGCTCTTTCTCCTCTTGGCCGAGCTTCGCTTCTACCAGTTTGCGTTCAGCAAGTTCCTTGCTGAGCTCTTCGTTGGCGGCGGCAAGTTCCGCGGTCTGTCGCACGACCCGTCGATCAAGTTCGCTGGCGAGCCGCTTCTGATGGCTCAGGAGCCGCGCTTCTTGTAGTCCGAGCGATGCCTGATTCGCCGCTACGCTCAGAAGAAGTGCCTCCGTCTGCCGCGGAAAATCCGTCCGCTCAGCCGCTGCCACGATTACACCGAGTTCGCCTTGCAACCCCAGTGGCAGAGGCACAATCGAAACGTCTCCTTCGCCCATAAGATTTCGAAGCAGTGGAGGCCATCGCCGTTCGCCATTTTTCAAACCCCGGCTGAGGGCTTCGCATATCTCGCGCGCCGAAGGCATCGGTCCTCGCAGCTCAGCGAGCCGGACGATTTCAACGGGCGCCCCGCCAACTGGATCTGTCAGCCGCACAGAGACCAAGTCCAAGCGCAGCATGCGGATGAGCGCATCGAGCAAAGTGTGGAGAACCTGGGATGGATCGCCGCCACTCCAGACGGCGGGAAGTGCAAGCAGGCTAATGAGATCGTTGATACACCGTTGAAGGTGCTTGACTTCTCGGGCAGCAAGTTCGGGTTGGACTTCCATATCAGGCAGCCGTGGAGGATGAGGATGACGATGAGGAAGGCCGCATGACCCGGCGCCGGCGGACCTCGCGCAGGAATTCTTCGGGCGACACGTAGAACGGATTTCGGTGCAGGAGGCCACCGATGATGATCATCGGATGCGTCCGCATGATGTCGATCACGGTGTCGCCTCCAAATTTGCCGAGTTGGTAGGTGCACACCACCGCGTCGTCGTGATTACTCCACACATCATTCACGCGCGATTCGAATTCAACGAGATCGTCAATGTAGGATCGATCTTCAATTGCCCAATCCATCCGGCAGCAGATGCGGCTCAAGGGGAATCCACCCTTGGCATTACCGCTAGCCATCTGCTCGAACGCTGCCAGCATCCGATCCTGATCAAAACGGCCGTCCCGAATATAAGCTTCGGTGTTAATGCGAACCTCTAATTGCCCGCTCTGCTCAGCAGCCGCTGGGTCGATTCCGACCGCAGCCAACCGTTGCAAATGATCACGACGCTGATCGGGATTCACCACGTGAACCGCCTTGTCGCCACACTCGAACCCGTCCTTCATGAAGGGAAGCAGCACGCGATATTCTTCGTCGTCGCTATTGAAGAATGCGCAGACATGACGTACTTCGCCCAGTTGGGAACCGGCAAGGGAAATCGGTGTCGGGGTCTTCTTCATGCTGTTCTCCTTCGATAGGAGCCGGCCACACTGCAGGTTTCTATGCTACCCGGCTACTCCGTGCATCTTTTCCCCCGGTTTCAGGACCAGCTACGCCGCCGTAGTCGCTGCGGGGGCGGGACGAAGCCGGGCGGCCATTTTCACCAGATCGGCAAGAGAGTCGGCCTTCATCTTCTGCATCACCTTGCCTCGGTGTGCCTTTACCGTGATCTCGCTGATACCAAGCTCCCCGCCTATTTGTTTATTCAAAAGCCCGGAAACCACCAACACCATAACCTGCCGTTCGCGCGGCGATAGTGACGCGTAACGGTCCCGGAGCACCCGCATCTCCGCCTCCAGGCTAAGAGCAACTCGGCTACGTTCCAGGGCCGCCCAGATGGCAGTCAACAGCACGTCATCGTTGAATGGCTTGGTCAAGAATTCGACAGCTCCCGCCTTCATGGCTTGGACGGTCATGGGCACATCGCCGTAGCCCGTGATGAAGATGATCGGCATGTCTCTCCGATCGGCGGCGACAAGCCGTTGGAGGTCTAGCCCATTCAGACCGGGAAGAGAGACGTCAAGTACGAGGCAGTTGGGAACAAGAACGCGCGGGCGGGTGAGGAATTCCTGGGCGGACGCGAATGTTTCCGGCTGCCAACCTTCACAGCGGATCAGCGCTTCCAGCGACTCGCGCACGGAGACGTCATCGTCGACAACGAACACGACCGGCGTAACGTCTGACATGGTTCTACCCTACTCTTGCCCACGATTGGCTGGAGACGCGCCACTGGTAAGGCGATTCTACCAGAGATCCTCTCATTTACCTTGGGAGGATACCCCGCAAACTTTGTGGGCGCTTATTCGGACAGCCGATACCAAGGTATCGACGATACCATTGTCCAATTGTTCTCCTCCAGCGCTTCTGTTCTGATGATGGGCGTCGCTCCATTCCGATCCGGAATACGTGTCGCGAAGAATACGGAAGAACAATGTAAGGATACTGATGGTGGTAACTCACGTGGTCCCATTTCTGGTCGAGGATGAGTTGATGCTGCTGGGAGCGATCTTCGAGAAGCGAGCCGACTGGCAGCTGTTTTCAGTCGTTGACCGCCGTCTCATTACCGGACAGAATCCGGCGTCTTCGACCGTCGCAGCTCAAGACGTTTTGAACTTGCTCGCTGCAGAGAAAGCCGTTTAGCTTCCTGCTTCGAATCGAAGAGGCATCGACATCGCCTTTAAGGCGAAATAGCTAGGATTGCTGATTTGAGTTCAACGAAGCATATTGAATGAAGGAACCATATGAAACGATTCACATTCTTCTTGATGGCAGTTGCAGTAGCAGGCGGCCTTCTCACCCTTATTGCCCCGGCCCGAGGCCACGCGGATGGGCAATCCGCCCCGCCTTTCGTTACCGAAATCCCTCAAGGGTATCGCGACTGGAGGTGGATCTCCTCGGCCCATGAAGCTGGCAACCTCAACAGTTTAGGTGCGGTCCTGGGCAATGATGTAGCGTTCAACGCCTTCCGGGAAGGCAAGCTTCCGTACCCGGACGGCTCAATCATCGCGGCTTTGCATTATCGCAATGTCCCATCAGACGAAAACAACATGGTCTTTGGCCAGGCCCAATCTTTCGTTCCCGGGGCCCCTACGAACATTCAGTTTATGGTCAAGGACTCAAAAAAGTACGCTGCAACCGGCGGCTGGGGATTCGGTCACTTCGCAGACGGCAAACCGGGCGACGCGGCGTTTATGAATAGCTGCTTCCCCTGCCACGAGAAGACCAAAGCCACCGACTTTGTATTTACTCGTTATGCACCTTGATGCTGAGAAAAGGCAGCAGAACCGACAGAAACGGTGGCCACTTACAAATCAAATCGAGTGGTGTGAGCCTGTCACGTTCGGCGCTGAACCTTTCCGATGACTTCGATCTGGCCGCAGCGGGGAAAGAAGGAGGAACACCATGAGAGGAATCGCTTACCCGTTGCTTGTGGTTGTAGCTCTGGCCGGCATGCTTGTCTACATCGCCCACGCCTCTGGACAAGCCGATGAAGAGGCTGCCCCGACCTTCGGAATCAAGATTCCCCCTGGATACCGCGACTGGAAGTTGATCTCCGTGGCCCACGAAGAAGGCAACCTCAACGATCTGCGCGCCCTGCTCGGCAACGATGTAGCCATCAAGGCCTACCGCCAGGGGAAGCTGCCGTTCCCGGACGGCACAATCATTGCCCGGTTGGCCTGGAGCTATGTTCCGTCTGAGGAAAACAACAAGGCCTTTGGCCGTGCCCAGTCTTTCGTGGCTGGGGAGGTCACAAACGTTCAGTTCATGGTGAAGGACTCCAACAAATACGCCGCGACGGGCGGCTGGGGGTTCGCTCAATTCAAATACGGAAAGCCTGATCCCTCAGCAGCGCTGAAAACCTGCTTCGCTTGCCACGAGCCAGCCAAAGCTGGCGACTTTGTTTTCACCCATTACGCACCTTGATACGACGGCCCATACCATCGTCCAGGTCAACGGAAAGGAACATCCCATGAAATATCCGACCCTCTATCGCACCACGCAGATCGATGGGCTCTCCATTTTCTACAGGGAGGCCGGTCCCAAAGACGCGCCCACACTCCTTCTGCTGCACGGACTTCCGTCATCGTCGCGTATGTTCGAGCCGCTCCTCGCCCGGCTTTCCGATCGCTATCATCTGGTCGCTCCTGATTACCCTGGCTTTGGACACAGCGACTGGCCGGACCCGAAAACATTCGCGTACACCTTCGATCACATTGCGGAAATCATGAATCACTTTACCGAAGCGCTCGGCCTCTCCCACTTGACTCTCTACATGCAGGATTACGGTGGCCCCGTCGGCTTTCGCATGATCTTGGCTCACCCGGACCGAGTCGAAGCTCTCATCATCCAGGACGCGGTAGCACACAACACCGGTCTCGGCGAGAACTGGAAAACGCGACGCGCCTTTTGGGCCGATCGCGCTGCCAACGAAAGCGCGCTGCGCACAAATCTCCTGTCGCTCGCAACCACGAAGGCCCGCCACGCGGGGAACGATCCCAACGTGGAACGCCATGACCCCGATCTCTGGACCGACGAATTTTATTTTCTAAATCAGCCCGGCCAGGCTGACATTCAAAGCGACCTCTTCTACGACTACCGCACCAACGTCGATTCCTACCCGAAATGGCAAGCATGGATGCGCGAGAAGCAGCCGCGCCTGCTGGTGATCTGGGGTAAGTATGAGTCTTCGTTCGACCCGTCGGAGCCGGAGTCCTATCGCCGCGATGTCCCCAAAGCCGAAGTCCACATCGTCGATGGCGGCCACTTCGCCCTGGACACCGCCGCAGACGAAATCGCCGCACTGCTCCAAGGATTCGTCGGTTCTTCACGCCAGGGCTCTGCGGCGCGGCGAGCGGGGTGAAGACGCTTCTTGGAGGGACGGTGCCCACCGGTGTATTCGGTTCAAACCTTTAAAACGAAAGGTGATTTATGTCGGGCAAGAAGACAGCGATCATAACCGGAGCATCGGGGGGTATCGGCGCGGGGTTGGTCGAAGGGTTTCTAGGAGAAGGTTATAACGTCGTCGCAACCTCTCGTGACGCCAGCCGAACGTTGACCGCGTCAGGTAGCCTGGTTCTCCTCGATGGCGATATCGGGAAGCAGCAAACTGCTGCCCAAGCTGTCGAGGCAGCGATCAACAACTTCGGAGCCGTCGACGTTCTGGTAAATAACGCGGGCATCTTCGTAAAAAAGCCTTTCACTGATTTCACTACGGAGGACTTCGATGCCCTAGTCTCCACTAATCTGCTTGGATTCTTCTACATCACTCAGCGCACTGTAAAAGAGATGCTGAAACAAAAATCGGGATGCGTTGTGAGCATCTCTGCGGCGCTTGCCGACCGGCCAATTGCGGGCGTAAATGGCTCCGTTTCGATGATTACGAAAGGTGGCTTGAATTCAGCAACGCAGAATCTCGCAATCGAGTACGCAAAAGACGGCATCCGTTTTAATGCCGTAGCCCCCGGCGAAGTGGATACAGCGATGCACCGCGACGATCCCAACGACGCAAAGTTGCAGCCGGCGATAAAAAAGGCGACCGTGAAGGATGTTGTGGATGCCGTTCTTTACCTGGCACACGCGGGTCATGTGAGCGGAGAGATTCTGCACGTCGATGGTGCCGCTCCCGCTCGTCGCTGGTAAACAATAAAAGGACTCCAGCCAGACGCTGGACTTCGACGAGGTAAGAATGACTCGATTGCTTTCAGTAAATGTCGGCCTGCCGCGAGACGTGACATGGAACGGCAAAACCGTCCGCACCGCAGTCTGGAAATCTCCGGTTACGGGACGGCGAATGGTGCGCAAGCTTGATATCGATGGTGATGCGCAAGCCGATCTCGCCGGTCACGGCGGGGAGCAGCGCGCCGTATTCGTCTACCAGATGGATTCTTACCATTACTGGGAGCACTTTTTGGGCCGCAACGATTTCACTTTCGGCCAGTTCGGGGAAAACTTCACCGTTGACGGGCTTCCTGATAATGAGGTGTGCATCGGCGATCGCTACCGCATCGGTGGTGCGATATTTGAAGTAACACAGCCACGCGTAACGTGCTACCGCGTCGGCATCCGCATGAACGAGCCTCGAATGCCAGCCCTGCTGGTAGAGCATCACAGACCAGGATTCTACCTTCGCGTGTTGCAGGAAGGAGAAGTTGGGGCGGATGATGACATTGTAAAAATCGCCGATGGCCCAGAAAGTATCACGGTCGCGGACACTGACGCCCTCCTGTATTTGCCGGGACATTCCAGCGAGCAACTGCAACGCGTGCTGCGGATTCCTGCACTTAGCAAGGGTTGGCAGGGTTCGTTCCAGGCGATGCTCCAGGAAGACCTGAACCCGAAAACTGCGGTGGGGAACCCTGGACTTGCTGATGAGGAGCAAGCGCCAGCGTGGCCCGGCTTTCGACAGATGCGAGTTGCGAATATTCATAAGGAGAGCGATAGCGTGACTTCCTTCATTCTGGCGCCGATCGATGGGCAGACTCTGCCTGTCTTCCGCGCGGGTCAATTTGTCGTCTTGCGGTTGCTCGTCGATCCGGGCAAACCGCCCGTTCTTCGCAGCTATTCGTTGTCTGACTTGCCGGCAGCCGATCATCTCCGCATCAGCGTCAAGAGCGAATTGAACGGGGTTGGAAGTTCTTTTTTGTGTAACCACGTGCGAGAAGGCGATGCATTGGATGTGAGTGCGCCGCGAGGAAGCTTTACTCTGCGCCCGGGCCAGAATCCTGTGGTTCTGCTGAGCGCGGGAGTGGGCGCGACGCCCGTGATGTCGATGCTGCACTCACTCGCCGCTGAAAGGTCGCAGCGAGAGATCTGGTGGATCTACGGAGCGCGCAATAGCATCGAACATCCATTTGCAGAAGAATCGCACTCCTTACTGAAACAGCTCTCTCGCGGACGAGGATACATCGTGTACAGCAAGCCTGCTGCAATCGACCAAGTCGGAGCCGACTTCGATGCTCCCGGGCACATCGATACGGCTTTGCTCGAGAAAATTGGTATCCCACAGGGTAGCGACTTCTATCTGTGTGGCCCCACTTCATTCTTGCAGAATATGCGTAATGGGCTGCGAAACTGGGGCGTGCTCGCCGGAAATGTGCACACGGAAATCTTCGGTTCACTCGATCCTATTACCCCTGGTATGGCGCAGGTTGTTCACACTCCCCACCTGCCACAGGGGCCGCCCGGATCTGGCCCCCCAGTCTCATTCGCGCGTAGCGGCATTACGCCGCTTGGGATCGTAGGTTTGCAAGTTTGCTCGAACTGGCGGAAGCGTGCGACGTTCCGGTCAGATGGTCGTGCCGGACTGGAGTCTGTCATACCTGCATGACCCCTCTGATTGACGGATCGATTACTTATAACCCAGAGCCGCTGGAGATGCCCGCTCCCGGGAACGTGCTCGTATGCTGTTCACAGCCAAACGCGGGTGTCACTCTGGATCTTTGAGAGGAACAAAAGGAGTTCAATCATGCGTTCTGATATTGTGCCCGGAGGCATTTTCCCCGATTACGAACTGCCCGATCACACGGGCACACCGCGCAAGCTCAGCGCGCTACAGGGCGAAGATCCGCTAATCCTTACGCTGGCGCGCGGCCACTATTGCCCAAAGGAACACCAGCAGCATCTGGAACTGGCCGCGTTCTACCCGAAGATCGCAGTGGCGTACACGCAGATCGCCACGATCGCCACCGACGATCACCATACTCTTCAGGAATTCCGTGCCTCTGTCGGAGCCCAGTGGACATTCCTCTCGGACCCCGAGCGAACGATTCAGAAGGATCTCGACATCCAGGAGTACACCGACCCCGAGCACAATCCGATGATCCCGCACACGCTCGTGCTCAAGCCGGGCCTCGTGATTTACAGCATCTATAACGGCTACTGGTTCTGGGGCCGTCCATCGGTTATCGATCTTTGGCACGACCTGCGCGTCGTGACAAGTCAAATCCGCCCAGACTGGGATCTGAGCAAACCCGGACTCCGCGAGGCATGGAATGCGGGCGACCTTTTGCCTTTCCACGGGTGGAACAAACGGGCGGGCATGGAAGATGCCTCGATAGAGCGGAAGAAATAGCACGGCCACCAACTTCGATCTACTGCGGTGTCGAATAGCTCGGGAGGCGAATCATGACAGAGACAGTGGAGACGAACAAACCCGATTTCAGAAATGGATTTCCGATTCGCGATCTCCGCGATGGCAGCTTGACATCGGGCCGGGTCGACGGCGACGAATTAATGCTGCGCCCATTCACTGAACAGCCCAGAAGCGAAGACCGCCTGCTGCAGTTGCCCGAGCCACTGACCGATTTTTATGCAGAGGATCGTCATGAACTGGTGCAAAAACTCGCATACCGGCACTGGGAAAAAAGAGGCAGTCCGCTTGGGTCGCCGGAAATTGATTGGTTCGCGGCCGAAAAGGCCGTGCGTGCGTACTTTTTGGCATCAGGAATTGAGCTCGGGCCAGACGAGGATCTGTACTCTTGACTGGCGTGGCTTTTAATATTGAATACGAACCGTTCCACAACCTGGAAAACTAAGGACCTTTTTATGAGCACCAATCGCGTGGCGCACCCAAGCTCCGCAAAAGTCGTTCCCATGACCACCAGCGCAACTAATGTTTCGGACGCTCTGCAAACGTACGGCTGCGGAGCGATGCCGTTCATCGGGACGGAAAACGCTTTTTATGATCGGCACCTGGTTTTTAACAGAGCGATCGATCCCAAAGCAGCGAGTGCTCGTGAGCGCTTTGAGGCGTTTTCCCGTTCCGTGCGAGACATTCTCGCTCAGCGTTGGGTGCAAACCAAGAATACTTATGAGCGAGAGAATGCCAAACGCATCTATTACCTCTCGATGGAATTTCTCATCGGACGTTCGTTAGCCAACAACATCACCAACCTGTTGCTGGATCCACTTTTGCCGGATGCAGCGAAAGAACATGGTATCGACTGGCTGGAATTGATAGAGCAGGAACCGGATGCAGGGCTGGGCAACGGCGGCTTGGGCCGCCTGGCGGCGTGCTTTCTCGATTCGATGGCGACCATGCAACTCCCGGGCACTGGATACGGTCTCCGCTATGAGTACGGCATGTTCAAGCAGTCGATTGTAGATGGCTGGCAAAAAGAGAATCCCGACAACTGGCTCCGCTACGGCGATCCCTGGGAGATCAGCCGGCTTCACGAGAATGTGGAAGTCAAGCTGAACGTTTCATTCAAGTTGCAAGAGGGTACTTTTCAAGTCATCCCCGACCGGCCGTCAAGCCTGATCGGCATCCCGTTTGATCGTCCCGTGGTGGGCTATGGTGGAAAGACGATCAACACGCTTCGGCTCTGGGCCGCGGCGGCGGCCGATTATTTCGATCTTGAGAAGTTTGATACGGGAGACTTCGTGGGCGCACTTGGCGAAACTCTCCAGGCGGAGTCGCTTACCCGCGTGCTGTATCCGGACGATTCTACGACGAAGGGGCAGGGCCTGCGCTTTCTGCAGGAGTATTTCCTGGTTGCGTGTTCCATGGCCGACCTGATACGCCGTTTCCAGCGCCACAACTCGGATTGGGAAAAGTTGCCGGAGAAAGCTGCAATTCAACTGAACGACACGCATCCTTCCATGTCGGTGCCTGAACTGATGAGAATCTTGCTCGACGATGTGCACTTGGGATGGGACCAGGCCTGGGACCTGACGAAGAAGACGCTTGGGTACACAAATCACACCTTGCTGCCTGAGGCTCTGGAAAAATGGCCGGTGGCGTGGTTTGAGACATTGCTTCCGCGTCATCTGGAGCTTATCTACGAGATCAACCGCCGGCTGCTCGATGAAGTTCGGGTTCGCTTCCCGGGCGACGAGGCGCGCGTGCAGCGCATGAGCCTGGTGGAAGAAAGCAGCCCGCGCAAAATCCGGATGGCTAACCTTGCCATTGTCGGTTCGCATAGCACCAACGGAGTGTCTGCTGTCCACTCCAAGTTACTGCGGACGGTGACGGTTAAGGACCTAGCGGAAATGTTTCCCGAACGTTTTAGCAACAAGACCAACGGAGTGACGCCACGGCGCTGGTTGCTCGAGGCCAATCCCGCGCTGGCCCGCGAAATCACGCAAGTTATCGGAGATCGCTGGATTACGGATCTTAGCCTGCTCCAACAGCTCAAGCCGTTCGCACAGGATTCCAACGCTCGCGAACGCTTCCTCAAGTCAAAGCGAGAGGCCAAAGTGCAGTTTGCCAATTGGCTGAAGTCAACGTCGGGGCATATCGTCGACCCGGATACTATCTTCGACTGCCACATCAAACGCATTCACGAATATAAAAGGCAATTGATGAATGCGCTGCGGATTGTGATTGTTTATAACCGGCTGCGGAAAAATCCCGGCATGAAGATGGTGCCTCGGACATTCTTCTTCGCGGGTAAAGCGGCGCCGTCTTACACGCTGGCCAAGCTCATCATAAAGTTCATCAACAACCTGGCGGGCACGATTGACGGCGACCCGGCGGCACGCGGCCGGCTCAACGTTGTCTTTCTTCCTGAGTACAACGTCTCGTTGGCGGAAAGACTGATTCCAGCCAGCGATGTCTCCAATCAGATCTCGACCGCCGGCTATGAGGCCAGCGGAACGAGTAACATGAAATTTATGATGAACGGAGCCCTAACCGTCGGAACCCGCGATGGTGCGACCATCGAAATGGCGGAGGAAGCCGGAGAAGAAAACATGTTCCTGTTCGGGCTCACCGTGGAGCAAGTCGAGAACAGCCGCGCCTGGTACGATCCCCACTGGCATTATGACAATGAGCCGGAGACGCGAGCCGCTCTAGACCTGATTTTCTCCGACCACTTCAGCCGCAACGAACCAGGAGTATTCGCTCCCTTGCGCGATACGCTTCTGACCCAGGGCGATCACTACATGAACCTGGCGGACCTGACCTCGTATTGCAACGCACAAGACCGGCTCGGCGCACTCTATGCCGACCCCGGCGCATGGGCGCAGAAAGCAATCCTGAACGTCGCCAGCTCCGGGAAGTTCTCGAGCGATCGCTCGATTGCGGAATACGCCAGCGAGATTTGGAAGGTGGAACCATGCCCGGTGCTTTAGAAACACAGTCCCCGACAGGTGAACGCATTTCGCCGCTGGCCGGCAAACCAGCGCCCAAGTGGTTGCTGGTGGACGTGGCTCGTCTGCAGAAGGAATATTTCGAGCGGCGTCCCGACCTGGATGACCCAAATCAGCTAGTCAGCTTTGGCACCAGCGGACACCGTGGCTCGCCCCTGCGCGGCACGTTTAACGAAGCGCACATCCTCGCAATTACGCAGGCGATCTGCGAATACCGACGCGAGCAGGGAACCGACGGCCCGCTCTATATGGGGAAAGACACTCACGCCGTCTCGGAACCGGCGCAGCGCACCGCCCTCGAAGTGTTGGCGGCAAACAACGTGGAGACGATCATTCAGCAAGACGACGGGATAACTCCGACGCCGGTTATTTCGCGAGCGATTCTGGTTTACAACCGTGGCCGCAAGCAGAAAGACCATCTAGCCGACGGCATTGTGATTACGCCATCGCACAATCCACCGGAGGATGGAGGCTTCAAGTACAACCCGCCCAACGGCGGTCCGGCTGATACCGACGTGACCGGATGGGTACAGAATCGGGCGAACGAATTGTTGCGAGCTGGGAATGCGGGGGTCAAGCGCATTCCGTTTGCTAAAGCCATTAACTCCGCGACCAGTCACCAGGAGGATTTCATCCTGCCGTACGTTCGTGATCTCAAGAATGTGGTGGACATGGATGCGATTCGCGGCGCTCGCCTCAAACTTGGCGTGGACCCTCTGGGGGGGGCTTCGCTGCCCTATTGGGAGCCGATCAACTCGATTTACGGGCTGGACATCGTCGTCACCAATCCAATCATCGACCCGACATTTTCGTTTATGACTGTTGACCATGACGGCAAAATTCGCATGGACTGCTCCAGTCCCTACGCCATGGCTCGGCTAGTCGCTTTAAAAGATCAGTACCAGGTGGCTTTCGGGAACGATACCGACGCTGACCGGCACGGGATCGTAACTCCCGCTGCGGGTTTGATGAACCCGAACCATTACCTTGCCGTTGCCATCCGATATTTGCTCACGTACCGGTCCCAGTGGCGTGAAACAGTTGCGGTGGGAAAAACCGTGGTGAGCAGCAGCATGATTGACCGGGTCGTCAAAAAGCTCGGACGCCAGCTCCGCGAAGTGCCTGTGGGTTTCAAGTGGTTTGTGCCGGGCCTAGTCGATGGCTTGTACTGTTTCGGCGGAGAAGAAAGCGCGGGAGCGAGCTTTCTTCGTCTTGACGGCGCGGTATGGACGACCGACAAGGATGGGCCGATCATGGACTTGCTGGCGGCTGAGATTACCGCGCGCACCGGCAAGAATCCCGGAGAACATTACCGTGAACTGACGGCGGAGTTCGGCATCCCGTACTACACGCGCATCGACGCGCTCGCCACGCCCGAGCAGAAAGCAAAGTTGGAAAAACTCACTCCGGACGCGGTAAAGGAGTCAACCCTGGCGGGCGAGCCAATCACCGCCAGGCTGACCAGAGCTCCGGGCAATGACGCCCCAATCGGCGGCTTGAAGGTTGTGGCAGAGAGCGGTTGGTTTGCGGCGCGACCGTCCGGCACCGAGAACATTTACAAGATTTACGCCGAGAGTTTCAAGAGCCAGACCCATCTGAACGCCATCCTTCGCGAAGCAGAGGAGATGGTGAAGAATGCGCTGGGTTCGACCGCTGTCGTTGCGAACCAGGGAGACAGGAAATGAGCGAGGATGGCGGAATCACGAATGTTCCGCCCTTTCCGCTTGAATATCGTGCTTCCGGCCTGCTGTTGCACGTCACCTCTCTGCCGTCTCCATACGGCATCGGCGATTTGGGATCGTCGGCCCTCTCATGGGTTGATCGTCTCCATGATGCCAGCCAAGGATGGTGGCAGGCGCTACCGCTGGGTCCGACTGGTTACGGAAACTCGCCCTATCAGCCAATGTCGTCGTTTGCCGGCGACGCGCTCCTGATCGGTCCCGAAGAGCTCATCGCGGACGGACTGTTACAGGCGAGCGATACTGAGTCTCACTTCCCGGCGGATGTGGTTGACTACGATTCTGTTATCCCGTTCAAACAGCGGCTGCTCGAGACTGCATGGGCGAACTTCAAGACCCGGCAGCGCCGTGACAGAAATCTCGCGCCAGCCTACGAGGAGTTCTGCGCCCAGCAAGCGCATTGGCTGGAAGACTATGCTCTATTTCGGGCACTGAAAGAAACGTATCGCCAAATTTATTATCTGGAGTGGCCACCAGAGTTGGTTCGGCGCAATCCGAGTGCTCTCGCCGAGGCGCGGCGAGAGTTAGCAAGTCAAATCGATCAGGTTCGCTTCGCGCAATTCCTGCTGTTCCGCCAGGCCGATCAACTCAAGCAGCATGCCCATGCCAGGGGCGTGAGCTTGATCGGCGATCTGCCTTTCTTTGTTTCCCCGGATTCGAGCGATGTTTGGGCGAACCCTGAGCTGTTCCTTCTCGATGAGCAGCATCGGCCACGCTTCGTCGCCGGAGTTCCTCCCGATTATTTCAGCGCAACAGGTCAATTGTGGGGCAATCCGGTTTACAACTGGGATGTTTTGCGTTCGGCTGGTTATCGGTGGTGCATCGACCGGTTGCGGGCTCTGCTGGCTCACGTCGATGTGATTCGCCTGGACCACTTCCGCGGGTTCGCCGCTGCGTGGCACGTTCCCGCCGGAGCGCCAACGGCGCAGACCGGGCAGTGGGTGGCGGGTCCGGGAGCCAGCTTTTTTCAAGCCGTGCAAACAGAACTGGGTGATCTACCATTCATTGCGGAAGATCTGGGCGTGATTACGGCCGACGTGCGGGCCCTGCGCGACCAGTTTCGGCTGCCAGGGATGCGCGTCCTGCAATTCGCCTTCGATGGTCATGCGGACAATCCGTATCTGCCGCGCAACTTTGTGCACAATACGGCGGCCTATACCGGCACGCATGACAATGCCACAACGCGCCAGTGGTATGAGGAACTGCCCGACTACCAGCGGCAGAACATGTGGAGCTACCTGAAGCGTGCGCCCGGAACCAGTGGGGATGCCGCTCCGGAGTTGATGCGGCTGGCATGGTCGTCACCAGCCGCGCTCGCGATTGCTCCGTTGCAGGACCTGCTCAACTTGGGAAGCGAAGCTCGAATGAATGTGCCTGGTCGTGCCGATGGGAACTGGCGTTGGCGCGTGCGAGAAGACATGCTATCCCTACAGGCTTTTCAACGTCTGCTGGATTTGACGGAGAGTTCCAATCGCTCGGCCAGTCCTGCAATATCGGGCAGGGCGCAAGTGGACCGCGGACGGGTGAGCGCTTAGATCTAACAGATGGAAGGTTAGCCTGGTGATTCAAGTTGCCAAGAGTATTCTCCTGGTGGTGAGCGCACTGTTTCCGATCGTCGATCCGATCGGAGGCGCTCCGGTATTTCTTCTGCTCGCGCGAGACTACGCGCCCGAGACTCGACGAGTGCTGGCTCGGCGCATTGCGGTAGATAGTTTCATACTGCTGATCGCGTCCTTTACCCTCGGGGCGCACGTACTCTCCTTCTTTGGGATTTCGCTCCCGGTTGTGCAGGTCGGTGGTGGGCTGATCGTGGTTGCAACGGGCTGGGCGATGCTGAATCAGAAAGATGGGGATGACCGGCCAGCCAGGCGAACGGTCACTTGCGCTGACGCTCTGAGCCAGGCGTTTTACCCGCTGACGCTGCCCTTGACAGTCGGTCCCGGCTCCATCTCGATTGCGATCACTTTGGGCGCGAATTCGCCGCAGCACATGGGGGCAAACCTGCTGGCAATTCTCGCGGCGGCGATCGGTTCTGCTTTCGTGGCAGTAACCATCTATCTCTGCTACGGGTACGCAGATCGGCTCGCGGGCAAACTGGGCCCCACGGGGACGAACGTAATTTTAAAGCTTTCCGCGTTCCTGCTGGTGTGCATTGGAGTGCAGATCTTGTGGAACGGCGCGAGCAAATTGCTCGGTTCGTTACCGCAGTTTGTCGGATTTGTGGCGCTGCCGCATTGAGGGTGAAGCGAGCGGCTAGAGTAGATGAAAGAGAGGCGCAGTGAACAGTTCAAGCGTTGACATGCTCGCTAGCATGGATGGTCCCGCCAAGGCTGCCAACACCTTGACGTCCCCGCTCATGAAACGACCAACCTGGGAGCAGTCCGAGGGGAACCCATTGCCCCTCGGCGTCAAGTGGATCGAAGAGGAGCAGGCATTCAACTTCGCGGTTCACTCAGAACATGCGGAGAGCGTCACTCTGTTGCTCTATTCTCCAGCCGATCTGGTGAATCCTCTTCTGAGGCTTCAATTGGATTTTTTGCGCAACAAGTCGGGGCGGATTTGGCATTGCCGCGTCCCAGTCACAAAGCTTGGCGCCGCTCGTTATTACGCGTATTCCGTATCAGGAGAGACCATTCCTCAACTGCACAGTTTCGACCCGCAGAAGGTTCTGCTCGACCCGTACGCGAAATGCATTTTCTTCCCACCCGCGTTTGATCGCAACTTGGCCATGCGAGAAGGATCCAATGCAGGCCATGCGCCTTTGGGGGTGTTGACTGATCACCGATCGACGTTTGACTGGTTGGGAGATCGGTCTCCGTACCATGAGTCGGATGCAGTCATCTACGAACTTCACGTCAGAGGTTTCACCAAGAACCCAAACTCAGGTGTCGACGCATCGCGTGCTGGCACATACGCCGGTCTCGTGGAAAAGATCCCATACTTAAAGGAACTCGGGGTGACGGTTGTAGAACTGATGCCGGTTTTTCAGCGTGATCCACAAGAAGGCGACTACTGGGGCTATATGCCGTTGAATTTCTTCGCGCCGCATGCTCAGTACGCAAGCACACACCATGCCGATGAGCAGCATCTTGAATTCAAGAATATGGTGAAGGCTCTTCATGAGGCTGCAATCGGCGTGGTGCTGGACGTCGTATACAACCACACTTGCGAGGGCGACTACAAAGGTCCGATCTACAGTTTTAAGGGTCTCGACAGCGCCGGCTATTACATGCTTTCCTCCGATCCGGCAAACCCCTACGCCAATTACTCCGGCACGGGCAATACCCTGAATTTCGGCCAGGCACATGTGCGCAAGATGGTGATTGATAGTTTGCGCTATTGGAAACGGGCTATGCACGTCGATGGATTCCGTTTTGATCTTGCGTCGGTATTCAGCCGCAATGCGGATGGATCTCTCAATTGGGGCGAAGCGCCCATTTTCAGTGAAATTGCCGCGGACCCGGAATTAGGGCGGGTGCGTTTAATTGCAGAACCTTGGGACACAGCCGTTGATCAGCTCGGGCGCGGATTCCCGGGCCTGACCTGGCTTCAGTGGAACGGGAGGTTTCGCGACGACGTTCGCCGCTTCGTCAAGGGCGACGCAGCGATGGTTCCCGAGGTGATGCGACGTATCTATGGCAGCGATGATTTGTTTCCAGACAGCCGCGCCGATGCTTATCACGCATATCAGAGTGTGAATTATGTAACGTCCCACGACGGTTTCACGCTCTACGATCTGGTCTCTTACGACGGCAAGCACAATTGGCAAAACGGAAATAATAATCAGGACGGCACCGACGCGAACTACAGTTGGAATTGTGGACAAGAAGGGGATGAAGCCGTACCCCCGGCGGTCCGTGCATTGCGCCGAAAGCAAGTAAAGAATTTCTGCTGCCTGCTCTTCTTATCTAACGGTACGCCGATGTTTCGCGCCGGCGACGAGTTCCTGAATACTCAACTCGGCAACAACAATCCCTATAACCAGGATAACGAAATTGGATGGCTGGATTGGAGTCAACTCCGATCCAATCAGGACATTTTCCGGTTTTTCAAAAAGATGATTGCGTTCCGGAAAACTCATCCCTCGCTGAGCCGGAGCAGGTTCTGGCGTGAGGATGTCTCCTGGTACGGCGTCGGCCCCACGGTCGACTTGTCGCAGGACTCGCACAGCCTGGCATTCTGCCTGCACGGGGCTTCTCAAGGTGATGACGACATCTACGCAATGATAAATGCGTACTGGGAAGAGTTGGAATTCAATGTGCAGGAGGGAACAGCACAGGAGTGGAAGAGAATCGTGGACACCGCTTTGCCGAGTCCAGATGATTTCTCGGACGACGGAATCCCTTTGGAGCGGCCGAAGTACTTACTGGCTCCAAGATCGATTGTGGTCTTATGTGGACCCCGTGCAACTGGTGAAAACAGGCGTAGCCTAGGTTTCATCGCACAAGGTGGATGAACATGGGAGCCGGACAACTTCCGGTTAGCCCGTCATGAACGAAGCCGCTCGCGCGGCGGACGCTGCCGCGTGGGTGATGTCAGCAGCTGTGGTGTTTACCATCAGATAAATTTGTGGGTCACAAGGAGGTCCCTGTGACCCATCTACGAAAAATCATGCTGGAGGAACTCCAGCGTCGTCATTACTCCGAGGGTACCACACGCTACTACATCCGCCATGTCGAAAGGTTCGCACGACATTTCAACTGCTCTCCCGATCGCTTAGGCCCGCAACACATTCGCGAGTATCAAGCCTATCTCTTCACCAAAAGAAAGATGTCACCCGGTTCGGTGACGAACCACTTGTGTGCCCTGCGGTTTTTCTACATCCAGACGCTGAAACGATCGTGGAGTATCACGGATACTCCTTATCCTAAGAAGACCCATCGCCTGCCCACGATACTCAGCCAAGAAGAAGTGGCGCAGCTCATCGATGCAGCCTGCACACCGTTTCATCGAACGATCCTCATGACCCTCTACGCCACCGGTGTTCGCAACGCCGAGCTAACGCGCCTTAAGGCCAGCGACGTTGATAGCCGACGGATGGTGATCCACATCCAATCCGGCAAAGGTCGCGAAGATCGCGATGTGATGCTTAGTCCCGTTTTGCTTGAAGAGCTCCGTGCACACTGGCGGCGCTTGCGCAAAAAATCCATTTGGCTCTTCCCCGGAAACAGCTGGCATAGTGGCGATCAGCCCATGGATACGAAGACACCGCGTCACGCCTGCCAGTACGCCGCTCGCCGCGCCGGTATTAAGAAGAAGGTGTATCCTCACGTGCTCCGTCACTGCTTCGCCACGCACATGCTAGAGGCCGGCGCCGACCTGTACACCATTCAGATTTTGTTGGGGCATCACGATCTGAAAGAGACCGCTCGCTATCTCCATCTTTCCCAACGTCATTTGCACGCCACGGCTAGTCCTCTGGACGCCCTGGTGCTGAAAGGCAGATCACAACCGGAGAGCTAGATGACTCGGCCGCCCCTGGAGGTGGCCGACCTGGTCCGCAGCGCAGGCACTGCTTTCATCGCGCGCAATCGTCGGTGGCTCCGTTGGACACATATCAAAGTCCTGCTAGCTATTGCACGCTGTCGTACCGCCGCACTCGGCGGTCACATCGATGAGTGCACGCGTTGTGGACATCGCGCTGCCATCTCCTATAACAGTTGCCGCAATCGCCATTGCCCGAAGTGTCAGACCGGCGCTCGTGAACGCTGGATCCAGGCACGTCGCCGCGAACTTCTGCCCACACCCTACGTCCATGTGGTTTTCACTCTGCCTCCGCAACTGGCCTCGCTCGCTTTGCAGAACAAGAAAGTCATCTATGGTTTGCTGCTTCGCGCCAGCGCGGAAACTCTACTCACAGTGGCTCGTAACCCCAGACATCTCGGCGCCGACATCGGCTTCTTCAGCGTGTTGCACACCTGGAACCAGAAACTCCAACTTCATCCCCATGTCCACTGCGTCATCCCAGCGGGTGGGCTCTCCCTCGATCGCACCCGCTGGATTCGGTCTCGCCCTCGCTTCTTTCTCCCCATCCATGTGCTCCGGCGCGTATTTCGCGGAAAGTTCGTCGCTGGGCTCAAGTCGGCTTTTCAGCGAGGGCAGTTGCACCTTTCCGGCAATCTGGCTTCGCTCGCTCAACCTAAGATCTTCGCCTCTTGGCTCCGCCCGCTGTTTCGAAAAGATTGGATCGTCTACTCCAAACCACCGTTCGGTGGTCCGGAGTATGTGCTCCACTACCTCGGCCGTTACACCCACCGCGTAGCCATCTCCAACCACCGACTGGTTTCGTTCAACGACGGCCAGGTCACCTTTCGTTGGCGCGACTCCGCTCACAATAATGAGCAGAAGCCGATGACGCTATCGCTCGACGAATTCCTACGCCACTTCCTCCTCCATCTGCTCCCCAAGGGCTTTGTCCGCATCCGCCACTTCGGTTTCTTCGCCAATCGCCGCAGAGCTCAGCTTCTGCCGCTGTGCTTGGCAGCGCTCGACTCCGCAGCAGCGCAAACCGAAACGGCAATATCCACGCCCCAGAACGCAAGTCCCAATTGGTTGTGTCCCAAGTGTGGCGGACCCATGGTAGTCATCGAAAGATTAACCGCCGCTCAGATCCAACTTCGCTCTCCACCCACGGCGCTTACGGCCGCAGCATGAAGTCTATATCCCATTTCGAAAACTTCGCGTGCTTCGCCGCGCCATGCCGACTTGTGTCTTGTCCCCAGGTGACTCGTGGCTTCACACCTCTTCGCACCACCCTGCAACACCTACGAACGGCCCGGTTCCCCGGCTCGCTCCCCGATTCACACCAGCCGCGTTCCTCTTCCGCCCACATTCAATCCCCATAGCTCCACCGCGTCCGCCGCAAACGCGAGCGGCTTCCTTCTGACGGCTTTATCGAACGCGCGCGACAACACTCATTCCCACGCATTCTGCCCAGTGCGCGCGTCCGATAAAGCACTAACGTCTCCCAGGCACAATCGCCAAGGCGACAGGTTAAACCACGCATCTGAGGTTCTCTGCAGCGCTTGTGGTGCAACTAGGGCGCTGCCGCGTGGCGCTGGGATCGCTTGGATTTGCCGCTCTGGGATTTGCTCTCTTTATCCCAGCCGGCAAGATTGAGGGCGACAGTCATGCAGGCGGCTCGCAATTCGTCCGCAAGCGTGCGGTCGACCATGGTACGAGCCACGACCATGCCGCCGATGGCCAGGGCAGCTATGCTCTGTGCCGTGGTGCTGCGAGGTCTGCCATTCTCAATCAAGCTCCGCTCCAAGACGCTCACCATGGCTTTGAACACGGTCTCGAAGGCGCGCCTCGCGCTTACGCCGCTGCGCGCGACGTCCGTAGGCAGCGCCACCATGGGACACGAGTTCTCCACGTCCTCGAAATGCTGGCGAGACAGATAAGCACGGACAACTTGCGACCCTACGTCGGTCGATGACAGATCCACATGCACACCTTCCCAGCAGCTTTTCCATTCTGGATCGGTGAAAAAACATCCCAGTACTTCCGCATACAGATCGCTCTTGCTCTTGAAATAGCTGTAGAATCCGCCGTGGGTCAAGCCCACGCCGGCCATGATCTGGGTGAGAGAGACACTCTCAAAACCATGACGATTGAATAGCTTGCGTGCGCTCTCAATGATACTTTTCTTTACTGCCGCGTGATGACCAGCGGGGTATGGCATGGGGTCTCCTCGCTCTCTGGGCGTCTAAGTAGGCCTCGAAGGGCGTTCGCCTGCCTCTAGGGAAATATTATCTTGAACATATTTTAGCGCGCAGCTCTAATGCGGTGACGGTTGAATGCAAGAATTCGGGAGGACAATGACAGTGACAACGAGGACGACGAGCGATAGAAATAATCTGGCAGCATTCGCCAATGGACCCACGCGTCGGCAAGTGATCGTTGGTGTAGCGATCGCATTCGGTGGACTAGCCCTGGGCCCAACTACGGCTTGGGCGGGAGCCGAGGATGAGATTTCTCGCACGGAGGAATCCATCCACCAAGAGGCCGTTTTTAAAGCGAGCCGGAAGCGCGTCTACGAAGCGCTTACCGACGCCAAACAGTTCGACAAGGTTGTACAACTCAGTGGCGCCATGCAGTCCATGCACCTGGGAAGCGCGCCCACAGAGATTGGCCGTGAGGTGGGAGGCTCCTTCACGCTCTTCGGCGGATACATCACGGGCCGGCACGTCGAACTCGTGCCAGACGAGCGGATCGTGCAGGCCTGGCGAACCGGCGGCTGGGCTCCGGGTGTCTATTTGATTGCGAGGTTCGAGCTCGTGGAGCAAGGTTCCGGGACCAAGATCGTATTTGACCACACGGGCTTTCCGAAGGGCGAGGCGGAACACCTAGCGTCGGGATGGAAAGCTCACTATTGGGAACCGCTGCAGAAATTCCTGGGTTAGGTGCTGCGCACAATGCGGGACCGAGCGCCTATCACCCCGATATCTCGCCCTACCAAAATCATCATTGTTCGGGCGAACCAGTCCTGCCGAACCGACTGTGATTTTGATCCGCAACTTGTAAAGGAGTGCGAATGAACTATTCACGTCTCGCGCTGGCGGCGCTTGGTGGCACGGTTGCTTCTTTTGCTTTTGGTTTCTTAGTGTTTTGGCTGGTGCCATCTCTCATCAATGAAGCCCACAAATACCCAGCCGTATTCCGACCTAAGGAAAAAATGATGAGCGTTATGCCAATTGGATTGGTCGCAACTTTTCTAGCGATCCTGGTTGTCGCCATAATTTTCGCGATGATACATCATGGCGGATCGGGCACTATGGAAGGTGCGCGCTTCGGCGTTCTCGTTGGCATTTTCGTGGTTTGCGCATTTGTGCTGCACAACTACGTGAACCTGAACATCGGGCTGAAGCTCGTTCTGGGACAGGCTGTTGCTTGCTTCGTCCAGTGGACTATCATCGGCATAGTCATCGGTCTTATTTACAAACCCCTCGCTACACCATGATCGTGAATATACCTGTTAAGAGCCAGGAGGATTCCGTGCCACTTGCTTTCCGCAAGATTCTTGCAACCTGCATTCTGGGTGGCACCTTGCTGCCGCTTGCCGCCCGCCCGCGAACGAAATCCGGCGATGAATGGAAGCCGCCAGCATGGCACGTCGGCGACTGGACGGGAGCCGGGAGCGGCGCTCCGGATCAAGGAGCAGGTAGCTTCTCATTTCAAGCCGACCTTTAGGGGAAAATTCTGATTCGCATGAGCTTTGCGGAATATCCGGCCTCCGCCGAGGAAAGCCGCCTGTCGTCACGATGACCTCATGCTGATATCTCGCGAGGGAGAGACCTCTAATAAAGCGATCTATTTCGACAATGAAGGCCACGCGATTCCTTATGCGATCACCTTGTCGACGGACGCCGCCGAAGACGGCCGGAAGCTGAGCCTCAAGCCCTTGGGAACTGGAAAAGGGGCCTCGCTTAGGTTATTGGAGCGTGGTCAAGACCCCAGGTAGCAGGTGGTGATGTCATGCCTAGAACCGAACACGTTTGAGGAGGACTAAATGTTAAATCGTACTTTTCGGTTGCTGCTCGTCCCTTGTCTGGTTGCGGGAACATTATGGGCAGCCAACGATCCCTTCGTAGGCAAATGGAAGGTGAACCCGTCCAAGAGCAAACTCAATGACGAAATGAAGGTTGAGGTCGCGGGCACAAATAGATACGCCATCACCTTTGCCCCCGGGATGGTCGACACGGTCGTAGCCGATGGGAGTGACCAGCCAGCCCTTCGCGGAACAACCTTATCCATCACGGTGAAGGGACCCAACAACTGGGTAGTGATCCGCAAGATGAAGGGGCGCACGCTCCTCACCGGGTATTGGGAGCTTTCCGAAGACGGCAAAACGCTCAACGACTCCTATACGGAATACCCCCCCGACGGTTCGACATCGTTGTTCTTGCCCTATGTATACGAGCGGACGGCGGGAAGTTCAGGTTTCCCAGGCACATGGGATAGTGACACCGAGAAGGTGAAGGCAGGCATCGAGTTCCAGATCCGGCCCTACGAGGATGACGGCCTGTCATTGAATAGTCCCGATGCTGAAATGACAACGAAGATGAAGTTCGATGGGAACGATTATCCGGACCTCGATCCGGATGGGGCTCCGGGCTCTGCATTTTCGGGCCGCCGCGTGAACGAGCGCCGTGTGGAAATCGCACACAAATTCAAAGGCAAAATTACGAGCACCCGGCAGCTCGAGCTTTCTACTGATCTCAAGACCTTGACGATCACCGTAAGCCTCGTGGGCCAATACAGGCCCAAGAACATCCTTGTGTTTGATCGGGAATAGACGTGCGAGTCCACACCTGCGGATGCCAGCCCTAGAGCGGGTGGCGTCATGAACCCAAACCTTTTCTAAAATCGCACCCATCCCCAAAAACAAACCCTGGTCGTTTACACAGAGGAGTTGACACACCTCAGGTCGAGAGCAATTTAACGTGAAAACACGTGATGCAAGATGCAAGTCTGCAAATAAAAAAAGGCGCGCAGCCTATCCGCCACGCGCCCTAAAAATCATCTCGACCAATTCTTACTTCGCAGCTGGCGCCGCCACCACCTTGGTAAACGTCGATTCCAGATCGGATGTCCACGTGTTGCCGCCATCTGCGGACGATTCATATTTGAGTGCGTATTGCGTCTTGGAAACTTCCTTCTCGGTCAAGCGCGTCTTCATCGGCTTACCTTGCATCATCGTCTCGGTTATCCAAGTCCAAGTGTCGCCGCTGACATTTCCTTTGGCCGTGATCAGTTCGCCCCAACTGTCGAATGCGTTGTAGGTGTACATTTTTGTTTCCGGGTCATATCCCAATACGGCCATGATCTTAAAGTCGCCCACCGGTGACTTGTTGTCCGAATGACCCACAATAAAAAATCCTCCCGACACCCATTCCCACTTTTGAGTTGACGACACCGGTCCGGTCATACCGTGCGCAGTGGATTTGCCCTCTTCTTTCCAGTTGCCCACAAAATATGCGAGCCGCTTCACCTCTGGTCCTGGTTTCGGCGGTCCTTGCGGAGCCTGCGCCTGAATCGAAACTCCCAGCAACAAAACACAAATCGCAACCGACCCGATTCTCCATTTCATGTGAGATCTCCTTGCAACATTTGCACTGCACTCGACAGACTTTATTATTGCCCGGCAGGCGGTTGCCATAGTTCCACCTTGTTTCCTTCCGGATCGATGACCCAAGCAAACTTTCCATACTCGGACTCGTCAATCCCCTCGAGTACATTGCAACCTTCTTCGCGCAGGGCTTTGACAAGCGCGTGGAGATCGTCCACGCGATAATTGACCATGAAGGTGGCATCGCTGGGTGCAAAGTGGTCGCCTTGCGACGAACCAATCGACCAGATAGTTGTTCCGGCAACTGGCTTGCCTTCACCGTTGGTCCACGTGAACGCTGCACCACCCCACTCTGGACATCGATCCCGAGATGTCGTTTGTACCAAGCTTGTAGTGCCGGAGCGTCCTTGGCTTTGAAGAAAATGCCACCAATGCCAGTGACTCGTTTCATAGAACCACCCAGATCGAGTATGGTGAGACGTAGTGTGTGTTTTGCAGTTTAACCTTTAATCGGTCGGTCAAGTCAAGTTCAGTCCGTGCATGCAAATGCAGTGCAAGATCAATGCGTATTGTTTTCGATCAAGATGATCGCCGTTGATCTTCTATGGTTGCATCTTCTTACGTCATCGAAGCATGCACCTTCGGCGCTTTGGCAAGCGCGATGAGATTAGCGAATTCATTCATTCCTGTGTGGGCCAGGATTGGCAGGATCAAGGTGCCACTTCTCGCTCTGCACCACGCCAGAATGAATCCCCCCAGCATCGGAATCACCATGGGAGCAATGTCTAAGGACACCTTGAGGTGAGAGCCGACGTCCAAGCCATGCCATAGTCCGAAGATGATCGACGTGACGACAGTGCCCCACCCGAGATCGGCCCCCAAAATGCGCCTTCGACCAAGAAAAGCTCTGTCTACAAGGGCTAGCAACACGCCGCGGAACGCTAGTTCTTCGGTGATACCTGGAGCCGTGAGTTGGAACAGGTGATCCTCAAACGTCGGGATCTGTCCGGGAATGAGAAACCATAAGGCGACGGCTTCCACGAGCAGCACCGGAATGAGAAACCGTAGAACATCTCTACCGGTGCCTTTACTAAACGCGAGGGTTAGGCCAAATTCTTCTCGTTTCCAATTGTCCAGTGATAATAGGAGAGCTATTGCTACGACGGACACGGTGAGTTCCAACACCTTGCCGGTCCAGTTGTATTGTCCGGGAATGCGAGGAATCCAATGGAAAACTCGGCGCAAATCGGTTGAGGTCGTAAGGGCCATGACAAACAGCACACTGAAGCCTACGTACCGTCGAGAAGGCGCTTTCCTCAGTGCCGGTAGACAGAGAAGAAGACACGCAAGGCTTAACGCTGCTGCAGTGAAAAAAACTCCCATGCGATCCTCCGAAAAGTATACGTAGAAGGAACCGAAGTGGTTCCCTCCAAAGCCAAGGTATGGCTGGTCGGCTACTCTTACCTTGGGATTACCTCAGGTTTGCCCGTGATACGACAAAAATGCGTAAGAGCGGCCCAACAATGCATAGCGCGGCGGCGTTCTCAATTGACAACTACTGACACCGTCGCAGATACTCGATCTGCGCATGTAGGATGCAACGGCACATCGCCGAAGGGCAATGCCCACCTACGATCTCATCGTGGAGGTCTACATGCCCAATCTAGAGAACCTCAAAAAGCAAGCCAAGCTCATATTGCGGTGGCATCGCGAACGCCACTATCCCGTCGCCGCACAAATCCGCGAGCATTTGCCTCGTTTCCTGAATATGCCCGACTCCGAGATTCTTGCGGCGAGCCTTAGGCTCAGCGATGCGCAAGCGATAGTCGCAAGACAGCACGGCTTCGAGAGTTGGCAAGCCCTGAAAACCGGACTTTCGACCACGCCGCCGAGGGTGAAATCATCGCCATCCAAAGCAACGATTGTCGGTGCAGAGCCGCAACTGTTCGTCGCCGATATCAAGAGATCATGCGAATTTTTCCGTGAGAAGTTAGGCTTTTCGCTTGTATTCAGTTACGGCAGACCTCCCTACTATGCACAGGTGGGTCGCGACGCGGCGCGTCTCAATCTAAGGTGTGTCCAGCGTCCAGTAATCGAGTCGACGGTCCGCGATCGGGAGGAACTGTTGTCGGTATCTATGACCGTCGCTACAGCGGACGAGATCAAGCTGCTGTTTCTTGAGTTTCAGTCCGCTCGTGTCGCCTTTCACCAGACGCTGAAAAAGCAGCCTTGGGGCGCAAAGAGTTTCGTCGTCAAGGATGGGAATCTGCTGCTGTTCGCTGGACCCGCAAACTAACGGCTACCAAGCCGGAGCGTGCTGATCGAGTATGTATGGTCGGCAATCCGGAAGTAATCCGGTCCCGCCATCACGAGATTAGTAATGAGAAGTCGGCATGGCGACCGGAATCCAAAAGCCGGGGCCGGGAGAGGATCCCTCGATGCTGCGGCGTTTATGAGGACTAATCCAGACTCAATGAGTGCATCGGCCTGTTCTCGCCAATTGAGCCTTCGCTGTCCAGAAATCATGAGACACAGTGCGCATATGTGGCCTGACCCAGGAAGCAGCGGCAGGAAGCGACTGTCCTTTCGCGGGCGACGTTTTATATGTACGGTGTTCCGTCCAAGGCAGACTGCACCCCTTTCGTTCCCCGGTCGATGAGTCCAAGAAAAATACTGTTCGCTTCTTCACGGTCCTGATCCTGCTGAAAGCCACGATGCGCTTCGAGGAGGGCTACGGTCATCTTCGCCGCTGCCATTCCACGCCTACGCGCCAATTAACATCCCGGTTGCCAAGACTAGGATTCCAGCAGCGCTCGTAACTTATGAGCGTATCTCCGGCTCGACGTGACCACCGTTCCTCCAGCCAGTACGATGTCGTAAACCCCATCGAACATCGGACGAATCTCGCTAATGCAGGCACCGTTCACAATGGCCGACTTCCGCACGCGGATGAAGTGGTGTGGCGCGAGCTTCTCTTCCAGGTGTGCCATGGTTTCCCGCAACAGGTGACGGTCGCTGCCGGTGTGTATGCAGGCGTAGTTTCCCGTGGCTTCGATCCACAGCACGTCGGAAACGGGAACAAAGAAAATCCGCTTCTTGTCCTTCACCACAAAGCGTTCCAGCGGACGGAGACTACGGAGGGCTTGGAGCAGTGGTTCGAGACCTCGATTTGCTTTCCCGCGCTGTTCGAGGATCTGGCGAGCGTGTACCAGGGCTTTGGCAAATCGCTCCTTATCAAACGGCTTCAAAAGATAGTCGACTGCGTGCACTTCGAATGCACGGATGGCGTGCACATCGTGAGCCGTGACGAAGATATATACGGGAGCGGGGCCGTTCACTGGTTCCACATTCTCGATGACTCCAAAACCATCCAGACAGGCATCTGCACATCGAGAAAAACGATGTCGGGATGAAGTTCATTGATCTGCTCCACAGCGTTTATTCCGTTCGTCGCCTCACCTACAAGTTCGATGCCGTCGTGTTCGGCCAGATAGCGACGGATACCGCGCCGGGCGATCGGTTCGTCATCGACGATGAGGACTCGCGTCTTCAATGCGAACTCCGCAGTGGAATGGTGATGATGGCCTCACAGCCTCGACCGTCGCCGCGGGTGAGTTCCAGCGATGACTCGTCCCCGTAGAGTTGTTTCAAGCGTGACTGGACATTGCTGAGTCCGACGCCGAACCGCAGGAGCGACGCCGGTGCCGGCCCAGGGCCATCATCGCGGACGCGGAGCCAAACTCTGCCGTCGTGGAGTTTGGCAGCGATCACCAGCCGGCTTGCGGTGGAATCGACGCTGAAGCCATGCTTGATGGCGTTCTCAACCAGTGGCTGAAGGGCCAGGCTCGGTACATAGACTCCGAGAAGATCAGGCGGTATGTCCATGTCAACTTTCAACCGATCATGAAAGCGTGTCTGTTCGATCTCCAGGTACTTGCCGACGAACTCGAGTTCACTTTGCAAGGTGATCTCGTTCTCCCGGCGTTCGAGGGCCATACGCAGCAGGTCGCCGAGGCTGACCAGCAGACGGCCTGCAGCATCGACGTCTTCCTGCATCAGAACACCGATGGCATGAAGGCTGTTGAATAAAAAGTGCGGATGCAGCTGGCTTTTGAGATTCTCAAGTTCGGCATGGGAGAGCTGCGTCTCCAGTTGCGCCGCGATCGTCTGGCGCTCCATAGCAACCTGGTAAAAGTGCATCGACTGGTACAAGCCCAACACTAACCAGTATGTCAGTATGCCGGTAAAGGTCATGAAAAGAACACCGACTCCGAACGACGAGAGAAAGCGGCGCACATCAGGACCAGTGATGTGAAAAACAAACCGGAGAAGTCCAAGGCTCAGAAAGTATTGGGTGACAGATGCCACGGGAGCCATCGTGAGCGACGTGATTGTGTGGAGCGCTGTGTGACGTGCGAGCCTCGGCCCCGTCAACGGGAACCGTTTGGCAAGACCCATCACAAGCGGTGTGTACGCCGCCCATACATACCACCAGACAAGTTCGAGCGCACCCTCGATCACCCAGTGAACCTGCGAACCCTGCACCTTTTCCACCACGATCTGTTGCGCGGCAAACAACAGCGCCACAATCGTCCACCCACACAGGATCAAAATCCATTTCTTCCGTCCCTTGTCTGGCGTGCCTTGTAGCAATCGGTGTTGACCCTCCGGCATGGATTATAGCTGTAGCGTCGAAGGGGACATCACAGAGGACAGGGCCGTCCAAAGCGCGTAGTGCTCTTTGACGGCCAACTCTGACCGCTTGTCTCATTTCGGACACCGCACGTCACTTTTCCTGCAAACACTGATTCTTCGCGACATAGTGTCCAGTAAGCAGGACCATCGACAGGGAGTTAAAACGCCGCGTTGAGACCTGCATTCGGCGTTACGAGCAGTACGAGTGGTTCAGATTGACGTAAAGGAGTTTCACATGAAGAAGATTCTGACTAAGTACGGAGCGCTTGCGCTTGCGGTCGCTCTGATGGTGCCGTTGGCGCAGGCGCAGTCGGCAGGAATTCAGACCGCATTCGGAAAAGATGCCGGAACGCTTTCCGACAAATTCACCGGACTCGCGCGCGTCATGTCGGGCAAGTACGACTGGAAGCCCGGCCAGGGCGTTCGCTCCGTCAGCGACGTGTTCAACCTGATCGTTACGGAGAATGGCATGCTCGCCGGCTTGCTCGCGGGGACACCGAATACCGGGGCGAAGCCCGCGCCCATTGACGACTGATTGTAAGCAAGCCGACATGGCCTCGGGAGCTCCGCGACTAAACGCAACACGGAATGTCGTCCCGTAGCTACGAATATAGTCCTAAGAAAGTTCTGTTGTCTCCGCTAGTCTGACCCCTATCGACTATTTCACCGAAGGAATGGCTGGAGGGGAGGCGTCCTGCATCTTAACTGTTGAAACATCCCGATCTCTAACAATGTCGGCGGTGTCAAGCACTTTTCGAGCGCACCTCTGCATGCACTCGGAGAAGAGCGCCATTTCGCTCTCGTAGATGGTTTGCGCTTTCCAACCTGGGCTCGCTGCTAAT
>JBARJF010000030.1:0-91437 GCA_049800135.1 Candidatus Sulfotelmatobacter sp.
CACCAAAACCGACTTGCCACCACAGGAGGCGGCAGGGTAGAACATTCTCAGTCCCGGACGGCCAATCCGGTTGGCCGGTTTTGAAGTGATAACTGTTGGCCGCTTTTGAAGTGATCACTGAGGCCACCGCCGGACCTGCAAGGCGGTGAAGCAACTCGCCGCAGCGGAGATGGAGAAGGTCAACAGCGAGGGGATGTCTTGGATTCATATCCGCCGTGCAGAGTGGCGTTCCTTCGTGGGCACGACCAAGACCGAGGAGAGCGTTGCCAGCGTCCGGCTCATTGAGCCTGCGATCATGCAGATCGCCATCCAACTGATGATTTTCCGGTCGCTCTGTTCGGAGATCGCGCAAACTCGGATTCGTTACGGCTACCGGAAAATTCGTGTGTTGGGAAGGCACGCGACCAGACCGCTTGCCCCGCTCGCGGCAACATGCGAAATGTCTAACCGCGAAGGTTCAAGAAACCTCCATCAATCGGGTAGTCCGAACCCGTAATGAACGACGCTTCTTCGGAGCAAAGAAAAAGAGCGAGTGCAGCGATCTCCTCGGGTTGAGCCATTCTCCCGATAGGCTGCGATTTTTCCAGCTTCTGAAACATCTCTTGTTCTTTGCCCGGGTAATTGCGGCGCAGGAAGCCATCGACAAACGGCGTGTGGACTCTTGCCGGCGAAATGCAATTACAGCGAATGTTATAAGCGAGATAATCCTTTGCCACCGAGTATGTCATCGCGACCACAGCGCCCTTGCTCATGGAATAGGCAAAACGATCCGCCAGGCCCGATGTCCCGGCGATGGATGCCATGTTCAAGATAATGCCGCCTCCATTCGCCTTCATGTGGGCCACGGAAGCATGCAGGCAGTTGTACATGCCCTTGACGTTCACGGAGAAGACTCTGTCAAAATCGGATTCCGTAGTACCTTCCAGGTTGCCCACGTGGGAAATTCCGGCGTTGTTCACCAGAATATGCACACGTCCCTCTTCGAATATGCGGTCAAACGTCGCTTTAACACTATCGTGCCGAGAAACGTCGCAGCTATAGGCCTTCGCATCTCCGCCACGGGATAGGATTTCGCTTGCAACCGTTTCGGCAGCGTCCTCGTCGATGTCCAGCATGCGGACGAGGGCTCCGCTACCGGCAAACCTTTGAGCAACGGCGCGGCCGATGCCGCTCGCTCCCCCGGTCACGACAGCGAGTTTGCCTTCGAGGTGAAAAGAGTTTGAATCGCCTTTCAGAACAGCCTCCGTTCCAGTTTGACGCAGCTCTTCTCTACTTGACGTGCTCGTCATCGCGCTCGAGCATGGCCAGAGCGCTTTGTGCATCGACGTCGTTGGGCGCCAACCGCAAGGCAGCCCGCAACTCCTTCTTCGCCTCGCCGATGTTTCCCGTTCGCCGGTAAAAGAATCCCAGATTCTTGTGCAGGTGAGCACTTTGCGGGCAGTTACCGCACAGCTGAATAGCCTCATTCATTTGTTCGACGGCCTGAGGCCAATTCTGTGCGTTGGCCGCTTCCAGCGCGAAGTTCCCCAGTTCCGAAACTCGATCCGCGATCTGCTGGCTCTTCTGCATCGCATCGAAGCGATCCTGGTACTGCTTCGCCGTGGGATCGTGAATCCTGCCCAAAGCCTTGGCCAGGTTGTACAGGGCTTGGGAATGATTGGGGTCGGCTTGCACCGCCGCTTTCCAATGCTGAATGGCGGCCAGATTGTCGCCCGCGTGCTCCAGGTTCTGCCCCAGCAAGTATTGCGCGTCGGCGTTGTCCGGCTGCAGTGCAACCACTTTCTGCAGCAGCACGGTTGAGCGATCCACTTGGTCTTCTTGTTTTGCCGTGAGCGCAAGGAAGTAGAGCGCGCCGCCATAATCCGGCTGCAAATGAATTGCGAGTTGCAGTTCCCGGTCCGCGTCTTTGTATGTGCCTGTCTCGAAAAAGAAGCGGCCCAGGTTGTAATGAGCAGCGGCAAGCTTTGGATCCAGCCGGGCCGCTTCAGAAAACTCCTTGAGCCCATCAGGACGATCGAACTGATCGACCAGCGCAATCCCCAGGTTAAGGTGAGCCTGCGCAGAAGCGGGTTCGAGGGTCACTGCCTTCTGGAAGCTCTTCACGGCTTCGGCACCGCGCCCCGTCTTGGCCTCGAGCATCCCTAACGCGGCATAAGCGTCCGGAGAGTTGGGATCTATTCCGAGGGCTGCCCGAAATTGCCGTTCAGCTTCCGGAAACGCTCCCTGTTGCGCCATGACCAACCCGAGGTCGACGTAGGCCTTGGAATACCTGGGGTCATTTTCTATCGCCTGCTGAAATAACTGCGCAGCCTCTGCATTCTTGCCTTGCTGGCTGTAAAGCGCTCCGAGATTGCTCTGCGCTTCGGAAAACGTGGGATCAATGGCCAACGCTTTCTTGAAGAGTGTCTCCGCCGCGGCCTGTTGCCCGCTCCGCAAGGCAAGCAACCCCAACTGATCTTGAGCGACCGCAAGACTGGGATCCAGCCGCAAGGCTCGCTGCAACTCTTCCCGCTCGGAAGCGAAGTCTCCCAGTCTGTCTAAAGCAAGCGCCAGATTGTAGCGGAGCCTGGCGTCGCGAGGATCGAGTTGCAAGGCCTTACGATAAGTTTCAGCAGCCGTTTTTGCGTTTCCGGCAGAGAGGTACTGGTTGGCTTGCTCATAGAACTTCGCAATCGCCGCTTCTTTGTCCCCGCTCGATTTCAGGGCGTCAACCTTGGCCTGCTCCAGATGAGCATGTTCCTTGTCGCCGGCTTTTTCGAACAGCAACGCCAGTTCAGCGTGGGTCGCAGGATCCGATGGGTTGATCCGCTCCGCAACTTCCAGTTGCTGGATGGCTGCGTCTGCTTGTCCCGCGCTCAACAGCAGCATTCCGAGATCGAAGCGGATGGCAGCGTTTCGCGGATCGAGACCGGCCGCGTGCCGGACGGAGCCGATTGCCGCATCCGTTCTCTTAAGTCCCTCATAAGCCAGTCCCAAGGCATAAAAACCTTGAGCATCGTTCGGCTGGCGGGCCGTGTACTCCAGAAGAACAGGAGCCGCGACAGAATACTGGTGCAAGGCCGCTAAAGTCTGCCCCAGGGCGATTCTGGCGGGATCTAGGCTTCGGTCGAGGCGCAAGGCCTCGCGGAATTCTGAAACCGCTGCTTCTTCGTCCCCAGCCTGACCTTTTCTCACATAGAGCAGCCCCAGGCTGAAATGGGCAGGTCCGGAATTGGGTTGAGCGGCGACCAGATTCTTGAGCGTCGCCAGCGCTTTCTCCATCTCGTTATTCTCCGCGTAGGCCGTTCCCAGGGCAGCCAGCAGGGGCTCCGATTGATTGGCTGGCAGGGTCTGCTGAGTGGCATTTTCCAGACACGTGACCGCCTCTTGCGGCTTGCCCTCAGCGATCAGGATGTCACTGAGTTTGATTGCTCCCTGCGCAAAACTTGGATCAATTTTCAGAGTCGAGCGAAACTGTTCTTCCGCCTCTCCCAATCTTTTCTCGTCTTCAAGCACGCTTCCCAAAGCAAAATGGGCGCTTACTGAGTCCGGCTTCTGCTGAATTGCGGTTTGCAGCTCACGCGTGGCCCGCGCTCGGCTTCCCTCGGTAAGAAGCGCCAGGGCAAGGTTGTAGTGAACTTCCCAATTCTGGTCTTCGAGATTGAGTGCGCCTTCGAAAGCCGCGATCGCGCAGGAAACGCGATCCGCCTGGGCGTATAAAACTCCCAACGTGTTATACGCGCCAGCCGTGGGATGGTCGTGAACGCTCTCCAGCAGCGCGGTCATCTTCCCGGAGGGATGGCTTTGCTTCAGACACGACCCGGATAACTCGAGCGAACGGGTTGTGGCTGCAGTTCGGCCCGGCTCAACAGTCTGCCCAACCATAGAGAGTGTACCCGCCAGCGTCACCAGGACACTCATGCACACGAGCCAACGCCAACCAAGTTGGGCGCGTTCTGTCCTAGCCGCCAACATCTCCAATGGCCTTCAGGCTTGCAGTCACTCGTCACCCGTCGACTTCATTGTCCTCGGGCACGATGCACGGCAGTGCCCTAAGTCCCAGGCGAAATTGTGCTGGCATAAAGTGTAGCGCCTGCTGGAGCGATCCTGCCGGTCAAACAATCGCACACGCGATCCGCGCCAGAAACGGCAGGCGGGCGCTTTCGCTCAGCTGAATAGGCCCGCCGCAATAGCATCCACACTTGCGTGCCGCTTGTGTTGGCAGCGCTCAGAAATAAAGCTTGAGTCCGAACTGTAGCTGTCGAGCATGGTTGAGCGTACTCGTGACCTGACCGAAATTAGAAAGGTCCATGTCCGTAACCGGAACCGCCCAAACCGGCGTGTTGGTTGCGTTAAACATCTCGAAGCGGAATTCCATCCGGAATCGCTCTGTAATCGGAAATTGCCGGAAAACCGAAAGATCCAAATTCTTGTACCAGTCCGAGCGCAGGGAATTCCGGCCCAGGTCTCCAAACGTGTCGACTGCCGGGTAAGCAAAAGCTTGACCGATTACGTTGTTGACCCACTCTTCTGGCGTCTTGTTACTCGGATATGGGTTGCCAACCAGATTGGCCCGCTCGTAACCGTACCCGTTGCCATAATTGTAATTACCCGTGTGCGCCAGGTCTTGGCCGGTTCCTACATCGAAAGCCTCTCCCGAGTTGAATGAGAGCACTCCATTCAGGTTCCAGCCTCCAATGAGCGCGTTCACAACGGGACTGCCCGAGGAAAACCTGCCACCCTTTCCGAAGGGCAACACATAAACCCATGCGGCGGAGAAGATTTGTGGAAGATCAGTAGCCGAAGGACCTTTATCAGCTTGCAGGTTGTAAGGGTTTTGAATGGAGCAACCTTCCACGCCGTACCACCCAGTGCAACCGAGATCCAGGCTCTTCGACCAGGTGTAGGAAATCAGATACGTAAGGCCGTGCTCCTGCCTGCCGTTTAGAGAAGCCTGCAAAGCGTTATAGTTGTTCTTCCCTTGGCTGCGGTCATAGGCGGTCGCTCCGATATACGGAAAAGGCGCTCCGCAGTTGAAGTCGTTTGGGTTTGCGGCGTAGGATGGGCAGCCCACGTTTCCGCCAGGGTTCACGGCCACGTTATACGCTCCGCCGACGTCCAGACGCCTGCCAACCGAACCAACGTAATTGACCGTCAGCACATCTTTGGAAGCTACTTGCTGCTGAATACCGAAGTTCCATTGATCGGTATACGGCCTCTTCAAGTACGGATCGGCAAACCAGGTTGACTGGGTAAAGGGCGTCGGGCCGGTAACGGGAGGTCCACTGGTCTGGACGAGAGGATTTTCTGCGGTCACCGTCGGGGCGGTAGTGTTCGGGAGGTTAATATTGCTGGCTCCGAGCTGGTCCAGGCTCGGCCAAGTCCCTTCATAGTTTTGCGCGGTTTGCGTGATTGCTGCCCAGTTGTCAAAGAATCTCCCGTAACCAGCACGCAGCACGGTGTTAGGCAGCAACTGGTAGATAAGACCGAGACGCGGTTGGATGTCGTTGTAGTCGTTGTGGTATATTGCGCCACCGCCCAGGGGACTGAGCACCACCTTGGCGGGGAGCACACCGCCGGGGATGCACGGAGCGGCATTGGTCTGCAGGCACGAGGGAGCATTGTGCGCCAGAATGTAGGTTCCGTTTGTGAAATCCATGTCGCCCACATAATAGTTGTCGTTCGGGTTGTTCCCATAAATGGGCATGAGCGTCAGGTCGTAGCGCAAACCGATGTTCACATTCAGCTTGTCCGTCGCCTTCCACTGATCCATGGCATAAAATCCGTCCACCCAGCCGGCGTGAGTGGTTTCAACCACATTGCGGCGAGAGGCTTCGCCCGGATCGCCCAGAAGGAACGAAGCCAGACCATCGCCGGTTGGGGGCGGATTCACTACGGGAGGTGTTGGGTTGGCCGTATTCGAGGTCAAAAATTCGACACTCGAGTTCAGATACAAAGCGTTGACGTTATTGCTGGCGAAATCTGCTCCCGCTTTGAACGTATGGCGTCCGATAGTTTTTGTGAAATCACCTCCGTATTCCCAGATGTCCGACGCGTGAGTGTCGTCAATCTGGGCGGCCCCGTGCGCGCTGGGATTGGAAGTCCCGATGTATCCCTGGATGTACACTTCCGGGATCATCGAAACGTCACCCTTGAAACCTCCGGCGAAGTTCGGGTTGAATAGTTGCGTGCCGAGGCTGCCCCCGGCGGCCGCAAACTGGGAGCCTTGATCGATATTCATGCTGTTGCGTCCGAAGTGGACTTCGGCCAACATGTTCCCCGAAAACAGGTGCATGTAGTTCACGGCTACGTTGTAGCCATCGGTGACCTGATCGTGCAACAGTCCGGCAAAACCACCTGATCCGGTGACCGGCTGCCGGAAGCTGCTGTAACGCGCCCACACGCTGTCATGTTCGCTGAACTCGTGATCCAGGCGTCCGCTGCCCTCATCCTGACGGGTAATGGTCTTGGTCGTGTCCAGCCCGTTGTACGAAGTGGAGGTCGCGGGGGTGAGGTTCGGCGCTGGAAACAACGTTTGCGCATACTTGACCATGGTCTGGTCGATCATGCTGTAAGGGATGATGTTGCAGGGCATCCCGCTCGAAGCCTGAACGCCGCCAGGAGCCGGCTCCGGAACGCCGGCAGAGGAGCACCGGAACGGCTGACCGCCGTTGTATGGATTGTAGATCTGGTTGACGATCGAGGAAAAGTCGGCGTTGCCTCCGCTGGCGACTGCGGCCAGCGCAGGCGTGTTCGGTGTGATGTATTGATTGGAAGCGGCCGTGTGCAATCGAAACCCTTCATAGCTCAAAAAGAAGAACGTTTTTTCTTTACCTTCGCCGGGGATAGGCAGCGGTCCGCCAAAAGTGAAGCCAAACTGATTCTGCTGGAAGTTGGGCTGGTTGGCCGACGCCGACTGCTCGCTCGCCGGGAGCAGCGGATAGACGATGTCGGCATCAAAAGCCCGGTTTCGCAAAAACTCCCAGCCCGACCCGTGGAACCGCGAAGTCCCGGACTTGGTGACCACGTTGACCACTCCGCCCATGACGCCACCAAACGATGCGTCGTCGTTGTGCGATTGAACTTTGAACTCCTGAATGTCGTCGATAATCGGGGGAACGGCGTAGGTGCTGCCAAAGGAGCCCTCGTCGTTCACACCGTCCAACAGGAACAGATTGCTGCGGTTGGTTTGCCCGTTCACCGACGGATAGGAAAACGTTCCAATGGGATTTGACCAGACCCCGCCGCTGGTAGTGCTGTTCTGGGACACGTTGACCGTGCTGACACCGGGCGTAAGATTGAGGATCTGGGTGAAATTTCGTCCGTTCAAGGGCAGGTCGTTGACCTGCTCCTTTACCACCGCGACGCCCACCTCGGCAGTCGAAGTCTCCAGAGCAACCGGGTTGGCTTGTACTTCAACGACTTGATTAACGGCGCCGGCCTTGAGCGTGAAGTCGTAGGTTGCGGTTTGATTTACCAGCAGGATAATTCCCAACTTGGCCGCCGGACCAAAGCCGCTCTTCGTTACCTTCAAATCGTAATTCCCCGGCTGTACGTCAGGCATAACATAGGCCCCGACGCCATTGGTAGTCGTCGTACGATCCAGGTTGGTGTCGCGGTTGTGCAACACAACCGTGGCATCGGTGATGACCGCGCCCGCGGGATCACGAACCGTGCCATTGAGGGCCGCAGTAGCTTGGCCCCAAGCGGCCGAAGCGGATAGTGCCACCCCAAAAAGCGCTGCGAAAAGCCAACTCAACACCACAATCCACCGCTCGGACGTACTCGAGAAAACTTGGCGAATCATAGTAGATCCTTCCTCGCACGAGGTCACGACGTGGGCCCCTGCGGCGCGGTTCCGCAACCTGGAGCCGTGCTTTTCTGCGGGACGAACGGCCGGGCCAACTGTGGCCGCAAACAAATCCCCTACGGCACAAACTTCTAACCTGATTGTATTAATGTTGTCAATCAAAAAATTTCATATCTGTAAACATGGTTCCATTAGGTGAAACAAATGTCTGGAGTTTGCCAATTCACCGTGGTAATGTTCTGTATGCTGAAATCGCATCTCGTGAACGAGATGCGGCCAACGCGGCCTTTGGATCCTGCAGTTCGGACCTAAATGCCGCCGGGGGACGCCATGCCGCGAGTCGCAAAAACTAGCCCAGGTTCGGCGCCTGTAGGGGTAATCTCCAAAGTTTTGCTGATCCTCGAAGCCCTTCAAGGCTCTTCTGCTGGATTAGGCTTGAAGGCCATCTGCGATCTGACCGGCATTCACAAGAGCACCGCGCACCGCTTTCTGAAGCATTTGGAGCGCGAACGCTATCTCATTCGAACGGAAGCGGGAACTTACCTGATTGGCCCGCGGTTGTCACAGATGTCGGGTGCCGGCAATCAGGAGGTAACGCTGCAAGCGGTCGCGCGGCCAATACTGTGGGAGTTGTGGAAGTCTACACAGGAAACCGTCAACCTGGCCGTGCTCGATCAGGGGACTGTGCTTTATGTGGATGTGATCGAGAGCCCACATGAATTCCGGCTTTCGTCGCGCGTGGGCAAGCGCCGTTCCCTGCACGTCACGGCGCTGGGCAAAGCGCTGGCAGCTTTTCTCCCCGAGAAAGCTCGAGAAAATATCTTGAGCACGATTACATTCGAGCCGGCGACGCCGAGAACCATTCTGAACCTGTTGCAGTTCCGCCAGGAACTAGAAAAGATCCGGCGGCAAGGCTATGCGGTGGACGACGAAGAAGCCGTGCAGGGCGCGCGCTGCGTAAGCGCCCCGATTCTCAACTCCAGGCGCGAACCGATCGCAGCGGTCAGTGTCTCCGGACCCGTGACCAGGGTCAGTCCCGACCAGGTCGCTGGGCTGGCCGGAGCAGTCACTTCGGCGGCCCGCGCCATTTCTGCCGCAATGGGATTTTCCTGACGCGACCTGCAGACGGCAAACCGCCGCCGCGATAAGACGGCCGTTCCGGCTCGGAATTTATCTGCAAGCCATTCTGCCCGGAGCCTATTTGCTCAGCCCCACTGAAGCGGTGCTGCACCGGTTCATGAGATCTCGGATCGCGTCGTTTTGCGGAGATCTCCGGCTTCCCTCGGCGGCAACTTCACAGGCTTCGCGCGTCTTGTTAAGCACGAAATAGATCGTCGCACTGAGGCGATACAATTCAACATCATAGGGCGCCAACTGCATTCCCTGATGCAAGTAGTTGACCGCCTCGGTCTGGCGATCAGCCGCAACTAGCAATTCCGCCAGTTCTTCGAAGTCCGTTGGGTTCGTCGCCCCGTGAAGAACGGCTTCCTCGAGATATCCAATCGCCTGCGCCGAGCCTTCCGCATTTTTGTTCTGCACGGCCTCGTCAGCCAGCGCCTCCAGCACATGAACATTGCCGGGCTGAGTGGTCTTGAGTTGCTCCGCCACCGACCAGTAGCGCGCCCGATATTCTGGATGCTCCAGCATGACTTGGCGATACGCCTGTAACAGGATCAGCGGCCGCGGCATATTCTGCTTTGCCGGATTGGCACTGAGTTGAACCAGATCGGGAAGCTGCGGGGTTGTCATGTGGAACGCAACATCCGGAAATGGCTCTTCGACCTCGGCCACGATGCGATGGTTGGTGAGAACGGAATGGGAGATCACTGTCACATCCCGTTTGGGCATGTGGCAGCCTGCACAATCGTCGGGCGGTGTCTCGTGCTGCCGCAGAGACAGCGGCAGCGCACAACTTTTCTCGGTATGACAGGCCAGGCACTTCTGGCGAAAGTAAGCCGGAGCTTCCTGGCGCGAGGGTTGCACGTGAGGATCGTGGCAACTGAGGCAGCCCAGCCGCCCCCCGCTCTTCCGGTAACACTTGCTGAGACGCATGGAGAGGTAGTGCTGCAACAGGTCATCTTTGGGCGCAGACTGGCGCGTAAAAGGGACCATGAAGATACTGAGAGTGTCGTCTAATTCGGCGCCCGGGCGGAAGTCGCGGTATGTCTTTCCCGGCTGCAAGACGCGCGCGTCCCCGGCTTGGTGGCAAGACATGCAGATGTTGTCGGCCAGCCAAGGTGAAAGTTTGGCCGGATTTGCAATGGAGCCCGTCGGATCGCCCATATTCGCCGCGGCCACGTGTGACAACCCAGGACCGTGGCAGTTCTCGCAACCGATCGCCAGCTCCGCGAACGGTGGCTTCTGAAAACGGCCGTCCCCATCCAAAATGGGACGAGGCTGCCCGCTATGGCAGACGATGCAACCGGGAAGAATAGGCCGGTTGAAGCCGTAATCGCCGAATTCGTAGCCCGGAGAGAGTGCCCAGCGATGTGTTCTCGCATAAAGCGAAAGCGGAGCTTCAAATAGATAATCATCCTGCTTCACGATGGCGCCGCTGCCATTCGCGCCCGAGCCAATGATCCACTCGAGCTTGCGCGTTTCACGAAAGGCGTCTTTGCCGTCGGCCGTGGTCTCGTACTCGCTCTGGTAGAGATTGTGGTCACGGGCAAAAATTTCGAAATGACGGTTAAGCTTGGGATCAAAAATGCTCTCAGGCACCGCCATTTTCTCAAGAAGTGACGGAGTAATCTCCGACATCGAGCGGCCCATGTCGGTGCGCGAGAAGGACTCGTAGATGCTCAGGTGGCATTTGGAGCAGGCTCTGGAGCCGACATAACCGGCGTTCGCCGGTTCGGGAAGCTGATCAGCTACCGTAGACGACCTGCGGCTCTGTGCCGTGATATTCGCATCAATACCCTGGCCCGCGAGAAGCACAAGGGGACAAATCAGAATCCCGACCCGCAGCGCCCGCCTCAACATGAAGCGCACTCTAGCCCAAAAAACGTTTACAGCGCAACCCGGCTTTTGCCGCAGCGGTCTCGCTTGACGATCAGGGGCAGCGTAGTTCATTCTGCAAGCCTTCAGCTCGGGGTAACCGAATGAACCAGGCATTGCTTTGGGGTATCGGCATGGTGCTGCTGGCAGGCATTCTGCAGGGAAGCTTTGCCGCTCCCATGAAGCGGATGGCTGCATGGCGCTGGGAAAACAGTTGGCTGCTCTTCGCACTGTCCGGCCTGCTTGTGTTTCCCTGGATTATTAACTTTGCCACCGTGCCGAATGTCGCCGGCGTTTACTCCGGAGCGTCACCCTCCACGCTCCTCAAGGTGTTTCTGTTTGGATTGCTCTGGGGCGTGGGCGCCACGCTGTTTGGGCTGGCGATCAGCCGCGTGGGAATGGCACTTGGCTTCGCGCTGATCCTGGGCATTACGTCTTCGTTTGGTTCCTTGATCCCGATGGCGATTCTTCATTCTGACCAACTTCTGGCAAAACGCGGGTTGGCTCTGATCGCCGGCACCACCATCATGGTTTTCGGGCTCGTCCTTCTCGCGCTCGCCGGCCGCGCTCGCGAACGCGATTTGGCAACGGGTAGCGCGGTGCGTTCGGGTTTCGCTTTTGGTTTGTTGCTTTGTGTTTTTTCCGGAATCTTTTCCTCGATGATGAACTTCAGTTTCGTATTCGGCGATGAACTGAGGCTTCGCGCTCTTCAGGCCGGAGCCAGCAACGCAATGGCTGCGAATCCGATTTGGGCGCTGACGGTAACCGGCGGCTTTGTCGCGAACTTCCTGTACTGCGTGTATCTGCTGAACAAGAACCGCACATGGTCTGCATTCCGCCAAGGAAATCCCCCCGCCTATTGGCTGTTGGGCACATCGATGGGCTTGCTTTGGTTCGGCGGAACTGTGCTTTATGGAGTGGGCGCCGCTTCCCTGGGTGCGCTCGGCGGGATCGTGGGTTGGCCCATCTTCATGACCGTCGACATCATTGCCGCTCTTTTCTGGGGCGCCGTGTCCGGCGAATGGCAGGGCGCTGGCCGCCGGGCCTTGGTCTACAACTGGATGGGAGTCGGGTTTCTGCTCATGGCGATTACGGTCATCTCCGCCGGCAACGCAGCCTAGCTTCTCATCAGATTAACGCGCACTGGATTAAGCTCGCGTTAGTGAAGGTGCAATCTGGCATTCGCATCCTTCACGTTAATCCGCACCGAGCTGGGTCCGCGGCTCTTGCTCTGGTCAACGCCGCTGCCTTCCCGGACCACGTAGTACTGATTCGCAGGAAGCTCGGATAGAGTTTCGACCAGCCCACTCGGCCAGCGAATCACAATCTTCTTGGCCTTCGCTGATTTGCCCAGCCCGAAATGCAGCCGCAGGTCGCTCTGCGAGATGTAACCATCCCCACTACGCACTTCCTGTTCGCGCTTGTCGCTGCCTTGCTCCAGAGTCACGGCCGCACCCAAAGCCGCGCGATTCGATTTCACCCCAACCAGCTGCAAGCTGATCCAATTTCCAACCGGCGCAGTGTTGTAGTAGAGCGATGGCCTCTCGTTCATGTTGTTCACCAACGCTTCCTGATGACCATCGTTGAAAAGATCGCCGAGGGCCATGCCGCGGCCAGAATGCCGCTCGCTCAGAACCGGGCCTGCATCCGCCGTGATGTTGGCGAATGTCCCATCGTGCAGGTTGTAATAGGCGACCTTCGGTTCGCGATAGCTGGTGCCCAATCCCTTGCCATCCACCTCCGGATACACATGGCCATTGGCGATTAGGAGTCCCGGCCACCCGCTGTTATCAAAGTCATAGAATTGCACTCCCCATCCCAGCCAGTTCTTGATCCTGCCCAGGCCCGAGCTGTAGGTGACGTCGTCAAAGTCATCGTCGCCGCGATTCAGGTAGAGCGTTGGCGTGTCATCGCTGAAATTGGTCTTGACCAGGTCCTGATAGCCGCTGTGCGTGAAGTCATCGGCGGAAAGGCCCATGCCTGCCTGCTCAGTCCCATCCTCGTTGTATGCCACTCCCGCTTTTTTCCCGATTTCACTGAACCCGCCGTCGCGGTTGTTGTGATACAGAAGGCTGGCGGTGGAGTCGCATGCCACATAAATATCGGGCCAGCCATCATGGTCGAAATCCGCTGTCAGCGACGTGAATCCGTAACACCCTGATGTGTTGCGAATGCCGGATTTCTGCGAGACATCGGTAAACGTGCCATCGCCGTTGTTGTGATAAAGCGCATTCACGCCCGGCCTGAGCCCGCGCGGCCCGCACATGACGTTGATTCCCTTCCACCGGCACCATTGCCCCTGCCCCGGTCGCGGCACCGAGTCGTAACTGAAATCCACGTAACGCACCACGAAAAGATCTGCCTCGCCGTCGCGGTCGTAATCTACAAAGCTGCAACCGGTGCTCCACTCGTCGTGCGGAGTCTTGAGCCCGGCCTTGGCAGTTACGTCGGTGAACGTTCCATCCCCGTTGTTGTGATAGAGAACGTTCTGTCCCCAATACGTGACGAACAAATCGAGATAACCGTCATTGTCGTAGTCGCCGACGCATCCGCCCTGCGCCCAGCCCGGGCGCGCCAGTCCCGCGCGCGCCGTGACGTCGGTAAATGTCCCGTCATGGTTGTTGTGATACAGATGTCCAGTTGGAGCTTCGCCTTTGGCAAATCCTTCTACCGTCGAACCGTTGGGCAGGAAAATGTCGGGCCAGCCGTCGTTATCGTAATCGAAAATGATGGCGCCGTTGCCAGTGGTTTCAATAATGAATTCCTTGTGCGTATCGCCGCCGTAGAAGTTGAGCGCGCTCAGTCCGGACTGCGCGGCAATGTCTTCGAAATGAACTTTGCCCGGTTTGACTCTTAGCGCCGCCGCTTGGGTCGGCTTCGTTGCCTGGGCCGCAACGCCGGTCGCCAGCGCTGAAACCGCCGCGAGAAACAAAACAAACCTGGGCCTTTGGACTCTTGCGAGCGGGATCACACTGCCATCTTAGAACAGAAGTCGCAACCGCCTCATCCCTCTGGATAACAAGCTAACCGCCGGTTGTGATGGGCTGCCACTCAACCACCCTCTGCCTTGACTCGCCGAGGCGGTCGATGCCCAATTCAACCATGTCGCCCGCCTTCAAATATTGCGGTGGCTTCATGCCCAAACCGACTCCCGCCGGCGTTCCCGTGCTGATTACATCGCCCGGCAGCAGCGTCATGAATTGACTGACATAACTTACGAGAACGGGCACATCAAAAATCATTTCGCTGGTAGAACTGCGTTGCCGGACGGCGCCGTTAACCTTCAACCACATTCCCAAATGGCCCGGGTCGGGGATCTCGTCACCTGTCGCCAGGAACGGTCCCAGCGGCGCAAACGTATCCGCACTCTTTCCCTTCACCCATTGCCCGGCACGTTCCAGTTGAAACACACGCTCCGAATAATCGTTGTGCAGAGCGTAGCCGGCCACGTGTTCGAGCGCCACTTCCCGCTCGATATAGCTGCACTTCTTTCCGATCACCACGGCCAGTTCAACTTCCCAGTCCACTTTTCGTGCATTCTTCGGCATGACCAGATCGTCGTTCGGCCCGGCGAGTGAGGTCGTCGCTTTGAAAAATATGACTGGCTCCTCCGGAATTTCCATCTTGCCTTCTTTCGCGTGATCGCGAAAGTTTAACCCGATACAGACGATCTTGCTGGGCCGGGAGACCGGCGATCCCAGTCGGACAGAGGGCGCAACTCGCGGCGCCGAACCTCCGTTCGTCTTCCGCCACTGCTGCAACCGCGAGAGTCCGTCATCCGCGAAGAATGCCTCGTCGTAGTCCTTCACAAAGGTGGAAACATCCAGCCGCGTGGCGTCCTCGAGGATGAGCCCGGGGCGCTCCCTGCCTGGCTGGCCAAATCGGATCAGCTTCATCGAATTAGTCCATTCTCGCTTCGCATGTCTTGTTTCGTGAGTATTCTTTCGTCGCAGCCTGATTCCGGCGCAGCCCGGTTCGGCAAAGATGGTCCGGCGTCTTCGCTTGGCAACGCCCTCAAAAGGTGGCAATGCTAAATCAGCGGATTCAACTTCGCAAGTTCAAGATCGTAAAAACTTGAAAAATCTGCCGCGGTTTCAACCTATATCTCCCCGGCAATACTCGCCCAAGAGACCCCGAGGCACAGAGAAATTCCGGCGAGGGGAACCTCTGTGCTTTTGAAGACCGGGAGATTTTCTCCGTAACTCCGCGGCGAAGTTCAGGTTTGTGCGCGTCCTGAAGTTGCTGCTAAAGTGTGCGCTGCAGGCAAAAATATTTATGACAACATCTCCGGAATTATCCGATGTTTTCCCCCGTCTCGACTACAAACCCAAATTGCCTCAGCAGCTGGACCACGGAATCGGCATCGTCGGCGCCGGAGGAATCGTCAACTATGCGCATTTGCCCGCCTACAAGAAAGCCGGATTCAAAGTGGTCGGCATCACCGACCGCAATCGCGAGCAGGCGGAGCGCACCGCCAAAGACCACGGAATCCCGAAAGTCTACGCCAGCGTGGATGAGCTGCTGAGTCGGCCGGAGATCGAGATCGTCGACATTGCCGTCTACCCCGCCGAACAGGTCACTATCGTCGAAAAGGCCACGAAGGCAGGCAAACATATGCTATGCCAGAAGCCTTTTGCGGATGAATATGCAAAAGCCGTTCGCAGCGTCGAACTGGCGGAACGCGCGAAGGTAAAGATCGCGGTCAATCAGCAAATGCGTTGGGATGCCGGCATCCGTTGCGCCCGTCTCTTGATCGACGATGGCTGGCTCGGCACGCCGACCTACGGCACCATCCAGGTTCATTGCAAAACCGATTGGAGTCTCTGGCCCTGGATTTATCAGGGTAAGCGTTTGGAGATCATGTTTCACAGCATCCACTACATCGATTCGCTGCGTTATCTGCTCGGCGATCCCGCCTATGTTTTTAGCAGCGGAAGCCGGGCTCCAGGCGAAACCACGCAGGCGGAAACCAAAACCCTCTCCACCTGGGAATACGAATCCGGACTGCAAGTGCTGATCGATGCATGCCACAACACTTGGCAGGACGATGCCTATGCCATCTTTCGTCTCGAGGGAACGGAAGGCGTGATCAAGGGCACCATCGGTCTGATGTACAACTACCCCACCGGCCGCCCGGATACTCTGGAATTCATGTCCAAGCGCAATCCCGGCTATTGGTTCTCAGCTCGCCTCGAAAGCATGTGGATTCCGGACGCCTTCGTAGGTCCGATGGCGTCGCTCATGCGCGCCGTCGAGACCGGCTCGCAGCCGGAGACCAGTGGACGCGACAACCTCCACACCTTGCAAATCATGTTCGCCGAATACCGTTCGATGGCCGAGAAGCGCGCCGTCCGTCCGGAAGAGATCGTCGCGTAGAGCGATCTAAGCCCGAGGCCGCACACCCTTCAGATCAGAAGAGCAACCTGGCGCCTGCGGAGTCACATACACGCCATTTTCGATGCGGGCGGCATTCACGAAGTGCGGCTGCAAATGCGGGATGCACTCGAGAAACACCGCCTCATGTCCCATGGCGATGTGATTGAACAAAACCAGATGCTGGTGAATCTGCCCCATGTCGCCCACATGAGGAACCACTCGCAAGCCGAACTTTCGCGCCAGCAGGCTAACGGTAAGGAATTCGGAGATCCCGGAAACTCGCGTGCAGTCTACTTGCACGATCTGCACCGCCTCTGCCTGCATGAAGTTCTTGAACACGATTCGGTTAGGAACGTGCTCGCCCAATGCAATTGGGATTGGCTTGATCGCTTCAGCGAGCGTGTGATGGGCGCGAATGTCGTCCGGATGCGTGGGTTCCTCCACGAAGTAAGGAGACATATCGCGAAGCTTGGCGCACATTTCCAGCGCGCGGGGAAGAGTCCACTGCTGGTTCGCATCGACCATGATCAGCGCATCCGCGCCGGCAAGTTCGCGCAGCATATAGGCGCGCCGCACGTCGCGCTGGCCATTGTGGGACCCAACCTTCAGCTTGAAAGCGCGAAAACCCTGCGCCAGCGCGTGCCGCGCCAACTCTTTTATTTTATCGTCGTCGTACTGGAACCATCCCACAGACGTGTCGTATCCCGGATAACCACTGCGCAAAATGCTTTCCCGCTCTCGCCGCGAACTCGCGTGCTCCCGCAGAATCGCTTCGGCTTCGTCCCCGGTGAGCACGTCTTCGAGATAACTCAAGTCGAGCAGATCGACGATCTTCTTTGCCTCCAGATCCAGAAGCAGCTGCCACAGGGGAACTCCGCGATTCTTAGCCCACAAATCGAAACATGCGTTGGTGAGCGAGGCCAGCGCCAGGTGTACCACCCCTTTTTGCGGTCCCAGCCAGCGAAGCTGCGGATGTTGAGCAAGTTTCCCAGAGACCGCGCCGAAGTCGGCCATCAGTTCCTCGATATCATGGCCAATCAATTCCTTCCCCAGCCATGCGATTGCTTCGCAAACTAATTGGTTCCCCAGGCCAAGGGTAAGCACGATGCCGGTACCAAAAAGTTTCTGGTCGGAACCAAGCAGCGTTGTGGCGAATGCATACTCGGCTCCGGAATGTACCGCATCGCTGCCCGCGCCCTGCTCCAGAGGAAAACGCACGTCACGTGTTTCCAGAGATGTAATCCGATGCTGTGTCATATCAGTTTTGCCACCGTCCAAAGGCATCGAATATAGTGGTGCGAACTAAATGGTGCAACACGTCACTCTCGCGCTCGGCGAAGTTAAACCGCGAACCGCAAATCGACCGTGAAAGGACGATGACATGAAACGATATGGTTCTGTAATCAACGTACGACCTGAGTCGTTGGAAGCCTACAAGAAATATCACGCCGCAGTGTGGCCCGAAGTACTCGCCATGATTCGCAAGTGCAACATTCGAAATTATTCCATCTACCTGAAAGACGACTTGCTTTTCGGATATTTTGAATATCACGGCACCGACTACGCCGCCGACATGGCAAAAATGGCGGCCGATCCCAAGACCCAGGAGTGGTGGGGCATTATGATGCCGATGCAGAAACCGCTCGAAACGCGCGCCCCGGGCGAGTGGTGGTCGGATATGGATGAAGTGTTTCATTGCGATTGACTTTACGACTACGCAAATCATGCCATGCAGATCATAGACACACACCAGCACCTCTGGGACTTGGATCTGTTTCGCTACGCGTGGCTCGACTCGCTGCCGCAGCTGAACCGCTCCTTCCGGATGCCCGATTATCTTGCGGCCGCTAACGGACTGAACGTGGTGAAGACGGTGCACCTGGAGGCCGACGTCGATGAACCCTACATGCTCGCCGAGACGCGTCATCTGCTGGCACTCGCCGATCAGCCTGACAATCCGCTGGCAGGCATTGTGGCCTGCGGCCGGCCCGAGAGCAAGGATTTCAGATCCTTTCTGGACAAGATCGCGGGGAACGCCAAATTAAAAGGGGTTCGCCGTGTGCTCCACACCCAACCGGATGAACTCGGCCAGAGAGCGGCGTTTATAGAGAGTGTTGCTTCCCTGTCAGACTACGGCCTTTCATTCGACGTCTGCGTCCTGGCGCGGCAACTGCCCATCGCTATCAACCTGGTCTCCCAATGCCCGGAAGTTGTTTTCATCCTTGACCACTGTGGAGTGCCGCAGGTGAAGGAACAAATTCTCGATCCGTGGCGTTCGTACATCGCGGAGATCGCGCGATTTCCAAATGTATCTTGCAAAATTTCCGGTCTGGTGGCGTACGCCGACCCGCACAGGTGGGCTGCGGAAGACCTGCGGCCTTTCGTCGAACATGTGATCGCCAGCTTCGGGTGGGACCGCGTGCTTTTCGGGAGCGATTGGCCGGTCTGCACGCTCTCTGCCAGCTATCGGCAATGGGTTGAGGCGTTGCAGGCAATCACGCAAGCCGCGGGCGAGGTCAATCAGAAAAAGCTGTTCTACGATAATGCGGTCCGGGTATACCGATTGAACTGAACTGAGAGCCAGCTAAAGCCCAAACTCCTTTTGAATTGTCTCGGTGTGTTGGCCTACACGGGGAGCAAGTTGCTCGCTGGTAAGCCGGCCTCCATCCATTCGAATCGGAAGGCGGGTGGTAAGAATCTCGATTCCTTTTCCATCTCTGAGGGTTTGTAGCATGGCAAGTTGCTGGAAAGCCTCACTGGCAAAGAGCTCCGGCCAATCCAGAACTTCCGCGCACCAGATGTCGGCGGCATTCAGAATTTCGAGCCAATGTTCGGTGGTGTACTCTTTGAGGCGACTGGCGATGATTTGCTTGATTTCGTCGCGTCGGCGAAAGCCGTCGGCGGGATCCGAAATCTTCTGCAGCGCCGACAAATCGAGCAACCTGCCCAGTGTCGGAAGATGTGTCATGGCTAGCGCCAAGTAACCATTTGCCGTGTCGTAAACTCCGTAAGGCGCGGCCAGGTAGGCGTGCGCATTGCGGAATGCACTTCTCCGCGGCGGACGCCGCCCATCATTTAAGTGCGTGGTGAGCACCTCAAATTGGAAATCCAGCAGCGCCTCAATTAAGCTGGTTTCGACCAATCCGCCCCGGCCACTCACGCCGCGCCGCACCAGACAGGCCAGAATTCCCTCGCAGAGATTATGCCCCGCCAGCATGTCAGCAATGGCCAGAGCCATGGGAGTGGGCGGATCTCCATCGTTGCCGCTGAGCCACATGATTCCTGAGCGCGCTTGCGCCAGCAGATCCTGTCCCGGCCGATCGCGCCAAGCTGCAGCATTTCCGTATCCCGAAACGATTCCGTACACCAGGCGACTGTTGATCAGCGACACCCGGTCGTAGCCGAACCCCAGCCGCTCCATCACTCCCGGACGAAAATTCTGCACCATGACATCGGCGCGCGCTATCAATTGGCGGAGTTTGTTCAGGTCTAAAGGATCCTTCAGATTCGCCGCATAGCTCTCTTTGTTGCGATTGATGGCGTGGAAGAGCGTGTTTTCGCCGTGCACATCGGTGTCGCTCAAGTAGATCGTGCGCCCTAGGTCTCCCACGCCGGGCCGTTCGATCTTGATCACCCGTGCACCCATATCTGCCAGTCGAAGCGTGGCCAGCGAACCCGAGAGAAACTGACTGAAGTCCAGCACGAGAATGCCATGGAGAGGCCTCGCGGGTTTTTCGTAAGCGCGATCGTTGCTGCGGTCCGTGGAAGCGTGAGCTGTGGAATTAGTCACAGAAGGCTCCTGATATACGACAATAATCTATTTTACGCATGAAATAGTATTTTCATTAGAGAAATTTGTATAGTAGACTGAAGTGTTGTTCTCACTATGATCGCCCGGCGCACACTCACAACTCGACGGCGAATGATTTCGCGGAGAAACCGTTACGCCGCCCCCGCCCTCGAAAAGGGCCTCGACATCCTGGAACTTCTGGCTTCGGTCTCAGAGCCCCTGACACACAGTGAGATCGCCAGCCGTCTCGGGCGCACCATCACCGAGGTGTTCCGGATGTTGGTGTGCCTTGAAGAGCGGGGCTACATCTCCCGGACCGGTCCGGACGAGCGCTACCAACTCACACTGAAGCTCTTTGAAGTTGTCCATCAGCACCATCCGCTGCAACGGCTGATCGCTCAAGCGCGGCCCCTGGTGCGGCGTGTCGCAAGCCATATCGGCCAGTCCTGCCATCTGGCCATGCTCAACCACGCGGAGGTGGTGGTGGTGGCGCAGTTCGATGCGCCGGGCATCATGGGTTTCTCGGTGCGGATGGGAGCAAACATTGACCTCTTGAATACGGCTTCAGGACATGTGATTCTGGCTTTTCAGAGCGATGAAGTTCGCGCTCGCGCGTTGGGAGCATGGCGATTCCGCTCCAGAAGGCCAATCCCCTCTGGCCTGTACCGTCACCTCAACCAGATCCGCCGGCGCGGCTTCGAAGAACTGGCCAGCTACCAGGTGCACGGAGTCGTGAACATCAGTTATCCGGTATTGAATCAACACGGCGAAGCGATCGCAGCCCTAACCGTTCCTTTTCTTGCGCGTATCGGAGACAGCGTGGGCCCTGTGCAGGTCAAAGAAGCCTTGAGCGTGGCTTCCCGTGCGCTTTCCGCAGCGATCGGCGGGAAGAGACTGGAACTCTCCGCCAGCGCGGTGTAACCATGACGCGCCCCCAGTACTTCGAAGACTATGTGGTCGGAGCGGAGCGGGTCACCTCGGGGCGCACAATTACCGAGACTGATGTGGTCATCCATGCGGGACATTCGGGAGACTACTTTCCCCACCACGTCGATGCGGAATTTGCCCGCCAAACTGCCTTTGGTCAGCGCATCGCACACGGCACCATGACTTTTGCCATTGGCATCGGTCTAACTGCGGGTCAAATCAATCCCGTCGCCTTTACCTACGGATACGACAAATTGCGTTTCCCCAAGCCCGTCTTCATTGGAGACACGCTGCGGACCCGAGTCACAGTGAAGGAAAAACAGGAAGACCCGAAGCGCCAAGGGTTGGGCCGGGTGGTGGAAGCTTGTGAGGTGCTGAACCAGCGCAATGAGGTCGTGCTGTATTGCGAGCACATTTTACTGGCGGAAAAGCGCCCGACCGTTTGATTTGGCCAAGAGAATAGTTTCTGGAGCAGGGAGGTTGATGTGGGAATCACCCTTAAGGGGCTCACCTGGGATCATCCCCGTGGTTACGCCCCTTTGCTCGGGGGAGCTCACGAATACGAAGAACAACATCCCGGAATTAGGATCCAGTGGGACCGGCGAACTCTGCGCGAGTTTGGCGAAGCGCCCATCGAGCAATATCTGGATGGTTACGATCTCCTCGTAATAGATCACCCATTCGTCGGATTCGCTGCGGCTCACGAGGTGTTAGTTGACCTCGCTCCCTCCATCAGCGATGCTGAAAGACGCCGCTTTGCGGCGGATTCCGTGGGTCCTTCGTGGGAATCGTACTGGTACGGAGGCGGACTGTGGGCCTTCCCCATCGATGCGGCGACGCAAGTCGCAGCCTACCGGCCTGATCTGTTACTCACGCTGTCTCCCACGGTTCCCAGCACGTTCGAGCACGTTCTCGAACTGGGAGAACAGGCGCGCAAAGCAGGCAAATGCATCGTGGTACCTGCGTGTCCGACCGATGCGATCAGCCTTTTCTTCACACTAGCTGCGAACCTCGGCTATCCCATCCCTGAGGAACGCGAAGTTTTCGCGGAGGACTCCGTCGCTGCGGAGGTGTTGGACCGCCTGCACGCGCTCATCGCAGTTGCCCATCCCAGGTCTGTGGAGTGGAATCCGATCCAGGTTTACGATTTCATGGTCGGCGGTTCGGGAGCCATTTATTGTCCATACGGTTTCGGATACTCGAATTACTCGCGAGTAGGCAACTCCGTGCGATTGAAATTCACAAATGCTCCGGCCGCCGGCAAGAACGGGTGTGCCGGGACCATGCTCGGCGGAACCGGGGCTGCGATCAGCAAGTTAAGCCCGCATTCCTCGGAAGCCATTGCCTATGCGAAATGGCTGGCCAGCTCCGAACACCAGCGTGGCACCTACTTCCGCGAAGGGGGGCAGCCTGCCAGCTTGGCGGCCTGGACCGACTCGTCAGTTAACGTTATGGCTGGCGGCTTCTTTTCCGGCACGCTGCAAACCTTGCAGACCGCCTATCTGCGGCCTCGCTTCGACGGCTTTGTTCGCTTCTTCGAAGCCGCGGGCCTCCAGATCAATCGCTGCCTGCGTGGAGAATTAAAGGATTCGGAACTGATCCGATGGATGAACGAGCGCTATGCCTCGCAGCGTATTGCAGCATGCCGAATCACGTAACGAAAGGAATATCTGGTGAAGAACCCCAATCCTGATCCCGCCAAGCACAAAGAAATTTCCGTCTGGAATGCCGAGGACTGGTTATACGAAGATTTCGAAGTAGGCAAGCGGTCGCGCTCAATTCGCCGCACGATTTCCGAAGGGGAAAGCATGTTGTTCAATGCCATCGTCCTCGACATGCATCCCTACGTGGCGGATGATGTCTTCGCCAGAGAAGAAGGAGTTTTCGGGAAGCGCCTAGTGGCCGGGGCGATGGTATTCAGCCTGGGACTGGGGCTGATGGCGCATAACAACATTCACACTTTCAGCTACGGATACGACAAGCTGCGCTTTATCAAGCCGGTGTTTGTGGGCGATACGATTTACACCATTCGGACGCAGCTTGAAAAATGGCCCAAGTACGCCGAGATGGGGATGGTGAAGGTCTCCTACGAAGTGTTCAAGATGCCGGGCGAACTGGTTTTATATTGCGAACACTTGCAGACCGTAAAATATAGGGAGCCTGAGAAATTCAAGGAGCAACTGCAGCGGAAGTAGGGTGAAACGGCGATGACACCAGCCATCACGCTCGGCGACCGATTGAAAAACTGCTACAGCGGAGCCGTCTATGACGTGCTGCGCGCAAAGGGCTATCTTCAGCAGACTCTTCCGAATTATATCCGGCCTCTGAATTTACAACACAAACTCGCCGGCCCTATTTTCACAATTCAAGGCCAGCGCGACGATTCATTGAGCGCCCATGAGAGTCTGCTGAAGTGGTGTGAACTGCTGTCCAAGGCGCCGCCGAACGTAGTGCTGGTTTGTCAACCCAATGACCACACCCTGGCGCACATGGGGGAACTATCCGCGGAGACGTTGGTCTACAAGAAGGTGCTAGGCTATATCGTGGATGGGGGCTGCCGGGATTCGGCGTTCATTGAGACTTTGGGCTTCCCGGTGTTTTGCAAATATTTCACTCCGGTGGATGTGGTTGGCAAGTGGGCGGTGACGGCGCTCGGAGAACCGGTGCAGATTGGTGAAGTGACGGTGCGCAGCGGCGACTATGCGATCGCGGATCGCGACGGAATCGTAGTCATTCCGGAGGCAATCGCTTCGGAAGTGGTGCAGCAGACCGAAGAGGTCTTACGGACGGAAAATCTGGTTCGCAAAGCGATTCTACAGGGGGTTGACCCCGTCGCGGCTTACTTGCAACATGGGAAATTCTGACGCAACCCGAAAGCAAATCACGGAAGCTGTTGCGTATTCATCAGCGATGACAATCTTGTGATAGTGGTCGCCGGCGTAAGCCCGGGTGAACCGGTTCTAGTGGATGGTCGCGAAGTCGTGTTCACGCCAAACATTGCCATCGGACATCTTGAGGCGGCATCTCTTGGACAAGGTGCCAGTCTCGGATCTGTGTGAAGAACTGGGTCTTGCGGCAACCGTGTTGTGCCGCTGGCAGAGGGAGTTCTTCGAGAACGGCCACCTCGCAAGCCTTCCACAAACCGCATATTGAATAACTTCAACGTCGCCGCTAAAGTCGAAGTAATCCCAAGCCTAAGAATTATCGGCCAACCTTCAAAAAATCGGTGCACGCCATCTGCAATCGCTACACAGGCTATAATTACGCGCACGCATGACCCTCGACGCTGGCACAAAACTCGGCCCTTACGAAATTCTCGCTCCGCTCGGTGCTGGCGGCATGGGCGAGGTGTACCGTGCCCGGGATTCGCGTCTTGGGCGCGAAGTCGCATTGAAGGTGCTGCCCGAATCGTTTTCAGGCGATGCCGACCGGCTGCGGCGCTTCGAGCAGGAGGCGCGTGCTGTTGCGGCACTCAACCATCCCAACATCCTTGCCATTCACGACATTGGGCAGCAAGGCGCCGCGCCCTTCATTGTCTCCGAACTTCTGGAAGGCACCAGCTTACGCGTCGAGCTTGACCATGGCTCGTTGCCGCCCCGCAAGGCGTCTGATTACGCGGCGCAGATCGCGCAGGGATTGGCGGCGGCCCACGATAAGGGCATCGTCCATCGTGATTTGAAGCCGGAAAACATTTTTCTCACCAAGGAAGGCCGGGTGAAGATTCTCGATTTCGGCTTGGCGAAGCTGGCGCCGAATGCTCGCGATGCGGGGAACGAATCCGATGGCCTGACGCTGACCAGTTCGCCGACCGAAGCGGGCGTGGTCATGGGCACGGCCGGTTACATGGCTCCGGAGCAGGTGCGCGGCTCGGCTGTGGATTCCCGCACCGATATTTTCGCCTTTGGTGCCGTGCTGTACGAGATGATTTCCGGTCAGCGCGCCTTCCGCCGCGATACCGCGGCCGAGACCATGACAGCAATCCTCAAAGACGATCCACCCGAACTCGGCGAACTCCCGCATCCCATCTCTCCAGGTCTCGAGCGCATCATCCGCCGCTGCCTCGAAAAGCAGCCCGAGCAGCGCTTCCAGTCGGCAAAAGATCTCGCCTTCGCTCTTGAAGCCTTAACCGGCACAACTTCGAAAAGCACCGCCCAGGCGGCGATCGCCGCATCACCAGGAAAGCCAACCAAACCTCGCTGGCTGGGCTATGCTGCCGTAGGGGTTTTGGCGCTCGCCTTGGGGGCCGCGGCCGCGTTGTACCTGCGGCCCGCGCTCCCTCCGCCGCCGACTTTTACTCGGGTCTCTTTCCAGCGCGGCGAGGTCATTCGAGGCCGCTTTTCGCCCGATGCCAAAACTGTCCTCTACAGCGCGAAGTTCGGCGCCGGAGCGCCCGACACCTACAGCATTCGTGAGGACTATCCGGCATCAACGCCGGCTGGCCTGGGCGGGGCCTTGCTGCTGGCAATTTCACGGCAAGGTCAGATGGCGGTCCTGACCCGCCCGACCTATGTCGCCCACTATCAATGGATCGGTACGCTGGCCACTTCCCCTCTGGGCGGCAGCGCCCCACGCGAACTGCTGGAGAACGTGGCTGATGCCGACTGGTCGCCCGACGGAAACGAGCTTGCCATCATCGACCGCGTTAATCGGAACTGGCGTTTGCAATATCCCATCGGAAAGGTGCTCCTAGAAGGCGAGAACTGGCTCAGTGGGGTGAGAGTTTCCCCCGATGGAAAACAAGTCGCCCTGTTTCATCACCCCCCGAATATTGACGATCGCGGCGAGGTGGTTCTGGTCGATCGGTCCGGACAGTTGCGAACCCTATCGGCCGGATGGGAAGCCCTGGAGGGCCTGGCGTGGGCGCCCTCGGGGAAAGAGGTTTGGTTTGCAGCCGCGGAATCGGGCGAGCAATATTGCATTCATGCCGTGACCCTCTCGGGCAAACAGAGGACGGTGTATTGCGGAACCGCGCCGACTCGCATCCTCGACATCGCGTCGTCGGGTCGAGTCCTGGTTTCTACCGAAGAGGCCCGGGGGACGATGGCAATGGTGGAGCACGGCTCCAATCAAGAGCGTGACCTGAGTTGGCTCTCCTACAGTTTTGGTCCGCGCTTGTCCCAGGACGGAAGTGAAGTGCTATTTACCGATCTGTCTGAAAGGTCGGGCAACGACTACTCGGTATATGTGCGCAATCGCGACGGTTCTCCCGCAGTTCGCATCGCTGGAGGCGGATATGGCGCGGACATCTCTCCCGATGGAAAATGGGCGCTGGTGATGTTCGCCGGGGATCCCGCCGCACGCCTCCAGATTGTGCCTGTGGGGCCGGGCCAGGCGCGCGCGTTTCACTGGGCCGGAATTCAGCCGCAGTGGGCGCAATGGTTCCCCGATGGACAGCGTATCCTATTGGAAGCCAACCAGTCCGGCGGTGCCGAGGCTGTGTTCGTCACCGATGCAAATGGCGCGACTCCGAACCTGTTATCGGCCGGAAGTGCTCCGTGGAAGGCAGTTGCGCCGGACGAAAAATCAGTCGTGATTTATCGAAACGGGGACGCGGTCCTTCGCTCCCTTTCGGACGGGACCTCCAAACCGCTTCCCGGCATTCAGGCGGGGGAGTATCCGGTTGCCTGGTCCTCAGACTCAAAGCATGTATTCGTGCAGGCAAGCATCGCTACTGGCCTGAACATTTACAAGCTGGATGTAGAGTCCGGCCGGCGGGAATTGTGGCAGACCATAACCCCGAAAGAGGTGGTAGGTTTAAGGCCCATGACCATCCCAATCGGCATTACGCCCGACGGCCGGTGGATGGCGTATAGCTGCAAGACGCAGCTTGGTCAGCTTTACAGCAGCGACACGCTGAAGTAACTGTGGTCAACTCCATCGATGAACTCAGTTGCCATCATTCCTGCTCGAATGGCCTCCACGCGTTTGCCTCGTAAAATGCTGCGCGAGATCGCGGGCAAGCCGCTAATCGGTTGGGTGTACGATGCGGTCCGCTCGTCGCCGCTCCTCTCCGGCGTGATTATTGCCACCGACTCCCAGGAGATTCTGGATGCGTGTACTACTCACGGCTGGAATGCGCAAATGACTTCACCTGCTCACCGCAGCGGCACCGAGCGGGTGCACGAAGTGTCGAACTCAATCGTGGCGGATGTTTATGTCAACGTGCAAGGCGATGAACCGCTGACGCGTCCAGAACACATCGCTACCCTGCTCGAGGTGATGAAAGATCCGGCGGTTCAAGTGGGAACCGTGAAAACTCCGTGCCCGCCGGAAGAGATCCATAATCCCAACGCGGTCAAAGTCGTAAGCGCTCCCGACGGACGCGCTCTCTATTTTTCCCGCGCGACGATCCCGTTCGATGGCGGTGGCGCCGTGCCGGGTTACTTCAAACATCTCGGCCTTTACGCCTACCGCAAGCCCGGTCTCGATCTCTTTGTGAGCCGGCCGGAATCGATCCTTGAAAAAAGCGAGCGGCTGGAGCAACTGCGATTCCTGGAAAACGGAATCCCAATTTACGTGGCCGAAACTCCGTACGATTCCGTGGGCGTGGATACGGAAGAGGATCTGCGGCGTGCAGCTGAAATTCTTGGCAAGCGTTGATTCCGTTGTTGCACTGAGGAACTCTGCAGTTTACGAATGCGGCCCCGTGCTTTGAGTTTGCGAGCGGTCCCAGGCTTCCGCGGCGGCGACTCGCTTCGAGATCGCCGGATGCGAGTGGAACAGGACTTCAATCCACTTCGCAGGCGTGCGCTCCGCCAGGTTCTGCCGCGCCAGTTTGTTCATGGACGAGACGAAAGGTTCCACGCTGGCGGTCGATTCAAAAGCATAACGGTCGGCCTGCCGCTCGTTGTAGCGCGAGTAAGCATTGAGCGCCGGCATCAGCAGGAGCGAAAGCGCGGTTGCGGTAAGCGCCAGCAAGGGCAGGTTGGCGAAGTCGGAAAGCTCCTCGAACATGTGATGATCCACCGAGTAGTGAAGCACCCAGTTCGCCACCCAGAAACCGAGCAAGGTAATCCCGGCCTGCACCAGAATGCTCTTCAGAATGTGGCGGTGAACATGATGACCAAGCTCATGGGCGAGCACCGCTTCGATTTCCTCGGGAGCGTAGTTATCGAGCAGCGTGTCGGCCAGGATAATCCGCCGCGTGCGGCCCAGCCCGGTGAGAGCCGCGTTCGCCTTCTTGCTTTTTTCCGAAAGCTTCCAGCGGTAGATTCCGCGCACGCGCGTGCCCGCATGCTCGCTCAATTGCACCAGGCGGCGCCGCAGGTCTTCGTTATCCAGGGGCTCGAACTTGTAAAAGATAGGGAACAGGAGAACCGGGGCCAGCTGGGCCAACAATATATACAGCCCCATGAACAGCGCCCAGGTGATGATCCACCAATGCTGAGGGAATTGGCGGATCATAAAGTACAGCAACTCCACCACAATCCCGGACAGCACCAGTCCCACCAGGAAGCTCTTGGCTTGGTCCCACAGCCAGGAACGGACTTTTTGCGTAGAAAGTTGGAACCTTCGCTCCAGCCGGAACCCGTAGTAATCCAGGCCCAGGCCCAGGATCTTGCTGATCAGGAGGAGCAGGAACAAATACACAAAAACGGCAAGCGTGTAGTTTTGGAATCCCCATTTCTCGGCAAGATCGTGCAGCCAGCCCGTCCAGCCCGTAACCAGCAGAAGAATCAGGAAGGCGGAGCCGACCACAAAATCGGCGATCCCCAGCCGGCGGCGGATGCGATTGTAGCGGCGCGCCTCAGGCGAATCGGGAGTCGAGGTTGGGCTTTCGGCGAAAGTCATGCGCAACTAGAAGTATCGCACTACTGGCACGTCAAATGTGGAGTTTTGAGCGAGATGAGTCAGCTCATTAACCGCTGCTGTTAACAAAACTCTCAGCCGCTGCCAGGATTTCTTTCACCAACTCCGGGGACGCGGCCTCCGCATAGGCGCGCAACAGCGGCTCCGTTCCCGAAGCGCGGAACAGGATCCACGCTTCCGCTCCGTTGCCCTCCGTCGGTGCATCGAGAAAAAACTTGATGCCGTCGAGATTTTCTTTTTTGAGGACGCGATAACGCCCCAGGCGCTGCGTGGTTTCGTCCCCGGCCCGCCGAATTGCGCGCTGCTTGATCTCTTCCGCAATGTGCAGATCGCGCCTGCCGTAGTAGTGCGGGCCGAACTCGCGTTGCAGGTCCGCAACCAGTTGGCCCAGTGGCTTTCCCTCCTCAGCCATGACGTTGGCGAGCAGCAGGCAATTCAGCACCCCGTCGCGTTCCGGCAGAAAGCGCGAGTAGCCGATACCGCCAGACTCCTCGCCGCCGATCAGAATGTCGTGCTCCATCATCAAGTCCGCAGTGTACTTGAATCCGATCTGGGTTTCGTAAAGTTTGCGGCCGTACTTGGCCGCAATGCGATCGAGCATGCGCGTTGTATTAAAGGCCCGCACCACGTCTCCCGGCCACTTTTTGCGCTCGAGCAGCCAGCGCAGCAAAATGCAGAAGATCTTGTGCGAATCCACGAAGCTGCCATCTTCCGCCACCGCGCCGATGCGGTCGGCGTCGCCGTCGGTGGCCAAACCGGCGTCGCATTTCTCTTTGACGACCGTTTGCTGAAGTAAAGAAATGTGTGGCTGAATGGGCTCGGGATTCATGTCAGGAAACAGAGGATTCAGTTCCTCGCGAATCGCGATGTGCCGGACCCCACGACCACGAAAGATTCCGGCAAGAACTCCGCGACCTGAGCCATACATCGAGTCAATGGCAAATTTGAACTTGGTCTTGCCGATGAGATCCATGTCGGCGAAGCGGCAAACCGCGGCAATGTAGGGCGTCTTGAGATCGGCTTCTTCTATCGCCGCCTGCGTGCCTTTCGGCATGGCGTGCGCGCGCAACTCTTCCTCCACGCTTTTCATAATGCCGGGAGTGGCGGACCCGCCAAACTTCCCTTTGAATTTCACCCCATTCCAGTTCCACGGATTATGGCTGGAGGTGATCATCACGCCGCCGGCGGCGTTATTTGTTTTCACGGCATAGGAGACGGCCGGCGTGGGCGTGTAATCGTCGGCCAACTTCACCGGGATACCGGCGGCGGCGATCACTTCGGCAGTCACTTGCGCGGCACGGTGCGAGGCAAAACGCGTGTCGTATCCGATGATTACGCCGTGGCTGGCGTCTTCGTACTTCAGCACGTAGGAAGCGATTGCGCCTGCGACCAGGCGCACATTGTCGAAGGTGAAGTCGTCGGCGATGATGCCGCGCCACCCGTCGGTTCCGAACTTGATTGCTTGAGCCATATGGTTCGAGCTTTCGGTTTCCAGTTTGCGGTTCTGATAAGGCGAAACCGAGAACGCGCTCAATATCCAGGAACTGGGAACCGGAAATTATGTCAGCTGGTACAGTTTCTTCTCGTCCAGATATTTCACCACCTTACCCACGTCTTGCGCGTGCTGCCGGGTGGTGATGAGCAAGGCATCTTCGGTTTCGACCACGACCAGATCACGCACGCCGACCGTGGCGACGAATTTTCCCGGGGCATGCACGTAATTGCCGTGAGCATTCAGAACGAATGCCCCCGCGCCATAGATGAGGTTGCCCTGGGGCGGATTGCTTTTTGCATTGTGATGCTCGTGCAGCGCAGTCCAGGAGCCAAGGTCGTTCCATCCGAAATCGGCGGGCAAACAGAAAATATTTGCCGCCTGCTCGCCCTTGGCCGAACGCGGCTCCAGCAGAGCGTAATCGACGCTAATGTTTTCGCACCTGGGATACAACCTGCGCAATGTGGCCGCGAATTTGCGGGAACCGAACGAGGCAGCGATCTCTTCCAGCAGGGCAGCGGTCTTGGGAAGATGTTCGCACAGAGCATTGGCGAGCGTGCGGGCTCTCCACAAAAACATTCCACTGTTCCAGAAATAATTTCCCGCAGCCACAAAAGAAGCGGCCTTCGCGGCGTCGGGCTTCTCAGTGAATCGGCGCACGCGGAGAGCACTGCCGTGGAAAATGCCGTCGGCTTCAATGTAACCGTAGCCGGTTTCCGGGCGATTCGGCCGGATGCCGAGGACCACAATGTTTTCCCCCGCGGCTGCAATCTCGACGGCGCGTGCGATGCTGGCGCGATAACTTTTTTCATCGGCGATCACGTGGTCGGAGGGGAACATGCCGATGATCGCACCGGGGTCTTCGTGCAGCAGAAGAAAAGCTGCGAGGCCGATCGCAGGCGCAGTATTGCGTCCCAGTGGCTCGGCCAGCACTTGCGGTTTGGGCAACTTTGGAAGTTGCTTGAGGATCGCGGGACGAAGATCGTCGTTGGTGATGATCCAAAACCGTTTCGGCGGAGCGAGAGGCAGTAACCGTGCCACTGTCTGCTGAATCATGGTCTGCCTGCCGTCGAGCGCCAGCAATTGCTTGGCACGCTTTTTCCGGCTCAGGGGCCAGAAGCGCGTGCCCCGGCCTCCAGCGAGGATTACGGGATAGAAGTTTGAGTTCTTAGCCATTTCACCATGTACGGTTCTAGCGGATCAAACGGCCGCTTCTACATTCGCGTTTCCGGCGCGGGCAACGCCGTCCCTGGGACCCGCGCTCTCAGAAATTCCAGGGTCCACTGTGGGCGCACCGTGAACTTTTCGACCGACGCCGGAATCACAACTGCATCGCCCTTCGCCACCGTGACGGGCTCAGTCCCGGCTGCTTCGACTATGCCACATCCTTCCACCGCTACCAGGATCTGGGCCGAACTCTTGCCGGAATCGTCGCGCGTGCTCAACTGCTGCGCGTCCTTCAACTCGAACATTTCCACCACAAAATAAGGCGCAGCCACCAGCGGAGCTCGGCGGTTGTTGCTGCCGGGAATCTGCTCCGGCGCCGGCCGCACAACTTTTCCGGAGGCGACGTTCAACTTTACCGCGGCCAGACCCTGTTTCAAATGCAGCTCTCGCGGCCGTCCGTAGTCGTATAGACGGTAGGTCGTGTCCGATTGCTGTTGCGTCTCGACGATCACCGAACCGGGCCCCAGCGTGTGTACCGTTCCTCCGGAAACATAAATCATGTCACCGGTGTAAACGTTGAGCCAATTCAGCAGATCTTCAGCGCGCTTTTCATGAATCGCCTGCTCCAATTGCGCAACGGTCACGCCCGGTCTCAATCCTAAAGCGATTTGCGATCCGGGCTTGGAGTGGGCCACATACCAGCACTCGGTTTTGCCCCAGGGCTGACCCATTCGACGCGCTTGTTCGTCATCGGGATGTACCTGCACCGAAAGCTTCTCATAGGGGAAAAGAAACTTGACGAGCAAGGGAAAGCGCTGGAAATTGGGGGCGGCGTCGCCCACCAGTTCCCGCTGGTACTGCAGGCTGAGTTGTGACAGCGTCTGCCCGGTGCAAGGCCCATTGGCCACTTTGCAATCGTCGCCCGTGAGCCAGGCCTCGCCAATCTTCTCTTCGAACTTTCGATTGGGATAAATCGGCGATAGGTCGTGTGTGCCCCAGGGGCGCCGATCGAATACCGGAAGCATTAGGAATGGATAGAGATGGTCCATGAAAAATTGCTCAGACAAACGCCGGTCGCGAAAGAAGCAACCTAAAAATCGACTGGCAAACCAGCGTGTTTGAAACCTGCCGCTACAGCGCCGCGAAAAACGTGCGCATGCGTTCCAGACCGCGATCAAGCTCCGTCTTGGAAGTCGCGTAGGAGACGCGGATGTGGTCGCCGGTGCCGAAACCTTCGCCCGGGACCGTGGCCACGTGGGTTTCGCGGAGCAATCTCCCCGCCACGTCTGAAGCGGACGTCACGCTACCGCGTCCCAGGAAGGCCGAGACGTTGGGATAGGCATAGAACGCGCCCTGGGGCAGCGTGCAGGTGACGCCCGGAATTGAGCGCAACCCTTTTACCACGTGGTTGCGAAGTTCAATGTATTCGCGTCGCATTTCCTCGACGCACTCCTGAGGTCCCTTCAGCGCAGCGACGGCGGCTTTCTGCACGATTGAAGTGGGATTCGACGTGGACTGGCTCTGCAACTTTGACATCGCGCTCACGACCGCCGCGGGGGCGAGCGCGTAACCCAGGCGCCAGCCCGTCATGGCATAAGTCTTCGAGAGCGACCCGAGTACGACGATGCGTTCTTTGAATTCATGCAACGAGCCTACCGAGAAATTCTTGCCGTTGTAATTCAGGTAGACGTAACACTCGTCGGAGAGCACCCAGATCCCGCGCTCATGGGCCAGGCGGACCACCTCGGTCAGATCGTCAGCGCTCATTACGGCCCCGGAGGGATTCGACGGAGAGTTCAAAATGATGACCTTAGTCCGCGGCGTGACCAGCCTGGCAACCATCTCCGCTGTCACGCGAAAGCCTTGCGATTCGTCAGAATGCAGTAAGACATTCTGGCCGCCGGCGTAGCGCACGATGTCCTTGAACGAAACCCAGTAGGGAACCGGCAGAATCACTTCGTCGCCGTGATCGACCAAAACCTGAATCGCGTTAAAGAGCGCGTTCTTGCCGCCGGTTGAGGCGATCACTTCTTCACGCCGGTAATTGGAACCAAAGTCCTCCGCATGACGCTGCACAATGGCGTCGCGCAACTCAGGCGTGCCGGGCACAGCCGTGTACTTGGTGAAATTGCCTTGAATGGCGGCGATGGCAGCATCCTTGATGTGCTGCGGCGTGGCGAAATGGGGCTCGCCGGCGCCGAAATCCACCACGTCGATGCCCTGCGCCCGCAACTTGTCGGCCTCGGCCACCACCGCCATGGTGGCGGAGGGTTCGATGCGGTTGATGCGATCGGTGAGTCTTAGCGCTTGGGTGGTTGCCGTGGTCATGTTCTCTTTCCCCTTTTCTTTTCCTTGCGGCCGTTCTCTTTCCGATCCAGAACTTTGATGAGGCGCGCATCCCTCAGCTTGTAGGCGGGGCCGAGTTTTTCGCGCAGCCTCTGCTCGACCACTTCCGGAACCAAACCTTTCACCGGGCCGCCGGCCTGCGCCACTTCGCGAACGAGGCGCGAACTGACGTAAGAATACTTGTCGGCCGGCATCATGAAAACGGTCTCAAGCGTGGGTTCGAGTTTGCGGTTCATCAGCGCCATCTGCAGCTCATATTCATAGTCGCTGATGGCCCGGATGCCGCGCAGAATACAAGTGGCGTCCAGGGATTTCGCGTACTCAACCATCAGGCCGTCGAATGTGTCGATTCGGACGTTCTTCAGACCGGCCGTGAGTTCGCGCAGCATCTCCAGACGCTCGGCCACGCTGAACATCGGACTCTTCTCCGAGTTGCGCAGGATCGCGACCACCAATTCCTCAAAAATCTTGGCGCCCCGCTCTATTAGATCGAGGTGTCCATTGGTGGCCGGATCAAAGGAACCGGGATAGATAGCGATGCCCTTATGCAATCGTCCTCACAGAAACCGGCGGGGCTGAATAGAAGATTCTATGCGGACGGCAGTGGGATGGCAATTGAGGTACGCCAGTTGCCGAAATGCTCGTTTCTAAGGATCGTCATCCCGAGCGAAGCGAGGGATATTGGCGTTTCCTTGCGCCGGTAGTGACATGCACTACGAGCAGAAACCAAGGCCCCTTGTTTTGCTCGGGATCACAAGCATTAGAGATACTCATTCATCGCTTCGCCGCGACCGGTATCCTGGCAGTCTCGGGAACGGCGCTCGGCATGGTGGTTATTCGCGCAGTTTGCGCTGGAGCCTGGGTGGCTCCCGCTGCCGACTGCGCCTGGGACGCAGTCGCAATCAACCCCAGCGCTTTGCGCACTTCGGTGTCGAGCTTGGCCATAGTGTCTTTGTTGTCTTTGAGAAATTGGCGGGCGTTTTCGCGGCCCTGGCCGATGCGTTCACCCTTATAGCTGAACCACGAACCGGATTTCTCCAGAATGTTGTTGTTGACGGCGAGGTCAAGCAGGTCGCCTTCGCGCGAAATGCCCTCGCCGTAGAGAATGTCGAACTCGGCTTCGCGGAACGGCGCCGCCACTTTGTTCTTCACCACTTTTACGCGGGTGCGCGAGCCGGTGACTACGTCGCCATCTTTAATGGCGGCGATGCGCCGAATATCCACACGCACTGACGAATAAAACTTCAGCGCCCGGCCGCCCGTGGTGGTTTCGGGGTTGCCAAACATCACACCGATTTTCTCTCGTATTTGATTAATGAAGATCAGGCAGGTGCGCGACTTGGAAACTGTGCCCGTCAGCTTGCGCAGCGCCTGGGACATCAGCCGCGCCTGCAGGCCCATGTGGCTGTCGCCCATCTCGCCATCGAGTTCGGCCTTGGGCACCAGTGCGGCCACCGAATCCACCACCAGCACATCGATGGCGTTCGAGCGCACGAGCGCTTCTGTGATCTCAAGCGCCTGCTCGCCGTAGTCGGGTTGCGAAACCAGCAGGTTGTCGACGTCGACGCCCAACTTCTTGGCGTAGCCGGGATCGAGCGCGTGCTCGGCGTCCACGAACGCGGCCATGCCGCCGATCTTCTGCGCCTCGGCAATCACTTGCAGCGTGATGGTGGTCTTGCCCGAGGATTCGGGACCGAAGACTTCAATCACGCGCCCGCGGGGAAATCCGCCCACGCCCAAAGCTGCGTCAAACGAGATCGCTCCGGTCGAAATCACCGCGATGGGGACGATCGCTTCCTTCGACCCCAACCGCATGATCGACCCCTTGCCAAATTGCTTTTCAATCTGTGAGACCGCCAACTCAATTGCCTTGCCCCGTTCATCCGCCATGGGAGTGTGGCTCCTTTGAATAGTGCAGAAACTAATCTGGCCGGATTATACACACAGATTAAAGCGAAACAAAGGCGAAACTAAAATAAGTTGTTGAAAAGCTTCCCGAAATGGTCGGAGTTATAATTTCCGCATCACTCTCGTCCGCCCCATGTCTTTCACTTTGCTCATCAACGGAGCCCAGCACAGACTCGACGTTTCTGCCGATCAGAGCCTCCTTTCCGTCCTCCGCGATACTCTCAATCTGACTGGGACCAAATATGGCTGCGGCGAAGGGCAATGCGGCGCCTGCACCGTTTTGCTCTCTGGCCGACCCGTGCGCTCCTGCCGAACTCCTGTGAGCGCAGCCGCTGCAAAGAAAATCACAACCATCGAAGGCCTTGAGCAGAATGGCCGCCTTCATCCCGTGCAGGAAGCGTTTCTTCGCGTGGAAGCATTCGAATGTGGCTATTGCACTTCTGGGATGATTATGTCGGCCGTAGCTTTGCTGAATCAGAATCCAGAGCCGAGCGAGGACCAAATCGGCGCTTTCATGAATGGAAATATCTGCCGTTGCTGCACCTATCCGCGAATTCTTGAGGCCGTGAAGTTGGCTGCCGCCGGCGGCAAGGAGAAAGCGCAATGACCAACCTCGCCGGCGCCCTCGATCTGGAGAGCTTGCCCGAAGGTGAACTGGAAACTCTCCAGCATTGTTCCGTCCCAAAACTCGGCTACGGTTTCGAATTGCAGCGGCGCGAGTTTTTTAAGCTGCTGGGCGGCGGCTTGCTCGTGGGTATGTGCGTATCGGTGGCGGCGCAAGAGTCAGGCGCCAAAGTCCATCGCGAAAGCGAAGAGGATTTACCCAAATCATTGGCGGCATGGCTCCATGTTGCCGAAGACGACAAAGTAACCGTCTACACCGGCAAGGCGGAGGTTGGACAGAATATCCGGACCTCGCTAAGCCAACAGGTGGCGGAGGAGTTGCGCGTGCCGATGGCGTCGATTCAACTGGTGATGGCTGACACCGCGCTTACTCCCTTCGACATGGGCACGTTTGGCAGTCGCACCACGCCCATCATGGGGCCGCAACTTCGCAACGTCGCCGCTACCGCGCGCGAAGCCTTTCTTTCGCTCGCCGCGGAGCGCTGGCACGTCGCGGACGCTTCGCTAGTTGCCGCCGACGGCAAGATCACGGATCCGCACAGCAAACGTTCCATCAGCTACGGAGAGCTCAGCAAAGGGCAGGAACTGGTCACGCTCATTGGTGGCGACCCTCCCTTACTCTCGCCGAAGGACTGGCGCGTCGCCGGAACTTCAGCACCGAAGGTGAATGGGCGGGATTTCGTGACCGGCCGGCACAAATATACGCCGGACATGGCGCGCCCCGGGATGCTCGTGGGCAAAGTGGTCCGACCCTCGGCGTTCCGGGCTTCGCTAACCTCGTTCAACGCCTCGGAAGCGGAGAAAATTCGTGGGGTAACGGTGGTTCACGACGGCGATTTCATCGCCATCGCGGCTCCTGACGATGCCACCGCGGGGCGCGCAGCCAAGGCGATTCGAGCAGAATGGAAGGCCCCGCCGCAATGCTCCGATGCCACATTATTTGCCGACCTGCGAAAACCCTCGGCGGAGCCAGGCGAAACTTACGGAACATCTCCCAGCCATATGGCTGGCTCGGTGGAACAGGGGCTCTCTTCCGCCGACAAGTTACTGGCTCAAACCTATACGGTCGCCTATATCGCCCACGCGCCTCTGGAGCCGCGCGCAGCCCTAGCGGAATGGACCGACGGCAAGCTCACCGTGTGGACCGGCACTCAGCGTCCCTTTGCCGTCCGCGACGAGTTGGCGCAGGCATTCCGGTTGCCCATCGCCAGCGTGCGAGTGATTGTCCCCGACACCGGTTCGGCTTACGGCGGCAAACATACGGGTGAAGCCGCGGTAGAAGCTGCGCGTCTGGCGAAAGCTGCCGGTAAACCCGTGAAAATAGTCTGGACGCGCGAAGAGGAGTTTACCTGGGCCTACTTCCGCCCTGCGGGCGTAATTGACGTGAAGAGCGGCGTCCGTAAAGACGGTACCTTGGTCGCCTGGCAGTTTGATAACTACAACTCCGGACCGTCGGCCATGCGCACCCCTTATGACGTGGCCAACCAGACGATCAAGTTTCATCCGGCCGATGCGCCGTTGCGTCAGGGGTCTTACCGCGGTTTGGCCGCGACCGCGAATCACTTTGCCCGCGAAACCCACATGGATGAACTCGCCCAACTGCTCGGCATGGACCCGCTGGCTTTCCGCCTGAAAAATCTTTCTGATCCGCGGCTGAAAGCTGTCTTTCAGTCAGCCGCTCAAAAATTCGGTTGGGGCCGCGAAAGGAGCACCACCAGGCGTGGGTTCGGCATTGCGGGAGGGGTGGAGAAAGGCGGTTACATCGCCACTTGCGCCGAAGTTGAGATCGACCCGGCCGGTGGCGACGTCCAGGTCAAGCGCATCGTGGCCACTTTCGAGTGCGGCGCTATCGTCAATCCCGACGGCCTGCGCAACCAGATTATGGGTTCGGTTTTGCAGGGACTTGGTGGCGCACTGTTCGAGGCCGTAGGCTTCAACAACGGGAAGATTACCAACCCTCACTTTGCCCAGTATCGGTTGCCTCGCTTTGGCGACAGCCCTCAGGTCGAGGTGGAAATGCTCGACCGCAAAGATCTGCCGCCGGCAGGCGCTGGTGAAACTCCGATTGTGGGCACCTCTCCGGCCGTCGGAAATGCAATCTTCGCGGCGACCGGAATCCGGCTGCGTTCTCTGCCCCTTGTGCCGGATGGGCTTCCGAAATCGAGTTGACCTACCGCTGCAGCAGATCCACCGGCGCCGCGACATCATGCACGCGGAAATACTTGGCCAGCGCCGGATATTTCCGCGCCACGGCCTCGTACATCGCATACGCTACGTTGCGATACGAAACATGCCCCGCGGGCGTGGTGCGCAACTCGGAGATATACACCGCCTCGGCGAAATCCATCTTGAACAGGGCGCGCTTGCGGAACGCCAGCGGAATCGCGTACTGCGAATTTTCTTCCGCTTCAGGAACGCCGCTCGTCGCGAGTTTTTCCACTGCGTCCTGCACCCGGCGCATGGCCGCTTCAAAGCGGAGACGCGTCCCGGCATCTTCGATGTCGAGGAGCATCTCGTAGCCGTGCTGCGTAGTAAAGGCCTGCATCACCTGGATGCAGCGGCGGTGACGGTGCATGTCGCGGAAGCCACCCGTATCCATCAGGATGTCGAAGCGGAACTGCTGTCCGGCGCGGAAGCCGCGCAGCATTTCGTCATGCGGGCCGCGATGGCGCAGGCCAAGGTCGATGATTTCCCGGCGGAAGCGCTCGCCTGAAACCTGCAGCGCCTGCCGGACTTGTCTATAGGAATGATGGCAGTGCTCGTAGAGCAGCGTGGTTGCGATTTCTACTTCGAGCGGCTCTTCGTCGAGGAGATCGACGATCGCCTTCTGGGGCGCAACCGGCTCGCTCTTCATCAGCTCGCGAGCCGCCTGCCGCAATTCGCGCCGCGTTTCCATCTCATACGGATTCGGGTCCGCATACTTCACCAGCGTGGGAGCAACCCGAACTTCGTGCAGCAATTCCTGCTCGGCCCGCGCTCCCAGCTCGGGACTCACAGCGCGAATGTCCTCCACTAATTTCCCCAAAGATTCGGCATTCACGTTGTAAGCCGCCGCCGTTGCCGCCTTCTTCAGCGCCTCGCCAAGGGCACGCACCTCTTTCTGCGGGTGTGAGAGTAGATGGGCAACCTGGATTTCCAAAGTCCGCGCGTTGACGATCTCACCCAGCGAAGTATTTGTAGCCAGCGGCAGCAGATAGCGCGTGATGTCGAAGGCCCGAGCCTTCAGCGTGCGCTCATAGGCTTCCTGCTTCATCTCGGCAGGCTTGGGAGTGATGCTGATCAGGTGCTGCGTCATGTGCGCCGAGAGCGCCTGGTACTCGGAGAAAAGAAAATCAAGCGTCTCGCGGTAGAGCGTGCGAGCTTCGTCATCGGCGCCGAAATCCGGGACGTAGTAGCCGCTCTTCTTGAAGTCCTGATAGCGGGTGGAGCGCTCCTGGCCGTCCCAGCGCTGTTCGTCGGCCAACTCAATCGCCGCAAGAATCGAGAGCCGCTCAACCGCGAGGGCGATGTGTGCCAGGTCGGCAATCGAGCGGTGACCATACTGAAAGTAGAATGTGTTGAGAAACTTCTCCGCCTTCTGCGTGTTGATCTCGCGCAGCGATTCTTTCATCGACAGCGCCGAGCGCGAATATTTCGCCATGGCATAGGCCTGGATCTCCGGCTCAATACCGTAAACGGCGAAGACTTCTGTGGGAGGCGCTTCGGGCTGCGGCTTTTCAGCAGGCGCCGGACTCTCCGTGGCCGAAGCGCGCAGCGGCGAACGATGCCCGGAGCCGGACGAAGCCGAATCTGGCAGGGATGATTTCTGGTTGGAAAACTCGGGCATGGCAATCACTTCGTTCAACACAGTTTCTGGCATGGGAGTGTCTCGAATGTTAATCGGCGGACGGACAATGCGCAATCCATTTTGCAACAATGATACTGGCGCTCGACTGTGGATATTCATTTGCTTGAATTCGTTGTCGTGCATAGGTTCAATTTCCAATCTGGTTGATGCCATCCGAAGGGAAGCGCGGCGGGTATAATTCGACGTTCTGGCCCTGAGTCTTCCTTATCCGAGACTCGAAGCCACTCTGGAGAATCCTAAAATGTCTCTTTCAGGACGCGTAGCACTGGTCACAGGAGCATCGCAAGGCATCGGCCGAGCCTGCGCACTGAAGCTTGCCACGGCGGGCGCGGCCGTGGCCGTCGCCGCGCGCAATCAGGACAAACTGAACGAACTGGTGGGCGAGATATCCGTTGCGGGCGGCAAAGCGGCGGCCTTCGCCCTCGACGTCACCGAGGAAGAGCAGGTTAAGTCTGTGATCAAGGCAGCCATCGCGCAGTTCGGAAAAATCGACATTCTGGTTAACAACGCCGGCATCACCCGGGACCAGCTCGTCATGCGCATGAAGCGCGCGGACTGGGACGGTGTGCTCGAAACCAATCTCACCTCGGCTTATCTCTGTATCCAGCAGGTCACAAGTTCCATGCTCAAGCAGCGTTGGGGACGCATCATCAACATCACCAGCGTCTTCGGCCAGATGGGCCAGGCCGGGCAGGCGAACTACGCCGCGTCGAAGGCCGGACTGATCGGCCTGACCATGGCCGTTGCCCGCGAACTGGGATCGCGCAACATAACCTGCAACGCCGTGGCTCCGGGCTTTATCGAAACCCCCATGACGGAAGTGCTGGGCGACGAGTTCAAGCAGAATGCCGCCAAACAGATTCCGTTAGGGCGCGTGGGGTCGCCCGCCGACGTCGCTAGTGCCGTCGCCTTTCTCGCGTCGGACGAGGCCTCTTACATCACCGGCCACGTGCTGAACGTGAACGGCGGTATGCTGATGGGTTGAAGAAATTCAACCGGCCAGTACGCCGAGAGCGAAGAGAAATGAAGCCTGATGCAGCCAAGGTGCTCAAGCCCGTAATGCACTCGGCGTTCTCTGCGTCCTCGGCGGTGAAAAGCCTTTCGGTGTTTCAGGCAGAGACACCCGCCCAACTCTTGCAAGCCCGCGAACTATTTCTGGAGTACGCGCAGTCTCTCGGCTTCAGTCTCTGCTTTCAAAACTTCGATAAGGAGCTCGCGGGCCTACCCGGCGACTACGCTCCTCCGGAAGGGCGGCTGTTGCTGGCAGAATGCGACGGAAAACTCGCGGGCTGTATTGCGCTCCACAAGCTGGAGCCTGGCATCTGCGAAATGAAGCGGCTGTACCTGCGTCCGCAGTTTCGCGGCAAGGGCTTGGGACGCGCTCTAACCGGGCGCATCATTGCCGAAGCGCGCCAGATCGACTATCGACGCATGCGTCTGGATACCGTCGAACCTGTGATGAAAGATGCGGTAGCAATGTATCGCAAGCTGGGGTTCAAGGAGATCGCGCCGTACCGCGAAAAATCCCATCGTCGGCGCGCTGTACATGGAGTTGGAATTGTGACGAGCGGAAAACTGGCTTCTCGTCTGCACAATCTCCGTTTTGGTGGACGTCGGATGTCTAGCTCCAGGGAAGCCGCAAAGCTGATTATATTCTCTTGGGGCGCGCGGCTTGCTAATAGATCTCCTGCTCCTGCTCGTTGTCTTTAGGTTTATACCTTTTTCGAGAGAGCGAAAAATCATGAAGACACTTTACTTGCCATGGATCATTTTTCTTTTCGTTACCTCTTCGTTGGCCGCCGATTCCCAAACCGTCTCCTACAAAAGCGGCGACGAAACCGTTCAGGCCGTGCTCTACACGCCCGCCGGCAGGGGGCCATTCCCCGGCATAATCGTCATCCACGAGTGGTGGGGTCTGAACGACTGGGTGAAGGAGCAAGCCTCGAAGCTGGCCGATCAGGGCTACGTGGTTCTCGCAATCGATTTATATCGCGGCAAGGTCGCCACCTCTCCTGAAGTGGCCCATGAAATCATGCGCGGAGTTCCGGAAGACCGGGCCAAGCGCGACTTGCAGGCCGCTTTCGAGTTTCTGCAATCGCGGCCCAACGTCAGGAAGAACCGCATCGGCGCGATCGGCTGGTGCATGGGCGGAGGCTATGCGCTGGATGTGGCGCTTCAAGAGCCAACGCTGGCGGCGGATGTGATCAACTACGGGCATCTCGCCACCGACACTGAGGCGCTCAGGAAAATCAACGCTCCCATCCTCGGGCTGTTCGGCGGGCAGGATCACGGCATAACGCCCGATGACGTGCACAAATTTGAAGCTACTGTGGAACAGTTGGGCAAAAAGATCGAGGTCAAGATTTACGACGACGCCGGACATGCCTTCGAAAATCCGAATAACAAGACCGGCTACCGCGCCGCCGATGCCGCCGATGCCTGGAAGCGCACTGTGGCGTTTCTCGCCCAGAACCTGAAATAGCAGTTTCGGAGAATTGGCAGCGGGATGGCGCGCTGGCGACACATCATTTCTTGTACAGCGTCTAAGCATTTCATGGTTCCCATCCTGGTCGAGCCCCCGATTGCACTGGTTTTGTCATAGCACTAATTTCCACTTGCCAGAAAAAGCCGATCTGGTTACTATGTCGCATCTGCAATGCTCCCTCAGATCAACATCGGCGAGACCATCCGAAACTACCGGCTGCAGAAAGGGATGTCGCAGGGAGACATCGAGAAGCGCACCGGACTGCTGCGCTGCTACCTGTCGCGGGTGGAGAACGGCCATACCATCCCATCGCTCGACACGCTCTCGAAAATTGCCGGGGCCATGGAGATCGCGCTCTCGCAGTTCTTCTCGGAATCCGGCCACAGTAACGGCTCCAAGGGACTGCCGCAACTTTCCGATGACGAAGTCCGCTTCCTCAGCCAAGTCCGCCGCTACGCCACCAACCTGAATGACAGCGACCGAAAACTGGTGCTGGCCATGGTGAAGAAGATGGCTGCGAATTCCAGCAAATAGCTGCGAGTCGCGAGCCTCGAGCTGCGAGCAAACTCACTTGGAGACGCAATCTGCGTCCCGAAACAAATTCCGCCAAAATCAGGTGTTCTCGCACATCGCCGTGTTCGCTCGCGACTCGCAGCTCGGGGCTCGCAGCTGTCCCTTACTTTCGTACCACGACCTCGGTGACCACCGGGTACCTCGCCCCAATCCCGCCTTCTCAATACACTGTTGACTTGGAGACCTCTGCGTGACCACGGATGAAGAACTGAACGTGCTCGAGACCCAGCTGCGGCGGCTGAAGATCGAGTACGAGGTTTACTTCAGCAACCCGACCAAACGGCCGCCCACCGATATCGAGTGGAAGGTGCTCTCCCTGCTGCGCAAGTTTTCCGACGGCGGACGCATGAGCTTTTCCCAGCGCTTCCGCTATAACGAGATGGCCCAGCGCTACGCCATTTATAGCGATCTCTGGCGCAAGAAGTCGCGCATCCGCGAAGAGGGCTACCGCCGGCCGCAGGATGCGCTTCTCTCGGTGCAGGGGGTTCGCCCGGAACAGGACCACAAGCCCCAGCATCCGGTCTACGGCTTGAGCCACGCTGCCGCCGCGGCAGCCGGAGCTACCTCGCAGCCCTTTACACTGCACAACGTAGACCAGGCCGAAAGCGAGCAGGTGGAGCGCCTGTACAACACTCTGGTCGCGGCTAAGAAGAAGGCGGGAGAGAATGTCTCCGGCAGCCTCGATTCATTCTCCACCTTCGTGCAGAAGAAAACTCAGGAAATCCGCAAGCAGTACGGTTGCGAAGGCGTCGAATTCTCGGTGGAACTCGCGGATGGGCACGTGAAGCTGAAGGCTAAGGCGAAAGCGTAGGAGTAGGCGTAGGAGTAGGCTTTAGTGAAATTGGATACTTCCGTTCGAGTCACGATCCGCCATCTGGCATATACGGGAACTCTCTAAGCGAAGGCGTACCAGGAGGTCGACTCCGTTTGGATCTGCCATGGCGCGATAGTGCGGCGTAAATTCTGGCTTCCAAAAAATGTGAACTAGGTCGGTATCGTGCTGGGAAATTAGATGGAATCCTTCCCGGTGAAAGGCAGGGGGCCCAATTAGGACCTGCTGAGAAAAAGGATTCTCCACGACGACCCTTACCGGTGCGTCAAAACACACATATACCTTCGTCTGAGCCGCAGCGCAGGCCGAAATCAGCAACGAAAACGTAACAACGCGCGCAGAAAAGGGCGACCACGTTGGGGATTGGGCTGCCGCCGAACGATCACCTCTGATTTGCTGATAGAATCTTCGGTCGCTCCGCACTCATCCTTCGTATCCGAGGCCGATCATGTCCCGCAGCACTTACCGCATCCAGCGCGCCATCCTCAGCGTCACCGACAAGACCGGCCTCGTAGACTTTGCCCGCCAACTCTCCGGCCTCGGCATCGAACTCGTCTCGACCGGAGGCACGGCCAAGCTGCTGCGCGAATTCGGCATCGCGGTCAAAGACATCTCCGAGCTCACCGGCTTCCCTGAAATGCTCGATGGCCGGGTCAAGACGCTGCATCCCAAGGTGCACGGAGGCATCCTGCATCGCCGCGAAAATCCAGCACATATCGCCGCGGTCGCCGAACATGGCATTCAGCCGATCGACATGGTAGTCGTCAATCTCTACGCCTTCGAGAAAACCGCCGCCAAACCCGGCGTAGCTTTCGAAGAGTTGATCGAGAACATTGATATCGGGGGACCCTCCATGATCCGCTCCGCCGCCAAGAATTTTCACGATGTCGCCGTAGTCACGTCCCCGGCCGATTACCCAGCCATTGCAGCCGAACTCGCCCGCACCGACGGCGCGCTCTCGCTCGAAACCAAGTGGCGGCTCGCGCAGAAGGCCTTCGCCACTACCGCAGCCTACGACTCGGCAATCGCCTCAACGCTCGAACGCATCTCCGACGTCAAGAATCCTCAACTCGCAAGCGCCGGTGCCTTCCCGCAGACCCTCCGCCTGTCATTCCAGAAACTCGTCGACCTGCGCTACGGCGAGAACCCGCACCAAAAGGCGGCAATGTATTCCGACGGCTCCGGTGTGGGCGTAGCCAACGCCCGCCAGATTCAGGGCAAGGAACTTTCGTTCAACAACATCGTCGACCTGCAAGCCGCCTGGGACCTTGCTTACGAATTTAACGAGCCGGAGTTCAACGAAACCGTCTGCGCCATCATCAAGCATACGAATCCCTGCGGCGCCGCGACCGGGAAAACTCTTGCCGAGGCTTACAAGCGGGCCCTGGAGTGCGATCCCATCTCCGCGTTTGGGAGCGTGATTGGCGTGAATCGTCCCATCGACGGCGAAGCTGCCGAAGAGATGCATAAGCTTTTCATTGAAGTGATTGCCGCCCCTGCGTTCGATGAAGCTGCCAAAGCCAGGTTTGCCACCAAGAAAAATCTGCGCCTGGTCGAAGTAAAAGCCGCGCCTCAGAAATGGGTTCTCAAGAATGTTTCCGGCGGAATCCTCGTGCAGGACGCCGACTCTCGGACCTTGCAGAATGCCGACCTCAAAGTCGTCACCCAGCGCGCCCCCACGCCCGAAGAAACCCGAGCCCTACTATTCGCCTGGAAGGTCTGCAAGCATGTCAAGTCCAACGCCATCGTGTATGCGCGCGATGGACAGACCGTGGGCATTGGCGCCGGCCAGATGAGCCGCGTCGATGCGGCCAAGCTCGGCGCCATGAAGGCACAGCTGCCCCTGACGGGGACCGTCGCCGCCTCCGACGCGTTCTTTCCGTTCCCGGACGGCCTCGAGGAAATAGCCCGCGTGGGCGCGACTGCCGTGATTCAACCCGGAGGCTCGCAGCGCGACCCTGAAGTGATTGCCGCCGCCGACCGCCTGGGACTTGCCATGCTATTCACCGGAGTACGCCACTTCCGCCACTAGACCGGGAGGGGGCTTCTACACGGCTTGATTCAGACAGGGATCTCCTGTTTTAAAGGGTTTTCGTTCGCGTCCTTAGCCAGACCGTTGACGCCCTGGGCTTCAATCGGCAAATCGAAAAACTCAACAATCAATGTTTTCTATCTTTACCAAACTTGACAATTGCCACTTTCAAGTCCCCTCGGTCCTTGTCCTTCCGGCTACGCCGCGCCCGCATGGGGTGAAGTGTTTTTTCCCAAAATCCGGCCCGTGCCGAGTTAGAATTAAGCCACGCGATCCCGGGCGGTCTCGCATCTAAGATGACTGTGGCTTCGGGAAGTGAGCATATCCAGATGTTGAATCTGCTCTAACAACCAGGTTCGATAGAATCGAGTCCAGCGTAGTCAGGTTGAACATGAATAGAATTCTTCGCGCAGTTTTAGCGTTCTCGTTTTTCGCAGCGGTCGCGGGCGCACAGACCAGTGCGCCGTCGCCGGTAAACTCCCAGCCGGCGAAGTCTAGCGTCGGTCCCTCCGAACCGGCTCAGGGGACGCCACTAAAGATGGACCGCGCCGCCGCATATTACCACTACGCGCTGGCGCACATGTACGAAGAGCAGGTCATGATTTACGGCCGCAGTGAACTGGCGGATAAGGCCATGGAAGAGTACCGGCTCGCCATCGCGGCCGACCCGTCTTCCGAATTCCTTACCTCCGGCCTGGCCGAGCTTTACGTCAAGACAGGACGCATCCGCGATGCCGTGCTGGAAGCGCAAGACATCCTTAAACGCGACCCCAACAATCTGGCAGCCCACGAACTGCTGGGGCGAATTTATTTGCGCTCGCTGGGCGACATGCCCGGGGGCGGCAACGGCTCGGAGAATGTGCTCAAGTTGGCTATCGAGCAGTATGAACAAATCGTCAAAATCGAGCCAGACAGCGTTGACGACCACCTCTTGCTGGGGCGGCTCTACCGTTTGGACAACAACTCGGAGAAGGCCGAGACTGAACTCAAGACCGCAGTGAGGCTCGACCCCAGTTCGGAAGAGGCGGTCACCACTCTCTCCCTGCTTTACAGCGACGAAGGCGACACTACGCGCGCCCTACAAGTGCTCAGTTCCGTGCCCGATGCCGGACGCTCCGCCAAGCTATACTCGGCGCTGGGCGCCACGTACGAGCAGCGCAAGGAATACAAGAGGGCGATTGACGCTTACCGGCGCGCCATCCAATTGGATCGCGACAACCTCGATGCCATTCGGGGCCTGGCGGATAACCTGCTAAACGATGGGCAGATCGATGCCGCCCTGGCCCAGTACAAAGTGATTGCCGACGCGAATCCCGAAGACGCGCAGACCTACCTCCGCATCTCCGAGATTTACCGCCGCCAGGGCAAGTACGACGAGGCGCTGGAGAGTCTGAAGAAGGCCGAAACCATGGTTCCCGACGCGCTCGAGGTCCCATACAACATCGCCGTGGTTTACGAGGCCCAGGCTCGTTACGACGATGCCGAAAAGATTTTGCAGGACCTGCTGAAGAGAACCCAGAAAGCCGACAGCAGCTACTCTCAATCCGAAAGCAACAATCGCGCCATCTTTATGGAGCGTCTCGGAATGGTCTACCGCGATCAGGAAAACTATCCGGCAGCGGTGCAAGCTTTCCGCCAGATGATCCCGCTCGGGGACGACAACCCTCGCACCGCTTACCAGGACATCATCGATACCTACCGTGAAGCCAAGGAGTGGTCGCAAGCCACGGCCGTCGCCAGAGAAGCCGTGCAAAAGCTGCCTGACGACCGCGACCTGCGCATGGTACTGGACGCACAGCTGGCCGATACCGGCGACCCGGAGAAGCCACTGGCGGATGTGCGCTCGATGCTGAAAGGCACGCCGGAAGACCGCGAGGTCTACCTCCGGTTGGCCATTATGTACACGCGCCTGAAGCGCTGGAGCGACGCCGAGGAAGCTCTCGACAAGGCCGGTCAGCTTTCCACCAAGCTCGAAGATAAAGAATATGTTTTCTACCTGCGCGGCGATGCCTATCAGCGCCAGAAGAAGTACGATCAGGCCGAAGGTGAGTTCAAAAAGATACTGGCTCTTGACCCCCAGAACGCTGCGGCACTCAACTATCTGGGCTACATGAATGCCGATCGCGATGTCCGGCTGGAAGAGTCGCTCGATTACATCAAGCAGGCTGTGAGCCTGGAACCCACCGACGGAGCCTATCTGGATTCCCTGGGCTGGGTCTACTTCAAACTCGGCAAGTACGACCTCGCCGAAGCGAACTTGACCAAGGCGTCTTTGCGCATGGGATCTGATCCAACCGTGCAGGATCACCTGGGCGATCTCTACCAAAAGACGGGCCGCCTGAAGCTGGCTGCGGCTCACTGGGAGCGTGCGGTCGAAGAGTGGAATAAGACTATCCCTCCGGAAGTGGACACCGATCTGTACGCGAGCACGCAAAAGAAGCTTGATGCCGCCAAGGTCCGCCTCGCGCAGGAAGGAACAGTGAAGCAGTAGTCGGAACTGAGGCAATTCCCGGTCCATCCTGACGCGGGGCGCCACTGCCGCGAATGTCCTAGTGCCTGTTTGCTCACGACTAGGAACTCGGCGCTCGTACCTGCTAAACTTCGGAAATGCTGGCTGGCTACGCGGTGCAGGTGGAACATTCCCGCGGACGCCGCTTCCCTGAGCTGACGCATCCCTATCGCAACGACTTTCAACGCGATCGTGATCGTGTCATCCACGCCCGCGCTTTTCGCCGTCTCGAAGACAAGACCCAGGTTTTCACCCGCCGCTATTCCGACCACTTCCGCAACCGCCTCACCCACACGATCGAAGTCGCGCAGATCACGCGTACGGTCGCCGGCGCGCTGAATCTCAGCGTCGATCTAGCCGAAACGCTTGCGCTGGTGCACGACCTCGGCCATCCCCCGTTCGGCCACGCCGGAGAAAAGGTGCTCGACGCCAACATGCGCGTCCACGGACTGTTCTTCGACCACAACCTGCATGCCCTGCGCATCGTCGAGGACTTCGAGCAGCGCTATGCAGCTTTTCGCGGACTTAACCTTACCTTCGAAGTGCGCGAGGGCATCGTCAAGCACTCACGCGACTACGATGCCGCGAAGCATCCGGAACTGGCAGAGTACCTGCTCGACCAGCGGCCTCCGCTGGAAGCCCAGCTCATCGACCTGACGGACGAAATCGGCTACAACACCGCTGACCTCGACGATGGCTACGAAGCCCATCTGCTGAGCCTCGAGCAAATCCGCGCGGGCGTGCCCGCCTTCGAACGCTTCTTCCGCGCGGTCGAGCAGGCCTATCCCAACGTTGCTGACAAACTGAAGTTCAACGAAGCCCTTAAAGGAGTGTTGAACCGCCTGGCCGGAGATCTAATCACAAACACGCAGGCGCGGTTGAAGCAGGCGAGGATCGAAACCCTAGACGATGTCCGCCGGCACAAGGAACGCCTCGCCGCCTTCAGCCCCGCGGTAGAAGCCGAGCGCAAGCAGATCAAGGACTTCCTCTATGAGAATCTCTACTACAGCGCTTCGCTGGCAGGAGAAAAAGACGACGCCGAACGCATCATCACCGAACTGTACGCCTTTTGGATTAACAACCCCTCAGCCCTGCCGCACTATTACCAGGAGAAAGCCGCGGAGGAATCCCTGCCGCGCGTGGTCTGCGACTACGTCGCCGGCATGACCGATCATTTTATCATCGAACAGTACGAGAAGCATTGCGGCGGCAAAACGACTCCTCCGCAGCAGACACAGAAGATTACAGGCTGAAGGAAAGCATTATCCCGTCCAGTGACTCGCCTTCCCCGCGAACCCTCACTTTGCCGCCACCTCCGCCACCACATCAAACAAAATCCGCGGCCCCCGACGTACTTCCTCCACGCGAATCCGTTCATCGTCCCCGTGCTCCGTGTTGCCTTCTTCTTCGGTGGCCGTATATGGGCAGAAGCCATAAGCATTGATGCCCAGTGGCCGGTAGCGCTGATTCTCCGTGTAGCCGCTGGTGATGTGGGGTACCACCGGTGTGCCTGGAAAATACTTCGCCGAGACCGCGCGAATGGCCTGGAACAACGCAGTATTCGTTGGCGAGTAGTTGGCCTGGCGAAACTCAGCTTCTAGCGGTTCGATCGTGACGTTGGGATCGTCCACGAGCCGCCGAAGCTCCTGCAGCAGCGCCTGGGGATTTCCTCCCGGCAAAATCCGTACATCCAGGTTCGCCCACGCTTCCGGCGGAATCACGTTGGTCTGTTCCGATGCGCCCAACATGGTGAGCGAGATGGTGTCGCGCAGCAAAAAATTCAGCGACTTATCCTTCTCCAGGTTCCGCTGAAACTTCTTGTCTCCGATTTCCTTGCGGATGTTGCGATATTCCCTCGCTTCCTCCGCTGGCTCGTAGGGCGCCATGTCGCGCAGGAACTGTTCGACCACCGGCAGAACTTTTAGCGGGGTCTGGTAGGCTAGGATGCGGTCCAGAGCATGAACCAGGCGATTCGGCGCCGAATCCAGAATGGGCCGCGACGCATGCCCTGTCCGCCCGTGAGCCACGACATGTAACCAGAATGTGGTTTTCTCGCCCACATCCACGCCCACATATTTCACCACGCCGTTTTCCAGCAGGTTCTCTCCACCTTCATTGATCAGGAACTCCGCGTTCTCCAGTAGGTCGCGCCGGTGAGCGATAAACCAGTCAGTGCCGGTGCCGTCGACTTCTTCGTCGGCAACGGCCAGGAAAATCACGTCGCGGTCGAGTTGCACCCTCTCGCGCTTCAGCATCACCAACACGACCAGTTGTGCCAGGCCTTCGTCTTTCATGTCCTGCGCGCCGCGGCCCCAAAGGTAGCCATCTTTGATCTCGCCGCTGAAGGGCGGAACCTTCCAGTGCGCCGCGTCGCTGGTTACCACATCCATGTGGTTTAGCAGGATGATTGGCCTCTTGGCCACCGCCGTGGTATGCGGCATGCGGGCCCACAGATCGCCGCGTCCCGGCGCGGATTCGAAAGCGCGATTTTCAATGCCTTCCTGATCGAGAATCCTCTTGTAGAAATCGACGGCGCGCATCTCATGGCCCGGAGGGTTGGTGGTATCAATGCGCAAATACTCCTGCATCCACGTCAGGGCGAGATCGGAATACTTCTGCAAATGATCCGCGGAGATGCGGGACGAAGCCATCGCAGGCGCCAGTTCCTGAGGCCTAGTCACAACTCCGGCGGAAAGAGGTTGAGAGTAGGCCTTTCCGGCGCCCAACAGCATCGTTACCACGGCCAGCACGACGACTCGCTGCCCAAGTCGTCCTTGCCAAATTCCTCTCGATCCCATTCCCGTCGACCAGTAGGAATTTTCCAGACAGTTTGATCCCAAAGTGGTCCTCCCCAGACTTCTTCACGCACGCAGTTTTTATATCAGGTTTGCCAAAATTACCCTGCCGGGAATGACGTGCCCTATCGCTCCGATGACACGATGCGCGCAATGTCTTTAGATATCAATGAGTTAGCTCTTCAACTTCGGGACTCCGTTTGGCATCTAACCTGTATGATAGAAAACAAGCGCCAGCAAGGTTTGCGGGGCGTGAAATTTGAGATACTCAGGTCTGCGTTGCGTCAGCGCGGGCCGGCAATTACCGCTTGCTTTTGTAGTTGTCATGTTTTAGGGGACGCAGTCAAAAACTTACGTCGCACGCCCGTTTGGCGTGCCAGAGTGGAGCCCCCGAACGCTCCCCCAAACTTGGAGGAAGTTTCTTATGAACAGCCGCATTCTCATCACCCTGCCCTTGGCCGTAGTGCTCGCATTTCCAGCCTTCGCGCAGACCTCGTCTCCCCAGGATCAAACCGCTCCATCGGCCGCGACTCAGTCGACGACTCAGTCGACCGACACCGCTACCGGCAAACAGCCTTTGCAGCCGCCGAGCCGCGAGGGTTTCTGGGGCCGCATCAACCCATTCGCCCGCAAGAATTATGTAAAGCGGCAGACCGACCCTATCCGCGACCGTCTCAATGAGTTGGACGATTTGACCGCGGCCAACAGCAAGGCTATCAAGGACACGGACGATCGCGCCCAGGCTGGCATCAAGCTGGCTTCGGACAAGGCCAATGAGGCCGATCAGCACGCCATCGACGCCGGCAACAAGGCGACCGTGGCGCAGCAGACCGCACAGCAAGCCACTGCCCGCATCCAGACGGTGGAAACTGTGGTCGATAACATCGACCAATACAAGGCCTCGAACCAGACCGAAATTCGCTTCCGGCCCGGTCAGACTATGCTCAGCAAGAATGCCAAGGATGCTCTCGATCAGATGGCAGAGACGGTGAAGGGGCAAAAGGGCTACATCATAGAAGTCGAGGGCTTCTCTTCCGGCAGAGGCCAGGTCGCAATCCAAAACTCGCAGAAGATGGCCGAGTCGGTGGTGCGCTACATGGTGCTCAACCACGAGATTCCGGTCTACCGCATTTACCTCGTGGGCATGGGCAATGCCCCGGTGGAAGGTACGGAAGAGAATGCGAAAACCAGACGCCTCAGCGGCGGACGCGTGGAGATCAGCCTGCTGAAGAATGATTTGGAGCAACTCTCCAGTAACTCTTCGGCCCCGGCGACCGGCGCGGACCAGGCGCAGCAACCGAAATAGGAAATGGCTGGAACTAATCAGTTTGGGACCAAGGGCGCCTCCGCCCAGTCCCTCCCCCGGAGAAAGCCCCTCGCATAAGCGAGGGGCTTTCTCATTACGCACGAACGCTACACTATTTCAGCGGGCTAACAGGATGGTGATGGAAGTGAATTAGCAGCATGTGGGTAATAAAGCCCACAACAAACCAGGCCGCCGCTTCCAAGATCCGCTTGAATCGTGGCGTCATGGGGAAAAGAATGACCCGTTGCCCATCCCTGTCATTTGCGTAATCCAGAAACTCACGCGCGATACCCTCCCGACTTGATGCCGAGATGGTCGAGCTTAGACTGCAGCGTAGTGCGTTTCAAGCCGAGGCGCGCGGCCGCGCCGTCGGGTCCTCCGAGCTTGCCGTGGCAAGCGCGCAGAGCGCGCAGAATGCGCTCGCGCTCCTTGTCGCGCAGACTGCTGCTTATCCCACCACTGTCCTCGTCGGCTGCCGTCTGCAGCTCCGACAGTGGAGACTGCAAAACCGAGCCCGGAGTAAGAATGACTGAACGTTCCACGAAGTTCTCCAGTTCGCGGATGTTGCCCGGCCAGTCCCACCGCACCAGCATTTCCATGGTTTTCGACGGAATGCTGGTGATGGACTTTTTCATTTGGCTGGCGAACTTGCGGACGAAGTGCTCGATCAGGGGCCGGATGTCGTCGCGGCGCTCGCGCAAAGGCGGCAGAAGGATGGGAAATACGTTGAGCCGGTAGTACAAGTCGCTGCGGAACTCGCGGGCCTTCACGCTCTGCAGCAGGTCCCGGTTCGTCGCCGCCAGCAGTCGGAAATCGACTTTCAAGGTTTGAGTGCCGCCCAGCCGTTCGAACTCCTGGTCTTGCAGCACCCGCAGCAGTTTGGGCTGCAAACTCGGTGGTATCTCCCCAATCTCATCCAGAAAAAGCGTGCCCCGGTCAGCCAGTTCCACGCGGCCGAGCTTCCTCGCGACCGCTCCCGTGAACGCACCTTTCTCGTGGCCAAACAGCTCGCTCTCCAGCAAGCCTGAGGGGATGGCGGCGCAGTTCAGTTTGATGAGGCTGTTGCCTTGGCGTTTGCTCAGGCGGTGGAGCGCGCCACTAACTCCTTGCCCGTGCCGGTTTCGCCCAACAGCAGCACGGTCGCCTCGCTGGGAGCGACCTTGGCTACCTTTTGCATCACTTGTTTCAGGGCGCTGCTGCGCCCGACAATTTCTCCGAATCCCAGTTCGGTGTCGATGGTTTCTTCCAGGTAAAGATTTTCTTCGGCCAACTTCTCTTTGGCCAGCCGCAGTTCTTCCGTGGCTTCTTGCAGTCGGATTACGCTCTGGCGCAAGGCCTCCTCGGCCTGCTTGCGCTCGCTGAGGTTGCGGCAGATGATAACGACGTAGTCCCGCTCCTGCCGCACCCATCTCATGCTTACTTCAACAGGGAAAGTCGATCCGTTTTTTCGCCGGTGGAGGCTTTCCATCACCAGCGATCCAGATTTCTGCAACTCCTCCCCAATCTTTGGGGCCGAAGACTCCGTGACCGTGGGATCGATGTCGGGCACACTGAGAGACAGAAGTTCTTCGCGGCTGTAACCCAGTTCTGAACAAGCTTGCTGGTTCACGTCAAGAAAGCGAAGCGTCTCCGGATCGATCACTTCAACGGCATCATTGCTTTGGTCCACCAGGGCTCGAAACAGCTTGAGCTCACGGATTGTGTGCTCGCCTTCCAGCACTTTGAGAAGCAAACCCTCGCTGGCCTCGCGTAACAGTTTCTCCGTACGCTTTTGCTCGGTCACATCGCGGGCTATGCCCCGCACAATGGGCGATGCCAGGCCGTCGGTTCGCAGTGTGTTGTGGTATTCCCAGATTCGCCGTTCTCCCGAGCGCGTCATCACGGCCATTAAGCCATGCGACTCGCCGAAGCGTTCGATCTGGCTCAGGTAGTCATCGAATTCCGCGCGGAATTCGGGCGCGATCAGGTCTCGCATCGGGATCTTCAAAATCTCCTCGACGCCGTATCCGAGCAGTCGAGCCGGGACCGGATTGACCGACAGAAGTCGCCCTTCAAGATCGTGGATGCACAGCAGATCCTGGCTATGTTCGACCAGGTCCTGATACCAGTCTTCGTTTTCTTTGAGAGCGCGCCGGATGGGATCCAACTCGGCGAGCTCTACCGGAGGACTTAGATGCCTCTTCGGCCCAGGGTGCAATTCCATGGCTAGTCCCTGGCAGGCTGGCGACATCATCGCGTAGATCTCTGCCGGGCGCCGTTTCACAAGAGGCTTTCAACGGACCCAACAGGAGGCGCAAGCAAACCAGCCTAACCGCGCGAAATTCTAGCAGATGCCACGATAGCTTTCACTACTATCTTTACCTAGTTGCAAAATTGGACAAGCCCGGGCAGGCTCGGCGTTGGTAGATTTGGTAGATAGTGTCGCTTCCAATCCTTCTTCCCGGTCTATGCTGCACGCGCTTACCTCATTGCCGTTCGAATGGACTCGACGGCATCACAGCCGCCGGACCGTGATATCCTCCCCCGAAGGCGCTATTAGACCGAAGGGGCTGACATGGGTTTGGTGGGGCGGGCGTCAAAGCGATTTTCGCTCATGCTGGTCAAGCCGTCGCATTACGACGACGATGGTTACGTCATCCAGTGGTTTCGTTCCGCCATTCCTTCAAATACTCTGGCTGTGCTCAATGGCCTGGCGCTCGACTGCAAACAGCGCCGCGTGCTGGGCGAAGATGTCGACATCGTGGTCAGCGCTTTCGACGAAACCAATACCCGCATCCGGCCTGAGCGCATCGCGCGGCAACTGCGTGGCGGCCGCGGCATGGTCGCTTTAGTCGGAGTGCAGTCGAATCAATTCCCGCACGCCATGGATTTGGCTCGTCCCCTGCGCGCCGCGGGAGTTCCGGTTTGCATGGGCGGTTTTCACGTTTCCGGCTGCCTCGCGATGCTGCCCGAGTTACCGCCCGAACTCAAAGAAGCCATGGATCTCGGCGTCTCGCTGTTTGCCGGCGAGGCTGAAGGCCGCCTCGAACTGGTTCTGCGCGACGCCTGGTACGGCACCCTGAAACCCCTCTACAACTACATGGAAGACCTGCCCTCACTCGATGGGGTGCCCATGCCGATTCTTCCCGCCACGCGCGTCAAGCGCACCGGCGGCAAGATTACTACCTTCGACGCCGGCCGAGGCTGCCCGTTTCTGTGTTCCTTCTGCACCATTATCAATGTGCAGGGACGAAAATCTCGTCGCCGCTCCGCCGACGATATTGAGCAGATCGTTCGCCGCAACCTGGCCCAGGGGATCAACCGCTTCTTCATCACCGACGACAACTTCGCCCGCAATACCGATTGGGAAAAGGTCTTCGACCGGCTGATCGCCATGCGCGAGCGGGAGAAGCTGAACATCAAGTTCGTCATTCAGGTCGACACCATGTGCCACCGCCTGCCGCATTTCATCGAGAAAGCGGGCCGCGCCGGAGTGGCGCGCGTGTTCATTGGTCTCGAAAGCATCAATCCTGATGCTCTGCTCGGAGCCCGCAAGAAACAAAACAAAGTCGCCGAGTACCGCAAGATGCTGCTCGAATGGAAGAAAGCCGGCGCCACGGTTTTTGCCGGCTACATCGTCGGTTTTCCTTCGGACACGCCGGAATCAGTCCTGCGAGATATCGAAATCATCCAGCGCGAGCTACCCATCGATCTTCTGGAACCGCACTGCCTCACCCCGCTTCCCGGTTCCGAGGATCATCAGAAGCTTTACAAAGCTGGCGCGTATCTCGATGCCGACCTGAATAAATATGATCTCGAGCACGTGACGACAACGCACTCGATCATGTCCGCGGAGCAGTGGCAACAGCTCTATCACGATGCCTGGTCGGCGTTCTATTCTCCTGAGCACCTGAAGACGGTGATGCGCCGCTCCGTGGCCACCGACAGCAACGCGGGCAACATGACGTTTCTGCTGCTCTGGTACTATGCCATGGTGGCGCTCGAAAAAATCGATCCGCTCGAAGGCGGCTACCTGCGCCGCAAGTATCGTAAGGACCGGCGCCCCACGCTGCCGGTCGAAAGTCCGTGGGCGTTTTATCCGCGATACCTTTTCGATCTCCTGTACAAGCACATCAAGCTTGCCGAACTGATTTGGCGCTACGGCGGGTTCCGCCGTCGGCTGAAGCGCGACCCTAATGCGCGCAACTACTCCGATGTGGCGTTGACGCCCGTGGATGAAGAACGATCGGAGGAGATGGAACTGGTAACAATGGGTGCCACGAAATCGGCGGTGGTGAGAATTCAAGAGCCTCTCGCACGTTGAGTTTCCACCGTTTAGCCGGTGGCTTCTTACCAAACTATCCGGATACACGTTGAGATTGTCCGGCATCGGATTTAGGTCTCGACAAAATAATCCTACCGATCAGAATCCAAGATCAAAGCCAACGGACACGAGCGTCCGTTCCCCGCTGGCCTTTGGCCGACGGGACAGCCAAGTGCGGCTGTCCCCCATAAGAGTTGCAACAGTGGCGTTGGCTATTGCTTTGTGGCGTTGTCGAGAAAGGTGGCTATGTTGGCCTTCAGCTTGGCCAGACTCTCTTCGTGGAGATACATCATGTGGCCTGCGTTGTAATACCGGAGGTCGATATTTTTCTGCAGATTCTCTGGCAGGCCGAGATGAGTCATGGTGTATTCGGTGGCGAAGAAGGGCGTGGCCAGGTCGTAGAACCCGTTTTCCACTTCGACGTGAAGGTGAGGATTCGTGACCAGGGCTTCGACCAGATCGTCTTCGACGTTGGGGGCGCCGGGGAAGCCGTAGTGTCTGCCTCCTCCGCTGCGCTTCCAATCCCATTGGCGGCCTGCGCCCTCGGCGGAAGTGTTGTAGGTGAGGTCCTTGCCGAATTTCAGGTCCTCGCGGACGTAGTTGTTGAAGGCTGCCACAAATGCTCCCTCGACGGCGGTGCTTTGCGGATCATAGTCGGCATATTCGGCGAGCAGGTCGGGCTCGGGACCGGAAAAGCGGGCGTCGAGGCGGCCGGTGGAGAGCTTGCGGCTGCGCTGGAGTTCGGCCATGAACTGGGGAAGGTTGACGCGCAGATCGGCTTTGATGAGATAGTCCTCGCTGAGACCTGTGAAGCGGGAGAGTTTTTTCGCGACGTCGGATTTTTCGGCATCGGAGAGGTTCGCGCCTTTCATCAAGGCTGCGGCATATTCGCCGGCAGCAAACTGGCGCGCTTCGGTGAGGAAGGCGTTCAGGTCGGCGGGCGGTTCCGGCAACATTTTGTGGTAGTCGGCGGTGGCGGCGTAACTGGGAAGATAAAAAATGTAGGGCATGTCGTCGCCGGTGGGGAAGGAAATCGTACTGAGATCGAGAACCGAGGAGATCAGGACGATGCCGTTGAGATACATTCCGTTGTGCGATTGGAGATAGTTGCCAAGCGCGGCGGAGCGGAATGTTCCGTAGCTCTCGCCGATGAGGAATTTGGGGGAGTTCCAACGGCCGTTGCGGCTGACGTAGGTGGCGATGAACTGGGCGAGAGATTTGACGTCCTGGTCGATGCCCCAGAAGTCTTTGTCTTTGGCCTTGCCCACGGCGCGGCTGAAGCCGGTGCCGACGGGGTCGATGAAGACGAGATCAGCCTTGTCGAGCAGGCAGTCGGTATTGTCGACCAGTTTGAAAGGCGGAGGCGGGGTGGGGCCGGCGTCGGTAGTGAGGACGCGGCGCGGTCCGAAGGCGCCCATATGCAACCAGATGGAAGAAGATCCGGGGCCGCCGTTGTAAAGGAAAGCGATGGGTCGCTGGCTCATGTCCTTAACGTCGCTACGAGTGTAAGCGATGGAGAAAATGCTGGCGGCGGGTTCGCCTTTTTCGTCCTTGATGAGAACAGTGGAGGCGGTAGCCTTGTAAGGGATGGTCTCGCCGCTGATTTTGATGGTGTGTTCGGTAACCGACGACTCTTCCTTGGGCTCTGGCGCGGGCTTCGCGTCAGCGGGCTTCGCTTCCTTCTCTGATTTTTCCGGTGTCTCCGGCGCTTGCGCCGCAAGCCGTGGCGCCTGACCGAGAACGAGTAGAACTGCCATCACTACAAAGGCAAAGATCTGGTGCGGCTTCATCATGAATTTTGCTCCTGGGAGAAACATCTATTTCCTTCTGGCGTTCTTCTTAACTAAAGGCAGGCACATTGTATAACGGCGGCGGGCGTTGCCACCGGGTTGTGGGCGGAAGCACGAAACTTTGTCGGGCTTCGTAACTCTAATGCGGAGGGTGATAGTGACGCTTTAAGCGGGGAGGATGGTTATGTCCAGAGTTTCGGTTCGCATGGTGGCGGTGGTGCTGACGCTGCTGGCGGGGGCGGCTGCCTGCCGCGCGGGGAGCGGGGCGGCGGTACCCGCGCCGGTGGTGGACGAGGCCAAGGCGACGGCTCGCGGAAAAGAGATGGCGGTGCTGGCCGGCGGATGTTTCTGGGGGATCCAGGCCGTGTTTCAGCACGTAAAGGGCGTGCTCAGCGCGACCTCGGGATACTCGGGCGGTAAGATGAAGAATCCCGACTATGAGAGCGTGAGCAGCGGGCAGACCGGGCATGCGGAGTCAGTGCAGATTGTTTACGATCCGTCGCAGGTTACTTATGGAGAGTTGCTGCGCGTGTTCTTCTCGGTGGCGCACGATCCGACGGAACTGAACTATCAAGGCCCGGACGAGGGCACGCAGTACCGGTCATTGATCTTCTACGGGAACGATGGGCAGAAACGTATTGCCGATGCTTATATCGCGCAGCTCAGCGAAGCCAGAGTTTACAAACATAAGATCGTTACGCAGGTAGTGCCGCTGCAGGTGTTTTATCCGGCAGAGGGTTATCACCAGAACTATGCGAAGCTTCATCCCGACAACCCGTACATCATGATGAACGACGCGCCAAAGGTAGCCGATTTGAGGCGGGAGCTTCCCGATCTGTATGACAAGTGAGAGTTCTCAGCTCCCAGTTCGCAGCCGGGCGGCAATGGTATTTTCTGAGAACCGAGAAAGAGATTCGTGACGGAGGAACTATGTTTGAACCGGGCGGGGGGCGTGAAGACGGAAACAGCGTAGGTCTGGCGAATGTGGGACGGCGTGTCTTTCTGGCGGGGGCGGGCGCGGCGCTGGGGGGCGCCATCTTGTGGCGGTGGCGAAATCCCTATGTGATTGCGGTCGAGGCGAAGACAGAGCCGGGGGAAGTGACGATCGTGGAATTCTCCGATGCCGGCAAGCGGTTGAAGAAGGTAAAGATTGCGAAGGTAGTAAAGACGGAGGTGGAATGGCGGAAGCTGCTTTCTCCCGCGGCGTTTGAGATCACGCGGCACGCAGATACGGAAATCGCCTATACAGGGAAATATTGGAATCTGCATGAAAAAGGGATTTACCGCTGCATCTGCTGCGACAACGCGCTGTTCAGCTCCACGACGAAGTTTGACTCTGGGACTGGCTGGCCGAGCTTTTGGGCGCCGATCGCAGATGAGAATGTGCGGGAAATTTCCGACAACAGCCTGGGCATGGAACGGACTGCGATAGCCTGCAAGGAATGCGACGCGCATCTGGGGCACTTATTCAACGACGGTCCGCCGCCGACGGGGTTGCGGTATTGCATGAATTCGGCATCGCTGCGATTCGTGAAAGCGGCGTAGCGGGAGTTCTGGGCTTTGAGCCTGCGAGAAAGTGGAGGACGGGCGGCCTCCTGTGCTCGTCTCTCCATCCTTCAGTGGTGCAACGCGTTCGAGGGGTAAGGTTGGTGTTGGTTAGTGAGTGGCGCCGTTTGTGGCGTTGCCCGTACTCTTCAGCGTCACAGTGTCGGAAGGCTGCGGAGCATTCTTCTGCTGTGTCTGCTGAGATTTGGGGGCAGCCGGTTTTGCGGCTTCGTTGGCGTGGCTGGTGTTTAAGCTGCTAACTGGATTCACCATATGAGGATCCAGATCGGCGAGGGTTGAGGGATCTTTAGCAAACCAGGCGGGATTGGCGATCTTTGGTAACGGTTACCAAGCCTTGATTGGGCCTCCGCCGTTGACCTTCTCCGCTTTCCGGTTCACGCCCGGGTTAAAAAAATTCCGGCGGGCTTTCTAGTTTGTTAGGGATAGCTCGACGGTTCGGTCTTGCGCGAACACACAGCGCAGGCGCGGAGAAACTGGGCGGCGTTACGCGTACCCTTTCCAAAACAGCCGGCAAGTCGTTGTATAGTTGGGTGCCGGTTTGGTTGAATCTTGGGATTGCGGTCTGGGAAAGGGTGCTTCCGTGAGACGCTTCTCGCCACGTTATTTCGTTCATTTCGTTACGTCGTTAGTCCTTGTGCTGACAGGGTGTTTGCTTTGGGCTCAGGAAAGCTCCGGTGAGCGGATTTTCTTTCACGCCAAAGTCTTCACTGGCGATCCGCAGAATCCTTATGCGTCGGCGGTTGCGATTCGCGGCGGTAAGATCGTTGCGGTCGGGAGCTTGCCCGAGGTGGCGAAGTCGGTGTCGGCGAAGGCCGAGCGTATTGACATGGAGGGCAACAGTCTTTTTCCCGGGTTCATCGATTCGCACAGCCACTCAATCTACGGTGGACTCAACCTGATTTCCGCCGATGCCAGCGACAAAGTGCAATCACTCGATCAGCTTGCGGCCTTCGTTGCAGACGCGAAGAAAACGGGCAGAGGGATGCGCGGCGACATTCTTGAGGTTCTCGGCATGCCGTTGGAGTTCTGGTCGCATACTGACGTGCTGAATGCCGAGTTCAGTACGGGAGCTTACGAAAAACAAAGTGTTCTTCTACGCGGAATGGATGGACACACGGCATGGGCGAATCGCGCGCTGCTGCAGCGGGTGGGCATCACGGTTGATTTCCTGAAGAAACTTTCCGCCGGGGAGCGAAGTTATTACGGCGTCAGTAAAGATATGCAGCCCGATGGGTTTCTGGTGGACGCAGGTCTGGAGAAAATCGAACCGCTGCTGCCTCCGCCTACGCCGGATAGGTTGCTGGCGGCGGCGCGCGCCGCGGTGAAATATAACTACAGCCTCGGAATCACGGCTTGGCTTGATCCCCTGGCCACTGATGACGTACTGACGGCCTACAAGTTGCTGGCGGAGCACGGAGAGCTGAATTCGGAGGTGGTGGCGTTTCTCCGCGTGTTTGCCAAGGATCCCGCGGCGGAACTGGCTGGTGTTCAGAAGACGCGCGAAGCCTACAAGAATGTTCGCAACCTGCACGTGACTGGGATCAAAGTGTTTGCCGATGGCGTGGTGGAATATCCGTCGCAGACGGCGAATCTCACGAAGCCATACCGGAACACCGGGCGCAACGGCGATCTGTTGTTCGACCCCAAGAAATTTGCCGAGCTGTGCGTGGAGGCAGACAGGCAAGGATTGATAGTTCACGTGCATGCCATCGGCGACGGCGCGGTGAAGGCTGCGTTGGATGGGATTGAGGCGGCGCGCAAGGCCAACGGAAATTCGGGGCTGCCAGATACGATTACCCATGAACAGTTCGTTCGGCCGGAAGATTTTCCGCGCTTCCGCGAACTCGGCGTGGTGAGCGCGTTGCAGCTGTTTTGGGCGGATGCCAGCCAGGACACGATTGAGATCGTGAAGCCTTATGTGGATCCCGAGATCTACAAGTGGCAATATCCGGCGCGGTCGATTCTCGATAACGGCGGAATTATTTCCGGAGCCAGCGACTGGCCGGTTTCCACGGCGAATGTGTTCAAGGCGATTTATCAGGCGGAGACGCGCAGGGGACCGGAAGGCGCGCTCGATCCGCCGCAAGATATGCCGCGCGAGGCGATGTTCTATGCGTACACGCGGAATTCGGCGCGAGCGATGAATATGGAGAACTCCATCGGAACTATCGCTCCCGACAAGCGCGCCGATTTGGTTTTGCTCGACCGCGATGTGTTGACGATTTCTCCGGAGGAAATGCGCGATACGAAGGTGTTGTGGACGATGGTGGCAGGAAAAATCGTGTATCGGGCGAAGTGAGGGCGCAACCATGGGTGGGGCCAACGTTTAAGATTTAGTTATGGCAGAACTTGGCAAGCTGCTGATTGGGCTGGGTACGGTAATCGTTGTGGCGGGAATTGCTCTGTTGCTGATGGGGCGGACGACCCTGCCGCTGGGGCGGTTGCCGGGCGATTTTTTGTATCGCGGAAAGAATACGACGGTGTATTTTCCGCTGGCGACGTCGCTGGTACTGAGTGTTGTGCTTTCGTTCGCGCTGTACTTGATCAGCCGGTTCCGGCGGTAGGAGGTTTTTTCAACGTGATCGTGAGAACGGGAAGAAAAAAGATGATACGCAAGATTTGTTTTGCCGTGGTTGCGGCGGTGTTGAGTCTGCTGGCTTTTGGGCAAACACCGGCGGCCGAGCCAAGTTGGGTCGCGGTCAGCAACAGCTACACCGAGAAGCTGCTCGCCGTGGAGATGAAGCATCGCCCTGAATCTGGTTCCGATCAAGGACTGAGCCAGTACGACACGCTGGCTTCTCAGCCCACGCTGGCCGATGAGGACCAGGGGCGCCGGGAAACCGCGGCGGTGCTGGCCGAGTTAAAGAGCGCGATCCCGCAACAGAAGCAGAAGGCCGTGGCCCAGGATTTGCGGATTGTGGTCCGCAGAGTGGAATTGGACTTCCGGCGGCAGGATTTTGAACGGGCTCACGAAGTGCCGTTTCTAAATGCAAGCGGCATGGTTTTCCGGGGATTGCACACATTGCTCGATGAGCAAACGCCCGCCGAGCGGAGGCCGGCCGCGGTGATTCGCATCCGTGAGTATGCGGGTTTGGAGAGCGGCTGCAAACCGCTGACTGAGATTCTGAAAGAGCGAGTCCGGGAGCAGATGGCAAAGCCGGGGGTGGTGTATCCCGCGCGAACGGAGATTGAGACCGAGCTGGGGCGGAATTCGAACTATCTGGATGGGATCGCCGCACTGCTGCGGAAATACAACCTGAAGGATTGGCAAGAGCCTTACGGCAAGCTGAGAGCGCAGCTCACCGAGTACGACGCGTGGACGAAAGCGAATGTGCTGCCCAAGGCGAGAACGGATTTCCGGCTACCTCCGGAGGAGTATGCGCTCGATCTGGAGAATTACGGGGTCGACATTCCGCCCGCTCAACTCGCCGCCATGGCACACAAGGCATTCACTGAGATACAGGAAGAGATGAAGCCGGTCGCAGCGCAGATTGCGCAAGAGCGCCACCTGCCTTCCAGCGATTATCGCGATGTGATCCGGGAACTGAAGAAGCAGCAGCTGGTGGGCAATGCGATCCTGCCTTTTTACCAGAACCGGCTGAAACAGATCGAGGACATCATAGTCGATAAGCAGATTGTGACCTTGCCCGACCGGCCGGCGCTGATCCGCATTGGAACGGCAGCGGAGACGGCGCAACAACCTGCGCCGCACATGCAGCCTCCGCCGTTCCTGCACAATACGGGGCAGAGGGGAGTGTTCGTGCTGCCGTTGAATATCCCGGCCGCGCCGGGGCAAAAGGCTTCCGAGAAATATGACGACTTCACCTACGATGCGGCGGCGTGGACTCTGACCGCGCACGAAGCGCGACCGGGACATGAATTGCAATTTGATTCCATGCTGGAGCACGGTGTGTCGCTGGCACGAGTTCGCTACGCTTTCAACAGCACTAATGTCGAAGGCTGGGGATTGTATTCCGAATATCTCATCGAACCTTACATGCCTCCGGAAGGCCAGTTAGTCTCGCTGGATCTGCGGCTGCTGCGGGCGGCACGCGCGTTTCTTGATCCGGAGTTGCAAGCCGGAACAATCCAGCCGGTGGAGGCTTATCGGGTGCTGGAGCAGGATGTGGTGCTCTGGCATGCGTTCGCCGAAGAAGAGGTGGAACGCTTCACGTATCGCACGCCGGGACAAGCGAACAGCTATTTCTACGGCTATAACAAGCTGATTGGGCTGAGGAAAGACACCGAGGCGGCGCTGGGACCGAGATTCAATCAGAAGAAATTTCACGACTTTATTCTGGCGCAGGGTTTGCTGCCGCCCGACCTGATGCGCGACGCGGTGATGCACGTGTTTGTGCCTGAGCAGCGGACTGGGGCTCTCTAGGTTTCGTTTGGGAGGAGGTCGTGAGCGAACGGATCCTTCGTGTCCAGATCTGGCAGTTTCCCATGTTTGAACCATGGCTTACTCCGCGGGCCCCGTGCTTGCTCTACCCCACAACTTTATTTCCTACCCTATGTCGCTGACCGATCAGCTCGGATTCAGGTTCGCGCCGCCGGAACGGCGGGTGTGGACGGTGCGCGCACTCGTCGCAGCGGTGCGTACGCACGTGGAGCGTGAGTATTCCGATGCGTGGGTGGAGGGTGAGATATCGAACTTTCGGGCGCCGGATTCCGGGCATCTTTATTTCACGCTGAAGGATGGGGACGCACAGATTCGGGTGGTGACGTTCCGGTCGGCCGCGCGGCTGTTGCGCTTTCGTCCAGCGGACGGGATGCAAGTGATGGTGAGGGGACGGGTGACCGTTTATGAAGATCGTGGCGAACTGCAAATCGCGGCCGAATACATCGAGCCGAAGGGCGCGGGAGGGTTGCAGGTTGCGTTCGAGCAATTGAAGGCGAAGCTGGAGGCGGAAGGATTGTTTGCGGCGGAACGGAAGAAGGCGATTCCGCCGTTGCCCTCGCGAATCGGGATTGTGACTTCGCCGCAGGCGGCGGCGCTGCGCGACATTCTGAATATTTTGCAGAGACGGCACCATTCGGCGAATGCAGTGATTTTTCCGGCGCAGGTGCAGGGCGACGCGGCGGCGACGGAAGTGGCGAGCGGAGTGCGTTATTTCAACCAGGTTCGCGGCGACCAGAGCCGCAGCGTGGAGGTGATTATTGTGGGGCGCGGCGGCGGGTCAGCGGAGGATTTGGCGGCGTTTAATGATGAAACGCTGGCGCGGGCGATAGCGGCGTCGGAAATTCCGGTGATTTCGGCGGTGGGACACGAGACGGACTTTACGATTGTGGATTTTGTGGCTGACTTGCGGGCTGCAACACCTTCGGCGGCAGCGGAGCTGGTAATCCGATCACGGGTGGAAGTGGAGAATCAGGCTGATGCTGTGCGGGAGCGCCTCGTGTGGGCAATGAAGCGGCAGTTGCTGGAAGCTCGGCATGCGCTGACGGAACGAGCGCAGCACGGGGCGTTCACGCGCATGATGGACTTGATCCGGCAGCGGCAGCAGAAGCTGGACGATCTCACTTACCGGCTCGAGCGCGGCGGGCGGAAGACCCTGGAGTTGATGCGGCGCAGGTGGGAACTGGCGGCCGCGGCGGTGCGGCATTACGATTTTCGGCGGGTGCTGGCAGGGATGCGCGGAGAACTGGGCGCGGGGACGGCGGCTTTGGCGGCCGGGATGCGGAATCTACTATTGCTGCACAAGGTCCGCGTCGAGCGCATGAGCACAGCGCTGGGGACACTGTCTCCGCTGGCGATTCTGGAGCGGGGCTACGCCTTGGTGTTTGATGGCATGGGGCAATTGGTGAAGGATGCGGCGCTGGTGAAGCCGGGCGAGGAGATCAGGGCGCGCGTGGCACGCGGAGAGATTGAGGCTACGGTGAAGAAGACGAATAGCGGGAAACGCGGGTGACCGCAAACCGCGGCGGTGAAAGAAAGGCTTTACGCTCAGGATGACATCTAGCCACCGGTGGTGTTGACATTAGAATATAAGATTCCGGTAGGCTGAAATTTCCGCATTGGAGAGATCCGGTGGAGCGACTGATGACGCCGTGGTGGAGAGTGTCGTTTACGGTTGTCGACATTCTGCTGGTGGCGTTGATCATCTACGAAGTTTTAGTGATGATCCGGGGGACGCGCGCGGCGCCCATGCTGGCTGGCCTCGGCGCCGTGGCCGTGGCCTTTTACCTGGCCAAGATTGGGGAACTGGTCACGTTGAATTGGCTGGTAAGCCATCTGCTGCCCTATGTTGTGTTTGCGCTGATTGTGGTTTTCCAATCTGAGATTCGGCATGTATTGTCGGATGTGGGGCGTCGGGTGAGCTTTCTGCGCGGCGCGGCTGTGGGCGGAGATTCCTACGACGACATTGTGCTGGCGGCGAATTTATTTTCGCAGCATCAAACGGGCGCCTTGATTGTGATTGAGCGCGAGATTGGTTTGCGGACTTATATAGAAAGTGGCGTGGCAATGGATGCGCGGCTCTCCTACGATCTGCTGGCCACGATCTTCCGGCCGAGCGCGCCACTGCACGATGGAGCGGTGATCATCCAGAAAGACCGCTTGGCAGCCGCCGCGTGCTTCCTGCCGTTGTCGATGAATCCGGTGCTGTCGACCCAAATGGGGACCCGACACCGGGCGGGCATCGGGATTACGGAGGAGACGGACGCGATTGCTGTGATTGTTTCAGAAGAGACGGGTGCGATCAGCGTAGCCGTGGGAGGCAAGATCGATCGGGACATAACGGTGGAACAGCTGCGCGCGTGGCTGAGCCGCGAGCTGCGGCGGTATATGTCGCCGGTGGCGTTGCCAACGGTTGTGATACAGAATTCTGAATTGAGCGCGGGTGCAGAAACGGCGATGCGGGCTGGTTTGCAGATGGACGCTGACGATGGATCTGGGCCGGAGACGGAGCGCCCGCTATGATGGATTCTTGGCGGCGCTGGGTGCAGCACAACCTCGGGCTGAAGATTTTGTCCCTGGTGCTGGCGACGGGGCTGTGGCTGGCGATTGCGCCGGATCAAGAACCGGCGGAAGTGGTACTGCGGGTACCAATCGAATTTCAGCACGTTCCTCCGCAGTTGGAGATCAGTTCAGCGACAATACCGGAGGCGCAGATTCGGGTGCGCGGGCCGGAGGGGATAATTCAGCAACTGCGCTCCCAGGATGTACATGCCGAACTCGATCTGGCAAATGCCAAGCCGGGTGAGCGGACATTCGACCTGACAGCGCAGCAGATCCGGCACCAGCGGGATTTGCATATCGTGCAAGTGGTACCGGGCCAGGTGCATCTCATTTTTGATACGCGATTAACGCGCGATGATGTGGAGATTCATCCGCGAGTGATAGGAACTTTTGTCGCGGGGGAACAGATCGCCAAGGTGCTGGTGGACCCGGAGAAAATCACGATCACGGGGCCGCGGCGTCACGTGGAGATGGTGGATGCGGCGACCACCGATCCGGTGGATGCTTCGGGAACCAGAACTCAGGCGACATTTGTAACCAACGTCTACGTTCCGGACCCGCTGGTCCAGGTGGTGCAGCCGACGCCGGTACGGGTGACGGTAATCATGGGGCCGGCGGCGAACGGGCATTAAGCGTTCGGAAACTTTTTGCATCGCAACTCGCCTGAAGGCGCGGCTGATAACATTTCACCATACGGCATGTCCTTCGGCTGCGCCTGGGGCCGGCTCTGAATGCGTACCTCGATGCGAATCTTGTGAGGCAGTAAGTCTCCTAAGGAACCCGAACAATCTTATGAGCGCTCAGGGCAGACAGTTGTTTGGCACGGACGGGATACGCGGCGTGGCGGGGGGATTTCCGCTGACCACGGAAAGCACGTATCTGATCGGGCGCGCGCTGGGCCATGATCTGCTTCGCAACACGCCGAGGGCGCAAGCGGTGATGGGACAGGATACGCGCGAATCGAGCGCGTGGATTGCGGACCGCGTGTCGGCGGGGGTTGCGTCGGTGGGAGTGGATGTGCACAGTGCCGGCGTGATCACGACGCCCGGTGTTGCGTATCTGGCGCGCTCGCGCGGGTTTGCGGCGGGGGTGGTGATCTCGGCTTCGCACAATCCCTGGACGGATAACGGGATCAAAGTTTTCTCCGGGGACGGATTCAAGCTGACGGACGTGCGGGAGCTGGGGATTGAAAAAGAGATTTTCGCCTTGCTGGGAAATTCGTCTGCCGGGGATGATACGGCGCTGAAGATCGCCGGGCCATCTCTGCCGGGGGAAGCGGCGCTGCGCAGAGCGTATATCGAGTCGTTGGCGGAGAGTGTGTCCTCCGACTTGAGCGGGTTGCGTGTGTTGGTGGACTGCGCCAATGGAGCGGCGACGGCTGAGGCTCCAGAATTGTTCCGCAGCTTGCAAGTGCAGGCAACCTTCACCCATGTGGCGCCGGACGGAAGAAACATCAATGAAGGGTGCGGGGCGTTGCATCCCGAAACTTTGGGTAAAACCGTTGCGGAGTCTGGCGGGCAGTTTGATCTGGGCGTGACCTTTGACGGAGATGCCGACCGGGCTTTGTTTTGCGATAACGCGGGCCGGGTGGTGAACGGGGACGGCGTGCTGTTGCTGACGGCACGCGATCTGCAGGCCAGAGGGAAATTGGCTGCGTCCACCGTAGTTGCTACCACCATGTCGAATATGGGAGTCGAGATCGCGCTGAAGAAGTCGGGCGTCCGCATGCTGCGAGCGAATGTGGGTGACAAATATGTTCTGGAAGAAATGCTAAAAACGGGCGCGACTCTGGGTGGGGAGCAGTCGGGACATATTATTTTCCGCGACGGCGATGCGACGACCGGCGACGGGTTGCTGACTGCATTGCGGGTCATGGATGTGATTGTGCGTTCGGGGAAGACGCTCGCGGAGTTGGTGAGCGATTTGAAAGTGTTTCCGCAGAAGATTCAGAATGTGCGGGTGCGGGAGAAGATTCCGTTTGCCCAGGTGCCGGAGGTGCAACGGGCGATTGATGCTGCCGAGCTCGAGCTGGATGGGAATGGCCGCGTGGTGGTGCGGTATTCGGGGACCGAGGCTTTGGCGCGGGTGATGGTGGAGGCGGAGTCGGAGGAGAAGATGCGGGAGCTTACGGCGGAGATTGCGGGGGAGATACAGAAGGCGCTGGGGCTGTAACACTCAGGGCGAAGTGTATCCGGCCTTCTCAACGTTGCTGAGGGCGCAGTTCGTCTTTTTGCCTCGTCGATTTCCATGAACGGCTACCGAATAGTGTCAAGGAGTGCCTCAACCATCCTTAATCCAAGTCTCTCCAGTTCGGGCCTACTTCCATTTCCACTAGCAGCGGTACTGCCAGGGCATGAACCTTTTCCATTTGCTCGCGGACTAACGACTGCATTATTTCCACTTCTTCTTCTGGAACCTCAAAGACTAATTCGTCGTGGACCTGCAAAGTCATTCTCGACTTCAATCCCCGTTCCTGCAGCGCGGCGTCGATACGGATCATGGCTACTTTGATCAAGTCTGCCGCAGTGCCTTGCAGCGGGCTGTTTACCGCAGTGCGCTCGGCGAAGCCGCGCTGAGCGAAATTCTTGCTGTTGATGTCGGGGATGGGGCGGACACGTCCGTGGAGGGTTTTTACTTTCAGGTCGCGGCGGGCCTCTTCTAATGTTTTGTCGATGAAGGCGCGGACGCCTTTGTATTTTTCGAAATAGTTCGCGATGAATTGTTTTGCTTCGGCGGTTTCGATGCCGAGATTTTGCGACAGGCCGAAGGGCGAAAGACCGTATACGATGCCGAAGTTGACGACCTTGGCCTGGCGGCGGTGGTCAGGGGTGACCATGAGCGGCGGCACTCCGAAGACCTGCGAAGCGGTGAGGGTGTGGATATCGTCGCCGCGGCGGTAGGCTTCGACCAGGAGCGGATCGCGCGAGAAGTGGGCCAGCAGGCGTAGTTCAATCTGCGAATAATCGGCGGTGAGCAAAACGTGGCCGGGCTCGGCGATGAAGGCGGCGCGAATACCGCGTCCGAGTTCGGTGCGGACGGGAATATTTTGCAGATTGGGATTGGCGGAGGAAAGACGGCCGGTGGCAGTTCCGGTTTGGCTGAAGGTGGTGTGCAGGCGACCGGTTTGCGGGTTAATTAATGCTGGCAGGGTATCAACGTAGGTAGATTTCAGTTTGGTGAGCTGGCGGTAATCGAGAACTTTTCTGGCAATGGGATATTCTTCCGCCAGGGCTTCGAGCACGTCGACTGCGGTTGAGATGGTGCGTCCCCTGCCGTATTTCACGGGTTTGGGAAGATTCAGGCGATTGAAGAGCACGTCGCCGAGTTGCTTGGGTGAACCGATGTTAAATTCGGCGCCGGCAAGTCCGTAGATTTCTCTCGCTTTGGCGCTGCTCTCGCGCTCGAGTTCGGTCGACATCTGAGCGAGCGCGGGGGTGTCGATTTTGAATCCCGCCTGCTCCATGCGGGCGAGAACGGGGATCAAAGGCAAATCCATTTCTTCGTAGAGCTTCGCGAGTCCTGCCTGTTCGACATCTTCGCGCAGAGCGGTTGTCAGCCTGCCGGTGACGTCGGCGGCTTCGGCCAGGCCGCCGCTGAGTTTGAGATTGAAGCGGCGGAGAGCTACATCCGCGAGGCGATGCGAAGAATAGGTGGGATCGAGCAAGTAGGAGTAAAGCATGGGATCGTGTTTCACCCCTTGCAGGCTTACGCCGAGGGGGTCGAGCGCATGAATCGCAGCTTTGTAATCATGAATTGACTTGGGCGTGCTCGCGGTGGTGAGGATGGAACGCAGCTTGGTCGCCGCTGTGGCGGAGTCCAGTTTAACGATGGCGGCCGAACCTGCGCTTCCAGAAATGGCAACGCGGCGGGCAACGGGCTCCGTTGCCGGCGCGGATGCGTCATCGCTCAGCGCAAGCATTCCTGACTGCGGCACTTCGCCGATGCCTTCCTCTTCGCCCTCCGGAAGCGGTTCTGTCTGCGACGACTCCATCGCGACGGCCAGAGCGCCTTCTGAGGCAAGGGAGTTAACGATGCTCTCCACATCCGCTGCGGATTCAGCTTCGCCGTAGTGAGCTTCGGTGACCTGAACTTCCGGCAGCAACTCTTTCAACAAAGAGGTGAATTCCAGTTCGGTGAAGAGCTGGCGCAAGAGATCGAGATCGGGCTCGCCGGCGCGCATGGCTGCGACATGCAACTCGATGGGAACGTTGGTGTCAATGGTCGCCATGCTCTTGCTGAACAGGATCGTGTCGCGATTGTTCTGGAGGGATTCGCGGTAGGTTTTCTTTTCGACTTCGTTGGCACGGTCGAGAGCCTGCTCGACGGTTCCGAAGCGTTTGATGATCTCGACGGAGCCTTTGTCGCCGATGCCGGGCGCTCCGGGAATGTTGTCGATAGCATCGCCGCGGAGGGCCATGACATCGATGACGCGCTCGGGAGGGACGCCGAGAATTTCTTCGACCTTGGCGGCGTCGCAGATCAGATTATCCTTGGGGGGATTCAGGATCTGGACGTTTTCGTTGACCAGCTGAAGCATGTCTTTGTCACTGGAGACGACGTAGACGGAGTGAGCGGCGGCTGCGGCTTTACGCGCGAGAGTGCCGATGACGTCATCGGCTTCGAAACCGGCAAGCTCGAGAATGGGGATGCGGTAGGCTTCGAGGGCGCGGCGGATGTAGGGGATTTGCTGGGCAAGGTCCTCAGGCATGGCAGCGCGGTTGGCTTTGTAGCCTTGGTATTCGACTTCAGTGAAGGTTTGTGTCTTGATATCGAACTTGCGGATGGTGGTGATGGCTTCAGCCTGGGTATCGCGGAAAGTTTTGGCGGCGACGTCGAAAACAGCGGCGAGATAGGCGGGCGAGAAATCGTCGCGCAACTTGCGCAGCATGTTGACAAAGACGTAGACCGCGGCGGTGGGAAGTCCGGATTTCGTGGACATGGACCGCTGGCGCGCCATGGCGTGATAAGCGCGAAAGATGAACGACATGGTGTCAATGAGGAAGACGCGGCTTGGATCGGCTGACGCCACAGAAGGCGTGCCGCTGGGACCAGATTCCGGAGATTGTTTTCGCCGAGGCAAGACAGTAGTTTAGCAGCGGGAAGGAGCGGCAGGACTATGCTCAGTGGCGACAACCGGAGCCACGAAGCTACTCGAGGACGCTGTCATCGAGCTTCTTGCGTCCCCAGTCGGCTGCGGCCTGGACGAAGGCCAAGACAATGGGGTGAGGGTTTTGTTTGGTTGAGGATAGTTGCGGCTGGAACAACGTGGCGATGAAGAAGCGGTGCGTCGGCGATTCGAGGGCGCGAATCTCGCCTTGGGTGCCACGGGCGACGACGGGGAAGCCAGCCTCCATGGCGCACCATTCGTACTCGGGGTTAACTTCGAAGTTACAGAAAAACTCCTCGGTCACGATGTCTTCGCCTTTGCCGTAGAACGATTGCAGGTAGGAGCCGGGGCGCAGGCGAATCTCCGGAACCTTGCCTGAGAGCTTCGGGGCGTCGCCTTTGCGGCCGGGAACGGCGCAGGCCACGGGATAGATGACGATATTCTTTGATCCAGAATTGTTCTCGGCGCTGTCAGCGTCGGTGATGCCGAGAACGTTGCGGGCAAACTCGATCAAGACATACTGAAAGCCTCCACAGGTTCCGAGAAAAGGCCAGTCGCGGCGACGGGCGAACTCGATGCCCTTGAGCATGCCGTCAAGACTCTTGTAAGGACTGCCGGGCGAAGCCCAAAGGCCGTCAAAGCTATCGAGGATTTTTTCGGCGCCGGGAGCGGTCAGGGACGGCGTGGGGATCCATTCGGACTCAACTTTCAGATCCAGTTTGCGGGCGGCGTGCTGAATGGAATCGGTGGTGGCACGATGGGAACGAAATTCAGAATTGAAGTCACCGAGGATTCCGATGCGAACGGCGTTACTCACAGTGGCCATTGTACTAAACCGTTGAGCGGGAACCGGGGAATGACGGTTAGACGAGTGGTGCGGGCTGGGGTAGGGCTGGCCCGGCGGCTGAAGTCGCATTCCCGTTCCCTGGTTTTTGTGGCGCGGCTGGAAGCCACCTTTTTAAGGCGGAGTCGCAGGCCCGAATCTTTCAGCAATCCGCTAGAGCGAGTTTGTCAGATAGAGGATGAAATAGAGGCAGAGGAAGGAGAGCGCGGGGCCGCCCCAGATCATGAGAGTGGACTTCCAGCCCAGAGAGCGGGCGAGTTCAGCTTGGCTGCGCCAGGAAATGAGGAAGGTTGGGTTGTTCTTGCCTTTCATCAGGACGATGGGGGGATGCGGGTCGAATCGGTTAGACGACAGTCCGGATTGCGTAGAAGACGCCGAGGAGCCGCTGGAACCGTTGTTGACGACGGGCGAAGACAGGACTCCGGCGGCGGTCCAGGCAGCCGGATTCGAGATGCCGGCTTTGGCGAGGGCAGCGGCGATCTTCTGCTGTTGCGTCATGTCGGCTGCCTTGATTGAGCCTTGATCAGCGGAGAGCCGAACTGCGCGGGCCGATACCGTGGATAGCGCTTTCTGGTAAGTGGAATCGAAGGCCGGATCGTGCTGAAGTCCGCCGGAGAGCGGGATGCCGCTGAAGCTATCGCCGAATTCGGTCGCGAGCGAGAGTGTGGCGCCTTCCAGCCGGGTCTTGGCGAGAGACACTCGAAGCGCTTCCGCCACGCCCGACTCGGGATCGGAAATGGGTTGCGGGGCAAGTTCCAGGCCGGGATTTTCGTCGAGTGTTCCAAGCAAGAAGAGGGAGTTCTTGGGCTTGATGCAGAACTCTTCGACCTTAATTTTGTTGGTGGTGCTGATGCCGTGGCGCGACAGAAAAGCGCACACATTGGGCGGCGCTTCTGCCTTCAGGGTGAAAAGCGAATCGCAGAATTCCTGCTGAAAGTCGCGATGCAGATCGAGGTCGGCGCCGCGTGGATCGACCATCACCATGCCAGTGTTGTCGTCGAGAAAGAAGGGCACGTGCATGCACTCGCCCACCACCTTGACCCATTTGCTGCTGCGCCCCTGATTTTTCCATTCCCAGACGAGGGTGCGGTAGAAATAGCAGGGGTGGGCGGTGATGGGGGAGACCATGGTGTAAGGTCCGACCGCGAGGCCGCTGAGTTCGACCAGCCCCATGGAAGCGCTGCGGATTTTCGAGACCGGTGTGTCGGCGATGAGATGGCGGCGCTGCAACAGGCGGAAGCCCTGAACGAACAAGTAAATCCCGCCGCAGAATCCGACGATGCACCAGGCGACCGGACGGATGTCGTTAGAACGAAGCAGCAGAGTCGCGAGAATCACTGGTTGAGCCTGTAGGAGTGGATTTGGGGTGACCTCGTATCGAGGCTAGCGAAGCCGGGCAGCGACTGGCAGCAGAAAAGAGCCGAGACGGCTTACGTTGGTAATCGGCAGGACCCCACGGCGCACGCGCTACGCACCTGCGCTCGCCGCGGCGGTTTTCGACTGACTTGTCTTCCAGGCTCGGTCCGGTACGGCGCGCTGAGGAGGGTTTGCAGCCTGGAATCCAGATTCCAGCTTGAACTGGCTGACCAAGTTCTGCAAATCGAAGGCTAAGCTTGAAAGCTCGGTACAGGCCTTGGCCGTCTGCTCGGAGGCTGCCGAGGATTCCTGTGTGGAGCTGGAGATCTGCGACACGTTGGTGTTGATCTCCTCGGTCGTGGCCGATTGCTCGGTGGCGGCCGTGGCAATCGTTGCAATCATGTCCCCTACCTGTTCCGACATGGTGATGATTTCCTGCAGCGCTGCGCCTGAAGCCGAAGTCTTTTCCACGCCTACGTGTACCTCTTTGCTTTCCCGTTCCATGGCTTGCACCGCGTTCTGCGTCTCCTTCTGAATGGACTCGATCATGCGGGCAATTTCCTTTGTCGCCTTGGTGGTGCGTTCCGCCAGCTTACGCACTTCGTCGGCCACAACCGCAAAGCCGCGCCCTTGTTCGCCGGCGCGCGCCGCTTCAATGGCGGCATTCAGCGCCAGCAGGTTGGTTTGATCGGCAATGTCATCGATTACGGAAATTATCTTTCCGATTTGTTCGGAACTCTTGCCCAGCTCGGTAATAGTCGAAGCCACTTTGCCGGTTGACTCGGCGATGCCTTGCATGGTGGAAAGCGTTTCTTCCACCACTTTGCCGCCCTTGCGCGCCGCTTCGGCCGCGTTACGCGAAGCCTCGGAAGCCTTCTGCGAATTATCGGAGATCTGCAGCACTGTGGACGACATCTCCTGCATGGCGGTAGCCGCCTGCGTGGTTTGATCCGACTGCACGCGGGCGCTTTCCGCGGTTTGGCCGGCACCGGCAGGAATCTCCTCGCTGGCGCTGGCCAGTTGCTCCGCACTCTGCGTGATGGTCGCGAGCGTGCTTCGAAAAACTTCGATGGTTTGGTTCAAGGCTCCCGCCATGACCCCCAATTCGTCCGTGGTATCGATGTCGAGTGTATGGGTGAGATCGCGCTCCGCCAAAGATTTGAGCACGGTCATGGTCTTATGAACTGGAGTCGCAATGGACCGGGTGATGATGATCAGTGAAACCATGCCCAACATGACGCCCGTGATCAGGATGCCGGCGACCCAGGACCTGCATGCCGCATAAGCGATAGCCGCAGTCTGCTGGGCCGCTTTCCCCCCTTTTACATTCAGTTGTATGTCTTCGCCAATCTTGTCAAGCGCCGCGTCCATCGCAACTTGTGCATTCCCTTGCGACAGTTCGATCGCTTTGCTGTGTTGTTCTTTCTCGGCAAACTTCACGACCTGCGCACGCGAACTTTCGTACTCAGCCAAATCGGCGCGGTATTCCGCATAGAGCTTGCGCTCCTCATCGGAACTGATCAGAGGCTCATACTTCCTGAAGTCTTCGGCAAGATTGCCATCGACGATTTTTATATTCTCTTTCCAGGAATCGATTTTGTTCTTGTCGGCAAGGAGCAAATTGAGTTCTCGCCGCTTCAGGGTGATCGTGTCGAAGCGGATATTCGCCAGGGCCTCTATGCTGGGCATCCAACTGGTTGCCAGTTCTACCGTAGCGCTGTTCACCTCTCCGAGTTGTCGTAGTGAAAACAAACCCAAACCGGTCATTGCGAGCAGGACCATCCCAAAACCCGACCCAAGCTTTCTGCTGACCTTCAGGTTATTGAGCCATCGCATCGCGTTTTCTCCTGCGTATTCTGGTTCCGACTCTCGCCTCAGTCCTGATCCATGCTGTCCTTCCAAATCGCCGGGTCAAGAAACGGTCGCTCTTCAGTTTGTCGATCCACGGATAGACGAGTCCGAACGACGCTCGTCCCCAGCAAAGGTATCGACCAATTTTGCGAAATCTTTAAGCGAAGGCAGTGAAGAGTGCGCTACCAGGGTAGGTCCCGAAGGACAGCGCAAAGCTTGCGAAGGAGATGGACTGGCGTGCAGTCTCGGCAGCGCCGAAGCAATGCCCTGAAACGAAGCGCGAACCTGATAGGAAGGGCGAGTTTTCTGACATCTTCGGCTTCTACGATACGAGCCCCGGGGGATTGCTGATACGGCACCGGAGATCCGAGTGAGAGCCATCTCCGTGACTTTCGTAATAGAGGGTCAGCCCTTACCGATTGCTGCGTCCGGGGGCGCCTCCTAGAATCGAAGGAGCAGCACTCTGCCGAGACCGGCCCATGCCAGAGATTACAAAGCGCGCCGACCGAGCCGAGCTAGCCCGGCGCATAGAGCGCGCGGAAAAGCTTCTGCAAAAGGGCAAGGCCGCCGAAGCCCTGGAAGAATATCTGCTGGCCCTGCGCGACGATCCAGAAAACGACACGGTTCGCCAACTGGCGGCCGATTTGTGCCTATCGCAGAACCGGAATCACGACGCCGTCGGGCTGCTGGGCGACCTGTTTGAGCGGCAGGTGAATGCCGGGGACGCTACACGGGCCAGCCTGACATATAAGAAACTGGCACGCCATGGCAGCCCGACCTGGGAGCAGAAATTTCGCTTCGGGCAGTTGCTTGAAGGATCGAATAAGAAACTGGCAGTAGGCACTTATGAATCCGCACTGAGCGATTTGGCGAAGCTGGGCAATAAGCAGGGAGCAATGGAGGTGCTGGGCCGCGTGGTGGCGCTGGAGCCAGTGCAGGCAAATTTTCTGCGAGTGGCAGAGCTGTCGTCCGAACTGGGGGAAAGCAAGCTTGCCGCCGCAGCCTTCAAGCAGGTGGCGCAACTGGCGGCCGCGGGAGGCAGCGATCCGGCGCAGTGGTATGAGCGCGCCTACCAGGAAGATTCCTCCGACGAGGAGATCACGCTGGCCTATGGCAAGAGCTTGCTGGGGCAAGGTCAGGTGGGAGCCGCGATCTTTATTCTTGAGCCGCAGGTGAATGCAGGAAAGAATTCCCCGCAGATGCGGGAAATCTATGCCGAGGCTCTGCTGGCGGCTGGACGCTATGCTGACGCGGAGCCGCTGGTCTGGCAACTGTTTGAACAGAATCCCAACCGCATGTCGCAGGTGACGGCGCTGATTGGACAGCTGGCGGATGCGGAGCAGGATGAGGCCGCGGTTTCGCTGGCGCGCAAGCTGGGGCAATTCCAGGCCAAGCGTGGTGAGCGCAGGCAGTTCCTGGCGGTAATGCAGGAAGTCACAGCGGCGCGGCGGGCTTCGCCCGAGATGCTGGAGTTTCTCGGCGAGCTTTTCAACGCGTCAAACCGGGAAGGCGACTACTGCCAGACTCTATTGAAACTCTTCGATGTGTATTGCGACACGGGAAACTTTGCCAAAGCTGCGGAATGCCTGGACCGGGCCGCGGAAGTGGACCCCTACGAATCCGGTCACACCAAGCGGCTGGAGATGTTGAAGGGCAAGATCGACGAAGGCAAGTTTAAGGCGATCGCTTCGCGATTCACTCCGGTAAGCAAGACCGTGGCGCAGCCGACGCAGGAGCAGGAAGCGACGCTGGGCGCCTCCACGTTGCAGGACTTGATGCTACAGGCGGAGATTCTGGTGCAATACGGGATGCGCAACAAAGCGGTCGAAAGGCTGCAGAGGATTCAGGAACTATTTCCACGCGAAGAAGAGCGCAACGAGGATCTGCAGCGCCTTTATCTTGCGGCGGGTATGACGCCGAGCTATGCGGGGTCCGCACCGTTGCCGGCAGCGGCCGGGGTCGCCGCTTCGGCGGCCGCAGCGACGCCTGCGAATGATCCAGCGGCGGAGATGCGCAACGTGACCCGCGTGGCCGAGATTACGCGCAAGCTTTATCACCAGGGAACAGCGCCAGCGGTGCTGACCACGGCGGTCAACGAGATCGGCGGCCACTGGGATGTCTCGCGCTGCGTGGCCTTGATGCGTACTCCCGGTTCGGCGCCGACGGCGGTGCAGGAGTTCTGCGGCAGGGGAGTGAAGGCGGGCAGTTCCGCGGCGGTTAAGGATGTAATGTGCGCACTGCAGGATATGGCCACGGATGAGCCCATCATCATCGCCGACGCCCAGAAGGCGCCGGAGTTGCAGAACGCACGGACGGCGCTGGCGGAACTTGGGACCACGGCAGTGCTGGCGTTTCCGCTGAGCAATGGCGAGGGTTCTGTGGGAGTTCTAGCGCTACTGCACAATAAGCCGAGGCCCTGGCCGCACACCGACGCGGTGGTGCTGAAAACTCTGGCCGACCAGATGGTAATCGCGCTCAATAACGCGGGTCTTCGGCGGCTGGTGAAAAATCTTTCGGTCACGGAAGAGAAGTCAGGATTGCTCAAGCGAGGGTCTTACCTTGATTTGCTGCTGGCCGAGAGCAAGCGGGCGGTGCAGAATGCGGCGCCGCTTTCCGTGCTGCTGCTGCAATTCGGGCGGAGCGCGGCGCTGATCAAGGAATATGGCGAGACCGCGGTGGAAAACGCGATGGAGAAGATTGGGCAACAGTTTGCGGCCAATATCCGGACGAATGATCTGGCGTTTCGCTACGACACTACGACTATCGCGATCATTCTGGGGGAGACGGCCGAGAAAGAAGCGATGATGGCGATTGAGAAGTTGCGCAAGATCATCGCTGGAGTGCATCTTCCCGCCAAGGAAGGATCGGAGAGAGGCCACGCCATGGAATTTTCGGCAGGGCTGGCCGAGGCGGTGGTGAAGGAGAGCTACGATCCGGTAGACATTGTGACGGAAGTGATCAACCGCGCAGAGCATGCTCTGGCTACTTCGCTGGCTCAGGGGCATGGGAAGATTGTGGCTTTGGGGGCGGCGCTGGCCGCTGGGGCTGTGGCGTAAACATCTAGAACCCACCACGGAGACAACCAGTCACGGAGTTACGGAGAGGTAAGTGCAAGGTTGACTCCCGAAGATTCAGACCTGTCGGTGGTCAAATCCATTCATGCGCTGCTACACTAACCAGTTTGATTCTCACTTTTGATCCGCTCTGAGCACGCGATCTTCAGGAAAATCATGTTGAAACCAGGTGATATCGCGATCGTCAGCGGGGCGCGTACGCCCTTTGGCCGTTATTGCGGCAAGCTGAAAGACTTCACGGCGCAGGAGTTGGGCGCGGTTGCGGCCACGGGGGCGATCGAGCGGTCGGGAATTGATCCGAAAGAATTTGATCATGTGGTGTTTGGCAATGCGCAGCAGACTTCGGGCGACGCTTTGTATGGCGCGCGGCACGTGGGGCTGCGCTCGGGACTGCCGATTGAGACTCCGGCGCTGACAGTGAACCGGCTGTGCGGGTCGGGCATGCAGGCGATTGTTTCGGGGGCACAGATGATCCAGACCGACGAGGCGAAGATTGTGCTGGCGGGCGGGATGGAGGCCATGTCGCAGGCTCCATTTGTGATTCGTGGGCGCGATGGATTTACTTTGGCTCCGGGCGGGAAGCTGGAAGATTCGCTGATGGTGGCGCTGCTCGACAGCTATTGCGGCTTGTACATGGCGAATACCGCGGAGCTGTATGGTTCAGAACATGGCATTACGCGGGAGATGCAGGATGAGTTTGCACTGCGCTCGCAGCAGAAAGCGGATGCGGCTTATAGAGAGGGGCGCATTCAGGAAGAACTGGTTCCAGTGCCGCTGCGGAATTCGAAGAGCGAGGCTACAGGAGAATCACTTGCGGAGGATGACCATCGACGCCCGCAGACCACGATGGAAGGTTTGGCCAAGTTGAAGGCTGCGTTCGGCAAGAACGGGACGGTGACGGCGGGCAACGCCAGCGGCATTGTGGATGGCGCGGCGGCGGTGGTTGTGATGTCCCTGGAAGAAGTTCGCAAGCGAAACATGGAGCCGCTGGGCAGAATTGTGAGCTGGGGCGTGGCAGGGGTCGAGCCGAAGGTGATGGGGCGGGGTCCGGTGCCGGCCACTAAGATAGCGCTGCAGAAGGCTGGGCTTTCTTTGGACTACATTGATTTGATTGAAGTGAACGAGGCGTTTGCGGCACAGTATCTGGCGGTTGAGAAGGAGTTGGGATTGGACCGCGAGAAGGTAAATGTGAATGGCGGGGCGATTGCGCTGGGGCATCCGCTGGGCGCGACCGGGACGCGGCTGGTGATCACTTTGCTGTACGAATTGCGGCGGCGGAAGAAGAAGTATGGATTGGCTACGGCTTGCATCGGCGGCGGGCAGGGGATCGCGATGATTGTGGAGAGCATGAATTAGTTCGATTTCACGTAAAGCGGTATGGCCACTTCTAGAAACATGATACAAAGCGTCCTCAGCGGCATCGCCCTTGGCGGCATGTACGCTTTTGTATTTTGGAGACTCGCCAGGCGAGAAAAGAACATCTGGCGGTCTCGCTTTAGGGTCTTTTTTCGTTATGGCAGCAGCCCGGACTGTTCCTGTTATTTTTGCTTCTTAGTTGTTTGATGATGTTCTTTCTAGCACGCTAGGGGCTCGCCTGGCTTCGAAGCAGGAAGCGAGCAAAACGAAATAGGCTAAATACATATGGAAATTAAGAAAGTTGGCGTTCTAGGATGCGGACTGATGGGTTCCGGCATTGCGCAGGTTTGCGCTATGGCTGGGCTCGATGTGACCGTGCTCGAAGTCGAGCAGAGGTTTCTCGATAAGGGGTTCGGCGGGATCGAAAAATCCTTGGCGAAGTTTGCCGAGCGTCCGGTCGAAAAGGGCGGGATCACGGCGCAGCAGAAAGATGCGATCCGGGGGCGGCTTAAGGGGACTACTAACAAAGCGGACCTGGCTGATTGCGACATTATTATTGAGGCCATCATCGAGAATGTGGACGAGAAAAAAAAGATGTATGCGTCGATTGATGGGGTGGTGAAGAAAGAGGCGATCTTTGCCACGAATACTTCTTCGATTTCGGTGACTGAGCTTTTGACTTCTGTGAAGCGGCCGGAGCGGTTTATCGGGCTGCACTTTTTTAATCCAGTGCCGTTGATGAAGCTGGTGGAGGTGGTGCGGACGATCGCCAGTGCCGACGACGTTTACCAGACCGCTTACGAGTTCGGCAAAAAACTGGGCAAGGTCCCGGTGCGGACTTCGGACAAGACGGGATTCATTGTGAATCGGCTGCTGGTGCCTTACTTGCTGGATGCGATCCGGGCTTATGAGGAGGGTGTGGGATCGATTGAAGACATTGATAATGCGATGAAGTTGGGGTGCGGATATCCCATGGGTCCGTTTACTTTGCTGGATTTTGTTGGGCTTGACACTACTTATTACATTACTCAGGTGATGTTTGATGAGTTCAAGGAGCGGCGCTTTGCCTCGCCTGCGCTGCTGAAGCGGCTGGTGATGGCGGGGTGGTACGGGCGGAAGACGGGCAAGGGGTTTTACGATTATTCGGCCCCGGACAGTCCCAAGGCGAATAAACTTTAGAGTCGAATTTCCATGGAGCGACGGAGAAAATCCGATCAGACGCCGGGGGAAGGCGGCCCGCAGGATGTCGAACGATATCGCCGGGCATGGCGCAGCTATGTGGCGCGCCGAAATCTCGTCGTGGTGCTGTTTGTCGGATTTTTATTTGTCGGATTTGTAGTGGCCCGTCTCGGGCTGGCCGAAATCAAGGATTTCGCCATCTTGTTGAGTTGGATCGTCGTATACCTGGCGGGAGCGTGGTGGCTGACGGAGTGGAAATGTCCGCGGTGCGGGAAAATATTTGGGCACCGGCTGTGGACGCAGCGCTGCATCAGTTGCGACCTGGGCAAGGATGAAGTGGCGGCGGTGGCGCGCGGAAAGAACCAAGGGTGAGACTGCTCGTCTTAATCTGCAAGTTTGCCATGGGTTGAAATCGAGTGAAATGAAACGTCCGGGTTGGATTACCGGTGTAATCCTCGTGCAGCTTCTTTACCTCCTGATGCTGCTGGCGCTTCCCGTCTATTTGCTGGTGCTTACGCGCACTGCGGAGATTCGCAACGGTCCCCACGCGGCGGAAACTATTTCTGGTCTGAAGATTGTAGCTGCGGTGTTGGGTGGTCCGGCGCTGGTGGCCCTGGCCCCGTGGTTTGGCCTTTGGAAGGGAAAACGGTGGGGATGGTGGCTTACTATCATCACCGATCTCGGACTGGTCGGCGCCTTCGCGAACAGTTTAGTTGACGATGGCTGGCACAACATCGACGGGACCGTAGTGGCGCTGACAGTGATCGCGATGCTTCCCGTGGTTTACCTGCTCGTGCCTGAAGTGAGAATCTTCTATTGGCGGAGCCGAATTCCACATCTGCCCTCTGGCGCGGTCCTGCCGGCGGCGGAGTAACAAGAACTCTTCGAGAACGAATTTATGGACTTCGAAAATATTCTTCTGGAAAAGAAAAACTCGATTGCTTACGTTACCGTGAACCGGCCAAAGGTTTTGAACGCGCTGAACATGGCTACCATGGAGGAGTTACGGGCGGCGTTTCATGAGATCAAGAATGATGCCTCGATTCGCGCCGTCATTTTTACTGGTGCGGGCGAGAAAGCGTTTATTGCAGGCGCCGATATTGGCGAACTGGCCAAGCACGATGCCGTTTCCGGCAAAGAATATACGCATCGCGGACAGAGCGTTCTTAATTTGATCGAAAACCTGGGTAAGCCGGTGATTGCATGCATCAATGGATTCGCGCTGGGCGGGGGATGCGAGATTGCAATGGCTTGCACGATACGACTAGCCAGTGAAAACGCCAAGCTGGGGCAGCCGGAGGTGAAGCTGGGGATTATCCCGGGCTACGGTGGGACGCAGCGGCTGCCGCGGCTGGTGGGCAAAGGCATCGCGATGCAAATGGTTCTGGCGGGCGAGGCCATCACGGCGCAGGAGGCGCACCGCATCGGGTTGGTGAACGAAGTTACGGCGGCGGCTGAGTTGATTCCGCGGGCGGAAGCGATCGCGGTGAAGATCATGGCCAACGCTCCGCTGGCCGTGCAGTACGCGATGGAAGCCGTGAACCGAGGCGTGGAGATGACTCTGAGTGAGGGCTTGTATCTGGAAGCGGTTTTGTTCGCCGTGGCTTGCGCTACGGAGGACAAGAAGGAAGGGACTGCGGCATTCCTGGAGAAGCGGACGGCCGTGTTCAGTGGAAAGTAAATTCCTTGCCCGGATTTCACGGATCGGCGCGGATCAAGCGCGAACCTACCACGGAGGCACGGCGTCACGGAGAAGAAAGGCAAAAGCAAATTTGCTGTTGAGTCGCTTCCCGAGCCTCATCTTGCAGCCCTCGAAGGTGCTCTTAGCGCTTGCGGCATGCGCTTTGCTATCGTCGTTTCAAGATTCAATTCCTTCGTGACAGAGAGACTCCTGCTCAGCGCAATGGACGGATTGCTGCGCTCCGGCGCGAAGAAAAAAGATGTTGATCTTGTTCGCGTGCCGGGAGCGTTTGAGATTCCGCTGGCGGCGCGGCAGTTGGCGGAAACTAAGCACTACGACGCGATTATTTGTCTCGGCTGCCTGCTGCGCGGCGATACGGCGCACTATGACGTTATCGTGAACGAAGTGACGCGCGGGATCGGGCAGTCGGCACAGGAGACTGGCGTTCCCCACGCCTTCGGCGTGCTCACCTGCGAGACTTTGGAGCAAGCGATTGATCGCGCCGGGCTGAAGATGGGCAACAAGGGATTCGAGGCGGCGCTGGCGGCGGTAGAGATGGCCTCGCTGAAGCAAGCGGTCGGGCGTCATCCATCGGCTCGCGGCAAGAAGCAGGTTTCTCGCTCCTCTCGGAATAACAACCCTGAAAAGCGGAATGACAAGAAGAGATTTCGAGGCTCGAAGACGAAGCCCAAATAAAACCCTCCCTACAGTAAACTGACCACTGGGAGCTGCCCGCTGGCAACTGTCTTCATGGGAACTCGCCGCAAATCTCGCGAACTGGTTCTGCAGATGCTGTTCCAGGCGGATATGGGCAAGCAGACGTTGGATCAGGTGCAGCGCACGTTTTGGGCGGAACACGGCGGCACCAGTGCCGAGGTGCGGGGGTTCGCGGAGGATTTATTTCGCGTGGCTGCCGACCGCGGTGCGGAAATCGACAAGCTGATTGAGCTCCACGCCGCGCACTGGCGCATCGAGCGCATGGCGGCGGTGGACCGCAATCTGTTGCGCGCCGGAGTGGCGGAGTTTCTGGGCTATCCGGAAACGCCGCGGGCGGTGGTGATCAACGAAGCACTCGAGATCGCGCGAAAATTCTCCAGCCTGGAATCGGTGCAGTTCGTCAACGGCGTACTCGATAGTGTGGCAAAAGATCTGGAAAAGAAGGCGTAGCGTCCGCCTCCTGATCCTGCCGGCTATTAATCCCAACCCCCGCAAAGCCGTGCCAGCGCCTGGAATGCGCGACTCCTCCTATAGCGCCGGCTATCCCGACGGCATGCTCGAATACGAAGATACGAATCCTTCCGATACGGATACCCGTTACCCGCACCCGCTATGGTTTCACCACCACCATGTTCAGTGCGCAGTTGGACCCGGTAAAGCAAAAGTTATTGGGAGAGTTGGGGAGGGGGGCAAAAGAGGTTTGGTATAGGTCGACGGCCAGGGCGGTATTGAGTTCATGCAGCAAACCATCGGAGCCGGCCACGTAGATCAGCGTTCCATCCACCGTCATGTCCGCAGCCACGGGAGTTGCGTTGTTGACCAGCTGGATTGCGGACACAGAGTTGGTGTTGAAGTCATAGACCAGGACGCTGCTGCGATCGCTGGCAACGATGTAGGCCATGGTGGCATCGGGTGAGAGGAAGAAGTTTATGGGGTGGAAGGTGCCTTGGCCGATATCGATGTGGGTGGGCTCAAAGGCCGTGTTCTGGGTGGTCTGAGCAAGAGTGACGATCTGGGGACAAAGCGTGGTGAGCGGTCCCGCCGAGGAAGTAGTGGCGATGATGTCGATGCCGGTGTTGTCGACGCCGAAGAAAAAGTCGAGACCTGTGGTTTCGAGATTTGGGATGGTCGCGGTCCCCATGATGATGTTTCCCGCAGGCACCATCCTCAGGAACATCGGCGGAGTGGGCAGGCCGGCGCCAGTTATCGGCAAACTAACCGCGGAATTGTTGCAGGTACTGTAGACGGCAAGCGTGGAGGGAGAGCTTCCGCCTGAAAGCAAGGCAAAAGATCCAGTGGAAGAGAAAACAATCGAGGTAGCGGGTGCGGGCAAGGAAATGGGCGGCAACAAGGACTGCAGAGAGGAGTAGACATACAGGGTGTTGCCGGCGTTGCCGAGAATGAAGGCTTCCAACCCATCGGGCGAAAACGCGGCAGCGGTTGCGCTATTAATGTTAAGCGGCGTAGTTGTGCTGGACGTCGAGGTGGCGACGACGTACACCTGATTGGGAGTGGAAACTGTATCCGAGAAGATGGCCATGCCGCCATTATAAGAGACGGCCAGGACCTTGCCGGTTACCGATCCCAAAGTAGTGCCGGGCGCGGGCAAAGAAGTGAACGGAGTCGTCGAGGTTCCGATTTCGGCAGGATTGACTTCGATAGCGCCGAATTCGCTGCCCATATATGCTTTGTCTCCCGCCGGGTCCAACAGGAGCGAATTGGGTGGAGCGGGCAACTCACTTGCTCCTCCCGGCAGATTGCTGGAAGTCGCAACGTTGTAAAGGCCCACGGTGCACAAGGGATTGCTGTAACAGTCCTGACTGCTCACCAGCACGTTGGTCGCGGTGGGGGCGCCGGTGACTAACCCGGAAATTGCGGTGACGGGATATACCGGTTGCGGGGCGTAGGGCGCGGGAACTCCCCCCAGATTCAAGGGGAACCCGACGTTGCAACTCGGCGGCGTGCAGGATGCCGTGATCGCAGCCACCCCCGGCTGGTTCGTGACAATGTTGCAGGTGGTTGCGCCGGAGCATCCCGTGGTGCCGTTGCCTGCGGCAAGTGCGGCTGGCTCGGAGGAGATCCAGGTCAGCGGCGGCTTGGGCACGATGCAGCCTTGCACGTCGACTGCGGTAGCCGCCACGGTTTCCGACGTTCCTTTATTGGCGACAAAACTTGTCCGGCCAGTGTATTGCCCGTTGGGGCTGAGGTACAGAGCGATGCACTGCACGGGGCAGGTTTCGAAGTTGTAGGCCGCGCTGAAAACTCCCGAAGCCGAGGCGATGACTTGTGTCTGCCCCGGAGTGCTGGGCGACGCGGTCACCTGATTGGTGACGACGTCGTAGGAAGAAGTCATAAGCGGAGTGAGCGTGGCTACGTTGGCGTTGCTTTGGCTCCAGGTAAACGGACCAACCGAGGCAGTGATATCGGTTCCCTGGCGATCATAGGCAGTAGCCTGCAACGTCTCTACCTGATTCTGCGAGAGACAGGAATTAGTGGCCCTGAACGGGAGGTTGCAAGCGGCGGGAAGCGCGATTTGCGCAGGACAGGCGGGGGGCGGAGAATTGACGGGCGGAAGTATGCTGACTTGAATGGCGGAGATGGGCGCATGCACGAAGAATAAGGTTGACGCGCTGGTCGCTCCCAGAGCCGATGCGGTTACCTCAGCCACGCCAACGCCGGCCGGGGTGCAGATCGTGTAAGCCGGTGCGTTCCAGGTGCCGGCGCAGGCCAGGCCGTTGGGAGTGACGTCGAGAATTCCGGGATTGCTTGAGACGAAGGTGTAGGTCTCCGGAACGGTTGAGTTCACAACGTTCTGAGCGGAGGCGGTGAGCTGCATTGTGGTCCCCAATTGCATGGAAGCGCTAATGCTGGGGTTGAGGGTGATTCTTACCGGGAAGGGCGACGCGCCGGGAGGCTTGCGGCCGCCGCAGGCCGGCAGAAACAACATCAACAAGAGCAGCGAGGAAATGGTGACGACGATCCGTGCCCACTTACCGCAACGCAGCCTTCCCATGCACCCTCTCGTCGCCTCACGGTAGTCTCCGATGGGCGAGCCGCTCCTTGGAATGGAAATTTGTAGTGTAGAGAATGGAGACGGATTCAGCAAGCTGGCCCTCGGGATCCCAGTTTTTGAGCCTGCACGTGGATGAAAGCCCGTCTGGCTGAGTCGCTCCAGTTCCGTCAGTGGGATGCAAAAAGACGGGTTGACGATGTTTCTGCTCAGTTGATATAGTTATCTAGTTCCGCGAGTTAATCCAAGTTTGTTGTGTGCCGTGAGTTCTCCGGAGTTGTGTGGGAACTTGCGGTGGAACTTTTGAGAAACGCGTTTCCGGTGTGGTCGAGTAAAGCGCCGGAAGCTTTCCTCGCTGAAACGTTCCTGCGCTGCCTTTCGCCCTATCACGAGGGCCTCTGGGGCGCCTGAGTTAGGCGCAACGGCGGTCTGCGAAAGGATATGCAGGACAGAGCTGGCGATACGGAGCACCTCCGCAGTGTTGGCCGGGTGCCACCGTCGGCGGCACAAATCTAGATTGGTACCCAAGAATCTCTCTCCGTGATTCGTGTGCGGCGAGAAGCATGGCCGGCCGGGTGTGCTTGCCAGCCCGGGTCGCGCAGTAAAGCGCCGGGAAAGCCGATGGCGCAGCGTGCCTGGGCCGCAAGGTAAGCCTGAGTGCAGGTGTTTGGTGTGTGACGTTCAGTGCTCGACTTCAGTACGCAATCAAGAGCACGTAATCAAGGAGCCGCAAAGAGTGCCTACTTTTAACCAGCTGGTGCGCGACGGCCGGAAGCGGCCACGTTATAAAACGGCGAGTCCGGCTCTGCAAGGATGCCCGCAGAAGCGCGGAGTGTGTACGCGCGTGTACACGCAGACGCCGAAAAAGCCGAACTCGGCTTTGAGGAAAGTGGCGCGGGTGCGGTTGACCAACGGGATTGAGGTTACGACTTACATCCCCGGCGTGGGCCACAACCTGCAAGAGCACTCGATTGTGCTCATTCGCGGGGGACGTGTGAAGGATCTGCCGGGCGTGCGCTATCACGTGATTCGCGGCACGCTGGATGCGGTGGGTGTGGCCGGGCGTCAGCAGGGACGTTCGAAATACGGCGCCAAGCGCGCTAAGAAGGGCTAGAAAACTGAATGCCTCGTAAAGGACATACAGCAAAGCGGACCGTGCCGGCCGATGCCGTATACGGCTCCGATCTGGTGACGAAGTTCATCAATTCGATGATGTGGCAGGGCAAGCGTTCGACCGCCGAAGGCATCTTCTACGAGGCCCTGACCAAGGTGCAGGAAAAAGGCGGCGACGAAGCTCTGAAGCTGTTCACCAAAGCCGTCGAGAACGCGAAGCCATTGCTTGAAGTGAAGACTCGCCGCGTGGGCGGCGCCAATTATCAGGTACCGGTGGAAGTGAATGCCGACCGTCGCACATCGCTAGCCATCCGCTGGCTCCTGACCTACGCCCGCGGACGCGCCGAGCGAGGCATGGTCGACAAGCTGAGCAACGAATTGCTGGACGCGGCCAACGGAAAAGGCGCGGCCATCAAGAAAAAAGAAGATGTACATCGCATGGCCGAGGCCAACAAGGCTTTCGCACATTACCGGTGGTAAAGAACATTGAGTCGTTGAACGATTTGCAAGACGTTCAGGGTTTTGGATTTTCAATCGCCAAATCGCCCGATCACTCAATCGTCAAATTTTAATTAGTTGTCGGAGTCCAGAAAGAGTTAGGACAGTCGTGCCCAGAACAGTCCCATTAGAACGCTGCAGAAACATCGGCATCATGGCCCACATCGATGCCGGCAAGACCACTACGACGGAGCGCATCCTGTTTTATACGGGAAAGACGCACCGCATCGGAGAGGTGCACGAAGGCACGGCTACGATGGACTGGATGGAGCAGGAGCAGGAGCGTGGCATCACGATTACCTCCGCTGCCACGACCTGCACCTGGCGCGACATTCGGATTAATATTATCGATACGCCCGGCCACGTGGATTTCACGGCGGAGGTGGAGCGCTCGTTGCGCGTGCTGGACGGCGCGGTTGCGGTGTTTGACGCGGTGCATGGGGTGCAACCGCAGTCGGAAAAAGTTTGGCGCCAGGCCGATAAGTACGGCGTGCCGCGCATTTGCTTCATCAACAAAATCGACAAGATGGGTGCTGATTTCGAGCATGCCATCGATACCATCCGCAAGCGGCTCAGCGCCAAGCCCGTCGCGATTCAAATTCCCATCGGGCAGGAAGACAAATTCAAAGGCGTCATCGATCTGATTAACATGAAGGCGATCGTGTGGCTCGACGACACCATGGGCGCCGAGTACGTCACCGAGGAAATCCCCGCCGATCTGAGGAAGAAAGCCGAAGCCTTCCACGCCCAGTTGGTCGAGAGCATTGCCGAGAATGACGACGAAATCCTGCACAAGTTTTTGGAAGGCGAAGAGATTACCGCAGATGAGCTGCGTGCGTCATTACGCAAGTCGACGATTGCGCTGAAGGTATTCCCGGTAGTGGTGGGGACGGCGTTCAAGAACAAAGGCGTGCAGCCGCTGCTCGATGCCGTGGTCGATTATCTGCCTTCGCCACTCGATGTGCCGGAAACGCATGGCCTGAATCCCGACAACGGGGAACAGATTTTCCGCAAAGCCGATGACAAGGAGCCGTTTTCGGCACTGGCCTTCAAGATCATGGCCGATCCGTTTGTCGGTCAGCTGACGTTTATCCGCGTGTATTCCGGTCAGCTCAAGACCGGAGACTCGGTGCTGAACACCGGTCGACGCCGCAGCGAGCGTATCGGGCGGCTGCTCAAGATGCACGCCAACAAGCGCGAAGAAATCAGTGAGATTCTCGCGGGTGATATTTGCGCGGCGGTCGGACTGAAAGGTGTGAGCACCGGCGACACCATCTGCGATGAGAAGCATCCCATCGCGCTCGAATCGATTACGTTTGCCGTGCCGGTGATTTCGGTCGCGGTCGAGCCCAAGACCAAAGCCGATCAGGAAAAAATGGGCATGGCGCTGGGCCGCCTGGCCCAGGAAGACCCAACCTTCAAAGTTCATACCGATCCCGACAGCGGACAGACCATCATTAGCGGCATGGGCGAGTTGCACCTCGAAATCATCGTTGACCGCATGATGCGCGAGTACAAAGTTGAGGCCAACGTCGGCAAGCCGCAGGTGGCTTACCGCGAGACCATTCGCAGACACTCCGAGGCGGAAGGCAAATACATTCGCCAGACCGGCGGCCGCGGCCAGTACGGGCACGCGAAGATCAGACTCGATCCCCAGCCGCCTGGGGCGGGCTACGAATTCGTCAACGACATCGTGGGCGGTTCGGTGCCCAAGGAATTCATCAAGCCCATCGATCAGGGAATTCAGGAAGCGCTCGAAGGCGGAGTTCTCGCCGGCTATCCCATGGTCGATGTAAAGGCTACGCTGTATGACGGCAGCTATCACGATGTCGATTCGAACGAAATGGCATTCAAAATTGCCGGTTCCATGGCCTTCAAGGAAGCTGCCCGCAAGGCTTCGCCGGTATTGCTCGAGCCGGTGATGGCGGTTGAAGTGGTCACTCCGGAAGATTATGCGGGCGTGATCATGGGCGATTTGAGTTCGCGCCGCGGACGCATCGAAGGCATGGAGCACCGCGCCGGATCGCAGGTGATCAAGGCCATCGTGCCGCTGGCTGAGATGTTTGGTTACGCGACCCACATGCGTTCGTCGACGCAGGGGCGCGCCGAGTACTCGATGCACTTCGCGCGTTATGAGGAGGCTCCGCGCTCGGTCGCGGAGGAAATCATCGCCAAGGTGCAGGGGACGACGAAGTAGAAGAACTTAAGGAACGAAAGACGCGGGCGAGGGCGTCCGCGCCACATGGAGCAAGGAAATGGCGAAAGAGAAATTTGACCGCACTAAGCCGCATTGCAACGTTGGGACGATTGGTCACATTGACCATGGCAAGACCACGCTGACGGCGGCCATCACCAAGGTGTTGCAGAAGCACAATCCGAAGATCGTGTTCCGGTCGTTCGATTCGATCGACAACGCTCCGGAAGAAAAAG
>JBARJF010000031.1:0-12116 GCA_049800135.1 Candidatus Sulfotelmatobacter sp.
CCATAGCTCCACCGCGTCCGCCGCAAACGCGAGCGGCTTCCTTCTGACGGCTTTATCGAACGCGCGCGACAACACTCATTCCCACGCATTCTGCCCAGTGCGCGCGTCCGATAAAGCACTAACGTCAACGGGGCACTTGCTCGATCCTCAGAGGGTGAGGACGTGAGGAAACCGGAGGGCTTGCCGCCGTTTCTCGAGAACAAATCACAGGTAAGTGAGCCACCAATTGTGCCGGCGCTGTTTGAGTCGCGCAAACCAAAGACATGCCGGGTAGAGAAGCAGCAACACCGCAAGCCAGACGGCATACACCGTCCACAGCGGGAAACCGTAGTCAACCGGAAACAGTGCCCTCGGGCCTCCCATCGAAGGCGGCGCAAGCAGCAGGAATGACTTGTTACCGTAGCGCACGAAGTTCATCCCGATCTCAATCAGATGAGCCAAAAGCAAATGCGCCCCGTAGTAGAAGAACGGGACACGCCCGAAAACGATCAGCGGATTGGTGGAATGAAGGCGAAATTTATCCAGCCATGCCATGACGACCATTGCCGGACCGAGTGTCATCAACAAAAAGTCGAGTGAAGGCGGATACTTTGTGACATTGAGAAAAGAGAGCACCGTGAAAACTGGCGACGCTTGATGACTCCAACGTAGGGGATCGCCATACATATTAAGCGCGCGCACCACCACGAATGCCGCAGCAAGCCCCAGTCCCATACGCACCAGAAAACTCCGCCGGCGGTGCGCATCCCATTCAAAGACCGTCCCCAGGCAATAGCCACCGGCCATCACCCCGATCCAAGGCAGCACCGGATATGCGGGCCTGAACTTGATGCCGTCGAAGGCGATAACACCTCGCTGATACAGAATGTTCCAAATCCACGCCGCCCGCCCGAAGCGCTCGGCTGGAACATCGTTGAGCAAATTGTGTAGCGCAATAATCGCGATGCTGATGCCCATAAGCACGCGCATCGGAAGATAAATCAGCCCGGCCAACGCGATCATGGAAACCCCAATTGCCCAAAGGATGATCAGGAGTACAGGATTCGCCGTGAAGCTTATCTGCGAGAACATGATCAAGCGAAGTACCGTCACCTCAAGCACAATCAGCCAAATACCACGGCTAATCAGCAGACGCGATAGTTCGCGTTTCGAGTGATGCCCGCGGGTCATCCAGAAATATGCGCCCAGGCCGGCTGTGAGTATGAAAACTGGCGCACAAAAATGCGTGATCCAGCGGGTAAGAAAGATAGCAGGAGTCGTGCGCGTCAGGTCAGTAGGCAAAAACCGCTGCGCACTTTGCGCGACGTAGTCGCGAATGTGATCGATCGCCATCAACATCATGATGGCCCCGCGCAGAGCATCCACTGATTGAATGCGAGGCGCCGGTACAGACTGGGCGGAAATGACGGAAGCGGCCACGACTTGCAATTTTATTCTTTATGCCAGCAAGCGGCTGCCAATTCTTGGAAAACAACCGCCGCCTGTTCAGAATTCAGCGACCACCCACCAGGCCTGTTCACTCGGGTTGCGGCGGAGTGGGTAACCAGTTGATGGGAGACGACAACTCGTCCCTGCGCTATGATTGCTTGCTGTCAGATTCTTCTCGACCGAAGATGGAAGGAGAAATTCCGTGGAAATAAACACTCGACGCAACTTTTTTGGCAAGATCGCGGCAACGGCGGCACTCGTAACCGGCGGGCTGAAACTCTTCGCTCAGCAGGCTCCCTCTGCCGCTTCACCCGCGCCTGGTAGCGCACCCGCGGGCGCACCTGGCGGAGATCCGCCTCGTCGCTCCGGCGCCGCTAACCACACCCATAATGGCATCTACTATTTCTCTGGCACCGGGTCCAACGACGGCTACCCCAAAGACGATCATGTCCTGGTAACGGACCCCTTCGAAAAGCACGTCACCCGCACCATGGATGCGCTCAAGAAGTCCGTAGAACGTGCGGGTTGCACCATGGACAGCATCATCCATCTCCAGGTCTTTCTCTGTCTGCCTCTCGCCGACAGTATCCCCATGCCCGCCGGCAAGGCAAGGTTCGATGCTCATAAAGCTCAGTACGACGCGTTGAACAAGATCTACGGGACCTATTTCTCTCCGGGCAGAGCGCCGTCCCGCGCGTGCATGGCTCTGGAGTGGATTCCGGGCGATTCACTGATTGAAATCGTAGGCAGCGCAATGGTGGTGAATCCGGCCACTCCGCTGGCTGATAAGTGATTCGTCAACCACGTTGAAAGGAACCCGAACATGAATTTGAGACCTGGTTGGAATCGCCGTTCGTTTCTAACCGCCCTGGGGGCCGTCAGCGGCAGCCTGCTCGCACCCGCCAGGTTGAATGCCGCAGGGATCTTTCGCAGGAGGCCAAAGCCATCCATACCTTCTGTCGACGGCCGCGCCATCATACCCATCACAACCGGCCTAGGATCTACCGGCAACATCTATGCCGAGCTGGGAGTCACACCTCTGATCAATATCAATGGCACCGTAACCGTCATCGGTGGGTCGGTGATGAGGCCGGAGGTCATGGAACTGATCCGGCAAGGCAACGAGCACTTCGTTCTGATCGACGAACTGGAGATCGCAGCCGGTAAGTTCATCGCGAACCTGTGTAAATCCCCTGCCGGCTACACCGGTCTGGTGACCGGCGGCGCAGCCGCAGCCATGGTAGTCGGCTACGCCGGCATGATGACTGAAGACCTCGAGCCCCGCATGCGCGACATTCCCGATGTAAGCAATTTTCCAAGGAATGAAGTCATCATCCAGAAGAGCCATCGCTATCCGTTTGACCACCAGATTCGCCAGACCGGTGCGAGGCTGGTCGAAGTTGAGACGCGCGAAGAGATGATTGCAGCCATCAATCCCAAGACACTCGCGATCCACTTCACGAATATTCTGTCCGACAGGGGGAAGGTCAGCGGGCCCGAGACGGTTGAAATCGCCCGGGCGCACGGCATCTATACCTTTAATGACGCTGCGGCGGACGTGCCGCCGAAAGAGCGGCTCTGGCAGTATCCGGCGCTCGGTTTCGACATGGTCACCTTCAGCGGCGGTAAGGATATCCGTGGACCGCAGGCAGCGGGCATCCTGATCGGCAGGGAAGATCTGATCCATTACGCCCTGCTCAATATGAGCCCTCAAGAAGATCGCATTGGCCGTTGCTGCAAGGTCGGCAAAGAGACGATCTTCGGCATGCTCAAGGCGCTCGAACTGTTCGTCAATCAGGATTTCGACGCTTCGTTGAAGACTTATGACGAGCGCGCACAGGTCATTACTGATGCAGTGAAGAAGTTTGGAGTGACGGCTCTTCCGCGGCAGTTCAACCCTCAGGCTCTCGGCAACGTGACGCCGCGTTACAGCTGGCGAATCGATTCCTCCAAGCTCAACATCACCGGGAAGGACGTGATGCTGCAACTGGCCGACACCCGGCCAATCGGTATCGGCAGCATGGGCGCCGGTGCCGGCGGCATGCGCGGACGCAATCCGGATGCTCCCGCCGGTGACAATCGGGCCGAACATCATGGCCATCCCAGCGACCCGAACAGCTTCGGCTTTGCTGTCTGGCAGCTCAAGGACGGCGAGGACAAGATAATCGCGGATCGCCTGGTCGAGATCTTCAGCGCAGCTCCAAAGGCGTAGTCCCTCGAATGAAACGACGCCCGAACGTTGTTGGACTGAATGGATTCGCCGTATGCTCGATATTGAATCGATTCAGTCAGGCGTAGTCTATTTTGTCGAGTATATTATTGCCCCAGAAGTGAAGCGACCCAAGAAAAACTCATGAAGCACCAATACAGGCCGTTGCCTCCGACGAAGAGTGTCGTGCGGCGCGGTCGCTTCGCGCTCTGGTTTTGTGGTTTGATGCTCATTGCGATTGGCTGCGTTCGTTTGTTCCGAGGCCAGTTCGCTTACGTAAGCGTCTCTGGCACGATTTTTACTCCTCTGCTGATCGTAATCGGCTTATTCGTCATCTCAATCGCTGTGTTCTCTCATCCGAAAACACGTCCTTAGAGAAATGGCGTCATTTTGCTAAGTATATTATTGCCCAAGTAACGGTTGACAGGCCCGCGGCAACTGGGATAAACGGTCATGCCAACAGGTCCAGACTTCCAAAGCGAAACGAAGAGTTCGCCAGATGAAAGTACTACGTGTTCGGTTCCTGTTCGAGAGCGAAGGCGAGAACCTGCAAGGAGGCAGCAATGGTGTCAGGCATCAATGGCCGAGTGCTGGGAGTCTTTCTTTCCATAGGGATTATTCCTTGGGCGGCAAGTTGGACCACAAACACGGCTGCCGCTCAGACGGTCACCGTCGACGCCGCACCTTCTCACGTGGCCAACACCTTCAGCCCGGTTCGATCTTTCGGCGCGGCGATCGACCGGCTGAGGACGGGAACGCCGGACCATTTGCTGACCGACCCGGTCCTCAAGGAGATTCTCGGCGCAGGATGGCAGACCGTGACCTATCGCCAGAACACAGAGTTGATGGTTGAGGCTTGGCATTGGAACCCGAACGGCACCTGGAGCGATGCGGAGAAACAACAGGGCTATTTTGTGGGCAACGCGGAACCGACTGCGGAGATGATCCGCCATTCGTGGGCAGCTCCGCTTCCCCATCGCGGCTTCAGCCGGGGCGATGGAAACGGCTGGTCCCGGCTGACCGACGGCGATACGAAATCGTATTGGAAGAGCAATCCGTACCTTACGAAAGCTTTTACCGGAGAAGACGACTCGTTGCACCCGCAGTGGGTGATGATCGATCTGGGCAGCAAAGTTCCGCTCAACGCCATTCGGATTGCGTGGGCTGAGCCTTACGCGAAGCGCTACTCCGTCCAGTTCTGGACCGGCGAACTGGAACCCTTCTATGACGGGACCACCAAGGGCACGTGGCAAACTTTTCCGTTGGGCACGATCACCGAAGGCAAGGGTGGCACGGTCACGCTCAAACTGGTTTCATGGATGATCCCTGTGCGCTACGTCCGCATTTGGATGACGGAATCTTCCAACACCTGCGACAGTCATGGTTCGGCCGACAAGCGCAACTGCGTGGGCTACGCCATCAATGAACTTTACGCCGGAGCTCTCTCGGCCGACGGCGGGTTCAATGATTACGTCACTCATTTCCCCAGCCGTCATCAGACCGTCACCTGGCCTTCTTCGGTCGATCCCTGGCATGCGGCTTCTGATATGGACGAATCGAGAGGAGACCAGGTCGGATTCGACTTCTTCTTCACCAGCGGAGTCACTCGCGGGCTTCCCACCATGGTTCCAATCGCCATGTTGTATTCCACGCCCGAGGATGCGGCCAACGAGATTGCCTATTTATACAAACGCCACTATCCCATCTCCTATATCGAGATGGGAGAAGAGGCCGACGGCCAGCACATGCTGCCCGAAGACTACGGCGCGTTATACCTGCAATTCGCAACCGCGATTCACCGGCTCGTTCCCGAAGCAAAGCTCGGAGGCCCACCTTTCGAAGGAACGCTAGACGATGTTGAAGTCTGGCCGGACGCGGCCGGGAAAGTCTCCTGGCTCGGACGATTCTTAGACTACCTCAGGGCCCACGGCCGCCTGAACGACTTCGCCTTTTTTTCTTTCGAACATTATCCCTACCAGGACAGGCCCACCTACTCCTGGGCGGACTTGTACCCGGAGCCGGAATACGTCAGACACATCGTCCAGGTTTGGAAAGATGACGGCTTGCCTCAGAACATTCCCTTCTTTATGACCGAGGGCAACATTGGAGGCGGAGTCGGGGTTTCGACTGTGAAAGGCGCGCTATGGCTCGCCGATTATGTTGGCTCCATGATGACCGCGGGCGCCGGAGCCACTTACTATTTTCACTACATGCCTTCTCCAGGCCACTGGGGTGCCTACCCGCTCCTCCTGCTTGACGAACACTACAACTTGATCAGCTATCCTCCTCAGTACATGGCTTCGCAGGTGATTACAAAAGAGTGGGTGCAGCCCGTGGATGCTCCGCACAAACTCTTCAGAGCTTCAAGCGACGTGACCGACGCTGCGGGAACGGTGCTGGTCACGGCCTACGCAGTCGAGCGTCCGGACGGACAGTGGTCCCTGATGCTGGTCAACCGTGACCAATACAACGAGCACGCAGTAAAGGTTGTTTTCCATGATCCCGAAACCGGGCACGACCGCCACTTCTCCGGTCAGGTTGATCGCATCACTTTCGGATCTGCCGAATACAAGTGGCACCCCGAAGGAGAACGCGGCTATGCAGATCCCGACGGCCCGCCCTCCAGATCAGAGGCAAGCGGCGGCACAGAAACGCTTTACCAGCTTCCGATGGCATCCATTACGGTGCTTCGCGGTTCCCTCGGAGACCAGTAATCACTCTGCTACTTGAAGCCCAAACAATTCACGATACTTTAAGGTACCTGTGACTTCGTAGCGAGGGCTGAGTCAGCGCGCCTCCGCTGCTTCGCTGTCGTTTCCCGCGTTCGCTTCATCGTTCCCGGATGGCGAGCCCATTCAACCTGCGTTGAGAGGCTTAACTCCGAATAGACTAATTGCCGTCGACACAAACGTTACTTCACGGATTCGCGAACCCACCCGTTCGCTGAAGGTTGCCGGCGAAACGCTCTGCCCAGTGGGCAAACGTAATGCCGATTACGCCGCTCAGCGTAGTGCGGTTGAGGTCTTTCACTGTACCGGTGAAGCGGACCAGGCGAGGCAAGGCAGATGCAGTTCGGGTCGATGTCTGTGCCAAAGTCAGATGGGACGTGGATAAAGCCAGCGACAGGGATCCAACCACCATGCAAACGATGCGAAGTTTCATAAGAGATTTCTCATTGATCTTTAATCTCCTGAGAATTTGCCGACCTTGGTTCCAGATGAAACCCAACACCTAGGTAAAAAACCAGCGCGAAACTTGCGCAATCATTTCTCGACGCCACCCCGGTTATGCCGAGATCGGTCCTTTGGGAAGACGAGGCCGGGGCTGCTCCGCTTGATCCGTAGCTAGCTTGGCTCCACACAGCGGGCAGGTATCGAAACCGGCTGCCGCGACGTCGCCCACCAGCAGGGTCGTATGTTGCCGCTCCACTGTCACCTCAGTCCGGACGGTGCGGCCTGTACCCTGAGCGGACGCGTCCGATCGGAAATGCCTTGCCCGCTCAGTCAGCCATTGGTAAAGTCCTTTCGTACGGTTCTCCCTCTACTGGCCGCGAATATTGCGGCAGTCGCACAAAAAAGGCCAGTCATTTGTTCTCAAAAGTTCTCAAAAGTTGTAAATGTGCTCGATGTCAATGAAAGCCGGGGAGATATTCCAATTCGGGGAGTTTCAGGTTGACGCCGGGGCACGGACCCTGCGCCGGAAAACCGCCATCGTCACGCTCAACTTCCGGTCTTTCGATGTGCTGCTGTACCTGGTGCAGAACCCGGGAAAGGTTCTCACCCGGGACGAACTGTTAAAGAATGCGTGGCCGGATGCCTTTGTAGACGAGCACAGTTTGGCACAAAGCATCTCAGTGCTGCGGCGGGCACTTGAAGAGAAGCCGGGCGACAATAGTTTTATCGTCACCCTGCCGGGTCGCGGGTATCAGTTTGTTTCTCCGGTGGAGGTCCTTACTCCAGAGAACCTGGCTGTGGTTCCGGATTCAGCAACCAACGACAGACACGATGGCAGCAGCATGTTTTTTCAGCGGCAGATGATCCGGACCAGTGTCATCACTGAAGAGAAACCAAGCTCAAGCACGGCGGTGTTGCCGGAAGCTCGTGCGGTTCGGGTTCCGAAGCTCTGGAGGATTACGGTTCCCGTCCTATTGGTTGCCTTGCTTGTGGCGGGCAGGCTCTACTATCGTTCGCGTCAAAGCCAGCGCCTGACCGAAAAAGACACCATAGTTCTCACCGACTTTGCCAACAGCACGGGCGATGCAGTCTTCGATGACACGCTGAAGACCGCGCTCAACATTTCCCTGCGGCAATCGCCTTTTCTCAATTTGCTCCCTGACGGCGCAGTTTCGAAGACCTTAAGACAGATGACCCGTCCCGCCGAGAGGAAACTCACGCCTGAAGTGGCCCGCGAGCTTTGCCAGCGGGCGGGCAGCAAGGCTTATATCGCTGGATCAATTGGTAGTCTGGGCAGCGAATATGTGCTGGGGTTGAAGGCGGTGAATTGCCAGAGCGGAGATGCGCTGGCCGAGGAACTGGTGACTGCAGCGTCGAAGGAGAAGGTACTGGACGCGCTGGGCGAGGCGGCGTCCAAGCTGCGCAGCGAGTTGGGTGAATCGCTGGTGACTGTGCGGAAGTTTGATGTTCCACTGGCCGAAGCCACCACGTCCTCGCTCGAAGCTCTGAAAGCGTACAGCCTGGGCAGAAAGGCGGTCAACGAGGCAAGCCCTGCCGCAGGCCTGCCTCACTTTCGGCGTGCCGTGGAGCTTGATCCGAATTTTGCCCTCGGCTACTGGGGGGTGGGCTGGATGTACTCCAGCCTCGGCGAGCTAGGTAGGGCGCGCGAGTACTTCAGCAGGGCTTTCCAGCTGCGGGAACATACCAGCGAATGGGAAAAGCTGCTGATCACGGCCGACTACTATTCGCATGTAACTGGGGAGCTGGGTAAGGCGGCCCAGACATATCGGGAGCAGATCGAGAGCTACCCCAGGGAATACTCAAGGTACCGCGGCCTGGGCATAGTGTATGCCGAACAGGGGCAGTATGAGAAAGCCGCGGAGATCACTCGCCAAGCTATGCGCCTTTCACCTGGCACAACAGCTGACGAAGGGAATATCGCCAACGACACCCTTGCCTTGCAGCGCTTCGACGAGTCGCGGCAGATCATCCGCGAGGCGCAGGCGCGAAAGGAGGGTGATCTCGTAACGCGAGTAGCTCTCTACGCTCTTGCCTTCATTGGGTCGGATTCTGCGGGGATGGCGGAACAGCAACAGTGGCTTGCCGGCAAGCCAGACTATGTAAACCTTGGACTGGCGCTTGCATCCGATACCGAGGCGTATGGCGGTCATCTCGGCAAGGCGCGGGAACTGACCAGGCGAGCTGTGGACTCCGCCATCCGAGCTGACAGCAAGGAAACCGGGGCAATCTGGCAGGCGATTGCCGCTCAGCGGGAAGCGGCTTACGGCAATGCTAGAGAGGCCCGGCAGTCGGCCGAAGCAGCTCTAAGGCTTGCTCCCGCGAGTCCGGGCGTCGAGAGCGAAGCTGCCCTTGCATTTGCCATTGCGGGCGATATAGCGCAAGCCCAGTCCCTGGCCCAAGACTTGGGGAAAAGCTTCCCGCTTGACACCCAGATGCAGTCGCTTTGGCTGCCAGCGATTGAGGGGCAATTGGCGTCGGACAGAAAGAACCCGGCTTCGGCGCTGGACGCCCTGCAAGCTGAATCACCGGTTGAGTTGGGGCAAGTTCTGTTCGTCATGAACCTTTCCTGCCTCTATCCCACGTACGTGCGTGGTGAGGCATACTTGGCAGCCGGACAAGGCAGCGCTGCCGCTGCCGAGTTTCAGAAGATTCTCGACCACAGCGGCATCGTCTGGAACTGCTGGACGGGGGCATTGGCCCATTTGGGCGTGGCTCGTGCCGACGCTTTGGAGTCCAGGACGTCTCGGGGAGCGGAGGCCGATGCCGCCCGCGTGCGGGCGCTAGCTGCCTACAGAGATTTCCTCACCCTCTGGAAAGACGCCGACCCGGACATCCCCATCCTGAAGGAAGCGAAGGTGGAATACGCCAAACTCACCGCGGACACACTCTAAGTCCGATGGCTGACCGCTGTCGCTGCTTTCCCATCCAGACCGCCGGAACAGACCTCGCCCTGCTCTCGATTTCGTACTCAAATGGCGCGCGCTCTATTCGATAGAGTGCTGTGTGGGTTGCCCGGCGTTCATGGACCAAAGCGACCTGGGGATTAGCGTGAAGTGATTTTGCGACCGAAAAAGTTTCCTGTTTGCGGCCAACCGCAACCTGTGTCTCCAGGTCGAATTGGATCTGTAAATCCCGAAGTCTGAGAGGATCGACGCAAGTCTTTGGTGCTGAAGTCCTTCCAGGAGCGTCTGGTCAGGTTCCTAACAGGTTGACTTGTAGCTTCTCGTACCCATGTTCGCGCGCCCATAGGTCCAAAGGTATGGTCGCCAGTTCATCTACAACGGCAACTGCCAGCCCCGTTTTCGTCAAATCGATCGTCTTCAGATAGATGTGGCAGGTGTCGCAGACGTCCACCCGGACGTGCGCGATCTCGGGCGCTGAATAATATGCCATCTGCGGCTCTCGTTCTTCTCCGCATGCGGGGCAATAGATTCTGCGAAAAACCCATTCGTGGGCGCAGAGCATGCAAATCAGTGACTTTTTTGCGCCGTCGCCTTCACTGCGCAATACGCCGACGGCAGGCTTGCCGCCGCAAAGCGGGCAGGTCGACGGAGTTCCGTCGAGAATCTCGACTTCGCGATGATCCGCCAGATATTCTGCGTATGGCTGAAGAAAAATCCAGGCTAGCACTCGATCAGAATGAGTTGCAGTGGCGTGATCATCGGACTCAAGTTGTTCGGCGTCAGCTTCATCGATGCCCGCGCTTAAATCTGAATCTCCGTACCAGAAGTCTTCAATTGCGCGCTGCCAGGCCGCTGATCCCTTCCCCGCTAAAGTGGCGGCGGCCTGGGCGAGGGGGGCTGGGGCAATCTGCTGAATCAATGATAGAAATCCGGGAAACTTTGGGAGCAGGAGGAAAAAATCCAATTCTTCGCGCAGCGGACGATCGGAGGAAATCTTCGGCGCATCCGCGAGGGCTCTCTCGATTTCGCTGTAAACACCCTTCTGAAACGTGGCAACGCGGGCGTAGTAGTGCAAACCTTCGGCGGAGAATGGGTAAGACGAGGCTAGTTCGTTGGCGCGGCGAATGCGGCGATCCCACTTCGCATCGTTGATTCTCACTTTCGCGCCTTTGACTATCACTTTCGAGTGGCCGAGTTGCGAAGGAGTTGCTGGTACCAGGTGTGGTGGTGCGTGTCGGCCCAGGCACGCGACACGTCGCCGCGAATGACGGAGCCGAAAGCACCGCGCTCCATTGCAGTGCCCATGTAGACGTGGATGATAAAGAGCGCGATGGTGGCGAGCGCGCAAACGGGATGTATGAACACCGCGGCGAGACGCAGGAAACGCAGGTTCCAGGGAATGTACTGCGGCAGCCAGAGAATCAAGCCGGTCAGCAGCAGGAGGATGCCGTTCCAAAAGAAGCCCCAAAAGAGCAACTTCTGGCCCGGGTTGAAGCGGTCGGCGGAAGGCACCTGATCGTCTTCGTTGCGAATGTAATGTCCTATGGCAGCCCACCAGGCCTTGTCGGAGGGTGTTTCCTTCATCTGCCGGTGCCACATGCGGTACATAAGCGCCACCCCAACGACGAAGGCGAGGCCGAACCAAGGATGCAACTCACGCGAAATGGTCGCCCCGCCGAGGACGACGGCGATCCAAAAGAGCCAGGGGCTCCAGAAGGCTAGACCGGTCAGCAGAAGGTATACATAGGAGATGCCCGCCAACCAGTGCACGAGCCGCTCGCGGAACGTATAGCGCAGCACGCGTCCATTCGGAAGGAGATAGGGTTCGCGGCTCATTGGCCTCCTCCGTGAGACTCCTGCTCATCTTCCTTTACGACCTTAGGGCCGAATCGCAAGTAGTGAATGAAAACACCGACGACGCCGAAAATGATGCCGAAGTTGCCAATCCATTTCAGCGGATGCTTCCATAGCCGCACCGACAGAGGGATGCGCGGATCTTTCGGGAGCCCGCCGTATAATTCTGGATTCTTGGCATCGTGCAAGACGTAAATCACGTGCGTTCCGCCGACTCCGGCCGGATCGTAGACACCCGCGTCGGCAAATCCGGAATTGTCGCGAAGCTGCGCTGCACGAGTCTCCGCCAGCTCCTTCATCTCCGGCTTCGTCCCGAAATGCAGGCAGCCGGTGGGGCAGGCCTTGATGCAAGCTGGTTCGAGGCCCACCGACACGCGGTCGTTGCACAGCGTGCATTTAAAAACCGTGCGCGTGGGCGGATCGAATTTCGGAATGTTGAACGGGCAGCCGGTCATGCAATAGCCGCAACCGATGCAATTGGCCTCCTGGAAATCGACGATGCCGTTGGCATACTGGACGATCGCGGCA
>JBARJF010000032.1:0-8670 GCA_049800135.1 Candidatus Sulfotelmatobacter sp.
AAAGACATCTGCATGGCGTTCACCGCCTTGGGCGTTGCTATCGCCCGAGCGTCCGGGAAATGGTCGAGCAGAATACTCAGACCGTAGAAGTGGTCGAAATGGGCGTGCGTTATATAGATGGTCTCCAGGTTGCGGTTGTGCAGAGCAACCCAAGCTGCGAGAGCCTCGGCCTCAGCCACTGTCCCCATTGCGTCTACCAGCACCGCGTCGTACTCGCCGAAGATTAAAGTCGACGTGATCGGGTCAAAGCCGAACGCTTCGCCGAAGGGCTTCGGCCGCTCGCCGACCATAGTCTTTCCCGGGGCGGTAAAGACGTTCACGCTTAATGTGTTCGACTCAGGCGTATTCGACGCGACAGGCGCGGTCACGCGCGTGGTCTCTTTCACTCCATTTGTGCCGTCCAATTGGTACTCCTTTCGATGTCAGAGCGAGTGACCGTTCGAGGCAACTTAGCAGAAGCGCGACGATGAGTCTATTGGACGAACGTATCAATCAATGCCGAAGTATTGGCCAGGCAGCCCGGAAGGCCTCAAGCGGACATACGCAACCGTTGAAATCGGCATCCCATGCGGGCCGAGTGTTAAGCGTACGTGGGCTCGATGTCTGTCCGAGCTTGATGATATAACCGTCTAGTGACTGTTTCCATGCCGTACATTAAGGAGAGGAAATATGAAAGCAATCGTTGTCCACCAATACGGCGGTCCTGAAGTACTGAAGTTCGAAGACTACCCTGACCCGGTTCCGGGTCCCGGCGAGGTGCTGGTGCGGGTCGCCGCGACGAGCGTGAATCCGATCGACTACAAGCGCCGTGCCGGCTTAACGAAGGATTTTTATCCCATGCAGTTCCCCGGCCTCATAGGAGTCGATATGGCGGGGACCGTGGTTAAGCTTGGGCCCGGAGTGGAAGACTTTTCCGTCGGCGACCAGGTGTTCGCTATGGCGGATAATACTTACGCCGAACTTTGTGTGGTGAAGGCAGCGGTTCTGGCGAAAGTCCCCAAAGGGCTCGGTTTGATCCGGGCGGCGGCGCTGCCGCTGGTGACGACGACCGGCAACCAGCTCATGTCCGCCACGGGAATCAAAGCGGGTCAGACGGTTCTCGTCGTAGGTGCTGCTGGAAATGTCGGGCGTTCCGCGGTGTTCACTGCGAAGCAACGCGGGGCGACTGTGATCGCGGGGATTTTGAAGAAGCAGACGGATGAGGCGAAGACTGTGGGCGCGCATCAGGTGGTCGCAACCGACGACGACGTCGCGATCGCGAATCTTCCGCCGCTCGATGCGGTGGCGGACACGGTCGGAGGAAGAACCGCCGAGAAGCTGATCGCCAAGGTCAAGCCGGGAGGAGTATATGCATCGGTGGTCGAGGCGCCGCAGAACGCCGCAAAGTACCCATCCGTAAAGGTGGTGCACGTATTTTCGACATTCGACAGGAAAACGCTGGAGTTCATGGCCGAGGCGGTGCGAGATGGCAAGCTGGTAATCCCGATTAGCCAAAAACTGCCACTCCGTGAAGCGGCCGAAGCTCAAGCAGCCGCAGAGAAGGGTGGTAGCGGGAAGATATTGCTGGTGGCTTGAACTCGTTGCTGGACATGCAACGTCTGGAGGCAAACTCGAAATGAAGAAAGATCGCCGCGGAATCAATCCGGCTTCGAAACCAAGTGGCGACGGGTGTGTGGAATGCCTGGCGTCACCGAAAGGCTGGTGGTTTCATCTCCGCCGGTGTGCGGAGTGTGGGCACATCGGATGCTGCGACAGTTCTCCCAGTCAGCATGCATCCCAGCATGCGGCGGCCACTGGGCATCCGATCATCGCCAGCTTCGAGCCGGGGGAGGACTGGTTCTACGATTACGAGCAGCAGGGGATGATTAAAGGTGTGGTGTTGCTTCCGCCCCATTCGCATCCACAAAACCAGCCCGTTCCTGGACCAACAGGAAGGGTGCCGGCCGACTGGGAATCGCTGCTAAACTAGCTGCCCGTTATAGGCAAGTCAGCAGATCAAACGCCTTCTAGACGATAGCCATTTCAGACCGCATTCCTAATTTATCAACAACGGAAGGCAGCGTCATGAATCTACCTGAGGCGCCGATGACAGGTATAATGCCGCCTTACCAAAATCGTCGTCGTTTGGGCGAACCAGCCCTGCCGCAACGACTGTGATTTTGATCCGCAATTGGTAAAGGAGTGCAATGAACTATTCACGTCTCGGGCTGGCGGCGCTTGGTGCCACGATCGCGTATTTCGCCTTTGGTTTTTTAGTGCTTTGACTGATGCCAGCTCTTGTCGATGAAGCCCGCAAGTACCCGGCCGTATTCCGACCTAAAGAAAAAATGATGGCGGTTATGCCAATTGGATTGGTCGCAACTTTGATCGCGATTCTGATGGTCGCGATAATTTTCGCGACGATACATCAGGGCGGATCGGGTACTACGGAAGGTGCGCGCCTGGGCGTTCTCCTCGGCATTTTCGTGGTTTGCGCATTTGTGCTGCACAACTACGTGAACCTGAACATCGGGCTGAAACTCGCTCTCGGACAAGCTGTGGCTTACTTCGTCCAGTGGACGATCGTCGGAGTGGTCATCGGTATTATTTACAAACCCCTCGCTACACCATAATCGTAAAAAACGGAACAGACCGGACGTTCACCGATCCCCATTCGTCGAAAAGCTGGGGAACGTTCCGTCTGTCCCCGGTTTCCCCTCGGTTTTTACTCGCATAGGGCATTCCCCCAGTATCCATTGGATAGCATGTCACCTGATTGTGCGCTCTTGACGCGACCCCATGGCCCACCTACTCTACTCGTCAGAGGAGAACGAAATCTATGAAAGCGAACTGGAAGGTTCTGGTGGGGGTTCTGGCTGGCCTCTTGATCGGGGCTGCCGGCCGTGGAGTGATTCACGCGCAGCAAGCCAAAACGGCGCCGGGCTACCTGATCGCGGAGGTCGATGTAAACAACCCCGCCACCATGCAGAAATATGGGGCGAAGGTGCCAGAGACGCTGGCGCCGTTCCATCATCACTATGTCATTCTCGGCCACAATATCCAAGCTCTCGAGGGGGAGCCGCCCAAGGGCGGGATCGTGATGATCGCTTTCGACAGCGTGGAGAAAGCGCGTGAGTGGTATGACTCGCCGGCCTACGCGGCGGTCCGCCCGCTGCGGCAAAGCGCAGCGAAAAGCCGCATATTTATCGTTGAGGGTCTTCCGCCCGAGTAATGGGCTAGGCTTTGCCGACCGCGGAATTCCACCTCTTGCAAGGTGCGTGAAGCGTGGGTACGTGCAGAAGAATCCGCGCTGGCAGGATTTAGGGCGGGTCGTCCGTCTTTAAGGATCTCTGCGTCTGAAGCCTTGATTGTGGTTTTTAGCCGCATTAATCCCGCGCGTGCAAGGAATACCCTGGGGTACAATCGCGCTCGGCTCGCGGTTGGTGATCTCGGTGTACTCAAAGGAGGACAGGACGTGAAATCTCCGCAACCCGAAAAGTCGAAGCCTCCCGTCAAAACGGAGCAGCGTGGGCGGATCATTGGAATCGGGGGTGTCTTCTTTAAATCCGCTAATCGTGATCAGATGCGCGAATGGTACGCGAAGCATCTTACTCGCAGACAAGGGCCAAGGCGCAATGCTTCCGTGGCGCGAACACGACGACCCGCAAAAGGAACACGTTACGGTTTGGACTGTTTTTCCGGCCTCCACCAAGTATTTGGATCCCAGCCCCGCACCGTTCATGATCAACTACATCGTGGACGATATGGATGCTTTGCTCGATCGCTTAAAGCAAGAGGGGGTAAAGATTGACGCCAAACGAATGGATGAATCCTACGGCCGCTTTGCCTGGATCTATGACTCGGATGGGAATAAGATTGAGCTCTGGCAGCCGCCGCCCGCAAAACCCTAAGGACCTTCCACTACACTTACGTGATCGGTGTTCTCTAGCTACGGATCGATCACCTCACTAACTTGCCGGCGAGCCAGTAATCGACACTAAACTTTCCCGGACCAGAGCAGATCAGCCACATAAAGAAGAGCACGTACAGGACTTCCGGAAGGTAGAGTAAATCGTCGAGCTAGTTGAGAGGCGAAAGTCCTTTGGGCAGAGTGGAAAGCGCGCTGGTGATGGTAGCGACAATCATATCGATCATTAAAGCCGCGCAGGCCGGGCTCGAAAGAAATCCCATGGTCACCAGGGACCCGCAAACCAACTCGACACCAGCCACGAAATAAGCCAAGAGGCGGGGGAATGGAGCTTTGGCCTTAACGAGTGTGTCGTACACAGGTTTCGTGCCGCCTGCGACAAACAATTTGTTTGCCCCAGAGACGGCGAAGAACAGCCCAATCGAAACCCGTATCAGCAGGATGGCGTATTGTTCCAAGTCGCTGCTACCCAACAGTGCAAACTGGATCAACCGTTTCCAATCCATCTTGTCCCTCCCTCGGAGGATGAGTCCTCGCGCCTCGAGATTATGCGTCCATCCGTTCGACCCATTGAGCGCGAAATGCGGGAGCCACGAATGGATCCACAAAGTACTGGGTTTCCCGCGCTACCTTGTCGCCCTTGAACTCCATGATGCTCAAGGTGTAGGTCGGCCTGCCCTCATATGTCAGGATTAGTTCGGTTACCCAAAGATCACCGCCCCCAATGATTCGTCGGACAGTAAACCGCTTTTTGCTCGGCTGGCTGGCGCGTTGGTCCCGTATGGTGCTTCGACCGCGGGTTCGCTCGCCTGACTGCGGATAGTCCAATACCGCGTCCTCGTAATAGATGAGGTGCTCCGTTTCAAAGTCGTCGGCATCGGACGCTGCCCAACGCTGATTCTGTGCCGCACGGATCTCTCGATCCCGTACTGCAGAAGACCGCTCGTTTTGTGGTTGATCGTTCATCCTGCATCTTGGGCTCTGCTACGGGTTGTTGTTTCGCGGATCGTCCTTCGCGCTGAGGTATTCCAGTCCAAGCGGCCCTATCGCGGTGATTTGCGTGACGTACTCGCCGGATTTCGCCCAGTGGAAATGGTGCGTGTTGCCGGGGAGAATGACCACGGCGCCAGGCGGATAGGCTACCAACTTACTGACATCGAATTCATCACCCAGTCCGATATAGAAGACCCCGGAAATCACGGTATAGACTCGATCCTCTGGGTGCTTGTGAGGCATCAGCTTCGCGCCGCGAGGCGCTTTGACCCTGATTGTGTAAGGGCCGGGCTGCGAGGGCTGACCCACGACGACGGCCAGCCGCACGGAAGGTGGGAACGCCGGGAACGGTTTCCAATCGACATCTTCGGGCAGGATGGTTTTGAAAACCTCCTGCCCGAGTTCGTGAGGCTGGACTTCACTTTGCTGTGCGCGCTTTGCGATGTTGGCTTTCGGAGACGTACAAACCCCCTTCGTGCAGAAAATGCAGAACATCACCGTGGGCTTTCGAAACATGTCTGCCAAGATTGGCTTCGAACGCCTTACGTCCTCAACATCCCGGAATTCAGAATCGCCTCGGACGTCTCCTTAGCGCGCGATTTGGCCCAGGTAATATCCGAGCCGATTTTCGACGTCTCCCGGCTTGTGAAAGCCGCGCGCCATCAGCGCCTTGATCCCCTCCTGGGCGGCAGGTCGACCGAGCGAAGCGATGCACGCATCCCACCCAGCGCCCAGCTCGACATCCGGCGGAAGGCTGGTGTTGACCAGGCGCTTGGTCTGAGCGATCGCCCATTTGTCGAACTTGGCGATTCGGGTAGCGAGCGCCTCTACGAATGCATCCAGCTCGGCGTCAGGCAGGGCACGATTATGTAGCCGTAGGCCTCGGCCTGATCTGCTCTAATGTCTTCCGAACTCAAAAGCACCTCCAGGGCGCGGTTTCGACCGATGAGTCGCGGCAGCCGAGCCATGGGACCGCCGCCGGCGACCATCCCCACTCCTACTTCCCATTGCGAGATGCTGGTCTTCTCGCGGCTGGCAAAACTCATGTCGCAGGCCAATGTGATCTCGCTGCCGTTGCCGGTCGCACGGCCGCGGATGAGGGCGATGGAGGCGACTGGCAAGCGGGTCAAACGCACAAGAAAGTCCGGCCAGGGCGGCAGGCCTGTAGGACCCTCAGGAAGGGAGGTCAGGTCCTCAAGCTTGGCCGTGAAATCGGAGTGATTCAGGAAGTAGTCGTCGACCGCGCTGTCGAAGACCACGACCCTGACCTGCTCGTCGGCCTCAAGCGCGCCCATGACTTCCTGGAACTGCTTGACCATTTCCGGGCCCATCACGTTGATTGGCGGATTGTCGATCGTGACACGCCAATAGGCGGGCGACCGCCGGGCAATGCGAATCTGTGCTGGTTTCGTGGCTCCGTTCATCTGCGTGATTTTGGCGGGTGCGTTCATAGTTGCCATGAGATGTTCCTCCGCGGACATTAAGCCAGAACAAAATGGACCGCGCAATTGGACGATGGTATCGCCCACACTCTCTTATCGAATGCAGTGTCTTCACGCCACCGAGCTAGCCTGAAAATCGATCAACTCGAAGGACATTTCCTCTCCCGCACTCGATACCAAGGTATCGTCGATACCATCGTCCAATTGTGTTACTCCCTCACCTCTGGCTTAATCGCAACGGTTCGAGACGCAGCTCAATCGGGCTTAGAAAACTTTTTTGTGAGGGAGAACACACCTTGTCTGAATTTGTGACGAAATCTGTGCCGCAAGAACGACGAAAACAGAAGATAGAAACACGCACCGCCGGGGAACGTATCGCTGGCTTTGGCACCGTCGCGACAGCCGGGGCAGTGCTGGCCGTCCTCCTCGCCACGGCCGGTTACGCACAAGACAAATACTCGCTCAAATCACCCGGCGGAATCGCGTTCTCCGACTTCCGGGGATACGAGGACTGGGCCGTCGCCTCTTCCGCCCGGACCGACGAAATACTCAAGGTGATCGTCGCCAATCCGGCCATGATCAAGGCGTACAAGGCCGGCATTCCGGGCAACGGCCAGCCTTTTCCGGATGGCTCCATGATCGTGAAGCTCCAGTGGAAGCCAAAGAAAGACACGGGAGCCCAATTTGCCGTGGATGTGCCAGACGTTTTTACCCAGGCTTTCGTCATGGAAAAGGACAGCAAGAGATTTCCGAAAACCGGCGGCTGGGGATATGCGGTATTTAACTACGATGCCCCATCGGACAAGTTCGCAGCTGATCCCAAAAGCCTTTCAGACTGCGGGAACGCATGCCATACGGTCGTGAAGGCCAAGGACTACATCTTCCACCCGTACGAGAAACGTTGAACCTCGCCTGCCCCGGCACCGAGTACCCGGCGCAAAACAAGTGTTCACGTACAACGAATTTCGTGGCTGCCTGATCCACGGTCACGGGTACCGACTCGGTTCATTCTTCTTAAAACCTGACATCCGAGCCATCAGAAGAAGGCAAAAAGCCGTGCGGGGTGCAACCATGGGTGTGGGCTCACCGGCTGCAAGGGTCGCAACTAAGTGGCGCAGGTAATTAAAAAGCCACGGTCGAAGGCGATGCATTCGCGCATGGCTGAGACTGTCGCCAGAAAGGTAGAGGACATCATGACTGATCAGCAATGCATTATGGAGATTGGCAAAGCGAGTAGCAGTAATCACTTCGTCGCTGGGGTCAGCATAGTCGTTGCCTGCGCGTCGTCTGCTTTCGCGGGCAGCTGGGATTGAGCAATTTTTGCCCCTTCTGGTGTCGTTACTTTGGCTGCATCTTCCAAACGGATGACTGCGGCTGCGGCTGCGTATCTCACTTCCCGTTTGGAATCAGAAAGCCTGGGTTCAATTCCCGGCAGAAGAACTGGATCTCCCCGCTTGGCGATAGCCTGCAACGCAGCGACCCGCAGCACCCAGTTGCGGTTCTGGCTTACAGTCAGCAACAATTCGCCGGTGCGGGGTTCGGGATCTTTCGCAAGAGCGGTAACCAAAGCAGCCTTGGCGGCTGCACCGTCTTTTTTATCCTTCATGATTGTTTGATATGCTTGCAAACCGTCGCCAGCATACGGCACAAAACCGATTCCTTCGTCGACCGCCATGTCGGCCATTTGTTTCGGGTCGTGGAGAATCTTCATCTCCTGCGCGATCATGCCATGATCATTCTTGCGCGCGCCAGTGTAGACCGCGTAGTAGACGTCGTAACACGCCGGATCATTGAGCAGGCTCAAAGCGTGAGCGGCGGCCATTACGACCGCCAGTTTTTTGTCTTTGAGCGCGTGCTTTAACTCGGTATCCGCCGCCGATGCGTGCATCAATCCCAATGCAGTTGCCGCCGCAGCCCGGACTACGGTGTTCTTGTCTTGCAAAGCTTTCTCGGCAAGCTCAACGGCATGGGGATCGTTAGGGATGAATCCCAGGACCCGAACCGCAGCCACCCTGGTTGCAGCACTCTTCTGCGTCAAGCTGGCTTCGAGAAGAGACCATGCCGGGTCGGCCGCCGTCTGCGCACATGCCTGGACGGTGAAGGCACTGATCAAGAGTTTAACAACGACGATCAGAGTGGAGCGGCGCAACGTCCTCCCACTCAGCTTCTTCTTTAAAAAAATGCGAATCATTTTCTGAACTCCCTAGCAGCCCGTGGTGCAAGTTCGGATTCGTGAGCAGAAAGAGTTGAGGTATCCACAGGCTTGGTTTGTAGAATCGGCGCATGGCGATGGGGACGCGCAAGCAGCGGGAGAAGCAAGAAGATTTG
>JBARJF010000033.1:0-105770 GCA_049800135.1 Candidatus Sulfotelmatobacter sp.
GTGTCTTGAGCAACATCGAGTTAGAACCAAGGGCCACAAAAACACCAGAAATCAACCGTTCGACATCATCAACAATGAACAACAGAAAGGAAAATACGCTGCGAATCAATTTTTCAGCAGCCTGCTAGAGACCGGGTTCTCGTTGCCTTCGAAAAGTACGAGCAGTCTGCTGGTAGAACACGGTCGCACCAAGATAAGCCGCAGACAACACAATCATCAGATTGTCCAGACCGCCAGCGAAACGAAACCGGGTCACTGCCGGGAACCAGACATAGGAGATAAACGTCAGGACGATCCAAGCGAGATAAATGCCAATTCTATTCACCTGACGGGTCTGAATGTGATAGATGACGCTCAAACCGGCTAGAAGCGCGATCGGCACATAAGTAAAACAGCCCACAAGTATGATGACTGATCGGAGCGATTTGACCGATGGATCGGTAGCCCGAGCGGTCATACCCGGAATTTCCCAAAACTGAATGGTCTTGAAGGCAAGCAAACGCAACTCGCTCACCGGCTGGGCGACGACAAACTGCCGCAAAGCCGACATCATCGCCTTGTCTTTTTGAGCTTCAGTGTCTGCATCCGGCGGAATCACGGCGCGCAAGCGGCGTCCAATATCGTCCGCACTCATCTTCCCTACCGAGTAATCTTCCAGCCATGGATTGTTGCCAAACCAGAGATTCCATGCGCCGCCGCTCGTAACCACGCAAAGCGTCCCCGCCACCCGCGATGTTCTTATCGACCAAGGGACGAATATTACACCGGCAGCGCCTACGAACAATACGCAGGCAGCAATGCACCGAACGCGAGGAACAGAGGCGAACCTCCAATAGTGCAGAATTACGCCTAAAGGAAGAAACACCACAGCGGCCGGCCGGTCCAGAACCGCTAGGCCAAGGCTGGCTCCCGCCAAAAGCGAGTAGACTGACTTGCCCTGATTGAGCCATGAACACAAGAAGAGGATGGTCAGAAGGATGAAGAGAATGCTAGGAATCTCAGTTGACGTGCTGGCACCGACGACTATGTTATAGGGATAGAATGCGGCTGCGAAAGCGGCCAGGTTGGCGGCCACCAGGCCATGCTGGACGCGGCCGAGTCCGTACACAGCAAAGACCAGGCACACTCCCAGGAGCGCCCACACTTCGCGTACCGCGAGGTTCCCACCTCCCAGTTTGTAGACTCCGGCAATGAGAAAAGGAGCGAGCGGCGCCCAGTAGGTCTCCGGGTGTAGCCCATCGCTGGTATAGCCTTGCCCGGTTGCCAAGTGGTGAGCGATCGCGCGGTAGTGTGAGGCATCCCATTCCATACTCGGATTCCTCAAGGCGAATGCACCCCGGATGACGACGGCAATCAGGAGAAGAATCCAAATCAGATGCTTGCTCGAGAACAGCAAAAAGGCTAGATCCCGGGCCCAGCCCAAACCGAACTCCGGGCTCTGCGGATTATTTGCTGCCTTTTCCCGGCTCATGAACGGTTAGCGTCTCTTCGTGTTCGCAGTGCTCGTCGGTCCTTGGTAGAACCACCAAATTTATCCGTCAGGTGCCGGAGTCAGGAATTGCGGCACAATTGCCGAAATTTCAAGAAGGAAAATCCAACGCACTCTCGAGCTTTCAGGGCGCCTGATTTTCAAATAGGACAGGTTCGGTACTGATGGTTGTGGTGGAACCTTTCAGAGCGGGTGAAGTGCCGTACATGTCGCGCTCCATCCGCACGTGCCAGGCGGCCGGGATTGAGAAATCTCTTTCGCCCCCGGTATTCCACACGATATAACCGTTGTACCCTGCGTCGCGCGTGATGTGACATATCCAGGTGTCCGACGAGTCTGAGTCGCAGCTTTTCATGACGGCGCCGGAAAGCCATTTCACCGCCTGTGCCAGCGCAACCGCCGCGCCTTTTGGGGTACCGTCTCGCTCGAGCATGCTCATCGGCTGTCCATCCCATGTGTACCAGTAGTAACGCGAAACACCCGCATCCCATGCCAAGGTAAAGGCGCGCACGGCATAGGCACCGGCTTCGGCGGAGGAAATGGGGGTAAGGCCAAAAGCCCTCGCCGGGGTCACGTCTCCCGTGTTGTTCTGGATGACCCGGCCGGTTTCAGTATTCCAAATGGGCTTATTCCCGACGCCATTCGCAGCCATGATGCTGCGGATCCTTTGGATTACCGGCAACATGTCCTCAGGCTCGGGGATGTATAGATGATAGCCGATCACATCCGCATATTGGCCGCCGCCGGCCCGCAAATAATGCTCCAGCCACGGCGTTCCCCGCATGCCATAAGTGAGCGACGGGGAGACGACAATATTATTGGAATCAACTTGCTTGAGAATCTCATAGGCTGCCTGAGCCAACTTGACCATTTCCTTGGTGCTTCCAGAGTAGAAAGCTCTGTCATTTGCCTCATTCCATATTTCCCAGTCGTGGATCCTGCCTTTGTACCGCGTGGCGATGGTCTGTACGAAGTCGCGCCAATCCTGCATATCTCTCGGCTCCGCGGCCGAACGGCCAGGCTGCTCGTTGGGTCTTGCCGACGCCCATGCCGGGGTATAGCCCAGCGTGTAGAGAATGGCCACGTGATGTTGCTCGGCTATGTCAACCAGTTCATCCAGATGCCCAAACTCCCATTGTTTCCGGCCGTGAGGCTCCAGGTTGAGCCACAAAACGTTGTTGTTGATTACGCGCCAGCCGCCAAACGCTATCCCTGAGGGCCAAGTCCGCTTGGGGTGACTCACATGCACGCCGAAATAGCTGCGCGGTATGGGCGTATCAATCACCGCCGGCAAGTGTTCCTGGGAAAACGCGGGGAATGTCGCCAGCAGCATGAACAGCAAAAGTCCCGGGCTGATGCTACAGCGTCTGATGCGCACTTTGACACTCCTTCACGGTCGGAACTGATGTGGATTGCCTCCGGTACGCCACTATCGATTTTGAAAGTCCCATGAATGTCTCACGCTTCAACACTGCCTCTGGGAACAGCCCAGAGATCTCAAGCGGTCCCAGCAATTTGATCTCCGCCACAGCACTTTCCACGTTCTGCCGGCTGGGTCGATTCAGCAGGCCCCACACGGTAAAGTTGCGGATCATCTGCCGACGAAGGCTTTTCGGGAGCCAGTGTATGAAGGGAGTAGCGAAATGTGGTTCCACGGGGAAATGCTTGTCTGGTGTTTGCACGAAATAATTCGGCGCCAACCTTCTCACTTCATCCGCGAAAACACATTGAGAACCCCAATCAAACAGGTGCTCAATCAGGGAATTGCTGAACGCGATGTCAAAGGAAAAATCATCAAAGGGCGCCGCCTTGGCGTCTCCGATCACCGCAGCGACACACGGCGAAAGTGGGCCCGTCACCGGGCGGATATTCAGAATCGTCACCCGGGGAACGGGCCGGCCCTGGGCTTGGGCAAGTTGCCAGAAAAACGTTCCTCCGCCGAGATCTACCACCTTCGTATCCTCGGTAATGTCAAAGGTTTCGTAGAACAGCCGGACTCTTTCCGGCTGAAACCGTTGTTGAAAGCAGGCATACAATCGGCGCATCATTTGCTGGCGTGACCGTTCTGTCGGGCTGCCGAGTTTGCTCGCTCCGCTGACGGCCTCAAGGTCAGCAGTTTTTATCCCGACCCCATCAAGTAAGGCAGGCATGGATTCCTTCGCGGAAGCTCCCCACCATGGCGTCAAGGGAATAAGTTCGTCCGGCGTCCAAGGCCGACTGCTTCAGGCTGCGCTGCAGCGCAACGCTCGCGAAAAACGAAATAACTTCCGAAGCATAGGCCGCGACATCATTCTTGGCAAGAATACCATTCTTGCCATTGGCAAGATATTCCATCTCCGGCCCGTGGTAGGGAACGTCAACGGTGATTAGCGGCAAACCCGCGGCAAACGCATCCAAAACTACCAAGCCTACGCGGCCGGGCAGCAGAAGTGCGTCCGCCATTTTGAAAAAGATGGCTTTCTCTCCGCCAAATTTTGGCCCCACAAAATGAATCCATGGCAAGCCTCGCGCTGCGCCTTCCGCCTTTTCCTGCTCCGGACCACCCCCCACGATGAACAGGTGGAAACTGGGTACGCTTTTCTTGATGAGCTTCGCCGATTCCACCAGCAAACCAAGTCCTTTGTCGGGAAGCAGCGCTCCCACGAATAGCCCTACACGGTCGTGATCCTGAATTTCATACCGGCGTTTTGCGATTGCCAGTTCACTTTCGTCAATAGCAGCGAGCAGACGGGAAAACTCCTGGGTATCGACGGCGTTGAACACAACCGTAATTCTTCGTTCCGAAACGCCGTTTGAGGTAAGATACGCCCTGGTTCCCGTGGTGTAGGCGAACCACCAGTCCACTTTGTTCGCCACCTGGCGTCGCACCCACTCCGAAAACTCCGACCTGCCTTCCTCTTTGTTTTCGCCGAGGCCCCAGAAAGCGACGCGCTTCCAGCCCAGCACGGAGAGGATCACCAGCAGATAGTTGAGCAGATACCTATTGGCCTGCTCCGCGATCACCAAATCAGCGGCCGCGGCCGCGCGCAGCAGGGGGTGGTAGAGAATTCGCCCCGAGAATAACCCATATGCGTTGACCTTCAGCCCCAGCCCAGGCGGCAGCTCCGCCTCATCATTCCTGCCATCTTTCCGGGGAAGCTCGCTGTAAGCAACGCGCAGGGAGATTCCATCGGCCCGCAGCGCATCACGAAGCCGGGTAAAAAAGGCAACCCGGTACTTCTTCATTTGCCCCTGGATAATCAATACGGTTTTGTCTCGATGGGGGATGGCGCGGGTCATGGAGTCGGATTGGAACCGCTGCGCGGACGGGGATGCAGAGAACGCATGATACCTGCTTACGCGGCCTGTGGCCGCTTACGCAAGCAGAAACTGACATAGGTGAAGTCCAAGCCTACTCTCTGCCAATGCACGGGCTTTTCTCGCGCAACCAGATCAATCGGCCCGGTCGGCTCGAAACCGTATCGCCCGGACAATTCCAGTGCCGAACGGATCTCGGTTTCGGTAAAGATCTTTACCGGAGTGCCGTAGGCGATTGTGGAGGCCGTCGCGAGTGGTTCCGGCCAATAGTCCGTCGACGTCACCAGAATGCCGCTGGGCTTCAGGATGCGTGCCATCTCGCTGAAATAGCTGTTTAAATCGACTCCATGCTCGATGACACTCAAGCACGTAATTGCGTCGAAGCTGCCGGGCTCGAACCTCGTTCTGGTGAGGTCTCCCGGTTCATAACGAATCGGGCCGCGACGAACCACTTTATGAAACTCGAGGTTGATGCCGACCAGATTCTGGTAGCCGTAGAGAGAGAGGCAGGGTAACAGGGAAGAATAGTATTCTGCCCCGGCGTCGAGTACAGCCGACGATGGATCAGTGTGATCGAGTACGGCGGCCAGCGCGCCCAATGCGTCCCAGTTCTTCGGCAAATCTCCGTGATCGACTAAACCTAACTTCCTAACCTGCGCGAGGGCCTGCTCTACGTCGGGGCGAGCCTTAAGCGTGGTATTCTGCCACGGCGCTACGGGACGTCCTTTGGGCGTGCCGGCTCCGTGTTTGACGCGAAGATAGGCGCGGTAGCCAAGCCGGGTTCGACAAAGCAAATTCTCCAACTTGATCTTCAATGCCCTTCGGGCGGTTCGCAGCGACTCTCTCAACTCCGCGCTCTCCTCGCCGGCACAAGCCGGCACAAAACATCACAGCCCTCAGCCGCCCAAGGGCAGCAGGGGTAAAGGTGTCGGCATGCAGTTTTGGGCTAGTTCGCTCCGCTTTCGCTGCCAACCGAGCCTTGTGATCCGACCTCAGTTAAATTCCGGCAGACATCGAGCTTGGGTTATCGCCTCACGATTCGCCGCGCACTGTTTGCCCCGCCGCCGCAGCCGGCCTGCGCAGCGCATATGCCATGCCATTGTGAAGCATGGGAAGATGCGCAAACTCCAGAATTTGGTCCCAGGCCCGGGCTCCGGCAAACAAAAGCGGCGAATTGTAGAAGAAGTGAGGTAACTCGGGAATGAACACGAGACGTTCCAAAACCAGACCCGATAGGGCACACAATGACCTGATCTTCCCCGGCGTGTTTGCCCGATAGTAGTCCGGCCAGGGTGGATGAGGTTTCCCCTTGAGAATTTTCCAAATCAAGTTTGACAACCGGTCCCCGCTCAATCTTGCCACCAGCGTCTTGTAGCCAAACAGACAAGGCGTAAGAAAGATGGCAATCCCGTTCGGTTTGAGCACTCTCTGACACTCGCGCAGAACCGCCTTGGGGTCTTCCACGTGCTCCATCACGAACGAGGAGATGACTACGTCTACGCTGCCATCCACGAGGGGAGAATTCTCGATATCTCCGACGATGCGGAAATCAAGATGGGGATGCCGTTTCACGGCCTCCTGCCGCCGGTCAACGCCGACCACTTTCGCAGCGCAGGGCAGCCACTCCGCAAACGACAGGTTGCTATAACCACAACCCAAGTCCAAGACCACAGCCGAAGTCAGCACGGGCACGACCGCGCGCAGCGATTCTCTTATCAGCTGGGTCGCATAATCCAACGCCGCGCCGGAACGAGCAGCTGCGTATGCGGATGAGATCGATCGGAAGGTTTCAGGCATAGCCGATTCGGACACGCACCCAACTATGGGCTAAATCTCGCAGCCTCTTTTTTCTGGTCCTCAGGCAGCCGCACGTTTTCCGGGCGATGGCCGAGCCGTGGAGAGTCTAGCCATCCCACGCAAGGAAACTTGCAGAACCGCCGCCGTGAAAAGGATCCAGCCCAAGCCGTTTCTTTGGAGGATCACGCTTTCATCCAAGCCGTAGACCGCGAGGAAGACCAAAAATACCAAGGGCCACAACCACTCGACCGTTTTCGTATGCCTCACGGCCGCAGCCGCCCGTCTCAGCGACTTCAGGTATTGCAGGAGGAATATCGCAACGCCCAGCAGCCCAACATCCAGCCACAGATTCAGGATGGCGTTGTGAGCGTGCGTGGCCTGGTATCCATTTGTGAAGCGGGCGACCATGTCCGTGCCGATGCGGGGCCAGAATGCGTTGTAGCCGTAACCCAGCCAGGGATGGCGCGTGATCATCACCATGCTGATTATCCAGACGGTGGTCCTGCCGGAAAATGACTGATCCCTGCTGACCAACCCTAAGACGTACGTCAAATGATTCAGCGCCCACAAGCCGGCGCCCATGCCCAGGGCGGCAACTCCCAGAAAAAATCCGATTGCCTTTCTCACTCTCCAGCGCAACGCGGGAGCCAGGAAAAGCACCAACAGTGCAACCAGGCAGCCTACCAAGCCTGTCGACGAACGCGCCATCACCAGCAGCAGGAACGCGACTCCGGCTCCTGCCCACCACCGCAACGACTTCTGTCGTTCCCCGCGGGCCCGGAAGATGAATACCACCACGCTCACGGCCATGGCGGATCCCAGGACGTTTTTGTGGCCGTAGATACCCTGCCAGGCGTGACCGAGTTCTGCGCTGGCGATGCCGTACTGGGGCAGAACGGCGATAAAGAAAAGACTCAGGATGACGACAAGCGCAAAAACACGGCTCAGCAGCTTCAGTTGATCGGCCAGGTTGTATCGGCTCGCGAAGTATACTCCGAATAACGTAGTGCCCATCAGTGCCACGCTGCGCCGGAAGGTAAGCGCCGGGTCCTCCGACCAAGCGACCGAGACCGTGGTAAGAGCCACCAGGAGAAACAACAGTTTTTCCCTGCGGATCACGCCCAGGAAGCCCCTACAATTGCGCTGCAGCAGAAACAAGGTGGTGACGTAGATTCCCAACCAAACCGCCTCCATGAGAATGCTGGCAATGCCAGACTCGATCGCGACCTCGTCGCTGCCCAAAAGATTCATGAACGCGCCAGTGGATAGAAGCAGGGCAAAGCCGGTGAAAAATTGCTCGCCGGCGCTCGGCTCTCGAACGAAACTGACGGCAAGTCGCGCTGGGTTATGTGCGTGCATGAGGCGCCGGAGTTATAGGTCTAAGGAGCCAGCAATCATGGCAAGAGAATATTTTGGGCCTTCATCGCAAGCGGCAAAAACTTACGCCGTATTCTCCGGCTGGAGACCGCTGGCGCGTCCCTGAGGCGCTATCCTTGCGCTGAGGATCAAGGTCGCGGCCCAGGTGCTCAGCACCAGTAGTCCGTCGGAAACCAGGCTTGCCCAGGCGGCGCCCCTCCACGAATAACGAGGAATCAGCCAGATGTTAAGAGCTACGTTCAGTACCGCAACCACCACCTGAATGCAGTTGCGGAGCCCCTGGAAATCTGCTCCTGTCATGGCATTCGAATAGCAATAGTGGCAGGCTCGAAGGAATACCAGGGGCGAGAGCCAGCGCAACACTTCCTCCGATCCGGCAAACTGTCGTCCGAATATGTAGGGAAAAAGCGGCGCTCCGAAAAACAATGCAACCCCGGCGACGATGCCGTATCCGGCGCCCATGAGCAGCAAGCGCCGGGCATAACGGACGCTGTTGGTGATGCCCCGTGATCCGTGTTGAAAGTATTTCGAAAATGCGGAAGCTTGAAGCGCGCCCACGGGCTGAAAGGCAAAGTCAACCACGCGATAGGCGATGCCATAAAAACCGGCCGCGTCGAGCGTCCCCAACCGGACAAGCAACGGCTTGTCCATGTTGTTGTAGACCGCCGTCGAGGAAACTCCGATCGAGAAGTAGAGTCCCTCGACCATCTCGGATCGCAAACGAGCCGGGGCCAGCCTGGGATAGCCCAAGCGGCGGAATACTATCCACAGGGCGTAGGCTGCGGCTGCAATCGAACCTCCGAGATAAAGCACGGCCCAGGAAACCGCGCTGGGGTGGGAAAACCAAACCAACATCACCAGCGCCGCAAGCGCTCGAATGCCGCTTTGGATTGCCCTCACCAGCGCCGTTTTACCCAACATCTCCAAGGCCTGGAATGCCAGGCTCGCCAAACTCACCAGGCCACCGAAAATCAAGTCAGACACGCCCACCAGGCACACCAGCGCCACAGGCACCTTAGCCGAAAGTATAAAGGGGGACGCAATCAGAACGAGGATGAGGAGGATTAAGCCCAATGCTCCGGTGGTAAGAAGGGCATTTCCCAGCGACTCAGGAAAGCATCTTCGATCCCGGGAGACATCTTTGACCAGTACGGTGCCGACTCCCATCGCCGAAAACGGAGAGAGCACGGCAATCAGGGCGGCCACGCCAATGAAGGCGCCGTACTGTCCCGGTCCGAGTGACCTCGCGATCATCACGAAGTACGCGGCTTGAAGCGCGGTGGTGATGGCACCACCGGTCAACATCGAGAACGTGTTGCGCGCGAGCTTGCTGGCGCGTATGGCACGCCACGACATTGGTTTCCAGTTCGGCATTTCGCGCCCGGCCGGGGAAGCTTTCTTGCGGAGTTTGCTCTACCGGCCCAGCCCCTTCAAGACTACGGGGATGGTCTTCAGAAGGATTTCGAAATCGAGCCGCAGGCTCCAATTTTCGATGTAGTAATTGTCCAAGGCGACCGCCGTCTCAAAAAACGGATCGTGGCGGGCGCTGACCTGCCACAGTCCGGTAAGACCGGGGGTTACCTCAAGCCTCCGGAGTTGCTCGGGTTGGTAATCGGCAATTTCCTCGAGGTCCGGAGGCCGGGGACCAACCAGGCTCATCTCTCCTTTCAGCACATTCCAAAGTTGAACCAACTCATCCAGGCTATATTTCCTGAGGAAGGTTCCGAGCGGCGTTACCCGGGGGTCTTGGGTGATCTTAAAGAGAGGCCCAACTCGCTCGTTCAGATGAACCAGTTGTTTTTTTTGCTTGTCGGCATCCAGAACCATGGTGCGGAACTTGTAGCAGACAAACTTTCTTCCTTTCCAGCCAACGCGCTGGCCGCGGTATAAGATCGGTCCCGGAGAACCCAGCCTGATTGCCCCCGCGATCACCACAAGAAGCGGCGAGAACAATATGAGCCCCAGGGCAGAACCCACCACGTCCAGCACCCGCTTCAGAAATAGCCGGAAGGCGGGAATGGGCGGGCTGCGCAGTATGCTGACCGGAAAATCACCAATGAACTCGACGGACGAGAGCCAGCCCAGGCCGTCATACAACTCAGGAATGACTTTGACGCCCAGGCTCAGGGTGCCCGCTTCCAGCGTAATTTTCTTCACCAGTTCGCGTTCCGACGGAATGGTGACAAAGATTTCGTCGATGAATTCCTGGCGCGCAACCCGGGCCAGGTCTTCCATTTTTCCCAGCACTCGCGGATCCTGGTGGTGATTGGAATCAAGAAATCCCTTCACTTTGTATCCAAAGTCGGGATTCTCCACCAGGTAGGCGGCAAGCCGTTGTCCGATCTTTCCCGCTCCGATGATCAAGGCATGTTGACAACCTCGGCCTTGTTCGAGTTGTTTGCTTCGCCAATGGGAGCGACACGCTCTCCAGCTGATCAGGGCCACGGCGCTCAGCATGGCGGTGAGCCCGACCACGATTCTCGAAACGGTCTTGATTCCAGTTAAGTAGATAAACGCGGTGAGCAGAACAGTCGCGACGGCCACCGCCCAGACAACCGTGCCACTTTCGGCCAGGGGCAACCGTTGCGGGGAATAGCGGTATAGATTCTGCCAATGGGCCACCAGCAGCAGGATCGCAACGTAAATCAGCACGAACCCGACATGCACACTCGACAGACTGCCCACCAACTGCCCGACGGGAGTATCGAGGGTATGCAAATTGTGGAACAGGTAGGGTGAAAATCGTAGCTCGTACGCCAGCAAACCACTGGCGCAAACCAGCAAAAAATCGATAATCACCGAAGCCGCCGCACTGTAGGCCCACCCCGAGCAGTGTTTTGTCAGGGCGCGTCGGGACAAAAGTTTCGGGGTTGGTGGTAGTTCCCGATCATCTCTTCTAATTTCCGCCCAAGTCGGTGCGCTCATTTGGTTATGGCTTCCCCGATCCAGAGTCGATGTTGAGGCAACAAAAATAATCGTTTGGAGTCAGTTTAGAACGTGGCATTATCGTCGCGCCCCCGAGCCCTTCGCCAGGGCGAGATCTTGCGCGTGAGGGTGCGCCCTGTGGCGCGAATTGCAAGGCCTATGCGAGAATCCCGGACGCGCGCCTTGCTTCTCACAAAGACCTCCTGGGTAAACACCTTCCACGGCTCTTGCGGGTCGATGCGCTCCCAGTAGGCCGCAGCAGTCAACCAGGCGGACCCGGCGAGAAACGTGAAGCACATTCCGAAGAACATAATCAAGCCACGGTGGGGGCTCGTCTTTTTGTTAGGGACAACCGCCGCATCGAGGATTTGCACGCTGGGAACATCCCGGGCTTCCTCCACTCGCGCGATTTCGCCCTGCTTGGTCAGAAACTCGTAAACCGCCTCGTTGATTTTGTTGCGGCGAAACAGATCCAGATACCTGACACCCAGCAAAGGCAGCTGGCGAACCGAGGGGTAGAGTTCGCTTTTTGGAAGCGTGGATCCGCCCAAGGGGCTGACATCCTTGCCGCCAAACTGGTTGATTTGCCGTTGCAGTTCGGCCACGGACGCTTCCATCTGGCGAACATTGACGTTGTTTTCGGTGTAGATCTGTTTGAGTCCGCCGAGCATCGACTGTTCGGCGATCAGCTTAGCTTCCAAATCGGCGGCAGCTCCCACCATCGCCTTGGCTTGCTCGGGTATGTCGATGGCGGAATTCGCGCTTGAGAATTCGCTAAAGTCCTTTTCCGAAGCGTCCAGATCCTTTTTCACTTCCGCCAGCCGCTGATCAATAAATACGCGCTCACGGTGTGCGGAAGAGGCATTCACGCTCGCCAGAACGTGGTTCAAGTCTTCCACGTAGGCCTGAGCGATGGCGGCAGCGCGCTTGGGGTCTTTGTCCTCGACGGATACGCTGATGATCCCGGTCTTCGAGTCCTCCTTAATTTCTGTAATTCCTTCAAGAGCCTTGCGCGCATCTTCGGGATAGCGATAACGCTTGAAGAAGTCGAACTGCGCGATGATGTCATCCTCCACGCTACGGCTTTGGAGCACACCGGCAATGAGACTTCCAGACGTACTCAGCCCCAGCAGTTTGCTGGCGAAACCCATCACCGAGCCCACACCGAGCCCGCCCCCACCCCCACCGCCCCCACCCCCGCCGCCTTCCTGGTCGTCCCCGCCTGAAAGGGATGGAAGACTGATCGCCAATGCCGAAGTCGAACTATAGTCCGGCGGCATCAGATCGGCACTTGCGGTATAACGCTTGGGCAGAAGGAAAGCGACCAGCGTGAACAGAATCAAACCCGCGGTGGTCAGTCGCGTGAGAAAACGCCGCTTCGTCCACAGTAGCCAGGCAACGTCGATTGCCCGAAGAGATGGAACGCCGGCAGGGCCCGGCGTCTGCTGCGAGTCAAGATACTCATACTCCGTCCCCTGTTCACTCTCCGGTGAACGCTCCACTGGCGGCGCTAGAACCTCGTTGTTGACACGATCCACGCTACGACCTCGAATCAGAACCCCGCCCAGCTGACTCTTTCACAAACCACAATCAAGCGACTCTCCGACTGGCTCTCTCCGTCAAAGTCCCGACAAGTCCACGCTGAATCTTCTCCCAAGCATAGCGAATTCTCATGCAAAGGTCTCATTTTCGAATCTGCCAATTTGGTGAAAAGGTTAACTGAACGGATGCCGCGACATTTGATTGGCGGTCCGCCGCCAGCAATGGGAACCTCCACTGCTCGTATTGCGCCCTGCCGGAAACAGCGAGTGCCCGCGTCAGCATGAAATTAGCGCTCGCCGAGTAATCTACCAGTCGGCCACCCTCGAGAAAAGCGTGTGATACTTCCTGTTGCCGGTACTCAACCTGGAGGCTATTGCGCGCCGAAAACGCATAGGTGAGCCACGCTTGTCCGCCACGACCGGCTCTTCCAATCCAGTTTCCCATCAAGTTCCTGTCGTTGGTATATCCGGAACGGAATCGGTCGGCGCCGTAATACACGAAACCCGGTGCAAACTCACTGGTCAAGGATTCCTTAATACCCTCCGCGCGAAATTCCATTTTCGGCAACTTCGGCAATTGGGGCATATAAATGCCCGGACTGAGATTCGGCCGGCTTGAGCCGATGGGGGAGTATTCGTCGACCACCAGTGAATCCATATATACGCTCAACCAATCTCGCAAGTGTGGAACCCGATAACTGAATTCAGCCTCGGAAAGGCGCTTGCCCGGATTGAGCCCGGTTGCGGTGTGGGCATAGAAGGTACGCAGGAAGTTGTGCCAAGTAAAGGGAAGGCCGGGTCCGGCGAACTGAGCCGTGTAGCCCATCCCAAACTCGAAGTTGGGGGTGGGTTTGAAGCTCAGCTTGGTGCCTTGCAAATAGGGCTGGGGACGGATGCCGCCCGGCCCCAGCAATACTCCCTGATTGAATTCGAACTGGTCACCGGCGAGCTGGCCGATGAAGAACTGGCTTCTGACCGGCCCCAAAAGACGGGACAGCAGGGGAACTTCATAAGGGACAACGTCGTCGATTTTCAGCATCAAGACGGGCTCCGCGTTATTGCTGAACAGCCACGGACCGGTTTGTCCAATGCCGAGCCACTGGCTCTGCTTGCCAAAGGAGAACTGGGTGTTGTGAAAGTCGAAAGAAACCGAGCCTTCCAGAAGGTCGAAGCGGTTTAGTTCGGCCCTTCCATCGCTGACCGGAAGGGTGGAATCGGCAGCCGCAATTGCCTGCTGGACGCTGGGCGGGTCGGAGAGGATCGCCGGGGCATGCTGGTATTCCGCGCGAACATAAAAGGCCAACGGACCCGCGACCGCTCGGGCGGAAACCCCGCTTACCAGGTTGGCGCCCTGCCCGAAGGGTCGACCGTCGTCGTTAACCACAGTCTGCGCGAAGTGGTAGCCATCGTTCAGAGCCGGACCAGAAATATTCATAAATCGCGCGTAAACCGAATCGAGTTCACCTGCAAGGTTACGCGCCCCGTTGAGGCGCGCATTCTCCTCGGCGAATTCCTTCAACAAATCCCTGTAGGTGGCCGTAGCGTCGCCCGAGGAATCTCCACCGCCGCCCAGCTGGTCCCCGGCTTCCTGGAGCATTTGGGCACATGCCATCCGCGTCCAGGGACGAATGCCGAGATGGGCGCTCTGAATGTAGCCCAGAGCAGCCAGTCGATCAAGCGCAGGATAGATCCAACTATCCAAAGGCACGTAGGGCGAGGCCATGTTGGCGGGATTGCGGGTCTGGTCGCCGGAGTTTGGTTCGACGGGACTGGCCCAGCCTGATCCGCCTAATTCGGGATCATGATGCGCGCGATAGACTTCCCGGCTCAGGTACCAGCCCAGGAGACTGCCGACAATCACGTCGGACGGGAAATGTTGCTTGGCGGTTACGCGGGTCATGGAGACCGCGCTGGCAAGCCCGTAGGCAGCCATCTGGCTGAACCAGCCCGGGTATTCGTGCGCCCAAACGCTGGCCACTGACCAGGCAATGGCGGAGTGTTCGGAGGGAAACGAAGTGCCTCCCCCGAAAAAGTTGCCGTGGCCGTTTCCCTGGTAGGGACGTTGGCGTTGCGTAATCTCCTTAAAAGCGTAGGACAACGCGGTGGCATTAATCGCAGCTTCGCTGGCGAGCAGCCCGGCCTCCGACAAATGGTCGTCGTGGTTCATATGACCGAGGAGAAAAGAGGCGCCGCCGAGTCCGATAAACGAATAGGTGGCATAGTCCGAAAATGTCTTGGAGGATACATGACTGGCCGGAACCTGCTTCGCCAACCAGCTGTCGCTTGCGACGAAGGCTCCCAGCACTCCAGCCGCAGGCAAAATCCACTTAAGGTCCTTGGTCTTAAGACGTGATGGAGACGTCCAGAACTCCTTTTGGTCTCCCACCAGATGCTTAACGAATGGGGAAAACAAACGGTTCTCGGGATCCTCGCCAGGCTGCAAAATATAGTCGGGTTCCGGTTTTTGCCTTTTGGGCCAACCCGTCGCGGAGGCGTTACCCGTCGCCGTGGGTGCGGGCGGGGTGTCCTGAGCCCGAACCGGAGGATTGAAACCAAAAGTCGCAATCAGCAGCACTGGGAGAGTCGGGGCTCGCCACTTCATTCGCAAACCTAGAATGTTCTGCTGACCTCGATGGCAATGCCCACAGCGTAGGCGAGCTGGGCGGCTTCCAGCGTGGTCTTCCACTTGCTATTGATGGAGTAGGCTTTCTCGGGGACAACCACCATATCTCCGGGGCGCAACTCGGCGCTCTGTACGCCGCCGCCGAACATGCCACCCGGCCCGCCCACCACGGAACCGTCAGCCCGCACCACAAAAACCGCTCTCTTGTTGGCCATCTCCGTCGGGCCGCCCGCCTGCCTCAGGTACCACCCCGCGCTCTTACCGGGCCGATAGGTGATTGCGGTTGGGTTGTAGACGGAGCCATCTACGATCACGGTGTTGGGCTTCTTGGGAATGAAGATTTCGTCGCCGTTCCGTACGTAGATGTCGGATGAGGAATTCGCCCAGTGCTGGACGTTGTTTGAAAGATGTACCACCAAACGTCCCGCCGGCGGGGTGTTCTCCAGATTTATGATTGTGGTTTTGTATTGCAGCGTGGCGGCTTTGGCCGTCTCCATCTGGTCTGTATCCATGCCGGGAAGAAGTTTTATGTCGCCTTCTTCCGCCTCCACCCGCTGGATCAGGTCCGAGCGATTCTTCTCCTCCAATTCTCTTACCTGAACTCGCTGGAAAACCGTGCCGTAGGGGTAAGCATCCGAACGAAGGCCACCCGCCCTCGCAATGATGGAACTAAGTTTTTCGCCTTCCTGAATTCCGTAGGTACCGGGATGAACCACTTCTCCGGAGACCTTGATGGTTGCGCCGAGATCCTTCCATCCGGTGATCTGGCGGATCGTGAGCACATCGCCGTCGCGTAGCCGAACGTCAGTGTCCGGCACGCCGGCCATGGCCTTTGCGATGGGCACGTCCACATGGTCGCTGATCACTTTTGTGCCTTCCTCGACTTCATACCGTGTGAGGTCCGCTTCCTCGGTGTAGGCGCCGCGCCTGAAGCCGCCAGCCAGACGGACCAAGCCGGCCGCACTCATGTTTTCCCCGAGAGGATACTTGCCGGGACGCCCCACCTCTCCCTCCACGGTTACGACCGCCGGATCGAGCTTGTTGAGATCACGGTGAACGAAGACTCGGTCCTTGGGCTCGAGGACGATGTTATCCTTGGCGTCGCCTTTGAGCGCTTTCGCCAGGTTGACGCTGATGACCCGCAGTTTCCCGTCTTTAGTCTTGCGGAAGACCTGAGCATCATCCAGCAGAGCGTCGGGGGTGGTTCCGCCGGCCAGGTAGACGGCATCGCGCAGGTGAGCGGCCCCATTGGTCAAATGATCGCCTGGATCCCGTACCTCGCCGGTCACCGTGATTACCGGTGGATCTTCGAAATCGTATCTGCCAAAGATGCGAACTGTATCGAAGGGTTTGAGGATTGGGTCCGCGTTCTTGCCAGCCATTGCGTCGCCCAGATTGAAAGCCAACACCACCGGAGTAAAGTCCGGCGGGTTGAGGCGAATGATCTCGGCGTGGCTGACGGAGGGCTCGGGCAGCAGATCTTTATAGGACCTGATCAGGTCAGTGACCCTCATGCCCTCACGGTAAGCGAATTTGCCTGGACGTGAGACATAGCCATCCAGATAGACAGTCTTGTCGGCATAGGGCAGGATCGGGGTGATTTTGATCTTATCCCCATCTTGGACCTTGAAGTCATCGAGCGCCTGGGTGACCGCCTCCTGGTTGTTGTTTTCAGGAATATCAAGACGCAACATGGTCCGGCTATCGTGGGTCTCCACGCGCTCCACGTCCACGTGCCGCAAAGTGCCGGTGGGCATTACGCCTCCAGCCAGTTCCAGTACTTCAGCAAGATTCTTTTCATGATTCAGCTCATAGATGGCCGGCCGCCGCACCATGCCTTCCACGGTCACTTCAGCACCCAGGGGTGGCACCTGGATTGTGTCCCCAGGCTGCATTCTCTGCATGTCACCACGGATGCCATGCAGCAAGAGATCGTAGACGTCGACCTGCTGGACGAGATCCTTGCCTCGATAGTGGTTCAGTATCCGCAGCGAGCCGGCGGAAGTAGGTCCGCCGGCGGCATAAAGCGCGTTCAGAGGTGTCGAGAGAGAGCTGATGTCATAACCTCCAGGACGTTCCACATCCCCCACCACGTAGATGCGAACCGTACGCAGCCGCGAAAGCGAAACGTCGGCGTTGACATTGCGGAATTGCCCGCGCAAAACCGTCTGTATCATGTGTTGCACGTCGCCGAGATTCCGTCCGGCCACGTCCACCGTGCCGACCTCGGGCAAATCAATACGCCCGGACCGGTCGACCACGCGTTCCAGCCTTTGCGAGATGCCTCCCCAGATATCGACCGTAAGACCATCCCCAGGATAGACGACGTATTCCGGCCCAACCGGCACGTCCATCGGCAGTAGGTCGAAGTTTCCCGTGCCGTCGCGGAACACGTCTTCGCCAAAACGCTCCAACGGAAGCGGTGAATGGCGGGAATATTGGGCGTACAAGTCGTAGAGAGAGGGAACGTCCGCATAAGGATTGGGGCGATGATGCAGCATGGGCTGCAGCGGAGGAGCCGGGTAAGTGGGTAGTTGGAGCGAGGGCTGCATCATGGCTAAGTTTTGCAGGCTGGGTTGCTGGGAGAGTCCCTGGCTGTTACCTTGCTGCCCTTGCAGCAAAGATCCCAAGGAACCCAGTGACGATAAGGAACCGATTGATGGTGTGGCCGAACCAAAAGGGCTGGAGCTCTCGGCTTCTGAGCCGCCCATCCCTCCCGGTTCGTTCCTCGAAACCGACGAAAGAGCGCCCATCTGACCCGCGCTCAACATCCCAGACAAGCCAGCACCTTGAATCTGTGCCGTCTCGTTCTCGTCGCTCTCGTTGTTTTCGAAATAGTTCCCCCAGGGAGCCTGCATCTGGGTCATCTGCAACTGGCGCAAGGGATTGACCTGCTGATTCTGCGGAGTCGATTGCGAGGGCGGGTACTGTTGCGGGTACTGCGGTTGAGGGTATTGCTGCTGCGGGTATTGCGGCTGCGCGGTCGGCTGCTGCGGATATTGTGACGACGGGAATTGTCCGTAGGGCATTTGCGCGCTTTGCAGTTGACGGTACAGAGACTCCAGCAGATCGTATGGGGCATTCTGCAGTGAATAGCAGTCGAGGTCATTCTCATGCTTCTCCCAGTAGATCTCTTCTTGACTGGGAATCGGCTGGAAAGTCTCCATTGCGCCACCACTTTGCGTGCTTTGCGTTGTGCTGGGTGTTTGCACCTTCGATGCAGCCGAGGAAGTCTGCAAGTCGGAGGCCGTCGACTCGCGGCACGGTATACTCCGCACCATCTCTTCGCGCGTAGGTTTGGCCTGTATATAGTAGCGATCCTGAATCTCGTGGGTTGCGATCACGCGAGTGTTTTCGTCCTCACGAATGAGGGTAAATAGCCCATCATCCGTAAGGTCAGCGGGGTCAACTATTCTGCCCTGCTCGAAGGCCTTTCGCACAACTGCCTTCTTGACTTGGAGCAACAATCCCGTTTCCTGGCGAAGAAGGGCAATGATATTGTCGGCAGAGAGCGAAACCATCTGCTCCGCTTCCTTCTCCGCCCGGGAGTCGGCCTGATCGATGGCCGTGCTCGGCGTAGACAGAGGGCGCTGCTGGCTCCAACCGAGAGCAGCATATGCCAATACTAAGCAGAGCGATGCACTGGCCAGACCAGGGAGGCGACAGAGTATGCGGGAGAGTTTATTCATAAGGCCTCTACTCGGCTCAGAGGAGCCGGAAATCATCGATCATTGGGGCTGGTGAGCCTGACCACCTGGCTATTCGACAGAGCAACTTCACTCAAGCAAGAATCAGTGCGATCGACATCCGCGTAATCTAAACCCGCCATCGGGCCGCCATCGGTTGAACCCGGTGGCTTTCCTCAGCTAGCTACAGCTCCGCCCTCTCACTTACAGGGTGACTTTGGATGTAAACCGTTTATGTTCAACTACATATAAGATATTGCAGAGCGGGTGCGACTCTTCCTGCGCTCCTCAGTTTTGAGCAAGACCGACCAAGGCCGGCTGCTCTCGCACCGCACTCAATATCCCGGCCTCAGAACTTTCCAGCGGCTTGGTTCTGATGTCTACGATGGCCCAATAAAATAGCGCCCGATTCTGCTCCGGCGCGAGCGCCAGGATCCTCATCTGCGGATAGCGTCCAAGCAGAAACCCGCACTGGCCCAGGCGCTTCTCCGGTTCGTCCATGGCGACTATAAGGACGTCGGGCCGAACCTGCTCTACCACCTCAGCCAGGCCGGCGTCGTCTCCGATCTCACCGACAATTTCAATGTCAGGTTGTTCGGCGATCGTGGCCATTAGCAGTTCCCGCATCAAGCGGGGCCGATTTGCGACCAGCACGCGGACTCGTTTCACGTTGTTTCTCCAAGCCTGTCTCCAACAACACATAACTTAGAATCGGGTTGCTCGCAAGGTTCAAAAGCGGTCTGGAACAAGTCGTGACTCTGGTCCCCGGCGTACCTATGGAGGCGACTCCTAGGGTACCTAGTAGTACCGAAACCGGTACTGGATCTGCATAATTTGGATCTGCACAATTTTGATAATCGACTCAGAACGGGTTGCTCTTCAGGCTGAGCACGATGAGCTTGTGCAGTTCTTGTGCTTTATCCCGGAAGGGGCGAGGGTATAAGGCGAACACCTTAAATTATCCTTAAAGAATTGCTCCCCGCTTTCAAATTGTTCTAGACTGTTGCCACCTCGGATATGTCATGCAGAGGTGCAGAAGCCATCGTTTCTCCTTTTCCACAGCCCGGATGCATTTTCACAGAACGTTTTCTCTTGTACTGGGTTTAAGTTTCATCTAGCTTGGGGAGCCACATCCTGAAGTAGTTTGTGAGGCCTGCTCAGTCTTAAGTTGTTAGACGGAGATTGGAGATTCGATCCTACCGGATGGTGAATCCGGGAGCTCGGCACGGGAGTGAAGGGGGCACAACCCGCGCTCAGTTGCGATAGATAAGTTATGGAGTGTTCGATGGATATGCAGAGTGCGGTCGAAGCTTTCATCCTTGCCGAAAATCGGCTGCTGCGCGAAGCTCTGATCCGGCTGCTTACCAAAAAGGGCGACATCCGTGTGGTTGGAGCCAGCTCCTATTCGCCTGCCACTCCCCGTGAAATTATTGCGGCGCGCCCCGGGATCGTGGTTTTGGATTCCAGTGGTCTCGCTCTTTTGAGCGCCAAACTCATTCCCAACCTCCAAGCCGCCATTCCCAGCCTCCGTGTCGTTATGATCGACATGGACCTCGATGAGAAAACCTTTTTAAAGGCAATCCGCGAGGGCGTTGTGGGATACGTTTTGAAAGACGCCTCGGCGGTGGAAGTGGCAGCCGCGATTATTGCGGTTGCGGCGGGACAGGCGGTATGTCCGCCACCTCTCTCAATGGTTCTGTTTCGGTCGGTGGCTCAACAAGTGGCCGCGCCTCCCGTGTTCTCCTGGATCGCAGACCACGGCCTCAGCCGAAGGGAGCAGCAGTTGGTGGAACTTCTCAGCGAACGCCTTACCAATAAAGAAATCGCGGTGCGGCTGAATCTGGCGGAGCAGACCATCAAGAATCATGTGCACTCCATATTGCGCAAGGTTGGGGCGGAAAACCGCCTCGGCATTGTCGAACGGTGCGAATTGCAACGCTTGAGCACTGGTCCGTCCTAGTCTCTGTATCCTGATTTTCCTTTGCCTGCTTTTCCTCAGCCTGCTTTTCTTCCAGCGGTCATTGGGCATCCGAATCAACCGAAGTGATGCCGACGACTTGGGCATGCACTGGTTGCGAAAACCAGTCACTCGGCTTGCTCGGGGCTCTCCACGTAGGCACGGAGTTCCTCCTGGTCTTCGGGCAGCATTTTGGTGAAACTTATTCCATTCCCCACCAGCGGGTCGCAGGTGACAACCCGGCCCACTGCAAGCAGCGTACCGTCAATCTGCAGGCTCATCTCGAGAATGGTTCCCACGGGAAATGGGAACATGGTTTCGATATAACAACCGCTGGCACTGAGGTCGGAGGTTGCGCCACGGAGTGGAACTTCGCTGCCAGGGGCAAATAGTTCTATTGGGACCTTCACTTTAATACGTGGAGCTGCTCTCCGTTCTGGCCGCGGTTCGCCAGAAGCGGAGGGATTCTGGTAGTTGTCGTTCATTGCTTTCGGCGTAGTTGCCGACACTTCCATCCCAATTCTAGTCGTACTGCCATCTCTCAGTCGCTCACGACGCCAGACAACAAGCGATGATCGTGTTTCCGCGAGTTCCTGTGCCATCTTCAAGTCTTTTCAGCAGCGCTGACTCGATATTGTCCGGGTCGGGCGTCATCTCGCAGGCGGCAATCTCTTCATCCGAAGCGCCCTGGTAACAGAGTTCGCAAACACCCAAGCCATTTTCGGAGCGGACCGGCGGTCCAAAAACGCGACAAGTCATGGGGCGTGATTCGTAGAGTTCGCAATTCCCCGTTTCAGGATCGAGCGCGGGGCAAGGTTCATCGTTCGCGAAATCAGAAAAGCGTCGTTCAGCATCCTCATCTTCTTCCAATATTCCGGTCACGGGATCACCTGGAAAATCGTGCGCCAGTCGGGCAACCGCCTCTCGGGCGCGTTCGCGCACGCCCTCGGCACGCTGCGGCGCCCCAGCTTCGAGATCGGCAAGTCCTCGCCGCAATCGCAGAGCATCGAGCTGATTGATGGGAAACGCTCCGATACAGCACTGCGTACATCCTGGACGACAGACAAGCCACTTGCCGCTCCGGCGCGTTGCCTCCGCCAAGGCGGCGTCCACAATGTGAATCAGCGACTGGCCGTTGACCCGACCTTCGGAAGCGGGAAGATGACACGGCATAACGATGGCTGAATCATACAACTCAATCGTCTATGGCAAAGATGGCGCGAAAAAGATTTCTTCGGCTTATTCGCACCGAAGAGCTTCAACCGGTTCCATGCCCGCAGCCTTCAACGCGGGCCACATCCCTGCCACCACGCCGACGAAGGCAAGAATCAAGAATGCCGTCAGCATCACGCTGAAGTTTGTCTTCAGAAAGATGTCGCCTTCGTGATTTGCTGTCTTATACATCTGAGAGTAGAGCGGCATGGGCGGAATCGCATGCGCAAGCACAACCGATACCAGCATCCCCACTACGCCCGCGACGAAGGTAAGCACCAGAGCCTCCACTAAGAACTGAAGTGCAATGTCGCGGTTGCGTGCGCCCAGCGCCTTGCGCAGACCAACTTCTTTGGTTCGCTCGGTCACGCTGACCAGCATGATGTTCGTTACCCCCACGCCGCCGACTCCGAGTGTTAGCGCACCCACAAATCCGAGGATGAGCCGCAGCGCGATTCCAAACTGTTCAATATCCTTGGCGTCATCCACCGTGTCCCACTCAGGCGTGGCCTTGTCATCCTTGGGATTGTAGTTGTGACGCCGGGCTAGCACTTCCCTCACCTGCGCCAGCGCTGCCTTGTGCAGCAGCGCCGTGACCGGCTGAAACACGATCATATGTGGATCGCGCTCATCGTTGATATCTCTCATGCTTTCGAATGGCATGAACACGTTCTCGTTGTCGGGACCGTTATTGGACGAATCCTGTATTTTGGGCCGGAGTAATCCGATTACATCCCAAGTTTCTCCATTGATGGTCACTTGCTCGCCCACGGGATCACGACCGCCAAACACCTTCTTGGCGGCATTGGGGCCGAAGATAAGAACGTGGCGGTGTTCGCTGAAATCGTCCTCTTCGAAGTAGCGTCCCTCGGCGATATGCAGCTTGCGCATTTCGCCGTAGGGATATTGGATCGCCTTGGTCTGAACAGAGATAACCTTGTCGCCATACTTGTACGCGAATGGATCGTCCCACTCCGCACTGACCAGACGAACCAAGGGAGCTTCGTCGCGGATGGCCTGAACGTCCTCATATTTGAAGTGAATACGCTTGCCGGCGCGTTGTCCCCCGGCCTGCATGCTGGTCTGACCCTCCCAAACCATGATGACGTTGTTGCCGATGCCGATGAAGGCATTGAGCACGCCCTCGCTCACGCTGGCTCCGTAGCCGAGCAGAAGCACCACGGTCGTCAGTCCCCACACGATCCCCATCATGGTCAGGATCGAACGGAGTCGGTTGCGGGTCAGCGCATCCCAGCTTTGCCGGATCAGCTCTTTTATCTGCATGGTTATTCCTGGCGCAAACACTCGATCGGACTGAGGGCTGCAGCGCGCTGCGCCGGGTACATTCCCGCGCCCACCGTAATTAGTCCCAACGTCAACAACGACGCGACAATCGCCACCGGCGAGATTACGGGATGCGGAACAAAATCTGGCAGCGGCAGTTGGTTCATGGCAAAGCAGACTCCAACGCCGACGCCGAGACCGATGGCTCCGCTAACCATCATGAGTGCGGCCGATTCGGCAAAAAACTGTTTGCGGATGTCGTCGGCCGTCGCACCCAGAGACTTGCGCACGCCAATCTCCCGCGTACGCTCGGTCACCACGACCAGCATGATGTTCATGACGCCGATGCCGCCGAGCATGAGCGTCATCAGAGCCACCGCGCCGAAGAACATGGTCATGATGTCGAAGATTCGCTCCACCAGCTTCGAACCTTCCAGAGTGTCCCAGATAAAGAGGGCGTCCTTGTCGCTGGGATCAAAGTGGTGTTCGCGCCCCAGAATCTGGTAAATCTGCTGCATTGCTTCTTCATGATGGTCGGGATCGGCGATTTCAACCACCAGATTGTTGATCCACCCTTTCAAGATGCCCGGTTCCTCCGCGGGAGGAAAATCGCGAGCCATGGATGCATAAGGAACGAAAAGCTGAGTATTATCCGGGCCGCTACCGTAACTTCCATTCTGCTTCTTCTTCTCGAGCACGCCGATGACGGTATAGGGTGAGCCATTCATCGTCAGAGTTTCGCCGATGGCGGCTTTGCCCGGGAACAACTGATCGCGCGACTCCACGCCGAGCACAACCACCCGCCGGGCTTCGTCTTCGTCATCATCATTCATCAATCTGCCTTCCTGCACATTGAGCGAGCGGAAGCGTTGGTATTCAGGCCATACACCCCGCACCGGGCGCGACGCGCCATTGTAGCGGCTGACTTCCGCGACGCTCCGCCTCAGTTCTGGGCTGACGGTCTTGATCAAATAGGCCTCCTGCTTGATCACGTAAGCATCGTCGATGGAGAGCCGAACCGGGCGCCCGGCGGCGTATCCTCCGGCTTGTTCACTGGTTCGTCCGCCCCAGATAATGGCCAGGTCAACCCCAATTGTCTTCAGGCGCTCTTTCTGATCGCGGCTGAATCCTTTTCCCAGGCCGACCAGCAAAATGACGGAAGTGATGCCCCAGATGATCCCGAACATTGTCAGGAAGCTCCGCAGTTTGTGAGCCGCAATCGAAGCGGCTGTCTGCCGTAACACTTCACGAATGTTCAAGGTCGCCCATCCTCACTTTGTATTGGACCGGTTCGCGGCGAAACAGTTAGCCATGGGACCGTCATTCTTGCCAATCGTGAACGGACAGCTGGAATGCAGAATGTTCCCCCGCCTGTTAATGATGTACGTAGATCGAGGTCGTTCAGTTTCCTGTATATTCTTGCTGTCGCTCCATGAGCTTACCGATCGAATGGTGAATCTTGCGAGACGGCGTGGCGGGGCCGTGGGCGAACTGCGTGATGCAAGCGTCAAATGCATACTTCGTGGGGGTAGACGTCGGCGGTACGAAAGTGGCCGCCGGCCTGGTCGACCGCGCTGGCAAAATCAGCCACCAGACCAGGATTCCTATGGCGGCGGATGGGGCTGCTGGTTTGGCCGCCGTAATCTCGACGATTGATTCAGTCCGCGCTGCGGCCCACTTCGAAACGGAATCGCAGGACTTGATCTCCGGCATTGGGATTTGTGCCCCCGGTCCGCTCGATCCACGGACCGGCGTGGTCATTAACCCTCCGAATCTTCCAGGCTGGCGGAATTTTCCGTTGGCCGCGGAAATAACCAGGGCCTGTCGTCTGCCGGTTCGACTCGACAATGACGGCAATGCCGCGGCTCTGGCGGAAGCTTTGTGGGGCGCCGGCCAGGGTTATCGAAATGTATTTTGCGCCACCATCGGCACCGGGATTGGTACTGGGATTGTCTTCGATCGCCGTATTTATCACGGCCGGACCGGGGCCGCGGCCGAGGGCGGCCATATGACCATCGACTATCACGGCCCGCGTTGTAAATGCGGCAAGCTGGGTTGCATCGAGATTCTAGCCTCCGGGCCCGCGATTGCTCGACGCGCTTCCGAAAGGATTGCGGCGGGCCGACGCTCTGCCATCCTGGAACAGGCTGGAGGCGGTCTCGAGCACATCACCGGTGAGATGGTGGGCCAAGCTTATTTCGCGGGCGATCCACTCGCCAAAGAAGTTTTACAGGAAACTGCGATGTTGCTCGCCGTGTGGCTGGGAAATATCGTCGACCTGCTCGAACCCGACGTGATCATCATCGGCGGGGGCGCAGCCTCCATGCTGCAGCCTTTCTTCGGTGAGATACGGGATCAGCTTCCCAGTTGGTGTTTGAACTCGCGTTGCCTGGAAATCCCGCTGGTACCCGCGTACTACGGCGCCGATGCCGGCATCGCCGGAGGCGCCGCACTCTGCCATGAACCCTCGGACAACTCGAAACGCGACTTGGCCTAGCCGACGCGAAATCCATGTCACGGCCGTGAAAAGGAATAGGCGCTCGCAACAAGCAATGCATGTAGACTCTGCCTGCGTCCCAACCCTAAAATTGGCCCGCTCCCTCTTCCCTACTCGCGGGCCGCTCACTTCTGGAAGCCCGGCGGAAGGGCAATATTGGCCGCACGTAAGGGCGCGGTCTGAATTGGCTTCCCTTCTCTGGGGCTATAATTTTGAGCAATTCGGAGCCGGAAAAGGAGATTCGTTTTGACCGCTGACAACAATGAGCATCCCTCCGTTGACCGCAACCCTCAACTCCCGGCGCACGGTTCGGGATCTCACCCACAAAAAGTAGTGCGGGTCATCCTATGGATTCTGTTCTTGCTGGTGTTCGCGCTCGCGCTTGTGCTGATATTGCGCCACCATGAGGAAGCGAAGAAAAAGCCGCCGGCGACGACAAAGATCAATATTACGACGGCGATAGCTAAGAAAGGCGATATCGGGGTTTACCTGGACTCAATCGGTACGGTCACTCCGGTCTATACCGATTCAATTACCAGCCAGGTCAGCGGCCTGATCGTCGCCGTCCACTATAAAGAAGGGCAGATGGTACGTAAAGGTGATCCACTGATTGACATCGATTCGCGTCCCTATCGCGCAGCACTTTTGCAAGCGCAAGGTGCGCTGGAGAAAGACGAGAATGTGCTGGCGCAGGCGCAGATGGATCTCAAACGCTACCGCGCCGCGTGGGCGCGCAACGCCATTGCGAAACAAATCGTGGATGACCAGGAAAAGCTTGTACTGCAGGAGGAGGGTGCCGTAAAAAACGACCAGGGGACGATGCAATATGACCAGATCCAGGTGGATTTCTGCCATATCACGGCTCCCATCGCGGGCCGCGTGGGTTTACGGCTGGTGGATCCGGGCAATGTGGTGCAGTCTGAAGGAGACGCAACCCTTGCACTCATCACGCAACTCGATCCGATCACCGTTATTTTCACGATCCCGGAAGACAGTCTCGGCCCAGTGGAAGCCCGACTGCGCAAAAGGGCTACGCTCACCGTAGATGCCTTTGATCGCACGGCGCAGACAAAGATTGCAAGTGGCAGGCTATTGACGCTCGACAACCAGATCGACACCACAACAGGGACCGTAAAAGCCCGGTCCCTGTTCGACAATAAAAATGTTGCACTTTTCCCTAACCAGTTTGTAAACACGCGCCTGCTGGTGAATACGTTCCAAGGCGTGACGCTGATTCCAGCATCCGCCGTGCAACAGAATGGCCAGGCGTCGTTCGTGTATGTGATTCAAAACAACATCGCTCAAATTCGGAGCGTGAAGCCGGGAGTCACAGACGGCGGTGTCACCCAAGTAGACGGCATTAATCCCGGGGACGTCGTTGCCAATAGCAGCTTCGATAAGTTGCAGGACGATACCGCAGTCGTAATTTCGAACAAGGCTTCGCCGGCGTCCGCTCCAGCCAGCACGAACGGGAGCAGCGCCCCGTGAGTCCATCTCGTCCGTTTATCTTGCGGCCCGTTGCCACCTCTTTGCTGATGGCCGCAATCCTGCTCGTCGGAATCGTTGGGTACACCCAACTGCCGGTCTCCGCCTTGCCGGAAGTCGATTATCCGACCATTCAAGTGCTCACGTTTTATCCCGGAGCAAGCCCGACGGTGATGGCAACGACGGTGACGGCGCCGTTGGAGCGCCAATTTGGGGAACTGCAGGGCTTGAGCCAGATGACCTCCACCAGTTCCGGCGGCACGTCCGTCATCGTGCTGCAGTTCAACCTCGCCCTGAATATTGATGTAGCTGAGGAAGAAGTGCAGTCTGCCATAAATGCGGCGCAGAGTCTTTTGCCATCCATCCTGCCCGCGCCGCCCATCTACAGTAAAACAAATCCAGCCGATGCCCCGGTGCTTACCCTGGGCATCACCTCAAGTTCCATGCCGCTTTCTCAGGTCGAGGATCTGGTCGACACGCGTCTTGCGCCCAAGATTTCGCAGCTCAGCGGCGTCGGCCTTGTAACCATCAGCGGCGGCCAGAAGCCCGCAGTCCGCATTCAAGCCAACCCCGCGGCGATGTCATCCTACGGCATCAACATGGAGGACCTGCGCACCGCGCTGACCCAGTCCAGCGTAAACGCAGCCAAAGGGAATTTCGATGGGCAGCGGCAGGATTACCAGATCGACGCCAACGATCAACTGGTCACCAGCGATGACTATCGCAACGTGGTCGTCGCCTACCGTAACGGCGCGCCGGTGATGCTGACCGACGTGGCGCGGATCGTCAACGGCGTGGAGAACAATAATCAGGCCGCATGGATGAATCAGACCCCCGCCGTGATCCTGAATGTGCAACGCCAGCCGGGGGCCAACACCATCAAGGTGGTCAAGAGCATCAAGCAGCTGATACCACAGCTTGAGGCCGACTTGCCTACGGGCATTCAGGTCACCACGCTCACCGATCTTACGACCGCCATTGAAGCATCGGTTTCCGACGTCGAGTTCGAACTGCTATTGACAATTGCGCTCGTCGTGCTGGTCATCTTCCTCTTCTTACGCAGTCTCTATGCCACGATTATTCCTAGCGTGGCTGTGCCGCTGTCTTTGGTTGGCACTTTCGCGGCGATGTACATCCTCGGGTATAGCCTGGATAATTTATCCCTGATGGCGCTCACCATCTCCACGGGCTTCGTCGTGGATGATGCCATCGTGATGATCGAGAACATCTCGCGGTTTATTGAAGCCGGCGATCCGCCCATGGAAGCGGCGCTCAAGGGCGCCGAGCAAATTGGCTTCACCATTCTCTCGCTGACCGTCTCGCTGATCGCCGTGCTGATTCCGCTGTTATTTATGGGCGACGTGGTGGGACGCCTGTTCCGTGAGTTCGCCGTAACCCTGGCCGTCACCATCGTCGTTTCGGCGGTGGTTTCTCTTACCCTCACCCCCATGATGAGCGCGCGAATCTTGCGGCACAACCCCAAAGAGCAGCAGGGACGCATCTATCAAGCTTCGGAACGCATTTTCGAGCGGATGATCGCGTTCTATGGCCGGACGCTGAAGTTTGTCCTTCGTTACCAGACGATTACGCTATTGGTCGCGGTGGGCACACTGCTGCTCACGGTTTTGCTTTACATCATCATTCCCAAGGGATTCTTCCCGGTGCAGGACACGGGCGTTATCCAGGGCATATCGCAAGCCTCGCAGACGATTGGCTCAAAGGCCATGGCTGAAAAGCAGCAGGAGTTAGCAAAGGTAATTCTGGAGGATCCCGCGGTGGCAAGTCTTTCGTCGTTCATCGGCGCGGATGGAACAAATACGACGATGAACAGCGGCCGAATGTCCATCAATCTGAAACCGCTCGACCAGCGCAAGATGAACGCGTCCGATATCATCCGGCGGCTCAAGTCACAACTGAGCCAGGTTCAGGGAATCCAACTGTTCATGCAACCTGTGCAGAACATCACGGTGGACGACCGGGTGAGCCGCACACAATACCAGTACACGCTCGAAGATCCCGATGCGGATGAACTGAATAAATGGACCGACCGTTTCGTCGATCGGCTAAAGCAATTGCCGGAACTGGAGGACGTCGCTACCGACCAACAAATGGGCGGCCTTGCGGTGTCTCTGGTGATTGACCGGGTCACGGCTTCGCGGCTCGGTATCGCACCGTCGACCATCGATAACACTCTATACGACGCCTTCGGCCAGCGGCAGATTAACACGATGTACACCCAGGTAAATCAGTACCACGTTATTCTCGAAAGCCAGCCGCAGTTTCAACTGGACCCCAACAAGCTCAACCATCTATACATCCAGTCCAATGCATCCGCAGGCACAAGTGGTCCCGGGGCCTCATCCTCATTTGCGTCCTCAGGAGCATCCTCCGCGGGCTCCAATGCGCTGACGACTTCAGCGTTGTACACACCGTCGGCAAACACCCTTAGTCCCCCTGGGAATGCGCTTTCGCCGAGCGCTTCCTCCACCTCGAGTAATGGAACGAACTCTGCGGCCACAACCAGTTCAGCAACAAGCAGCGCCGTGCCGTTGGCCGCTTTTTCGCACTTTGAGAAGACAACAGAAGCTCTCTCCATTAACCATCAGGGGCAGTTTCCGGCGGTCACTGTATCGTTCAATCTCGCGCCGAACGCCGCGCTGGGCGAGGCCATTACGGCGGTCGACAAGGTGCAGGAGGAAATGCGCATGCCTCCCAGCCTGCAGGCGGGTTTTCAAGGGACCGCGGCTTCCTTCACGAATTCGCTCTCCAATGAGCCATTGCTCATTCTTGCCGCGCTGGTTACGGTGTACATCGTGCTGGGTGTTTTGTATGAGAGCTTCATCCACCCGATTACGATTCTTTCTACGCTGCCATCGGCGGGCGTCGGCGCCTTCCTCGCACTGATTCTCTTTCACCAGGATTTAAGCGTGGTGGCGATCATCGGCATCGTGCTGCTCATCGGCATCGTGAAAAAGAACGGCATCATGATGGTCGACTTCGCGCTGGAAGGCGAGCGGAAGCATGGAAAGAACGCGACGGATGCAATTTACGAGGCCTGCCTGCTGCGCTTCCGTCCCATCATGATGACCACGATGGCGGCGCTGCTGGCGGGGCTGCCGCTAGCGCTGGGAACTGGCTTCGGCTCTGAGTTGCGCAGGCCGCTGGGAATCGCCATGGTGGGCGGACTGCTGCTAAGCCAGGCGCTCACGCTGTATACCACCCCCGTCATCTACATCTTTTTTGACAATCTGGCCCAGCGCTTTGGAAGCAAATCGAAGCCGCCGGAAACCGGAGAGGCAGAACAGGCAGGGCTGGCGTGAACATCTCCGCGCCGTTCATTCACCGGCCTGTGGCAACCACGCTGCTTACAGTGGCGGTTGCACTGGCGGGGGCGATTGCGTTTCAGGTGCTGCCGGTGGCGCCGTTGCCGGAGGTCGACTTTCCCACTATTTCGGTCGGCGCAAGCTTGCCGGGAGCCAGCGCCGATATTATGGCGTCTTCGGTCGCCACTCCGCTGGAGCGGCAGTTTGGTCACATCGCCGGGGTGACGGAGATGACCTCCGCCAGCACGCTTGGCACCACCTCGGTCACCATTCAATTCGATCTCAGCCGCGACATCGACGGCGCAGCGCGCGATGTGGAGGCCGCTATCAATGCGGCACGAACCTATCTGCCCGCCAACCTGCCGGGTAATCCGAGCTATCGCAAGGTCAATCCCGCCGACGCGCCGATCATGATCCTAGGCCTTACTTCGGACAAGTACGGTCCGGCTAAACTTTATGACGAAGCTTCCACGGTTGTAGAGCAGAAGTTGTCGCAGATCCAGGGCGTAGGCCAAGTCAGTGTCGGTGGCGGCGCGTTGCCCTCCGTGCGCGTGGACGCAAACCCCACGCAATTGGCTGCTTATGGACTTACCCTGGCCAATTTGCAAGCCGTGCTGAGCCAGCAGAACGCCGACCTGGCCAAGGGCCAAATCACCGACGGCATGCAAACGGCGGATATTCTTGCCAACGATCAGATCTCTCTTGCCGAGAACTACAAACCGCTGGTGGTTGGATATAGCAACGGCGCGGCCGTCCATCTGTCCGATGTCGCCCAGGTGACCGACTCTGTGCAGAACGTCCGCGCGGGTGGCTATTTGAACGGCAAGCGTGCGGTTATGATCATCATCTTTCGTCAGCCCGGCGCCAACATTATTGCCACGGTCGACCGCATACGCGCGCAGCTTCCGTTTATCCAAGCTTCCATTCCGCTCGGCATCGATACCACCATCGTTCTTGATCGCACCACGACGATCCGCGCTTCAGTCAGCGACGTCGAGCGGACGCTGCTGATTTCCATCGGCCTCGTCATCATGGTCGTGTTTGTTTTCCTGCGCAACGGTCGCGCCACGCTCATTCCCGCCGTTGCGGTGCCGGTTTCGCTCGTCGGTACCTTCGCGGTCATGTATCTGTTCGGATACAGCATCGACAACCTTTCGTTGATGGCCATGACCATTGCGACGGGATTTGTGGTCGACGATGCGATCGTGGTAATGGAAAACATCGCGCGCCATCTGGAAGCCGGCATGAAGCCTTTTGCCGCGGCGCTGAAGGGCGCCGAAGAAATCGGCTTCACCGTGTTCACCATAAGTATTTCGCTTATTGCGGTATTCATCCCTCTCTTGATGATGGGCGGAATCGTGGGCCGTCTCTTCCGCGAGTTTGCCGTCACCCTTTCGACGGCAGTATTTGTGTCGATGATCATTTCGCTGACCACGACGCCGATGATGTGCGCCTATCTCCTGAAGAATGAGCGCACAGAAAAACATGGCCCTATCTACATGGCCAGCGAAAGGTCCTTTGACGGGTTGCTGTCGTTGTACCGCGGGAGCCTGCATTGGGTGCTCGACCACCCGGCCCTCACCATGGTTGTGCTCTTCATTACCATCGCGCTGAATGTCGTCCTGATCATCAAGATACCTAAGGGCTTTTTCCCGGTGGAGGATACGGGAGCGATCGTAGGTGCGGTACGCGGGCCGGAGGATTCATCCTTCCCGGCGATGAACGACTCCATTCGGCAAATCGGAGCTGTGATCAAGAATGATCCCGCCGTCGCGAATGTGGTCGCTTTTACCGGAGGTGCCGGGGCCACCAACACGGGTTTCGTCTATATTGCGCTCAAGCCTCTGGCGGAACGCAAGGTGAGTGCCACGCGCATCATCAACCGCCTGCGGCCGCAACTGAGCCGGCTGCCGGTGGCTTCCGCCTTTCTGCAATCGGTGCAGGATCTGCGCATCGGCGGCCGCTCCAGCAATGCGATGTACCAGTACACGATCCAATCCGACAACGAGAAGGATCTTTCCAAATGGGGGCCGATCATACTCGCCCAGATGCGGCACCTGCCCGGCATGCAGGACGTGAGCTCAGACCAGCAAAATGGCGGTCTGGATGAGCTGTTGAACTATGATCGCGTCACCGCGGCAAAGCTCGGCCTTACCACCCAGGCGCTGGACTCCGATTTGTACAGCGCATTCGGCCAATCGGAAGTGTCCATCATCTATACGCAGTTAAATCAGTACTACGTGGTACTGGAAGTCGCTCCCCAGTATTGGCAAAGCCCTGAAGGATTGAAGGACATTTACTTGCACACGTCCAGCAGCAGCAATGGCACCAACAGCATTCCCCTCGTGACGGTGGCCAAGGGACAAGCCAACACCACGCCCCTGGCCATCAACCATACGGGATTATTCCCCTCGGTCACCGTGTCCTTTAACCTCGCGTCGAACGTATCTTTGAGCGATGCCACGTTGAGCATCGACCGTATGCAAAAGCGGCTTGGCACGCCTTCCACTTTGCAAGGTTTTTTTGCCGGCACGCTGCTGGCCTACCAGCAATCTCTGGGCACCGAGCCTGTGCTGGTTTTGACGGCGCTGCTGGCGGTGTACATCGTTCTCGGCATTTTGTATGAAAGCCTGATTCATCCGCTGACGATCATCTCCACTTTGCCCTCGGCGAGCGTAGGCGCGATGGTCGCGTTACTGATATTTAAAGAAGATCTGAACATCATCTCAATCATTGGTATTGTGCTGCTGATCGGAATCGTAAAAAAGAACGCCATCATGATGATCGATTTCGCTCTTCAGGCAGAACGCCAGGAGGGGAAAAAGCCGATCGACTCGATTTTTGAAGCGTGCATGTTGCGCTTCCGCCCGATCCTGATGACGACCATGGCTGCGTTACTCGGCGCTCTGCCGTTGGCCCTTGGAACTGGCACGGGATACGAGCTGCGCCGGCCCCTTGGCATCACGATTGTGGGAGGGCTGATCTTGAGTCAATTGCTCACACTCTATACCACTCCGGTTGTCTATTTGGAATTCGACCGGTTGCGGCTGCGCATGCAGCGGAAGGCGGCGGCACGACATCCTTCTACGGCTCCGGAGGCGATCTAGCGCGATGGACTGAGATGAATATTTGGTCAGGTGGAATGTTATGAAGATCGTTACACGAAGAATCGGAAACGGCATGATTCGGATAAGTGCGGCTGTGCTCTCGTTGATTTTGTCGGGGTGCGTTGTCGGACCGAAATACCATCCGCCCGCTACGCCGCCGCCACCCGCCGTCTACAAGGAATCTCCCACCCAGTTCAAGGAGACTCAAGGCTGGACGGTGGCGCAGCCGGCGGATGCGAAGCTGCGCGGCAAGTGGTGGGAGATCTTCAACGATTCCGAACTGAACGTCCTCGAAGAACAGCTCGATATCAACAACCAGAACATCAAACAATACTTCGAGAACTTCATGGAAGCTCGCGCAATCGTACGCGAGGCCCGCTCGCAATATTTTCCCACGCTAACAGCTGCGCCCTCGGTCACCCACTCGCGGACCTCGGCCAACCTTGGCGCGACCAACGCTAACGCGGCCGGCGCGGGCGCCACTTCCGCCACACAACTGCAGAGCACGCTCTATTCCCTGCCGCTCGAAGCGTCCTGGGAGCCCGATCTTTGGGGCAAGGTCCGCAACACTGTGCGCCAAACCCAGTACGCCGCCCAGGTCAGCGCGGCGGATCTCGAAAGCGAACGTCTGACCGAGCAGGCCAGCTTGGCGGAGTACTTCTTTGAGATTCGCGGCCAAGACCAGCTGCAAAAGATCTTTAACGATACCGTGGAGGCAGACCAGAAAGCCTTCGAACTAACCCGCGCACTCTATGAAGCCGGCGTCGACGACCAAATCTCGGTGATCGAAGCCGAAACCACACTGCAGAGCGCGCAGGCCGGGGCAACCGATGTTGCTATCGCCCGGGCGCAGTATGAGCACGCAATCGCCACATTAGTTGGCAAGTCCGCCTCCAACTTCTCCATCCCGATGAAACCGCTGACCGTAGCTCCGCCGCCGATTCCGGTTGGAGTGCCCTCGGAGCTACTGGAGCGCCGGCCGGATGTCGCGGCTGCCGAACGGACGATGGCCGAAGCCAACGCGATGATCGGCGTCGCTTATGCTGCCTACTATCCAGACCTGACTTTGAGCGCGGAAGGCGGCTTCGAGAGTTCGACTTTCAGTCATTGGCTGTCCTGGCCAAGCCGGTTCTGGTCCGTGGGCGCGTCCATCCCGGAAACTATTTTCGATGCCGGCCTGCGCCGCGCCACCGTCCAGCAATACGTCGCCACTTACAACGCGGATCTTGCCGGCTATCGCCAAACGGTGCTGACCGCATTTCAGCAAGTCGAAGACGGACTTGCGGAAGTCCGCATCCTCTCCAAGGAGATCCAGCAAGAACAGCAGGCAGTAACCTCCGCGCAAACCTATCTTAAGCTCGAACAGAACCGGTACGAAATCGGCCTCGATCCTTACCTCGACGTGCTGCTTGCCCAGACCACGGTGCTGGCCGACCAGCAGACTCTGAATACTCTTCAAGTGCAACAAATGACCTCGGCCATGGCGCTAGTGGAAGCCCTGGGCGGCGGGTGGGATCGTTCGCAATTGCCGAGCACGCGGCAGGTGACCGAGAAACCATTGAAGACGGAGACGTCCATCGAGCAATAGCTTTGCAGATTGTGATCGTCACGGCGCGGTCCTACGATCTGGCTATACTTCCGTGGGAGGATCCTCGAGTGGAGGGGTCGTGGAACTAGGATTGCGCAAATCGTTCAAGATAGTTGCTCCCGGCTTGTCTCTGCGGCGAAGAGTCGCCTATAGCCTGGCGATCGTGAGATTGATTCTTGTGCCCGTCATTTTTCTCGCGGTCTACTATCTGTTCATGATGGGTCTGATTGTAGACCGCATCGTCAGCGTAGACGCTCCGATCGCGAGATTGGCGGAGCAGGCATCCGTTGAAATGCTTGATGCCCGCCGCGCAGAGCGAAACTACTTCCTGCTTCGCGATCCGGAGTATGTTATGGCAAACCAGGAATCACTCGCCCGCGTGAAACAAGCTCTGGAAAAGATTCGAGACCTTGGATCGGAAGAACAGGCTACCACCCAGCAGGCCCTGGAAAATGTGACGCTCTATGGCCAACGATTTGCCAGTGCGGTTTCGTTGACCGAAACGCCGGGAGGCACACCCGCAGGCAGAGCGGCCGAGGTGGTGGCAGCTTATGAAAAGGATCTGAACGAGCTTTTGCGGCAGGCCCGGCATAAGACACGCTCTCAGCTGATCGACGACCTGCGCAGTCAGGTTGGTTCGTTCGACCTGCAAATCGCGAGAACCCTGGAGGCGGGCGATCCCACTTTGCGCCGGGTCACGCCCGGTCTTCAGGACTCAAGCCAGCAGGTTCTGCAACGCGCATCCCAACTGGAAGGCTTGGGCTGGGCTCACGTGGAACGAGACCACCAGGAAGCCCGGTCGCTGCTCGATCGTGCGGAGTGGGTGCTGAGTATAGTTTCTGGGCTTACTCTTTTGCTAAGTATCTGGATCAGCTTCGTGCTGCCGCGCCAGGTGGTGAAACCCTTGCTTGATCTCAAAGAAGCTGTGGATGAGGCGGCATCGGGAAACTATTTGATCGATTTTGAACTGCGGGGGGAAGGTGAAGTGGTAGAACTCGCGAAGAGCGTTCATAATCTGATCGCCCACGTCTTGGATCGGCGAGTCCTACGAAACGAGCCGCGACTTTAAGGTCCGGAGGCCACTGCGTCAAGACCACCTCGACCTGACACCGGTCCCCAGGGCGGAACCGGCGTCCATTCGCCTGGGCGCCGGTGAACCTGGGAAAATGCTTCAGGAAGCAGTGATCTGGATGCTTTCGGCAAAATTGCCATCCGACATCGGAACAAAGTGAATCGTGGCCTGCTTATTGGTTTCGCTGGCCAATTCGTTCATTCCGATCTTACTGGTCGAGAGGTCCACTTGCGTTTTCCTCGTCAACTTAAAGTCGTAAGGGACGCCGTTGGAACCCACCAGCGTCAACTCTTTTGCCGCGGGGTCGACCACGGTGATGGTTCCGCTAAGATTCTCAGCCGATGCTAGCGCCAGCCCCATCTTGCTGGTGGAGGCCTTGGCTGTGGACTTTGCAGTGCTTTTGCTCGGCGATGGTCTCGCCGCCATTGCATTGGTTGTAGCCTTGGTTGTGGAATCTTTTGCTGCAGGAGGTGCGGCTGCTAGAGCTAAGCCCACGGCCAACATCAACAGGAACGCGAAAAGCATTGGAACGAGCCTCGTTACTTTGTGCATATCCCGAGATCTCCTTTTCTTCTTCTTCGCTTCTATTCTGCATTGCTTCTAAACTGTTCTAACATGCGATCGCCAAAGCTCGACTCCTGTGGCCCGCAGGGAATGGCGGCCAGGGGGAAGCAAAGCCGCCGTCCCTGCGATGCCACAGAACTCCACGTGAGCCAATATCGTGTGGTCATCAGGGTGGTCGGTCACGCGACGCGCGCGGACTCGCTGCGCACCACCGGCGTTGCAGGTTGAGTTTTCTCTCTCTTTCCGAAGCGCATCAGCAGGGCGCTGGCCACATACCACGCCACCAACGCCGCTCCGATCAGAAAGTACGCGGCGATCATCCGCAGCCAACCCATACCTGCGACTTCGCCAATGCCTTCTAGGGTCGAACCGATCGCGAGCAACGCCAGTACTGTAGTCACCGCGGTGTTTTCGCGCGAAGCGGCGGCAATGGCCCAGGTAATCGCCGCGATTGCGATGAACCAGAAACCTAGTTCCGGGAACGCGCCTTGCGGACGAACCACGCGGCCTGTGGCATACAAGATTTCGAGGATCCCGTATGCGGTCCAGAACGAACCCCAGGTGCCATGCATGGCCAGCGCCAGGGCATCGTTCGTCCGGAAAGCCCAGGCGCCTGCATAGAACTGTGCCAGACCGCCGAAAATTAACACCAACGGAAATAGTATGATCGCGCTCTGCGGATTGCCGTACCAATGCGCCATGTGCGCGGCCACGATGAACGTGGCGGCTGCAAAGGCATACATCCCCAGGATGGACGGCAGCGCCATCGCCGTGGGCGAACTGTATCGTGCCAGCTTGCGTTCTTCCGGCATCGTAGTTACTGAACTTGTCATTGTCATCTCCTCCTTAATCTTTCGCGGGACCCCGGCGGTATGCCATCAGCTCAAGTCCGTATGACCACCGAGTTGACAGTCAGCTAGGGCGACCCGGCAGGACAACATTTGACTTTGCGGAGGTGGACGGGTCGACCGGCCGCCCTAGGGTGGGGCCGCTCGCTCGCCGGAGCAAATCCGTTGAGAAAGCACTATGATCGAAGCACTAACCGGCCCATCCGCCGGCCTCCATCCAGATAGATTCGATCAAGGGGGATTTTCGTTGTATCGTCACACGATATATATGGTACTATGGACCTGCCGAAACCAGCCAACCTGAGGCCTGCCGGCTTCATCCAAGCATTGGGCCCCTTAGTAGGGCATCCTTCATTTTGGGGAGCAGCGAAACGATGTTTCCCCGGCACTTGGGGTACGAAATTGTCATTCTGACGGTAATTTGCACCGTCGCCCTGTTCTTGTTCCCGACAGCAAGCGGTCCTTATTCCGCGGTCCACGGGCCCGTGACCGCATTGCTTAGCTTCCGAGTACGACTCAAGCGCTGGCTGCGGATGATGCTGGTCGGGTTACGCTCGTTGGGGCATGTGCTGCCCCGGAGTTTCCCCGCGCTGCGCACCGTCCGACAGAAAATCCTGCCGCTACAGTCAGACCTTCGAGATCAAGAACAGGTCGCCGTCCTTCGCTGTTAATCGCGGACAATCCCGGCCTGGCTGCTGGAGGAGATTTCCACGCAGCTAATTTCTTTCTTCGCTGCCGCAATCACTGAGAGCAGCGCAGGCCAATTCTCTTAAGTTAGACCGGAACTAGCCCGGTGACGCGTCAACTCATCTCCATCGGAGGACAAACGATTATGACATGGGAAAAGTTCAAGATGCTTTCCCTGATTGCAGCTCTCGCCGGCATGCTCTTACTGGCTGGCTGCAGCAAGAAAGAAGCGAAGATAACTCCACCGCCACCGCCCGCACCCCCGGGCCCCACTGCAACCCTGGCCGCTAACCCGGACGTGTTGCAGCAGGGTCAGTCCACAACCTTGACGTGGCAAACCACGAACGCGAACAACATTGAGGTCACCGGTCTGGGCACGGTGCCGGCCTCAGGTTCGCGCAGTGTTACCCCGGGCGCGTCCACAACGTATACGCTGGTCGCCAAGGGTCCGGGAGGGACACAAGATGCAAACGCGAGCGTGACCGTCAATCCCGTCACGGCCGCCAAGGTTGTAACACCGCAGCCCAACGAGGCGGATTTGTTTGCCGAGAACATCAAGGACGTGTTCTTCGACTTTAACAAATACGCGGTTCGCCCTGACGAATTGCCTGTCACCGATAACGATGCCAGGTTTCTTGAGCAGCATTCCGACATCAAGGTCGAGGTCGCGGGACATTGCGACGACCGGGGTTCGGAGGAATACAACCTCGCGCTTGGCGCCAACCGCGCCAACTCTCTGAAGCAGCAACTTGAGCAGCAAGGCGTGAGCGCCAGTCGGATCCAAACGATCAGCTATGGCAAGGAGAAACCTTTCTGTGAAGTCAACAACGAGCAGTGCTGGCAGTCGAACCGGCGCGATCACATCGCACTTGAACAGTAAGGAAACTTGCGCGGGGCGGTCGCGGCATGACCGCCCTGACGCAAGCAATTTGTGAGGAGGAGAAAATATGGCGCAGGGAACACTAGAAATTCGGCGTTCAGTGGCGGCGCTATTGACTGCGGCGGTGCTGATCTTGGGCGGCCTAATGGGTGTGGCTGTGGCGGCGTGGGCTGGACATCCGGTGATGGGCGCGCAGAGGACGGTGCCCATGTTCCTGGCGCCTTCGAATGGCCGGGCGGGCGATGTGCCCATCAGCGGAATGGGCTTTGCTTCCATTCTTAAGCCGGCGTTGTCGGCGGTCGTCAACATCTCATCCTCAAAAATTATAAAAACACCGGGCAGCGCCGCGCCTTTCGCGCCGTTCTTCAACGATCCCTTCTTCCGCCAGTTCTTTGGGAACCAGTTCCCTCACGGATTCCAGGCCCCTCAGGAGCAGCGGGAACAGAGCCTGGGTTCGGGTGTGATCATCAGCCCGGACGGCTACATCCTCACCAACAATCACGTCATCGCTGGGGCCACCGAGATCAAAGTATTTTTGCCCGACAAACGCGAATTCGCGGGCAAGGTCGTGGGGTCCGATCCCAAGACGGACATTGCGGTGATCAGAATCGACGCCAGGAATCTTCCCGCCCTCACCATAGGAGATTCTTCGAAGATCCAGGTGGGCAACCTGGCATTTGCGATCGGCGATCCTTTTGGCATTGGCGAGACTGCCACCATGGGCATCGTTAGCGCCACAGGGCGAAATGGCCTCGACATTGAGGACTACGAGGATTTTATTCAGACCGATGCCTCGATCAATCCCGGCAACTCCGGCGGCGCACTGGTGAATGCGCGGGGTGAACTCATCGGCATCAACACAGCCATCCTTGCCGGCGGGAGCGGCGGAAATCAGGGCATCGGTTTCGCCATACCGGTCAACATGGCCCGCCGCGTCATGGATGAAATTCTCAAGACCGGCAAAGTAGAGCGTGGCTATTTGGGCGTTGTCATTCAGGAGGTAACCCCGGACTTGGCGAAAGCCTTCAATGTTCCCCAAGGCAAAGGGGCACTCATTGGAGATGTAACGCCAGGGGGGCCCGCAGATAAGGCTGGCTTGCAGAAGGGCGACGTGATCGAGCAATTGAACGGGCAGAGCGTGAGCGGAGTCAACGACCTGCGAGTGCAAATTGCATCCATGGCGCCCGGAACCGTGGTGCACCTCAAAATTCTGCGCAACGGCCAGGAACGGGACGTCTCAATCACGCTGGGCCAGTTGCCTGGGACCCTGGGTACAGGCGGACCGAGCGGGCTCAGCCAAAATAGCCCGATGTACGGAGTTCAGGTAGAGACCCTAACGCCCAGCGTGGCGCAGGATCTGGGACTGCAGGCCGCTACTAAGGGTGTGGTGGTGACGAACGTAAAACAGGGAACGCCGGCGTCCGATGCGGGTTTGCAGCGCGATGACGTGATCGAAGAGGTCAACCACCATCCGGTAGCCGATGTGGCTGAATACGACCTGGTCTTGCGCCAGGCGGGGAAGCAGACGATCGTATTGCTGGTGAACCGGAGCGGAGAAACTGCTTTTGTGGTGGTGGAACCGGAATAGGGAGAAGAAGTCCCTTTCACCGCCGGGTAAGGTACGGGCGATGAGATGCGGACGACGAAGTCTGCGTTTCGTGGGCCTGGACCTTCGTTTCAGGCGGAGGAGGGGGTACATCGTGTCACGATAGGATCGGCAACCGGGGATGGCAATCCTGCATCTCTCTAAGGGAGGTCTTACCCGGCCAAATCTCATTTCTCACTCATACTGGAGGAAGTTGCGAAATGAAGTATGGAAAGCACTTGGCATTTCTCTCGACTTTGACTCTGCTGTTTCCGCTCTTGGTCTGGGCCAAGGATAAGGACAAGAACCAGCACTCGGTGAATATTTCCGATCTCGTCCAAATCGGCGATACGCAGTTGAAACCAGGCAACTACAAGGTGGAATGGCAAGGAACCGGCCCTGCCGTACAAGTGAAGTTCGTGCAGAACGGTAAGACCGTCGCTACGGCGTCCGGAACACTGAAGATGAATGACGCCCAGGTCAGTCAGGACGATATCGTGACTCAAACCACAAGTGCTCACGGAAAGGTGCTTAAGGAGATCGATTTCGGCCATGACAAGGAGGCGCTGGTCTTCGGATAGTAACTAAGAGATAACTGGCGCTCGTGAATCATCGAACGGAGCAACTTCATCTGAAACGAACGAGCGGCATTCGGCTGGGTACGTAACCAGCGGTCGCGCGTACCTATCGTCAGCCGGGCTACACCAGCAGGTTTAGGAAGGATAGTGACTTAACGTGTCGTTCCCAATCGATACCGGGCGTTCAATGATGAGACCGGTGGTTCCGTCTCAGATCATGCAGTTAGGAAGACACGGCAAGTCCATGACTTGGAGCCTGTCGAGTCTGTCGCCGCGGCTTGGAACTCTTATCTTCGCGCTCGCGTTCTTCGCGATCCGAATTGCTTCGGACTGGCTGTTTCGTTGGTTCATTGCCGACGCTCCCGTCCCGCCTCTTTGGACTGTGCTGATTACGACTGGTATTGGTACGGCAATTTCCTCCATACTGGTTTACTTGCTGCTCGCGTCTGTCCAAAGACAGTTTCGCGCGGTCCGGCTGCTGAACCATGAGCTGAGGAACGGTCTGCAGGTGCTTACCTACGTAGCATCGAATCTTGAACCCAGGATGGCTACAGCGGCCAGCAACTCCATTGATCGACTGCTGCGGGCGCTCAAGCAGGCGTCCAAACTCCTGGGACAGGGAGTGACTTGGTCATAATCTTCCGGAATTGCAGCTTATCCCGGCTTTCTGCGCTTTCCCGAAACTCACTGGCTGCTGCCCTTGAAATAATCGTCCGAAGAATTAGACTCAGGTACATGATGCTTATGTCTTCGAAATGGCGTCCGCGTAGCGGTACGAGAGAGTCCCTCCACAAATTGACCTCCGTTTTACGATGGAACGGTCTGCGCCTGATTCCAACCCTCCTTCTGCTGGGGAGCTTGGCTCGTGCCGACGGCGCTGCCTTTGACCTGCCTGGCCCGCGGATCGAAGTAAAAGTGACGCGAGCCGGAAAGACACTGCCCATCGCGGAAGTCCCGAACCTTGAGCCTGGCGACCGGCTATGGCTGCATCCCGAGATTCCTGCGACCCAATCCGTACACTACTTGCTGATCGCCACTTTTCTCAGAGGATCGACGAACCCGCCTCCCGAGCAGTGGTTCGTGAAAGCGGAAACTTGGAACAAGCAGGTGCGCCAGGAGGGGATTGTTGTCACAGTTCCCGAGGAGGCGCAGCAGGCTTTGCTATTCCTCGCTCCAGAAACCGGAGGAGACTTCAGTACGTTACGCTCGGCGGTCCGGGGCAAACCGGGGGCGTTCGTCCGCGCCTCAGAGGATTTGAACCAGGCAGCACTAGACCGCTCCCGCGTGGACAGCTATCTCGCCGGTATCAGGGAAGCTTCCGATGCCAACCCGAAAGAGCTGCAGGAACGTTCTGCCATTCTGGCCCGAAGTTTGAAGATCAAGGTTAACGAGCAATGCTTCGACAAGCCCGCCCAAGAGCAAGCTTTGTGCCTCACGCAAAACGGCGGTCAGCTTGTGCTGGACGACGGCCACAGCCAGTCGATGGTTGCCGTTCTCACTTCCGGCCCCGGTGCGGATTTAGTTGGAGCCATCAGTTCCACCAGCATCGCCGGAGGAGGAAACTACAGTCCCTACGTTGGCTCCGTAGTGGACGTGGTCCGAATGATGGAGAACTTCCACACTGCAGCCTATCAGTACATTCCGGCGCTGGCCTTGCCTAAACACGATGAACTGAATCTCAAGCTGAATAATCCGCCCTCTTTTCACAAACCCATGTCGGTGCTGGTCGCCAGTTTGCCGGCGGTCGAAGCCCCGCAGCTTCCTCCGCTTCGCGTGGTCGAGCCGACTCAGGTGTTCTGCCTGCAGCGGGCCGGATTGGTGCTTCCAGTGGAGGGCGCTCCTCTGGTCTTTTCAACCGGCTTCCTGCACGATGTCGTCCTTCATGTTCAGACCAAGGCGGGCCTCGCCATCGATCTGCCCGCCACGGCGGACGCCGCGCGTGGTGGTTTCATGATCGACACTCATCCCCTGCACGCGGGCGCCCTCGACGCCGGAGTCACGGGAACGTTGCGTGGAACCTGGGGATTCAAGGCCTTCGACGGTCCCACGTTCCACCTGCAAAACGCGCGTCCTGCGAAATGGATTCTCACCTCCGACGATGCCACCGCCCTGATCGTAGGCCGCCAGGATGCCTTCCATCTGCAATCGGATATGGCTCCTTGCGTCGATCAGGTCACCATCAAAGATCAGAAAGGAACGTTGTTGAAGGCGACCTGGACGCTGCTGAAGCCGGATGAACTTGAAGTCAAGGTGCCGCTGAAAGATGAACCCGCCGGCCCCGTGCTCACGCTTGTCGCACAGTCCGGCCTGACCAAGCCCGATGAAGTTCCTCTGAAGACGTATTCCGAAGCGGCCCACCTGGACCACTTCGCCCTGGACGCCGGCGATACCCAAGGCGTGTTGACGGGCAAGCGCCTGGATGAGGTGGCTGGTTTGGAACTGAATGGCGTCCACTTTGCTCCCGCGGACCTTTCCCGCACCGATGGAAAGGACGAACTGCGCATGTCTTCTTCGAATGCGGAGGCGGCCGCGCTGAAGCCGAACCCAAAGCTGTTGGCGCACGTTACCCTCAAAGACGGACGCGTGCTCGATCTGGAAACGGCGGTCGGACCGCCGCGTCCCCGAGTCACGCTCCTCAGCAAGAGCGTGCTGCCTGGCCCAACTCCTACAGTCATTCGTCTGGGCAATTCAGACGACCTTCCCCAGGACGGACAAATTTCCTTCTTCTTGAGAACGGAAAAACCGGCAACCTTCCCGCACGGAGAAAAGATCGAAGTCGCCATGGACGACGGCTCAGCCAGCGTCTTTCTGAACCTTGTTGACGGAACATTGGTCTTGGAAGACTCGCAAACCGTGCTGGGCACGCTTCGGCCGGTAAAGACGTTCGGTCCATCGGCATTTGGAGTCCTGCGTTTTCGCCCGGTCAGCGAAGCCGGCGAAACGGGCGACTGGCAAACGCTGGCAAAGTTGGTACGGATTCCATCTTTGAAGGACGTACTCTGCCCCGACGCTCCTGACAAGCCGTGCAGCTTGGTGGGGCAAAATCTGTTCCTGATTGATTCCGTGGCCTCGGACTCGCAGTTCGCTCACAACATTGCGGTCCCAGTCGGTTTTGCGGACTCTACGTTGAGCGTTCCCCGTCCCAATGGCACGCTGCTCTACATCAAGCTGCGGGACGATCCGTCGGTCGTGAACCGCGCGGCTTTGCCGGTCCTGCCCCAGTCCTGATCCGCGACAGGCTCTGTCGAGTTGATTTCAGCCCCGTGCGTCTTGTTCTTCTAAGACCATACCGGGCAAAAGTACACGGGCTCAATCCGCGGCCATCTCCTGAGCTTCCGGCTCGAACCCGGGAGTAGCGGACGAACTCTGGTCGCGCAGTTCCGCCTCGAGCGCCGCCAGTTGCGCTTCGATGTCATCCGCGGCCTTGCGCTTCGTGATCACTTCCTCACGATACCGGCGCAGGAAGTAATCAATGGTCTCGACGCGGATCTTGATCGATCCCGAAGGCTTGTTTTCGTCCAGATCCTTGAAGCAGAAATATGGAGTGCCCGATTGCTCGATGATGCCCTCGATCACGCCATAGATCGGCGCATCGTGGCCGCACTTGAAGCTCGATATCTCCAACGCCACCAGGTTCGGATGCCGCGCCGTGAACTTTGCAGCCCACACCTTGTGGTTTGTGCTGCAGGAATACGAGTTCTTCCATGCGTCCGAAATATCGAGCGCATGGCTGATCGTTCCTTCGCGAACTTCCTCTCCGAACAGGCGTTCCAGCAGGTCTTCGTCCAGCGGCAGCGTGTTCTGCGAGAAGATGGGATAGCCCAGCTTCTGGAACTCTTCCAGGATTTCATGATTCAGACCGGGATCGTGGTGGTACGGCCGGCCCAGCATCACGATGCCGATGCGGTCTTCGCGTTCCAGTTGATCCATCACCTGGCGGGCGCGCCTGCGGATGCTGCTCTCGTAGTCGTCCAGCGCCTTGAAGCCCGCCTCAACAGCGCGGTCGTTCTCCTCCTGCGAAAGCCCCAGAATTGGCTGCCATGCCTGCAGCATTTGGTGAGCGAAAAGCTTGCGATCCGCAAAGTTCAGCACCGGATCCAGGTATTTCACGTTGTGTTCCGCGAAGACGTCGTTCTCCTTCGTAAACGCGGCCTTCACCGTTTCTGGCGTCGCGGTCACGGTCGGGCATGCATTTGCGCCGACAATCTTCACAAGTGGCGAACTTAGCACGTCGTACATCGGGAAGAAGATCACGTCGAGCGGCTTCTTCCGATGCTTTTCCTGGATCAGGTTATAAACGTGCGAAATGCCGATCTTCGCCGGGAAGCAGGGATCGATGGCGCCTCGGCTTGCTCCCGCCCGGTAAAGATCGGAGCTGGTGTAGTCGGAGTAAACCACGTTCTCCGGCTGCACGCCCAGGCTTTCCAGATATCCGTTGAACAGCGGGGCGTAGGTGTAGATGTTCAGCACGCGGGGAATGCCCACGCGAAGTTTCTTGCGCTTTTCCATGAGCGGAATGCGCTCTTTAACCGCCTTGTTCCAGAATTTCGCCGTCGGAATCGAGTCGGCCACGCTCTTCGCATTCACTGGCCGGAACACCTCGTGGGCAGCGAAGTCCACGAAATTAGGATATTTCCCCTTGATCTCGTCGAGTCCGGCCTTGATGTCCTTCATGTCGTTAACGTCTTCTACCAAACCTTTTTCACAGGTTGCGATAATGAGGCGCTGCTCGCCATGCATCAGTGGAACCTTGGTTACCTTCTCGATCGGCACGAAACTCATCTCGTCCTTGGGAGCCGTTCTGATGTCGATGAAGGTGCGCAGGCAATTGTTCTTGCAGAAATTGCAGCGCGTCGCCTCATTGCGCGTGGTACGGTACTGAATTTTTCGAACCGCATCCAGGCCGACAAAGGAAGTCTGCAGCCCGTTGCGCCACAAACGCAGAGACTCCGCTGCCGCGCCAATCGCGCCGGACTCGCCGCAGAATTCGTGCACGATGATCTCGGGCTTCTTGCCGGCGGCGCGGAAGCTGTTATGAATGAAATCCACTTCCGCCTTTACCACCGCCATATTGTTTTGCGTCCCGCCTTGCAGAACGAAGCGCGTTCCCAACGCCGCGAGGTTCGGAATACTGGCGACATAGAGGAACACGTTCTTCGGAAGCACCGCCGCCAGACCGGCGAGAATTTCCTCCGCCCGCCAGCCCTGCCGCTGGAAATTCACGATGTCCGATTGCATGAACACCGCGCAGCCATAACCAAAAACCGGCATGGCCTGGGCTGAGAAGGCCAGATCGGCATATTGTTCCACGCCCAGCCCAAAGCCCTCCGCGGTCGACTGCAGGAAATATCCGTTGCCCGCGGAGCACTGCGTATTCAGCTTGAAATCTTTCACCCTGCCCTTGTGCAGAATAATGATTTTGATATCCTGCCCGCCCACGTCGACAATGACATGAGGATCTTCGTAGAACTTGAGCGCCGACTCGGTGTGAGCCACGGTCTCTACCAGCGCCACGTCGGCGTGCAGCACGTCTTTCAGAATGTCCTTGGCGTAACCGGTGGTGGCTACTCCCAAGACTTCTAACTTCGCATTCTGCGCTTCGACCTGTCCCCGCAGATTCTCGAACATCTCGATCGTGTCCTGGATCGGATTTCCATTCGAGAGCTGGTAGGCCTTGCACAGAATGTCGCCCCGGTCATCGAGCAACACGGCTTTTGTGGAGGTCGACCCTCCGTCGATGCCAATAAAGCCGCCGACAGTCTGACCTTTCTGGAACGTTGCGGGAGTGAATTTCTTCCGCCGGTAGGCTTCCTTAAACCCCTCGAGTTCTCCTTCTTTCGAAACCAGGCCCTTGGCGCCGGATTTCGCTTTTTCCTCCTGCCGGCCGAACTCGATGTAGTAGACCAGCTTCTCGTATCCCTGGTAACAGCCAACGCAATCGTCTTCGCTCTTGCCGAATTCAATCGCGCCCAGCGCCGCAAAATATTGCGCGTTATTCGGAACCTTGATCAGATCCTCCGGCTTGGCGCCGTCGGGAATCGTAACCTTGCGCTCCTGCCACATGCGCGGAATGTTCGCTTGCCACGCCTCACGCATGCCTTTGATGAAGCTGTTCGGCCCGCCCAGCAACAAAACGTGCGGCCGCAGCGTGTGGCCGCGGGTGAGCACGCTCAGGTTCTGCAGCACGATGGCCTCGAACAGAGAAGCCATCAGTTCATCCGGCGGCGTTCCCACTTTCTGCAGGCTGTTGATGTCGGTCTCGGCGAACACGCCACACTTGCCGGCCACCCTGTGCAGCTTGATCCCGTGGTAGCCCTGCACAGCAAGCTCCGCTACCGGAATTTTCAACTTGGCGTTGATCTTGTCAATCACCGCCCCGGTGCCTCCGGCGCACTTGTCGTTCATCGAAGGAATTTTCTTCTTGCGTCCGGTTTCGTCGTCGTCCTTGAAGACGATGATCTTCGCGTCCTGGCCTCCCAGTTCAATCACCGAATACACTTCGGGATGGAGCTTCTCGACCGCCAGCGATACGGCGGTCACCTCCTGCACAAATTTCGCCCCAATCTGTTCCGCAATCGCGCCCCCGCCGGAGCCCGTCATGAACATGCGCGTGTTGTGCCGGTTGATGCCGACCTCCGCGTCCATGCGACGGAGGAATTCCAGCGTCTTCTCCGGTTGCTTGGTTTCGTGGCGCTGGTAGTCCTGCCACAGAATTTCATCGGTCGCGGCGTTCACCACGGTCGCTTTCACCGTGGTAGATCCAACGTCGAGCCCTACCAGAAACTGGGTGTGATGGTCGTGGGGCTTTTGATAAGGAGCCGCTGCGATTTGAAATAACTGGGGTGGTTGGTGATCGTGTCCTGCCAGATGGTCGTTCATTCAATCTCTCCGATCAGGTTCGAGCGAGGAAGTAGCGACCGGCAACCGCATCCTGGGCTGCCGGCCAGATCGGTTAGGCAGCGTTGCGAAGCGCAATCCCTGGCACACGGGTGCGGAGCAGCGACCGGGCGCCCTTATTCATTCGGTCGTTCACGTGCAGAATGAACTGCGCCGCGGTGCCGGCGATTCCTTCGCGATGCGGCACGTGGTAGAACGGCCGCTTCAATTCAGGATGTTCGGCGATGTATTCACGGATTTCGTCCAAGCTCTTGCCCGTCGACTTAAGGCATTGTTCGAACTCGGTTTTGGCTTTTACCTTGGCCTCGCCCAGAGCCATCTGCACGCGGCTGTGCGCGTTGACCTCGCCCTCGCCCGAGGTTTCAATCGGAAGGAAGATCATGTCCTTGAACTTGTTGATGACCGCCGACTGCACCCCGTCCGATTGCGACGACGGCATGCACCCGAACGGTTTCAGCGCCAGCACCATGTGGCAGAGATGGTGAACCGTGTAGTACACATTCTTCCCGACCTCGAGATGCCCTTCTCCGCCGCGCGCAAACTGGTTGTAAAAGGGATGGGCCATTTCCGCCAACTCCGTCTGCGGCACCAGGTGATGCGTAATCCCGCCGAGATTCCTGATCGTGCGGTGATACAAGCCATTCCACATCCATTCGCCGACGCCAATCCCAATCAGCTTTTTGCGCAATCCCAAATCGTTGGCCAGGTGCTTTTTCAACTCCCACCATTGCGGGTTCCGGTGGGGACGGTTCACCGGCCATTTGGCTTTCGCGTGCGCCTTGGCCTGATACATCAGATACGCCACCCAGGTCGCGATCGGTTCGACCAGCACCTGCGCGCCCTCCCGTTCAAGAAAATTGAACATGTGGAAGTTGCCGTCGCCCTCGGTGATTTGCGCCCAGAACTCGCCCGTGATTTTCACCACCGGCTTCACCTTGGTCCGGTCCACTTCAATGCCATCCATCTTTTCCCGCGCCGCGGCCAGAGCGTTGAGATAATCCTTGCCGCGCAGATGTTCGTTCATCTTGCCGAACACGTTGAAAGTGTTCCGAAGAATCTTGTTGCTCTTGAACTTGGGCTTGGCCCAGTTCGGCGCCCGCTCCTCGATCTCGAACGAGTCCCGGTTCCTAAGGTCGTCGCAGAGCCCATCCACGGCCTCGCGAAACACCCGATCGGTCTCACCCTTGTTCGCTTCAAAGGGACGAATCTGGTAGATCATGTCGTTGAAAACGTCGCCCAGGTGCATGGCATTCAGCATGCCGAATCCGAAGTCGATGGTGAACTTCAACCCTGGCTCGCCCGACGCCGCTTTGATTCCATCGCTGTCTTTGAACAGCAGCACGCGGAAACCGTCGAAGCCGGCATTCTTCAGCGCGAACCGATACTCCGCCTCGTACATGCCAAACCGGCATGGGCCACACGAACCCGCCGTAAAGAAAACGTAGTTGTCCAGAATGTCCTTGCGCGAAACGCCTTCTTTTTCCAGAAACTGCAGATACTGCACCAGGTTTCCAACCGTAAAGTACGTCGGATTACACTGCCCATTGTTCCCGTATTCCTTGCCGGTCTGAAATGCCGGCACGTCTGGAACCGGCAGTTTTTCGCAGCGATATCCACAACCCTGGAAGACCGCGCGAATCAGGTCTTCATGCTTCCAAGTGAACCCTCCAAATAAGATCGTCACCTTGCCACGTTCTTCGGCCGTAAACGCGCGCTCCACCGGCCGGTGGAAGTGGGTAGGCCGGTCCAGGCCGGCTATCTTGCGCAAGCGCATGCGCTCTGCTTCTAGACGTTGTCGGATGTCGAGGTCATTTTCGATTTGGACATACTTCGTAGGCATACACGTCTCCTTACTTTTGTGATGCAATCCGGAAAAAGCAGTTGCCTCCCAAGGGGTTTTTTCCATTTATGCCACAAGAGCCACATCGCGTTCAAGCGGGATTTCCACACATAAGGATTTAAAAATTGCCTAGCTCCTGGACCGGCTCTTCTCCGCATGGTTTGATAGTAGGGTTCGCGTTGAAATCCCGGGGGCAATCATCAGGGGCTTTGCCATCCGGTTACCTTCTGTCCAGATTATGCCGTGAACCTCCCTCTGACTTGTGAAGGTGTTCCCTAGGTCTTTCCAGACATTGCCTGTTGGGCTCGCCAACCCAAGCAGCTCGCTCCTGCCTCCTTATGATGTAGGCTTTTCGGGGATAGTTGGCGAAAAGCGACCTAAGGGGCCTCGGGTGGCGGCGCGTCTTTCAACTCCGGCGCGATCTTGAACGCTTTCTCGAGTTCTGCGCGCGATTCGGCCTCGTTTCCTTCCTGATGGAGTGCCAACGCCAGATTATAGTGGGCCTCCGCATACAGCGGCTTGAGGCGCAGCGCGGTAACAAACTCCATTTCCGCTTCGCGAAGTTTGCCAGCTTGCAGCAACACCAATCCGAGATTGTTGTGACCTTCTGCAAAACTAGGATCGCTGCGCACCAGATCACGGAAAACATTAGCGGCGCCCGCCGCATCTTTCTTCTGGCTCAGTACTAATCCGAGTTGCACCCGCGCATCGGCGTACTTTGGATTGACGCTGATCGCCTCGTTCAGCTCGCGCGCGGCTTCCTCTAGATTTCCAGATCGCGCCAACGCCAGGCCAAGATTGTAATGCGCCTCCGCCAGATCAGGATCAGACATAACTGCTTGCCGGAACTCCTCGAGAGCCCGCGAGCGATCGTTCTGGCGCCAATAGAGCAATCCCATGCTGGAGTGAGCCTGCGCGTAGTCAGGTTTAATTTCCAGCGCTTTCTCATACGCTGCCTGCGCCTGAACTGGATCGCCCTTTCGCTCCCAGGTGAGACCCAGGTAGTAATAGCCGGTCGGCAGCTCTGGACTTTCGTCGATCGATTTTTGAAACAGGCCCAGGGCGTCGTCCAGCTTTTGCTGTTTCAGGGCATCGACGCCTTGAAGGATAAGTAATTTTGCCTCCGCCAAACGCACACGAAACTGCCGCAATCCGCTGATCTCGTTCAGTTCTTTTTTTGCTGCGTCGGTCTGGCCCTGAGCGCGCAATGCCATGCCGAGGTTGTAATGCGCTTCTTCGAAATCCGGCTTTAGGGCGATAGCGCGCTCGAACGCTGCGATAGCTCCCGGCAAGTCGCCCCCCTCTTTCAGTTCCTTGCCGAGGTTGAATTGCGCCTGAGGATCGTTGGGATCAATGGCGACAGCTTTGCGGAATTCCGCTAGCGCACCGGTGTGGTCCTCTTGGCGGCGTAAGCTCACCCCCAGAAGCACGTGCGGGGTGGCAAGCTTCGGATTCAGCCGGATCGCATGGCGGAAATCGCCTTCCGCTGCAGTGAGCTCCCCGAGCTGTCCTTCGGTCACGCCTAGCTCCGTGTACACATCCGCAGAAGGCTTGAGGGCAACTGCCCGCTGGAGCTCACGTTTCGCATCGGAAGGGGCGTTCTGTTCCAGATAGATGCGCGCCAGCAGCCTATGAGGCCCCGCTTTGCCAGGTTCGAGTTCCGTGGCGAGGCGCAACTCCTTAAGCGCCGCATCTTGTTGGTGGAGGTCGTACCAGGTGGCGCCTAAGCCGTAGTGGGCATCCGCCCATTTAGGCTTGAGGTGAAGCGCCGCCTCAAACTCCTCGACAGCCTGCACCGCATCACCTTTGTATTTGAGCGCGAGCGCTAGGTTGTAGTGCGTTAGGGCATCGTTCGGTTCAAGCTCTAAGGCCCTGCGATACTTCTCGATGGCCTGGTCCCAGGATTTTTGGCGGGCGAGTTCCGTTGCATCCCGGCGGTAGACCTCAGCCGTTTGCCCGAAACAAGGCGCCGCAATGATGAACAGGAGAAGCAGCAGGACCATCAGAACTACAGCCTAGCACGTTGGATCCCGCGAAAGGACCAACTTGGGTTCATGGGAAAAGTGGCCCCGAAAATTGTGGGCGGGGCTCGTCAAACTCCGCCCGAAGTCGTCACGTTTCCAGATCACCAAACAAATTTCGCGCTGACCTGGCCGATGCGTGCAGGTTGGGTATTCGTGACATTGCCGAAGCCGCTGTTGCTGATGTCCCCGCTCGGATTCGTGAATTGCGCGTGGTTGAAGATGTTGAAGAATTCACCGCGGATCTCGAAAGACATGGCTTCCCTGACGGGAATGACCTTCGTTATTCCGAAATCGGTGTTGTTGAAGCCTGGGCCATGGAAGAACCGGCGATTCGCTGTGCCGAAACTTCCGCAATCAGGACCGGTCAAAGCCCCCGCCGACGTTAGGCTGCAGGCGGTTCCGGTAAATGCGCTCTGGCTGAAATATGTGAAGGTACCGGGAGTAGAGCGGGGGTTATATTTGTGAACTGGCCCTACCAGATTGGGCATATCTGTCGACGGGCTGCCGACAAGCGAGGCATCCGACACGCACAGCCCCGAGGGACAGAGTGGCCCGGGAGACACGGGATTCGCTTCTCCCATCTGAACCGGGAAACCGCCGGCGAACCGCGTGATCCCTTGCACTTGCCACCCCTTCGTCAGCCTTGGCAAGCCGTGGAAAAGCCGATTGAACGGTAACTCCCAGATATAGCTGACGACGAAGTTCTGGTGAACATCTGTCGACGACAAGCCGCGGCTAAGCTTGGCGTTTTCGAAGTTGATCAGTTCGCCGAAAGCCGAGGAATCATCGATGGCTTTCGCGAGCGTATAAGCGGCCAAAAAGGTTACATCACCGGCTTTACGCTCGACCGTCAGCTCCCCGGAGTGGTAGATCGAATTTGCCACCAGCTTGGTGAAGGTGTTGCCATAACCAAAACAGAGGCTCTGGGCTGCGGGGCAGTAATTCGGATTTAGAAGTGTGTCCCTGGTGCCGTAAACCGTATTTGATCCAAGAGTAAACGTGTCCTGCTCAGCATTCGGTCCGCACCCGGTGGTACCGGCGGATTGGTCGAAATATCCTTGCGCGGTGAGTCGCTCACATAAGCCGGCATCCCCCGGGTTGGCCTCGGTCTGCGCGATAAGCCGGTGACCTGCCGTGCCGACGTAGGACACAGTCAATACGGTGGATCTGCTCAGCTCACGCTGGATCGTGAAATTGAAGTGCTCGGCATACGGGAGCTCGTTATGAATATCGTATCCGGGGAAATAGGACATCGGCTCATAAACCGCGAAACTGAGCGTCTTATTTGCCGGGCTACCCGGAGTCGGGATGGTGAACGGGAACCGCTGCCCTTCGCCGTCGGTGCCTCCGTCCAGCCGATTTCGGAAAGGCTCCGAGAACTCAACGGGACCCGGACTGCTCCAGTACAAGCCAAACGGAGCATCGGCCACCTCATAAAAGAGATTGAGGTCCTCAACCGACGTGTAATAGATGCCAAAGGACGCACGGATGCTAGATTTACCGGGCCCGCCAAATACCTTGCCCAAGACTCCGTCGGTAAAGCCCGGAGAGTAGGCAATACCGAGGCGCGGTGCGAAGTTATCGTATCTGGTCGGGGCCAGCGTCTTAGGAATGCCTGGATCGCCTGGAAATACGAGGCCTTGTGGAGCCTCCGGAAAGACCGTTGACTGCTCTCCCTTAACCCAAGTCTGGATCTTGCCTTGGGTGTCATACCAGGGCATGCTAACTTCCCAACGGAGCCCGAGGTTCAACGTCAGGTCTGGGGTGGCCTTCCATGAGTCTTGCGCATACGCACCACCATAGCGAGTGCGCGAGTCCAGGAGCTGTAAAGCCGCTTGAGTGTATCCGCCTTGGGCCGTCGGCGCCCCAATCAGGTAATCGGCGAAATCGACGCCGGTGACAGTGCCGTCGAATACAAAAGCCCCATCCTGGCTGGCCAAGTTGCGTTCGTTAACCTGCAGATAGCGAAATTCCCCTCCGAACTTAAGCGTATGTTTGCCCACCACTTTGGAAAGCCCGTCCGACACCGTGTAGGTGTTATCGGGCTGGAAGGTGATCAGAGAGGGTGCGCCGATGGCGAAGTTGTTGAAGTAGACTTGGGGCACATACTCCGGATATCCGGGATAGGCGTCGGGAATAATGCCCAGGGTGCCGGCGCCGGTTACAAACCCGAGAGAGGATAACTGCGCTTCGCCACCCTTCGGGTTGTCCAGGTGGGTAGACGTGCGGAAGAACGTAACCCGCGCCTCGTTCACGGCGCTGGGGCCAAGAGTCTTCGTGTTGCTCATCACAAACTCTTGGGCCCGGCTTGGCGTCTGCGCGGGGAAGCCTGGCACGCTTGCGCCGCCACTGGGCAACGCGTCGAAAACAGTCGAATCGTCGAAGTGATAGTAGAACGACCAGTTCCCCGTCTTGCGATTGTCGAAGTCGACGCGCTCCCCGATTTTATTGTCAGTAACAGTATTCTTTTGACTATTGTCCGACTATGTGCCCGAGCTGTTATTGGGCCCCGGAATGTAAGGGAGAAGTCCAACCGCTGCTGGCGACCAGGCACTGTGGGGAACAATGCCGCCGGGAAACACGCACGTTCCGGCCTGAGCGTCGGCCAGCGTATTGCAGCCGGCAGTCCAGTATGGTTCGCCATTGGTTACCGTGTAACCCAGCCGCTGTGAGAGCTCCGTCGGCCAGCCACACGCGGGACAAGTGCCGCCCGCGGTGCCATCGACTGTGCCGGTTAATGCTCCGGGCCCAAAGTTGCCCTGAAGCTCGGCAGCGCTGGGCACGTAAACGATTCCGGTTTCTGCTCCCTGCACTTGTTTGGTTCCTTGATAATCGGTGAACCAGAACAGCCTGTCCTTCCAGAATGGCCCGCCAGCGGTGAAACCGAACTGGCTACGATGCAGCTCGGACTTGGTGGATGTGAAAAAACTTCTGGCATCCATACCGTCGTTGCGCAGGAACTCGAACGCGTCACCGTGGAACCCGTTCGTGCCCGACTTGGTGATGGCGTTCATCACCGCGCCGCTGAATTTTCCGTATTCCGCGTCAAAGCTGTTGGTGATAAGGCGAAACTCTTCGACGGAATCAAGATTCGGAACCAGTCCGGCGCCCAGGTTTCGCCCCTCGCTGACATCGCCGCCATTCACCAGAAAGGCGTTGGCCGTCTCGCGCTGGCCATTCACTGAGATATTGCCGGCATTTGTGATGTAACCGGAAACCGGGCGGTCGCCACCGATCGTGACGGAGCCGCTCGGCGCCACACCGGCCTGCAAGCCCAGCAGGTCAAGATAGCTGCGGCCATTCAGCGGCAGGTTGAGCATCTTCTGTGAATCGATGACGTCGCCGAGTTGCGTGCTTTCCGTCTCCACGTGCACAAGGTTGACGGTAACGTCGACCTGTTCGGCCACCGTGCCGACCTTGAGCGTGATGTCGAGCTTGAGTTGATCGTTCACCTGAACGGTGATCTCGTTGGTGGAATAAGTCCGGAAACCTGGAGCAGTTGCGGTGAGCTTGTAGGTTCCTGCGGCCAAAGCGAGAAAGTGGTACGAGCCGTCGGCCGCTGAAGTTGTTGACTGGCTCAGATTGGTTTGGGAGTTTGTGATCGTGACTTTCGCGCCCGCAACCACGGCCTGTGAACTGTCACGAACTACGCCCGTAAGCGAACCGGTCACATCCGCGAGCGCCGCGCTCGTGGCGAAAACAAGCAGTAATGAAACGATTAAATACCGTATCCCAAGACGACGATAGTTTCCGTCCACAGGAATCCACCCCCAAGGTGCCAGTACATTGCCACAAGGGGAGGAAAGGAATCAAGCGGAATCTAAAGGAATCTAATAGTCCGCATGATCTACTTATTGAATGGTGGGCAGTGCAGGACTCGAACCTGCGACCTCCTGCTTGTAAGGCAGGCGCTCTAACCAGCTGAGCTAACCGCCCCTGCGCTGCCATCTCATCTCCGCGGCTTCCCTCCCGTGGACGCCGTGTCTGCCGGGATTCGATTGAGGGGCATCTGCGCGAACGGCGCTGCAGTGAGTATACGCGACTGTAAAAAAATCGGTCCAACACAACAACCTCGCTGCCCTTTCCGCCAACGTCAGTCTCCCCCCTGCTAGACTGACGCAGTGCGTCGTCTGATCGTCAATGCCGATGATTTCGGCCTCACCGGGGGCGTCAATCGGGGCATCGTCGAAGCCCACACTCACGGAATCGTGACTTCTTCCACGTTGATGGCCGGCGGCCGCGCATTCGAAGACGCCGTGAGTTCGGCAAAATCGCTTCCTCGTCTCAGCGTGGGCTGCCATGTCGTCCTGATCGACGGCGACCCGATTCTTGGCGCCGGTCTGCTGCCTTCCCTCGTTTCCCCGGATTCCGGCGGCGCTCGCTTCCGCGACGGCATAAAATCCTTCGCCGCCCGCGCTCTAATCGGCCTCCTGGACGCGGGCGAAATCGAAGCTGAGGCGGGCGCGCAGATTCGCAAGCTCCAATCGGCCGGCCTCAGCGTCTCTCATGTGGATACACACAAGCATACGCACTTGTTCCCCGCCGTGCTGCGGCCGCTGCTGCGCGCTGCCCGCGCCTGCGGCGTGCACGCGGTCCGCAACCCTTTCGGCCCGCGCAAACCTCTGAAGTCCAGCGACCTTCTGACACGTCCCAATCTCTGGACGCGCTACGCCGAGGTGCGAATTCTCCGCGCTCTTGCCGCCAGCTTCCTCGACGCGGCGCGCCGTGAGGGCCTGGCAACTCCCGACGGCACGTTCGGCGTTGTTGTGACTGGAGCCCTCGATGAAAGCCTTCTCCGCGGCGTCGCTGCCCTTATTCCCGAAGGCACTTGGGAATTCGTCTGCCATCCCGGCTACAACGATGACGATCTGAAGTCGGCCGGGACTCGCCTGCGCGATTCGCGCGAAACCGAGTTGCGCGTCCTGACCATGCCAGAAGTACGAAAATCGCTGTTAAATGCCGGGATTGAGTTGATTTCCTATCGCGAACTGCTTCCTACGGAAACCCGTCGATAGCGGAGCCGTCTGGGAATCCTTTGCGACACTGGCACTCGAATTACCTTCGTAACGGTACGAAATCGTTCTCAGAGGTTATGATTGTGGTTAGATCCGGCTCAGAAGATTCAGGCTGGGAGGCTTTTATCATGTCTGCCACTGGGGCAGCCCCGCGTGCGACCTTGGACCTGCGCATTCGTGTGTGGGGCATGGGGGCCAACGACCAGCCCTTCCATCAGAATGCCACCGCCCAGAATGTCAGCGTCACCGGCGCCTGCATCTGCGGCCTCGAGCAGGAGTTGAAGGTGGGCGACGTCATCGGCATTCAATATGAGAGTAAGAAAGCCCGCTGCAAAGTGATCTGGGTGATGGAAGCCGGAGGATTAAAGAGAGTTCAAGTGGGAGTTCAGTTGGTGGTTGACCAGGAATGCCCGTGGCTTTCCCGGCTGCCCGAGGAAGTGCGCTCCAATGTGCCGGTGGTCGCGCCGGATAATCGCAGAAAATTTCTGCGGCACAAGATCTCGTTCCCCCTGGAATTCCGCGACGAGCGCGTGAACACGCCCATGCGGGTCAATGCCACCGACATCAGCGGCAACGGCTGCTATGTTGAGACCGCCATGCCATTGACGATTAGTACCGTGCTGAAAGTGGATTTCTGGATCGACCAGGAGCACATCTCCGCCAGCGCCACCGTGCGCACGCGCGATCCCGGAGTGGGCATGGGCATCGAATTTACCGGACTGCCCGAAGACTCCAAGAAGCGCTTTCAAGCCCACCTGGACAAACTGGACCCGGGTATTCACAAGCCCGGACCAAAACCCGCTGAGTAGCTCTTCCGCGCTAAATCCTTTTTCGGCGCGGCAGTCCCGGGTCCAACTGTAGAATCTGCATCCTCTATTGTTTCCGGCCATCGAATTACACAACCCCCGTCGAACTGGCGGAAAGGGCGGACCCTCGCGGAATGAAGATCGGCATCACCTGTTATCCCACCTACGGCGGCAGCGGCGTCGTTGCCACGGAACTTGGTCTGGAGCTCGCCCAGCGCGGCCACGAGATTCATTTCATCTCCTACGCTCAGCCCATCAGGCTCAGGGGCGCGGAGCCCAACATTCACTATCACGAAGTGGAAGTGTCGCGCTACCCGCTGTTCGACTATCCGCCATACGATCTGGCGCTGGCCACGCGCATGGCTGAGGTCGCGCAGTTGTACGATCTGGATCTGCTGCACGTGCACTACGCGATTCCGCACTCCGTCAGCGCGCTGCTGGCGCGCCAAATGCTGTCGGATGGAGCCAAGGGCCGCCGCCTGCCCTTTGTCACCACGCTGCACGGCACTGACATCACACTGGTCGGGATCGACCGCTCTTACCTGCCCATCACCCGCTACTCCATCAACCAGAGCGACGGTGTCACTGCCATCTCCAACTACTTGCGCGACCGCACCTTGCGGGTCTTCGATGTGAAGAAGGAAATCGAAGTGATCTACAACTCGGTAAATTGTGACGTGTATATCAGGCCGCATAACTCAGCGGTACTGCGGGCAGAGTATGCGCCCAAGGATGAGCGTTTGCTGGTGCACCTTTCCAATTTTCGGCCGGTGAAGCGGGTTTCCGACGTGATCGAGATATTCGACCGCGTGCGCAAACAAGTCCCGTCGAAACTCTTACTGATCGGTGATGGCCCTGACCGTTCCGTGGCCGAATGGCTGGCCGTACAAAAAGGCATCCATGAGGACGTTCTGTTCCTCGGCAAACAGGACCAGGTGCAGGAGAAGCTGGGAATTGCCGACATCCTGCTCATGCCGAGTGAGTTGGAATCGTTCGGTTTGGCGGCGCTGGAAGGGATGGCCTGTGAGGTCGTCCCTATCGCGACCCGCACCGGCGGCGTGCCGGAAGTGATCGAACACGGCTCCAGCGGCTATCTGGCCGATGTCGGCGATGTGGATACGATGGCGCGCTACGCCATCGAACTGCTGAAGGACGAAAGCCGGCTGCGAGCCATGGGAAAGGCGGCTCGCGCTGTCGCCCAATCCCGATTCTGTTCCAGCAAGATCGTTCCGCAATACGAGGATTTTTACCGCCGCGTCGTCGAGCGCTCTTCGTAGAAACTCTCCGGAACCGCTCCCGTCGCCTGCAAGAAGGGCAATCGTATGCGCACCAGGGTTCCCGTTCCTTCGTGGCTGTCGATGGTCATGCGCGCCGTATCCCCGTACAACACCTGGAGCCGCTCGGAAATGTTGGCCATGCCAATGCCCGCGCCTTGCATATTCCCGGATTCCATCACTTGCGTGCCGCCCATGCCCACGCCATCGTCTTCCACCTCAATAATCAATCCGCCGTTGGACAAGCGGCTGCGCAAATAGATGCTTCCGCCTTCCACTTTTGAAGAGAGTCCGTGCTTGATGCAGTTCTCCACCAGAGGCTGCAGAAGCATGCTGGGAACCATGACGTCGAGGGATGCGGGATCAAGCTCCTTCACCACGCGAAGTTTATCGTGTCCAAAACGGACTACTTCAATGTCAAGATAGTTGTCGATGAATTCCACTTCTTCCCGCAGAGGCACGAAGGAGTCGGCGCTGTTCAGCAAACGCCGAAGGATGGTGGCCAATTTTGATATCACCTCGCGCGCTTTCTCCGGATCGAAGCGCACCAGCGAAGAAATCGAGTTCAAGGTGTTGAACAGGAAATGCGGGTTGATCTGATTTTGCAGCGCTTCCATGCGCGCGTGCAACAGCAGCCGCTCTTGCTCTTCCAGTTTGATCTGGAGGCGCACGCTGTTGAAGATCTTGAGTTCAATTCCGATGGCCATCGCCGAGGCCGCATAGATCGCCGCCTCGACCCACAGATTGCCGCTGTCCAGGCTGAAAATCGAATGGGGAAAGTATCGCGCCAGTTCCGTCTGCACGAAACGCAGTCCAATGATCGTGGTGAAGAACATGATCTGCCAGTCAAACAGACGCGGCGTGGGCAGATTGCGGCGAATCAGGCGGTAAATGCTGAGATCGATGAAGGGGGAAAATGACCAGATATCGTCCTTATCCGCGGCCATGGTGCGCAGTTGGCCGGCGATGAAGCCGCAAAGCACGCCGAAGGGCAGCGCAGCCCATTCCGCATTCATGAGCGCCGGCAAGGCCATCAAGGCGCCTCCCAGAACGCCCGCCCAGCGGCCGCCGATCACTCCCAGCAAAAGCGCGGTTTCAAAACTTAAATCGCCGGCGAAAAAACTCTTGACCGAAAGCCGGATCCACACGCCGATCGTGATCGGAAGGGCAATGCACAACACGAGGTAAATCTTCTGCCGGAAGGCGCGTTCTTCGCGAAACAAAAGCGCCTTGAACTCCTTGGAGCGCACCAGGCTGCTGGAGACGGCGGCGGCCACTCCCAGCTTGAGCACGAGATGGACAAGAATGATCTGCGGTTCCATGGAACCCAGGCGAACCCAATTGCCCGGGGAAAACTGTAGCACGAAGCGGAGAGTCCGCCGGAACCCGACGGCGATTCATGAGCCGAACCCGGACAGCCGTTGATCGTGTCTTGCGGTTTTATCGCGTCGGACGTAACATCTTGACTTTCAAGGAATGGCACCCATGATCCTGGGCATGACCACATCGACATTTACCCTGGTGCACGTGTTGCTGAGCCTCGCCGGCATCGGCTCGGGACTCCTCGTATTGTACGGGCTGCTGCGGGGAAAACGCTTCGACGGAGCAACCGCCATCTTTCTGGTGACCACGGTCTTAACCAGCCTGACCGGTTTTCTGTTTCCGTTCAAGCACCTCTTGCCATCTCATGTGGTCGGCGTCATCTCGCTGGTGGCACTCGCGATTGCCATCCTGGCACGTTACGCTTTTCACCTGGTTCGCGCCTGGCGCCCAATCTATGTGGTCAGCGCCGTGCTTGCCCTCTATCTGAATGTCTTCGTTTTGGTGGTGCAGATATTCCTGAAAGTGCCGGCTGTCCACGCGCTGGCTCCAACACAAAAAGAGCCGCCGTTTCAGATCGTTCAAGTTGTCGTCTTGGCGATCTTCGTTGTGCTGGGCATTTTCGCGGTGAAGAATTTCCGTCCTGAGGCGGCCGCGCCTTTGCGGACGAACTCGAAAGCGTCTTGACCGGGCGGGGCGAGGGAACGACTTCGAGGCAGGTGAATTTACTTTCTTGCCTTCGTGGAATCAATTCTGCCGATGGCTCTTCAGGAATGTCCGCAGGTCTTGTCCCGTCATCTCCTTCGGTTCGTCGACCCCGAGGATTCCAAGCATGGTCGGCGAAATATCCCGCAACGAGCCGTTCGGCTTTAGCGTGTACTGTCTGGCATCTTCCGCGACCACAATAAACGGCACCGGGTTGGTGGTGTGCGCCGTGTGGGGTCCGCCCGTGGTGAGATCGATCATCATCTCGGCATTGCCGTGGTCCGCGGTGATGAGCATGGCGCCACCTTTGGCTCGGACAACCGATTCAATGCGGGCAAGACACGCATCGACGGTTTCGACCGCTTTTACTGTGGGCTCAATCTTGCCCGAGTGGCCAACCATATCCGCATTCGCGAAGTTCACAATTACGACATCGAACGTTCCATCTTCCGTGGCCTTGACGACGGCATCGGCAATGCCGGCGGCGCTCATCTCCGGCTTCAGATCGTAAGTCGCAACCTTCGGCGACTGCACCATCACGCGCTCTTCGCCGGGAAATGGCTGCTCCACGCCGCCATTGAAGAAATAGGTCACGTGCGCATATTTTTCGGTTTCAGCCACGCGGAGGTTGCGCATGTTCAAGCCGCCCATTACGTTTGCCAGGATATTCGCCATCGATTCCGGCGGAATCACCACCGGCAGGCTAAAATTCTTGTCGTACTGGGTCATGCAAACGTAGTGCAGATTCTTCGGCACCCGGTCGCGCGGAATTGTGGTGTCGAGATCGGCCGCGCCGGGAAGATCTCTACCGCCTTTCGCGTTCAGCCCACTGTTGCGCGCCAATGCGCGCGTGATCTGGCGGACGCGGTCGGCACGGAAATTGAAACAGATGCAGGCGTCGTCGTCTCGAATGGTTGCCAGCGGCCGGCCATTCCTATCTGTGCAGACAAAGGGCACCACAAATTCGTCGGTCACGCCTTTGCTGTAGGAATCTTTCATGCCTTGTACTGGATCAGCGCTCTTGCCGCCTTCGGCGTCGCCGAGGACCATCGCGTTGTAGGCCTTGAGAATGCGCTCCCAGCGGCGGTCGCGATCCATGGCGTAGTAACGTCCGTTCACCGTGGCGATTTTTCCGGAGTTATACTCGCGCATCTTCTGTTGCAGTTGTTCCAGATAGCCGGCCCCGTTGGTGGGCAGAGTATCGCGGCCATCCACAAAAGCGTGCACGAAGACGCGGTCGGCTCCGTTTTGCTTCGCCATCTTCAACAGGGCATAAAGATGCGCCTGCTGCGAATGCACTCCACCATCGGAGACCAGGCCGAACAGATGCAGCCGTCGCTCGCCCGCGCGTGCATGTTTCATTGCCGCCAGCAGCTCAGGATGCGAGAAGAACTCGCCGTTCTGGATCATCAGATCGATCCGGGTGATGTCCATGTGAACGATGCGGCCGGCGCCGATGTTGAGATGCCCCACCTCGCTGTTGCCCATCTGCCCCTCAGGCAGGCCGACGAACGGTCCGCTGGTGTGAATCAGCGTGTTGGGATACTCGCGCAGCAGGCGGTCGTACGTCGGCTTGCGGGCGAGAGCGATGGCGTTGGCTTTGGTCTCGGCGCGATAACCCCAGCCGTCGAGGATAATAAGAATTAGCGGTTTAGGACGAGTCATACTCTTTGCGGGATTCTCCAAGGGCCGCTTGCTCGCACAGGCGGAACGACTACCAGATTACCTCAACAAGATAGGGCGCGAATAAAGGATCGGAAGTTATAACCGGAAGTTTTTCTTCCAAGCTCTGAGCGATCAGAATACGGTCAAACGGGTCGCGATGGTGAAGTGGCAATCCTTCCATGCGCTTCACGTGATCAAATGTGATGGGTAAGACCAGGATTCCATTTGCTTTGAGCTTCGTAGCCAGGTAATCGCCTACGGGTGCGGGAAGAGCGAGTTTGCCTACCTGGACCTTGGTGATGACCTCCCACAAACTGGCAACGCTGATCCACACGTCAGCCACAGGTAGAAGGGTTTGAACCCGTCGAGACAGCTTCTGCTCGTTCTGTAGTCCCCAAAGCAAAACCTGCGTATCAATGAGAACTCTCATCGCCAGAATAAGTCTTCAATCTCTTTGGGCAACGGATCGTTGAAGTCGTCCGGAACCACAAATTCGCCCTTGGCTGAGCCCAGCCTGAACCTGGGGCGCGAGGATTCGATGGGCACAAGCTTCGCCACGGGCTTGCCTGCTTTGGCGATGACAACCTCCTCGCCGACCGCGACGCGTTCGAGCAGGCGTGAAAGATGGGTTTTGGCCTCGTGGATATTGACTTCCATAACGTCATTCTAACTAAGTCATGGACTAAGTTAACCCCTTGGGCTCCCGTGACAGACGCAATTTACTGTTCGTATAACGGTACCCCCTCCCCCCTCCCCCTGATCTATTGGAATCATCATGTTAGAGAGAAAATCGGAAATAATCTCTTGGAATCAATAACTTGCGGGCAAAATCTTGGGAGCAAAGGAGTTAGCATTCCTGTCCTCAAGTTCGCCGGACCTGCCTCCAGCGTCATGGTCTACTGTTTGGGCTGTGGAAGGCAAGGTCGGATGTCACAGGAGTCGGGCCGACGAGCCTAAGTCATGGACTGAGTCAATGCTTACGGTTTCGGCGACGCAGTTTTCTCCTCAGCGCGCTTGAGTATGGCGTCGACCTCCGCTTCAATCCGCGGATACACCGCGCGCATGGTTTCCGCCGTGACCGCAGGTATCTCGTGGAGATATCTCTGCCCGGCCGGAGAAGAGAAAAAAGTTGTGAACGCGTCGATGTCGGTTTTCGAAAAGTGCCGCTGATAGACGGGGATCATGTCGCTCAACATCTCGTCCAGAGGAAAATTTTTCAGAAGTTCCTCAGACTGCCGGTCCATGCTCGCGAGCTGCGGCGCGGTAATTTCCGGATGCCGTCGCTTGATCTCATCGCGGTTCAGAATCCTCATCTGCGCGAAGACTTTCTGCATCATCTGGGCCATCTGGTCACGGCTGGCCATGACATCGAAGAGCTTCTGGACGTCTTCTTTCGAAGCCATGTCTGGGGCGATCGACACATTGGTTTGGGCACCGGCTCCGATGGAAAAAGCAATCAGGCCCACTGCCACTAACGATTTGAATCTCATAGACACTCCGAAACTTCAAAGATAGGCGTCTTTAGCCTTTGTAATTCAGCGCCTTCAGCCCCAGGAATCTCGCCGCGTCCCCCAGCTCGGCTTCAATGCGCAGCAACTGATTGTACTTGCAGATGCGGTCCGTGCGGGAGGCTGACCCGGTCTTGATTTGGCCCACTCCAGTTGCAACGGCGAGGTCGGCAATAAATGTGTCTTCGGTCTCGCCGGAACGATGCGAGATCACCGACGTGTAACCATTGCGGCGGGCCAGGTCGATGGCATCGAGCGTTTCGCTGACTGTGCCGATCTGATTGACTTTGATCAGAATCGAGTTGGCTACGCCCTTGTCGATTCCCTCTTGCAGAAATTGAATGTTGGTGACAAAGATGTCATCCCCGACCAACTGAATCTTGCCGCCGAGTTCCCTGGTCAGGTTCTGCCAGCCCTCCCAGTCGCCTTCCGCAAGGCCGTCTTCCAGCGAAACAATGGGATAGTCGTTCACCCATTTGGCATAGAACCTCACCATGTCATCGGAACTCCTCGCGGACTTGTCCGATTTCTTAAAAACGTATTTGCCATCCTGATAAAACTCGCTGGCCGCGGGATCGAGAGCGATGGCGATCTCTTCTCCGGGTTTGTAGCCGGCCTGCTGAATGGCTTCGAGCACCACCTCGATGGCTTCGACATTCGACTTCACCGAGGGCGCAAATCCGCCTTCATCGCCGACAGCGGTGTTGTAGCCGCGCTTTTTCAGCACGCCTTTGAGGGTATGAAAAACTTCGACGCCCCAGCGCAGCGCCTCGGAAAACGACGGCGCGCCCACAGGCATCACCATGAATTCCTGGAAGTCGACGTTGTTATCGGCATGGGCTCCGCCGTTGAGGATGTTCATCATGGGCGTGGGCAAAGTGTTGGCGCCGGCGCCTCCGAGGTAACGGTAGAGCGGCAAATCGAATTCCGCCGCAGCTGCACGTGCCGCGGCCATGGAGACTGCAAGAATCGCATTCGCGCCGAGGCGGCTTTTATTGTCCGTGCCGTCGAGTTCAATCATCTTCTGGTCAAGGCCGCGCTGATCGGCGGCGTCCCAATTGGCCAGCGCGGCGGCGATCTCGCCGTTGACGTTCTCGACGGCTTTCAGAACTCCCTTGCCGAGAAAGCGCGTGGTGTCGCCGTCGCGTAGTTCGACGGCCTCGTGCTCGCCGGTGGATGCTCCGCTGGGGACAATGGCCTGGCCGACTGCTCCGTCCACCAATTGAACTTCGGCTTCCACAGTAGGATTGCCTCGCGAATCCAGCACTTCCCGTCCGATGATGGCTGCAATATTCGTCATGAATCTTTCCGTCCTTCCAGTCTGGTATGAGTTCCGAGTCGTCGATCACTCCGCGGAGGCGTCACGTTGCTGGCCCAGAGCCAGCCTGCGCCGCGCCCAGGTGGTGATTGCGAAACTCACGATTATAGCGGATGCAAGATCACGGCAATGTGACCCGTCTCACAGGGTAGCGGATGAATTCAGGCGTAGCCCAGCACTGCGCTGATTCGCAATCGCCCACTGCCCCACCCCTTATCTTTGCTGGTTCCTGGCAACTCGGCGTGTTGTTCCGGCCATCCCTCTAATCTAAAGTGAAAGCAACGTTGCATATCCAGCGGCGGACACCTAGTTTCGCGGGCTTTGGAGGAGTTATGAAGAAGTGGATCGTTCTATTTTGCAGTTTGCTGATGGCGGCGACGGCGGTGGCACAAGGCAACGCGCCGGTGCCAGCGGGTACGGCACTGATGGTCAGGCTCGATACAACGCTCGCAACCTTCAGCAATAAGCCGGGTGATCCTTTTCAGGGGCGGCTGACCCAAGCCGTAGTGGTCAACGGCAAGACGCTAATTCCTGCTGGAGCGATGGTGGAAGGCCGCGTCACCAAGGTGGCCGAGCCGCGCCGCATCGCCGGCAAGCCGACGATCGGGATTCTGCCGGAATCCCTGATTCTGCCGAACGGCGAACGCCTTTTCCTGGATGCCACGCTAGTCGACACCAACGCGGGGCGCGGCACAGATGTGAACCAGGAAGGCGAGTTTAAGGGATCCGGTCACGACCGCCGCGATCAACTGGAAACCGGCGGAGGCACGGCCGGCGGCATGCTGATCGGCGGCCTCATCGGCGGCCCTCCGGGAATCCTCATTGGCGGCGTGGTGGGCGCGGGCTCGACCGGCGTTCACTGGCTCAGCAAGCACCGCTCAGCGATATTGCCCGCGGGCACCACTCTAACCATCGAACTCAACCGTCCGCTGGCGATGACGGCGGCCGTGGCCAGCGCGGGGCAATAGCCAAATCTCATTCTCGGCAAGAAAACCGGACCAGGGTTGGTTCGGTTTTGTTTTGCGTAGCATTCTTGGCAAGCGGGGAGTCCAGCCTGGGCGCTCATTCCGACGAGCCGATACGCCCCTTATACGGCATAGGTACGTCGGAATGTGGACTGTGAGGATCCTGCGGGTCCTAAAGCCCCAGCCCTCCAATTTACATTCCCCCACCGAGATCCGCCTCGCTCAACAACTGAAGTTCGATCCAGCCCTCGACGGGTAATGAATCCACGGGCAGACGATTGTGCCAGAGGCTGAAGCGCAACTTGAGCCGGCTGGTTGGTGGAACGGCGACGGCGCCCGCTGTGTTCTTGCCCGCAGTTTCAGTATTCGTCCCTGGGTTTGCGGCAGCCGAGCCGGGCGCCGCCAGCAACCAACTGAGGGGCAGGCGAAACTCGAAGTTGCGTATCAAGGCTGCCTTGGCGCTCTCTTCACTCTTTACTGAAGCCGGTCGTATTCCTTCATCAACTCGGCCATCGACCTTCCATTCCGTCAGCTTGCGATCCCGCACTTTGGCATCGAGCCGCAGAGTTCGCCGCGCCCGCGCTTCTCCGTTCGCCCACGATTCCAAATTCACCACCAGCTCGAATTCCATCTCCGGAACCGTCCCGGCAAAATCCAATCGCCCGTAGACGAACGTGCCATCGATTCCGGCATATACGGAATCCAGCAGGAATTGCTTTCCGTGCATGGCGCCGGCACGCTGATCGGCCGTGAAAAGGGCAGCGCCCATCCACTCGAAGTAGCGTACTTTGTCGCCGGATACGCGGGGATGAATGTAGGCGGTCTGCGGGGTAAAGGCGGGACGCACTTCGCCAGCCGTTATCGGCTGCGCCAGGTAATCCGGTGGCGTCGCTCCCAGGGCCTGATATACGTTCGAAAGATGCTTGCGGTAAAGCTCGTCAAAATCGTGGTCATTGGCGGAGTGGTGCTCGGGACCGTACCACCAGTTCCAGTCGCTGCCTTCGGCAATCAGAATCTCTTCGAAGGCCAGCTTGCGTTGCGCCTCATTTGCTTTGGCGGCATTCTGCGCATAAAACTCGCGCGCGTGGAACAGGTAATCCCAGGCGCGGTTATCTTCGGGAGCGCCGATCCAGACATTGAAGTTGGCGTTGATCCACGAGCCCGGGACCAGCGATTTTAACGGCGAGACGTTGCGATGGCGGGCAATCGCCTCTGAAACGGTGACTGCTTCAAGACCCGCCTCGCGCTGCACCGCATCGTAGAAGCGCCGCAGAAATTCCCGCCCGGATTTGGGATAGTATTCCCACGCATTCTCGCCATCGAGAATCACCGAGACCACCGCCTCCCGGCCCTGCGCAAGCACGGGTTTCGCCGCCTCTTTGATGTTGTGCAGCAGATGTCCGGCAGCTTCACCGGGATCCATTCCTGAGTAGACAAAGCCGATCAGGTCCGAAATCGTGTGGTCGCGAAAGACCAGGTGCATCTCGGTCCGTCCGTTTTCGTAGCGATGGATATCATAAAGCCGCTGCGCCAAGTCCGCAGGCAACCGTCCATTTTCATCGCGGGCGAAAAACACTTCGGCACTGCGACCGAGCACGCCTTCGTCGGTGGCCATCCACTTAATGCCCAGGCTGTGCGCAATGGCCAGCACTTCTGCCGAGACGCTGCCCTCCGAGGGCCACACGCCCTGCGGCCGCACGCCAAAGACTTGCTGGTGAAGATCGAGGGCGCGCACCAGTTGCTCGCGGGCGTCCTCGGGATGGCGAAATCGGTTCTGCGGCAGGGGCAAGCCCGGCGAAGAAGCCGCGCCGGCGTTGGCGTCGCAGACCAGCGGAAGAATCGGATGATAGAAGGGCGTCGCGGAAATTTCGATGGATCCTTTCTTCGCGGCATCGGCGTAGGCCGGCAGAACCTTACCCAGCAGTTCGCGCTCGCGCTTGATCACGAAACTCTGATCCTCGAGGGAGTAGTTGCGCTCTTTCTTGATCAGCGCCGCAACGTCTTTATCTTCCAGAAAAAATTCGTCGAACCAGGCGATCTGCGAGAGCACCTGCAAATCGGTGAAGTGCCTCGGCTCGAAATACTTTTCCGCTTTCTCCGGCACATACCCATGCTCGCGGAAGCGCTCCCGCAGTTCCCAGTAACGCGGATAGCGCCCAATCACGTTTGCCGGGTTGGCCTGAAAAAGATATTTCAGGGCGAACGTCCGCTCCGTTTGCGTCAGGTCTTTGGCGGGCTTGGCTGCCACGTTCAGAAACGGATCCTGGGCCGTGCCTGCCACGTAGTCCTGAATCTGCGTGATCAGCGACGGCACCAGATTGAAGTTCTGGTGGACATTGGGAAATTCGTCCAGCAGCTTCACCATGCCGTAATAATCCTTGAGCGCATGCAGGCGCACCCAGGGCAGGCGATATTCTCCGGTCACCAGATCCTTGTAGAAAGGCTGGTGCTGGTGCCAGAGAAAAATCAGACGCAGGGCAGGCATGGCTGGAAAGGAAAGTCTAGCATGCGGATTCTGCCGGCTCGCACCTCTTCCGGTACACTAAGAACTCGAAAATGGCAGAGATTTCCACTCCCGTCCCGTCTGACCGCATGAGCCTGCTCTCAGATCAGGATCTTTATCTGTTCAACGAGGGCAGCAACTACCGGCTGTACGAGACGATGGGGGCACATCTGGTCTCGCGCGACGGACAAGCGGGTACAGTATTCAGTGTCTGGGCACCGAACGCGCAGCAGATTTCAGTGATTGGCAGCTTTAACAACTGGCAGCCCCAAACGCACTTGCTCGCGCCGCGCGGCGCTTCCGGTATCTGGGAAGGATTCGTCCCTGGCGTAACCAAAGGTGCTCTCTACAAATTTCATATCGAGTCGCGACGTCACGGCTACCGCGTCGATAAGGCCGACCCGCTTGGCCTCTGGCACGAGAAGCCGCCCCGCACGGGTTCGGTGGTGTGGGATCTCGACTATCAGTGGAACGATAAAGCATGGATGGAGAGGCGCGGCGCGCGCAACTCGCTGCGCGCTCCGCAATCCATTTATGAAGTTCACCTGGGTTCGTGGATGCGCGTTCCCGAAGAACACAACCGGCCCCTAACCTATCGCGAGACCGCGCCACGATTGGCGGAGTACGTGGGACGGATGGGCTTTACCCACGTGGAATTCCTGCCGGTGATGGAGCATCCCTTTTACGGATCGTGGGGATACCAGACCACAGGTTACTTTGCTCCGACTTCGCGCTACGGCACGCCGCAGGATTTCATGTATCTGGTGGATTACCTGCACCAGCACGGCATCGCCGTGATTCTCGATTGGGTGCCTTCGCACTTCCCTTCCGACGCCCACGGCCTGGCTTATTTCGACGGCACGCACTTGTACGAACACGCCGATTCGCGGCAAGGTTTCCATCCCGACTGGAAGACCCACATTTTCAACTACGGACGTACCGAAGTGCGCAGCTTTCTGATGTCGAGCGCGATGTTCTGGCTCGACAAGTATCACATCGACGGGCTGCGGGTGGATGCGGTCGCCTCCATGCTTTATCTGGATTATTCACGCAAGCACGGCGAATGGATTCCCAATAAGTTCGGCGGGCGGGAGAATCTGGAAGCCATCGAATTTCTCCGGCGGTTCAATCAGGAAGCTTACAAAGAGCACCCCGATATCCAGACCACGGCGGAAGAATCTACGTCCTGGCCCATGGTTTCGCGGCCGGTGTATCTCGGCGGCCTGGGCTTCGGCATGAAGTGGGATATGGGATGGATGCACGACACGCTCCAATACTTCCAGCAGGATCCCATTCACCGCAAATATCATCACAGCAAGCTCACCTTCCGGATGTTGTATTCGTTTCAGGAGAACTTCATCTTGCCGCTTTCGCACGATGAGGTGGTTCATGGCAAGGGATCGCTGATTGGCAAGATGCCGGGCGACGAGAAAAATCGTTTTGCCAACCTGCGGCTCCTGTTCGCCTACATGTACGCGCAACCCGGCAAAAAGTTGATGTTCATGGGCGACGAGTTCGGCCAGGTCCGCGAGTGGACGCACGACACCAGCCTGGAGTGGCACGTGCTTCAGTACGCGCACCACAGTGGCTTACAGAACTGGGTGGGCCAATTGAACCGGGTTTACCGCAGCGAGCCTGCCCTGCACTTGCTCGACACCAACCCCGCGGGCTTCGAGTGGGTGGATTGCAACGACAACCTCACCAGCACGATTTCGCTGCTGCGCAAAAGCGAATCGCCCAAAGATACCGTGCTGATCGTTTGTAACTTCACGCCTGTAGCGCGCCCCGGCTATCGGGTGGGCGTGCCGGAGGGCGGTTATTGGCGCGAACTGCTGAACAGCGACGCGCTGGAATACGGCGGCACCGGCGTGGGCAACCTTGGCGGAGTCAATGCCGAAGAAGAACCTGTCCACGGCCGTCCCCATTCGCTGAAACTCACGCTGCCGCCGCTGGGCGCGTTATTTTTGAAAGCCGGGTAAAAGCATTTTGTGGCGAGCCATCGGGCGGTGGCACGGCGGTTGATAACCGGATTCACGGAAACAAAGAAATCTTACCTCGATCCGTCTTGCGCTGACAGTCGGAAACTAACGACTCGGCTTCCCCTCGCATCACCGCAGAAAGTGCCAACTGCGCCCGTGCTATTCTGCCTTCAGAACTGCCGCCATGCGGATTCTTACCCGTTACATTCTTCGTGAGGTGAGCTCGCACGCCCTCATCGGCGCGGCGATCTTTACTTTCGTGTTGTTCACGCAATATCTGGGACGCATTCTGGAACTAGTGGTCCGGGCGAGCGCGCCGCTGCCCAGCGTGGCCGAGATCTTCTTCTATACCCTACCGGGCGCGCTTACCTACACCATCCCAATGAGCGTGCTGGTGGGGATTCTCATCGGCTTGAGCCGGCTCGCTGCCGACAGCGAAATTACAGCCATGCGCGCCAGCGGCATGGGGGTGTGGACTTTTGGACGTGTGCTGGCCATTTTTGTGGCCGCCGCCTGGCTGCTGGCTCTGGCCAACAGCATCTACCTGGCGCCGTGGTCGCTGGCATCGCTCGCACACCTGGAGGATCAACTTAAAGGGTCGCAAGTCTCCTATGAGGTGCAGCCGCGCGTGTTCTACGAGGGCTTTCCGAAACTCGTGCTCTATGTGCAGGACGTACGCAGCGCGCAAGGGGGCTCGCTTTGGAGGGGCGTATTTCTCGCCGACATTTCGGATCCAGCTAATCCGCGGGTGACGCTGGCTCGCGAAGGCATCCTCGTCCCCGAGGGCCGGGACCGCCTGGATCTGCACCTGGTCGACGGTTCTACTCACGAAACCGATCCCAAAGACGTGGATCATTACCAGATTTCGACCTTCCAGCAAACCGACATCCCACTCGATCTGCCTTCATCGGAGAACAAAGCGGACGAACAAGTCTCGTACAAAGCTATTGGGACATGGGCGCTGCACGAGCGCGCCGACAGCGTTAGTCCCGCGTTGTCGCGCGTGTATCTGATCGAGTTTTACAACCGTTTCGCCTTGCCCACGGCGTGCCTGGTGCTGGCCATGGTTGGAATCCCTCTTGGACTTTCGTCGAAGAAGAGCGGCAAGTCGGGCGGATTCGTGCTCACGATCGCGCTGGTCTTTGTCTATTACTTTGTTTCTTTGATCGGAATTTCGCTGGCCAAGCAGGGCAAGCTCACCCCCGCGCTGGGAGCGTGGCTGGCCGACATCGTATTCTTTGCGGCTGCGTTATTCCTGTTGTGGCAAGCGGAGCGCCGTCCCTTTGCCCTGTCAAGTTTCCGGCTGCCCGGGAGGCGGGAGAAGCTTCAGACCAACGGCCAACCGCATGCTTCCCGGCGAAGTCATCGAGAGAATGCCAACGCTTTCAAGCGTGCCTCAACGCGGCGGCGGGTTTTCAGCGCCAGCTTCCCGACACTGCTCGACGACTATGTGCTGCGCGATTTTTTCCTCTACATGGGGATGATCGTCGCTACATTCCTCGTCCTGCTGCTGGTGTTTACGCTGTTCGAGTTGCTGAGCGACATCCTGCGGAATCAAACCCCTGCAATTGTGGTGGCGGAGTATTTGCTCAACGTTGCTCCTTACCTGCTGTACAGCGTTGCGCCGCTGATCATGCTGCTGGCGGTGCTGATCACCTTCGGGCTTATGAACCGGGCCAACGAGATCACGGCGATCAAGGCGACGGGAACCAGCATTTACCGCATTGTCACGCCGGTGCTGGCCGCAGCCGCGGTGCTGGCGGCGGGATTATTTTTTGCCGACCAGTTCTACCTGCCTCATACCAACCAGCGCCAGGAGGCGCTCCACAACCAGATCAAGGGCAAGCCGCCGCAGACCTATCTGCGTCCCGACCGCCGCTGGATTTTTGGGCAGCATAATGATATTTACTACTACCAGTTCTTCGATCCCGACCGCGATCAGTTCGCTAACGTTACCGTCTTTCAGCTCGATCCCGCCAGCTTCGCCATCACGCAGCGCATCCATGCCGACCGCGCCCACTGGGCCGACAGCATGAACCGCTGGATCTACGAGCAAGGCTGGGAGCGCACTCTGCGTGGCGCCGCCATCGCCCCAAACGGCTATCGCACTTTCGACGTTGCCACCTTCCCTCAACTCAGCGAGACGCCCTCGTATTTCAAGAAGGAAGTGAAACAGTATTCCGAGATGAACTATGAGGAACTGCGCCGTTACATCCGCGACCTGCAGCAGAGCGGGTTCGATGTAGTGCGGCTGCGGGTGCAGTTAAACGAGAAGCTCTCGTTCCCGCTGATCACGCTGATCATGGCGGTACTGGCCATTCCGTTTTCCCTGTCAGCAGCCCAGAAAGGAGCGGTTACGGGAGTTGCGGTCGCGGTGGGAATCGCGGTGGTCTACACCGTGGTCTCGCGGCTGTTCGAGGCGATGGGGAACGTCAGCCTGTTGCCGCCAGCGCTGGCCGCGTGGTCGCCGGATCTGACCTTTGCGCTGGTTGGCGCCTATCTGATTCTGAAGATTCCGACCTAGTCGTTCAGCTTTAATGCACCGCCACTCCCGAGGGATAGTTAAAGGTATCAATCAGCGGCTGAACTACCAGAGCTCCAGTCGAGGGAATGATGCCGTATTGCGAGACGGTGGCGGTATTGCGATTGGCAACAAACATCCAACTGTCGTCACTGCGAATCGCAATCGAGTTTGCCCCCGGGTTCGCGGTCACGATCGGTGGTGTGAGTGGGGTCAAACTGCCGGTGGTTTCGCTTATCCTGAAGGGGGAGATTATGCCTTCACCCGTGTCCACTACGTACAGGTAATTGCCGTACGCATCCACCGCCATCGGTCCCGGATCGTCGCCTGGGGAAAGCGAATAAGGCGAGCCGGGGACTGGCAGAAGGCTGTAATTCGCATATTGACATTTGGGCAGCAGAACCACGCTGCAAATCGTAAAGGCACTCACGCTGTTGTCGGGACTCGCATTCGCCACGTAAACGAAGCGGTTACAGGGATCGACGGCCACGCCCGAGGGCACGGTGCCGGTCGGCGCTCCCGGCTGGGCCGTCAAGTAGGGCACCAGTGTCAGCACGCCCGTCGAGGGATTCACGGAATAGTTCAAGAGTATGTAATTGACGGAATCCGTCACGTAAAGATTTTCTGTGGTTGGGGCCGGACTCACAGAACAGACCGCATACACCTTGGGGTAAACCGTTGGGGTCACGGCCAGAGCCGATGCACTGGGGGTCTGCCCGCCCAACGGAACCGGGAGAGTAAAAGGCGAACCTGCGACTTCCTTCAGGCTGGCATTGCCGCCGATGGCGAGCACTGAGACCGACCCCGCTACGAGGTTTCCCGCGCCGTCACTGGTGGCGCTATCTGCCACGAAGAGAAACTTACCCGTGGAGTCCATGGTCAGGGCCACCGGAACCACCGGAACATTGGTATCGGTTTTATTGAGAGCGGTTGTCTTGATCGGCGCCAACTTGCCGTCGGAGGCTATCGAAAACGTTTCGATCCCGGTGACGCTGTCGGCCACACCCGGGTTCTGGGAGACGATCAGGTACGCGAATGCGCCCGCTGGATCAAGAATAACGGACGATGGCAACCCTCTGGTAGGAGGGCCATTTAAGTTAGTGATCTGGCCCACATGGCCGTTGCCCAGATCAAGGCTGAAGCTTTGCATAACCACCTGAGCCTGGCTGGGGACGACCACCAAACCATTGTAGGAAGCCGTGTACGTGGTGCTGCAGGCGATCAAAAGAGCGACTGAAACCAGAACCAGAATCGCCACAATCCAGGTAAATCTTGTCCGCATTCTTCGCTTTATCTCCTGTGAACGTGCTTATGCACTCCCGGCTACCCAAGCACACTATTTTAGGGCGTGAATTCCATCCACTTATGTATCAGGAATGCGCGGGAAGAGCAAACTCCCACCAGAACCTATTGGAATCGCAGAGCCGGCCGCGAGTTGCCTGAGGAACCAGTACCGAGTACCGAGCCGAGACAGCGAAGACAGACGTCGAAATCGTGTTTGTGGAGGGATTGCTCCGTGCTCGGCACCAGGGACTAGGATTCTCGCCCCGCGGCAACGTTTTCGAGAGCTTCCTCCTCGCCAACGCTCTGTGGCATAAGCGGCAGGTGAATCTCAACCACAAGTCCGCCTTCGGCGCGGTTGTTAGCCGCGACGCGTCCGCCGTGGAATCGCACGGCTCTCTCTGTGATCGCCAGGCCCAGGCCGACCCCACCGGTCTGCCGGCCTCGAGCGTCGTCCAGCCTGTAAAACGGCTGGAACAGCTTTTCCAACGCATCGGCCGGAACACCAGAGCCGCAATCGGTGACTCGAACCACCGCTTCGGCGCCGCCGGCGCTTTCCATTTTCTGCAGATGAATCTCAACCGTCGTGCCTTCGCGAGTGTAACGGATAGCGTTGCGCACCACGTTCTCGATGGCACTGTGCAGCAGCGAGGCATCTCCACGCACGGCCCAGCTTCCTGCCGGGATGTCGCTGTGTACGTGGCAATGTCTCGCCTGGGCTTCGAATTCCGCGTCTTCGGTGACGTTGAGCACTACTTCATCCAGCAGAACCGGCGTCGTTGGCACGCCTTGCTCTCCATCTTCCAGACGGGCCAGCGTGAGGATGCGGCCGATCAATTCGTTCAGTCGGCTGGCCTCGAGTTCGATGCGATCCAACATAGAGGCGCTCTCCGCATCAGAGCGTTGGCGAGCCAGGCCCAAAGCGACATTCAGCCGGGCCAGGGGCGAGCGCAGTTCGTGTGAAATGTCGTTCAGCAGGCGGGATTGCGCCTTCACCAGATTTTCCAGGCGTTCCGCCATGCCGTCAAAATCGCGCATCAGGCCCGCCACCTCGTCGCGCCTTTGAATATTGGGAGCGCCGGCCCGGGCGGTGAGGTCGCCAGCGGCCAACTGGCGTGTGGCCGCGCGCAGACGGACGATGGGCATGGTCAGGAACCAGGCCAGCACATAGCAAACCAGCCCGGAAGAGATCACCGCTATGATCAGCCCCGGGATGGGCAAGCCCCGCGGACCGAGAAAAAGGCGCGGCCCCGGCGGTGGAGCTAAGACCAGCGTATAGCGGTGCAGTCCGTCAGAGGATGCCCGCGAATCGCGCAACACAGGAGGAGGAGCGGGAAAAACAAAACCCTCATGCGGCGTCCTCGGCTTTCCGGCGGCAACTCTCACCACCCAATCTGGTGCTCCCCGGTGGGAAACTTCCTCCATGTTTTCATTGAAGAGATAGGCTCGGACGTGCTGGGTGTGCTCCAGATTCTCCAGATATTCGCGAACCCCGCTCGTGCCATGCTGCTCGTAGGCGTTCACCGAATCATTGAGCGCAGTTGCCAGCAGACCTTCCCAGGTCGAACTGCGCGGACGAAGCGCGAGTGTCACCAGGATAGCCAGCACAAGAAACAGAGCAAAGGCCATCCAGAAGGAAAGAAATATCTTGAGAAACAAACTCTTCATGGCGTGGTCTTTACCTTCTCTCGCGGCCGGGCAAAGATGTAACCGACTCCGCGGATGGTCTTGATGTGCTCGTCGTTGTCAGTATCTCCGAGTTTCTTGCGGACTTTGCTGACGTGCATGTCAATGCTGCGATCGAAAGGCGAGAACTTGCGGCTGAGCACGGCATTCACCAAACGCTCGCGTGGAACTACGCGGCCGGCCTCGCGCAGCAATACCTCCAGCAGATTGAATTCGACGGAAGTGAGTTCCACAGGCTGGCCGTCGCGGCGGACGCAACGGGTTGCGGGATCAAGCTCGATCTCGCCTACGCGCACGATCTCGGGCGCGTAGGCGGCTGACTTGTCGGCACGAGTCCGGCGCAGGATGGCTCGAATGCGCGCCACGAGTTCCCGCGGATTAAAGGGCTTCGGCAGATAGTCGTCGGCGCCGATCTCTAAACCGACGATGCGGTCCACGTCTTCTCCGCGAGCGGTGAGCAAAAGCACCGGCAGGCGAGAGGTGGCACGAATTCTGCGCAGTACCTCGAAACCGTTGATGCCGGGCAGCATCACATCTAAAACCACGAGCAGATAGCCCCCGCCGATGGCGCGCTGCAGGCCAGTTTCGCCGTCGTGCACCGATTCCACAACGAACCCCTCAGACTGCAGGTATTCGCCCACGAGGGTGCAGAGTTCCACATCATCGTCGATGACCAGAATGCGCTCCATCTTTGTAGGTTTCATTGTGCACCAGAGAGAGCGCGGGCAACGGTAAAGAATTGTCAAACCGCAATGCCCGACCACAGAGTCTTCCTCATTTGACAAAACTTTACTCGGTTTGACGGACTTTTTACCACTTTTTCCGGGAGTTCGTGTTTCTATGGGTTGTACACAAAAGACCCAAGGTTCCAGGAACTAAGGTGCGTCGAGGAACCGGTCTTGAGGGAGTCAAGAGTTTATGAAATCGATCTATTTTCGATTGCTCGTAGCAGCGCTGGCGGTAATGTTGGGCGCTGCGATCGCCAAGTCCCAAACCGGGGATGCAGCCACTCCTCCGCCGATGCATGACCGTGAGTTCGGCTTCGGCGGACACATGATGCCATTCTTCGGACGCTATCTTAATCTGACCGACGACCAGCGCGCGCAGATGAAGGCCGTCATGCAGAAAGAGCGCCCCACGTTGAAACCGCTGATGCAGCAGCTTCACGGGATGGACATTCAACTTCGGCAGTACGAGGAAGGCACCTATGACGAGGCCAAGGTGCAGGCTTTAGTCGCGCAGCAAGCCCAGACCTTGGTGCAACTGAAAGTGCAGGAAACCCGGATTCACAACGAGCTGTTTCAGCTGCTCACTCCGGATCAGCAGGCTAAGGTGAAAGAGCTCGAGGCCAACCGGGAAGCGCGCATGCAGCAACACATGCAGAGCGAACAGTCGGCCGCTCCCGAGGAATAGGCGCGCCAGGTCTGAGCGACGGTTGCCTGGACTGGTTCACTTGGACCCGTGGTTGACTCGGAGCCTGGTTCGTTTGTCGCCGGGCGGGGTTGGGCTGCCTGCTTGACCTCGCGCCGCTTTCGCGCATCTGCCCTGGAGCAATGACATGGATGTGGCTCAGGTACTCATGTTCGACGTGGGATGGATCTTCTTCGCCGCGTGGGGAATGGTGCTTGCGGCGGTCAGCGTAATCGCCTTCGGGCACGATCTTCTCGCGTTTGCTGAGCGGGAAAGCGGTGAGGCAAACCGCGAAAAAGACCGTCCGTGGGGCGACCGCTAGTCCGCTGCTCCTCGCGGTTTTCGCAACTTGTTGCGGCCCCCCGTCGTTTTCCACTAGATCTGCCTCTGATCGGCCTGCGCGCCAAAACTGCGTGCCAAACTTGCACCCCGGCCTGCTAGAATTTCATCTACCACACAACCGGCATGATTCCCAAGAGTATGCGTCCGCTCCTACCCTACCTCAAGCATTACCGCTGGGGACTCGTGGCCGGCGCGCTGTGCGTGGTATTCAGCAACGGAGCCTGGGTCCTGCTACCCAAGATAATCGGAAGCGCCGCCGAGAGTCTCGAGTTCGGTGTCACTCGCCACAAACTGATGATTTTCAGCTTGCAGGTTTTGGCGGTGGCGGGGGTGCGCGGCATTTTCCTGTTCCTGACGCGCTGGATTGTCATCGGTATCTCCCGCGACATCGAATTCGATTTGCGCAACGACCTCTTCGCGCATCTGGAGACCCTCTCTTACTCCTATTACCAGCGGATGCGCACCGGCGACATTATGGCTCGCGCCACCAACGATCTGAATGCGGTGCGCATGTTGCTGGGCCCAGCCATTATGTATTCCGCCAATACTCTGGTGTTCACCGCGGGCGCGCTGGCGTTCATGATTTCCATGAGCCCCAAGCTGACTCTCTTCGCCTTCTTGCCGCTGCCCGTCGTCAGCGTGGTGATTCAGTCGTTCGGGCGGCGGATTCACGAGCGCTTCGAGAGGATTCAGGCGATGTTCTCCGACATTTCGGCGCGGGCACAGGAAAATTTTTCCGGAGCGCGAGTCGTCCGCGCCTATGTGCAGGAAGAGGCGGAGATCACATCCTTCGAAACCGCGAACCAGGAATACGTTGCGCGTAGCCTGAAACTGGTCCGGCTCATGGGCATGCTCTGGCCAACCCTGGAACTCATGCTTGGCCTGGCCCTGGTGCTGGTGCTTTGGATCGGCGGCCGCGAAGTGATTCATGGAGTGACCCGCGTGGAGTTTATTTCTTACCTGGGCACAAAAACCACTCTGCTGCTTTCCGGTTCCATGACGGTGGGCGACTTCACGGCGTTCACCATTTACATGATGCAGCTTACGTTCCCCGTGATCGCGCTGGGCTGGGTGGTCAATATTTTCCAGCGGGGCACGGCGTCGTTGATCCGTCTGAACGAGATTTTGCAGGAGCAGCCTGAGATCAAGGATGAAGCCGAAGCTCGCGACCTTCCGGTGGAAGGCGAAATCGAATTTCGCGGCCTGAATTTTGCATACGATGGCAAACCCGTTCTGCACCATGTGAACCTGCGCATCCCCGCCGGCAGCAGCATGGCGATTGTGGGTCCCACGGGCTCGGGGAAAACCACGCTGGTGAGTCTGATTCCGCGCATTTACGACGCGGAGCCGGGGACGGTCCTGTTGGATGGCCGGCCGATTCGCGAGTTTTCTCTGGCGTCTCTGCGAAAACATATCGGGTTCGTGCCCCAGGAAACATTCCTGTTCAGCGACCGCGTCCGGGAAAACGTTGCCCTGGGCGTGGAATCGGCCACGAATCGAGAGATTCGCGATGCCGCCGAAGCCGCCGATATCGCTCAGGAAATTGAGAGCCTTCCCGAGCAATATGAGACCATGGTGGGCGAACGCGGGATCACGCTGTCGGGAGGACAGAAGCAGCGCACTGCAATTGCGCGGGCTTTGATTCGCAATCCCCGCATTCTCATTCTCGACGACGCGCTCTCCAGCGTCGACACGCATACCGAAGACAAAATTCTCAATCACCTGCGCGAAGTGATGCGAGGCCGCACCACCATCTTCATCTCGCACCGGGTTTCCACCGTGCGCAACGCCGACTGCATCGCGGTGCTGCACGAGGGACGTATCGTGGAATCGGGCACGCACGAGGAACTTCTCGCCTTGAACGGCTATTACAGCGACCTGTATAACAAGCAATTGCTGGAAGAAGAACTGGCCGAGGTTTGAAGCTGCGGCTCAAGCCCACATCTTCAAGAGAATCCAGTCTGAAGCCGAGCCCTTTCAAAGCCCGCCATGCAGCGAGTCGACGCACCTGAAATCCTCGATTCCGACGCCTGCTCTCCCGCCGATGTAGCGGCTACGCTGCGGGATCTCGGCCGGGTCAACCGCTGGTTCGGCGGCGTCGCCACCACGCAGAAGATGGTGGAACGCGTGGCTCAAGTCTCCGGGTCGAAACACATCTCGCTGTTGGAAGTGGCGGCCGGGTCGGGAGAAGTTCCGGAGATGGTTGGGCACAAGCTGGCGCGACGCGGAATTAAGTTGGACGTGACGCTGCTGGATCGGGCAAGGTCTCATCTTCCCACTGGAGATCGCGGCGTTGTGGCCGATGCGCTGGCCCTGCCTTTCGACGATGGAGCCTTCGATCTGGTGAGCTGCAGCCTTTTTGCCCATCATCTGAACCCGGAGCAGTTGGCGCAGTTCGTTCGGGAGGGTCTGCGGGTGAGCCGGCGTGCTCTGCTGATCAACGACCTGATTCGGCATCCAATTCATCTAGCATTGGCCTTTGCCGGATTTCCACTCATGCGCAGCCGCGTAGCCTGGCTGGACGGGCTGACTTCAGTGCGCCGCGCTTATGTTCCTGACGAAATCCGGAGCCTCGTGGCGTCTGTTATTTCTGAAAACGCAGCGGCGCAAGTGGAGATCTCACGCAATTACCTTTTCCGCATGGGAGCGATTGTGTGGGACAGTCAGAAAACCCGAGCCGCCTAGCGAACCACCAGCACTTCGCGGATGTTATCTCGGGCAAGAAAGAACTTGATGGAAGCAAAATCGCGGAACAGATTTTCGATGTGGCGGTTGTTGAACACGCGCTGCAATTGAAAACCTTCTGAGATCGCAGTATGCACCGCGCCCGTGGGACCGCGGCGCGCTTCCCGCCGCAACACAATCTTTTGCATCTCCAGCGTATCGGCGCCGACGATGTGGAAGCGGTGACAGGGCGAGTCCGGACCCGCATCGCGGGTATGAAAAAACGCCAGCAGCATGCCCCCGGGCTTCAGCACCGACCACAGCCGTCCCACGACCGGCTTCACCAGACTCTCATCGAGGTAGTCCGGCAAGTTCCAGCACAACACGGCGTCGAAACGAGCAGCCGGGTAAACCAGGTTATCGGCGAGGAACTTGCGACTGTCGAGAGCAATTTTTCCCTGCTCGTCTTTGCTGAGCAACTCGGGGTCGGTCGAGGCGGTGAGCAGATCTTCGCTGTAGATTCTGTGTCCGCGCCCGGTGAAGTGGCGAATGTTGGAAGGCGAGGTCGAACCCAAGTCCAGAACGCAGAGTCCTTCGGCGGACTCCCAGACGCGCGACAACTCCCCCAGGCCGCTGGAGCGGCGGGTCAGCTTCTGCGAGCCCTGCACCGGAATCGTCTCCGGTCCGGATGAACCGCGAAAAAGTTTCATGAAAGTCTGCGAGACTGACGACATCCTGACTTCCTAACTGCTGAACCTGCTCCCTCTGCCGCACCGGAACGGCGTGGATCTCCTTAACCGCTGAGAAGCCGCTCAGGGCTGTCACTTCACATCGGTGCGGTGAATATCGACCTTGCCTTTCAGATAGGCGCCCTCCTCGATGGAGATGCGCTGGGTGGTGATATCCCCGGTGACGATGGCCGATTTGCGCAATTCGACGCGGTCGCTGGCCTGGACGTTGCCCTCCAGCTTGCCCTGCACCACCACGCCCTTGGCTTCCACGCTGGCTTTGACTTGGCCGTTGGGGCCAACCGTCAAGCTGTTGCCTTTGAGAGCGATGCTGCCCTCGACCTGGCCATCCAGATAAAGATCCTCGCTGCCGGAAAGTTCGCCCTTGATGAAGACCGATTTACCGATTTGTGCCAACCCGCTGGCGGGTGCGCTCATAGGACGCTCTCCTGAATTCGCGAAATCAGTGCAGCGGGATCACCGCCGGCTTGTTGCCGAATCAGAATTGATGAGGCAAAACCGGAAGGCTGCTCGCTGCAACGACTATACGCAAGGCAAGCAGGGCGCGGCAAGTTCTGCCGCGTACGATCCGGCGCCCAATTGTTACACTGGAGATGTGCCGGAAAACACGAGACGGGCGAAGTTGATTCGTATCGCGATCGGTGTCTTACTGGGAGCCGTGCTTGCGGCCAGCGATACGGGTGCCCTTGAACCGGTCCACTCCTCGAGTTCTCCTACGGATTCCGCTTCTGCCATCGCACTGGTGCGCGCCGCAGTTGCTAACGAAGTAGCAGCTTCCAACGACACCTCGATCAAACACATGTTCAGCTCCCGCAAGCAAACTCCGCAGGGTTCGCAGACCAGGCTCTATGTGGAAACGCGAGAAGCCATGGCCGGCATGACCGTCGCCTACAACGATGAACCGCTCACGCCGGAACAAATGAGCAGCGAGCGAGCCCGGCTGGCAGGTCTTATGGGCAATCCTGAGCAACTCAGCCGCAAGCATTCGAAGGAGCAAGAGAATGCGGAGCACACGCTGCGCATCGTGAAGGCCTTGCCTGATGCTTTTCTTTTCGACTACGACGGCGAGGAGAAAGGCTCGGCGGATTTGGGTAAAGAAGGGGATCGGCTAGTGCGCTTGAAATTCCGGCCCAATCCGGTATACGAACCACCCTCTCACGTGGAGCAGGTGCTTGCAGGCATGCAGGGAGTAGTTCTGATTGACCCCGCCGCACACAGGATCGCAAGAATCGACGGAACATTGTTCAAGGAAGTCGGCTTCGGCTGGGGAATTCTGGGACATCTCGATCAAGGCGGACATTTCCTGGTGGAGCAGCGCGAGCTTGGAGATGGCTCGTGGGAGATTTCGCACATGGCGCTGGGTTTTACAGGCAAGATTCTCCTGTTCAAGAATATCGCCATCAAATCTGACGAGGTATTCAGCGACTTCCGGCGCGTGCCTGCCGACACCACGTTTGCCCAGGGAGTGGACATGCTGAAAGCGGAAGAGGCAAAGCTGGCTCAGAATCATAAACCGCTTGCGGCGACGCCGGACCCCAAGCCGCACTAGCAACCACCCAGCCCGAAGGCACGCTTGCGATCGCATCGCGCCCAATCGCCATCCCGTCCCTTGCCGGTTCGACAAGAAAAACCGTTCCGCGATCACATTTTTCTGAATGCTCCCCCGTGCCATCTTCAGGTATAATTCGCGCACTTGGACGGGGACGTTTGGGATCCGGCCGAGAATAGGCACAGGAAATGGGGAGGCGCAGGCGGAAGAACACGTGTGATTTCTTCTCACGTGTTTTCTCTGGCGTTGGCTTCTTCCTGGGAGGCTATGTCGATGGCGCGAGTCGATCAGCGAGTCAGCAGCACGCGGCACGAGCGGTGGTATCAGTTTGGCATTCGATGGGAGCGCTGCGCAAGGCGCTCGGTCGTGCTGTTCGCAGTGTTGGCGCTCCTGGCCTCGTGGGCGGCCGCGCAGTCAACCAGCCTGTTGAACGGCAGCGTCACTGACCCGTCTGGCGCGACAGTTGCCGGCGCCAAGATTACCTTGAGCGATCCCGCCACCGGCTTCCAGCGGACCACCACTAGCAACGGCGCCGGCCTCTACCAGTTCCTGGATGTGCCTCCGGGCAACTATCGGCTGGAGACAACCGCGACTGGCTTCGCGCCGTATGTGGCGGCGAAGATCACGCTGGTGGTCAGCACGCCCTCCACCATTCCTATTCGGTTGCAGGTTGCGGGTGTGGCGCAGTCGGTCACCGTCGAAGCCGAAACGCCGCTGATCAATCGCACCGATGCCTCGCTGGGCAACGTGGTCGAGCAAGACCAGATCGCGGAATTGCCCATTGCCGCCCGCAATGTGGTTGAGTTGCTGAGCCTCCAGCCCGGCGTGGCGTACCTGGGGGATAACCTGACTGAATCCACGGACACGCGCAGCGGCGCGGTCAATGGCGTGCGGAGCGACCAATCCAACGTCACGCTTGATGGCGTTGGGGTCAACGACCAGAATAATGGCTACGCGTTTACCAGCGTCCTGAACATCCCCCCCGACTCGGTCGAGGAATTTCGGGTTACCACCGCCAACTCCAATGCCGATTCTGGCTATTCCAGCGGCGCCGAGGTCGCGTTGGTAACCAAGAGCGGCAACAACAGATTTCATGGTTCAGCCTACGATTACAACCGCAACACCATCTTCAGCGCCAACGACCCGTTCCTGAAATATTCCCAGCTAACCAGCAACCAATCCAACACGGCGCCCAAGCTTTCGTACAACGTGTTCGGTGTCACCTTCGGCGGGCCGGTAAAGAAGAACCGGCTTTTCTTCTTCGCCAACTATGAGGGGCTTCGGCGAGCCCAGGGTACAGCGGTCACACCGCGCGATGTGCCCAGCGCGGAACTCCGGGACGGTATTCTCCAGTACTTATGCCAGGACGCGACGTCGTGTCCTGGGGGCAACGTCACCGGCGCAAGCGGGCAAAGCTACCCGGTGCAGGCCGGCTACTTTGCCCTCACGCCGCAGGAGATTACCGCCATGGACCCACTCGGAATCGGCCCCAGTTCGGCGGTCGAGAGCGTCCTCTCACAATATCCGGCGGCCAATGAGAACGCCGGCGATGGTTTGAACACGCTCGGTTATGAGTTTTCCTCGAATGCTGACACCGAATGGAACACGTACATTCTCAAGGGCGATTGGCACATCAACTCCAGCGGCTCGGAAAGCCTTTTCTGGCGCGGAGAGATGCAAAATGAAAAGACGCCTGGACAGCGACAGTTTCCCGGCCAACCCGCTTCTACCACATTGCTCGACGACAGCAAGGGTTCCACCGTTGGACTCGTTTCGCTTATCTCCCCCAGGCTCATCAACAACTTTCACTGGGGTTTCATCCGCCAGGGAACCAAGAACGCCGGCACCTCTCAGTATCCAGCAGTTGAGTTGTCTGGGCTCGACAACCTTGTTCCTTTCACTCGCTCGGTCACTTACTTTGTTCCCACCAACCAGTTTACCGACAGTTTGAACTGGACCCACAAGAACCACACCTTTGAGTTCGGCGGCGATCTATTTCTGATTCGCAACAACAGCAGCAGTTACGCCGATTCGTTCTCCGACGTTCAAACCAACCCGGTCTATCTCAACACCGGCGGCATCGCCAATACTCCCAGCCCGCTGGATCCGGCCAATAACGGCTATCCAGCTGTGAATTCCAACTTCGGCCCGAACTACGACGAGGCGGCCGGAATTCTGGTGGGGATTTTCGCCGAGGGTGACGGCATTTATAACTTCAATCGCAACGGCACAGCGCTCGCCCAGGGCGCGCCCATCAACCGCCGTTACGCCATCAATGACTACGAGTTCTACGGTCAGGATGCGTGGCGAATGACGCCGCGTTTTACCCTCACTTATGGCCTGCGCTGGGTACTCGAAGCCCCGCCTTACGAGACCAACGGCTTACAGGTCGCCCCCTGCGTGGAGGCTTCCGGCGGCGGCTGCACCAATCAAAACGTCGCCGACTGGTTCAACCACACCGCCCAGTTAGCCTCACAAGGCCTGCCCGCCAATAATGCCGGGGAGATTTCTTTCGTCCTTGGCGGCCCCAAGAATAACGGTCCGGGACTGTGGAACTGGGACCACAAGGATTTTTCGCCGCGCATCGCTGTGGCTTGGGCGCCCGACACCGGCGACGGCTGGGTCTCGAAGATTCTGGGAAAGAAGGACCAGTTCGCCATTCGCGGCGGCTACAGCATCATGTACGACCACTTCGGTATCCCGATCGTGGACACCTTCGACCAGCATGGCTCGTTCGGCCTTTCCACCGATCTCGGAAATCCGGCGGGTGTGGTAACGGTCGCGGGTGCCCCGCGCTTTACCTGCCTGACCCCGGGGTCATCGGGCCAGTCCTGCTTGCCTACGCCCTGCGCGTCGTTAAGCGGCCCGAGCTGCCTGTTCGGCCCCACCCCCTCGGGAGCTTTTCCGGTTACACCAAGCAATACTGCCTTTGCCATCAACTGGGGGTTGGACCAGAGCTTGAAGACCCCGTACGCCCACCGCTTCAATTTCTCGCTCTCGCGCCAACTTACGTCCAGATCGTCGCTTCAGGTCGCCTATGTGGGAACCATCGCCCGGCGTCTCCCTTTGCAGGTCGACCTGGCCATGCCCGCCAATTTAACGGATCCTTCCAGCAAAACGACGTATTTTCAAGCAGCCACAATGCTCTCGAAGGCCGCTGCCAACAGCACCGACGTCAATAACATCCGGCCCATACCCTTCTTCGAAGATATTTTCCCCGCCTGGAAGAATGTGTCCCCAGGCCAGCTCGGCGGCCAGGGACTCAGTTGCGCACCCGGCAACCTCCCCACCAATGCCTCCGCCACACAAAACATTTATGAACTCTGGACCTGTTTCCCGCACAATGAAACTTTCTCTCTGTTCCTCATGGATTTGCCCAGCTCCATCACCGGAGTGATCCTCCCCAACAGTAAGAACGGTCCTTACAGCTTCTTCCATGACCAGTTCAGTTCGCTCTACGCCTGGCGCAACATCGGAACATCCGACTACAACGCGTTGCAGGTGACCTACAGTGTCCGCTGGGGAGCGAACCTGCAGGGACAATTTAACTACACGCTGTCGAAATCGTTCGACGAGGCTTCGGCTGCCGAGCGTATCGGTCCTTATGAAGGAACTGGAGGAACGGGCGACGACCTGAACGGCGGCGGTATCGTCATCAACTCCTGGGATCCGCTGTCTTTGCGGGGACTCTCCGATTTCAACGCCTACCACCAGGTGAACGGCAACCTGGTGTATCGTCTGCCCTTCGGCAAAGGGCAGATGATCGAAGGAGATGCCCAGCCGTTGGTCAACGCGCTAATTGGCGGCTGGCACGTCTCCGGCGTGTTCCGCTGGACCAGCGGTTTCCCCATAACCATCGACAACGGTTTCACCTGGGCAACGGACTGGAACATCGAGGGCGATGCCGAGCCGAACGGGCCCCCTCCAGTGGCGTCCAACCCCAAGAACGCCTATGTCAACGGCGTGGACATCGGTCCCGATATCTTCAAAGATCCGACCGCGGCGGAGGCGGCTTTCCGCCCGGAGTGGCCGGGTGAATCAGGAGTCCGCAACAACGTGATCGGCGACGGCATGTTCGACATCGATACCGGGGTGAGCAAGGATTTCGATCTTGGCGAGGGGAAGCGTCTGGAGTTCAGTTGGCAAACTTTCAACTTAACCAATTCGGTGCGCTACGACGTGCGCGCGGCACAACCGTCGCTTTCCGATGACCCGGCAGAGTTCGGCAGATACCTTTCCACGCTGACCCAGCCTCGCTTCATGCAGTTCGCGTTGCGCTTGGTATTCTGAGCCTGTGACATATGGCGTGTCTGGGCTGGACGCAGGCGCGCTAGCGGGCAGAGTTCAGCTTTTTCAGCAGTGTCCTGATTATCAGGACACTGCCGTTTTCTTTCTACGGTTGAAACCCGGCGCTTACGCCACCTGTCTTCGCAAGATGGCTGCCAGCCTCACGCTTGGGCGCGCAACGTTTCCTTCCTTACGGTGAGCTTCTCGATGAGCTCTTCTTTGATGTGATAGCCGGTTCCCGGCTGGTCGCTGATTGCAATCATTCCCTGCGGCGACACTTCCACTTCCGGGTGGATGATATCTTCCTTCCAGTAACGCTTGGAAGCGGAAACATCCCCGGGCAAGCTGAAATTCTCCAGCGTCGAAAGTGCAATATTGTGGGCGCGGCCAATGCCGGATTCGAGCATGCCGCCGCACCACACGGGAACCTTCTGCGCCTGGCAGATGTCATGAATCTTCCTGGCTTCGCTGAATCCTCCGACACGTCCGACTTTGATGTTGATGATGCGGCAGGCGCCGGTCTCCAAAGCAACGGCCGCGGTGCGCGCGCTGACGATGGATTCGTCCAGGCAAATCGCCGTGCGCAACTCTCTTTGCAGGCGCGCGTGGTAGAAGATATCGTCGTCCCAGAGCGGCTGCTCGATCATCAGCAGGTGGAACTGGTCGAAGGCGCGCAGGTGCTCCACTTGATCGAGCGTGTAAGCGGAGTTGGCGTCGCAGCTCAGCGTGATGTCGGCCCAGCGCGAGCGGATTTTCTCCAGCGCGTTCACGTCCCAGCCCGGTTTCACTTTCACTTTTATGCGCCGGTAGCCCGCCGCCAGCTCGGTCTGAATCTTGTCGAGCAGTTGTTCGACCGAATCCTGTATGCCAATCGAAACTCCGCACGAGATTTCCCTGCGCGTACCGCCCAGCAGTTTCCACAGCGGCAGTTTTTTCTGCTTCGCCTCGGCATCCCAAAGAGCATTTTCGAGCGCCGCCTTGGCCATGCGGTGTCCGCGAACTCTGGAGAAAAGAGCAACACACTCGCGCGCCGATTCGAGCTTGCGCCCGAGCACGGCGGGAGCAAGATAGCGAATGGTGGTGAGCCACGTGCTCTCGGTCCACTCGCTGCTGTAGAAAGGATCTTCACCGGTCACGCATTCGCCCCACCCGTCGACCCCGTCGCAATGCGCCGTGAGCAGCAGGATGCGGCGGCTGTAAGTGCGTCCAAAGCTCGTCTCGAAGAAGTGCACGAGCGGCATGTGAATCTCGCGGAGCGTGATGGCTTCAATCTTCATCTGTATGTTTTCTGCAGAGCTTTAGAATCTAGTACGCAGCCACGGACACGCACTGGAGACCCGCAGGGAATCAAGTCTTGTCAGGGCCGCGTCCTGGGTTTGAGCTTTTCTCGGTGTTTCTGTGCTTCCGTGGTCGATCAATCATCTGACGCGTACGACCATTTTTCATCCCAGTTGCCGAGTAGGAACTTTCCGTTGCCGGCAGAGTCGCGCTCGTAACCGAGCACGGCCAGGCCCTCCCGGAAAGCCTGGAGAAACCTTTCGCGGTTGCCTTCCTGCACCTTCTGTGCCCTGCCGCGCGTCTCCGCCTCCGCCTTCCACTCGTAAATCTGCGCCGGCACTTCAATGGCAGTCTGTCGGTTGAATGTGGGACTTTTTCCGCTTGCCAGCAAAGTTTCCACGCGTCTCGATCTCAACCACCATTCTGCAATCAGCCGGTCGCTGGGAAGCCCACCCTGCAGCGGCGATGACGTGATTCCATACTGATTGACGTTGTAGCGCCGCGAAACCGCTCCCAACTTTTCAATATTCAGATACGAGTTCTTGATCTCGAGCGGATCGAAAGTCCACTCGATGAGTTCGATCCCGCGGGCGAGTGCGTCTTCCCGTTGCAGCAGCTTGAGACGGCGGCCCAGGCCGCCGTTGCGGTGCTCCTTGCGCACTGCGAGCATGTGCGAGTGAAGGTAGAGGTGGCCCGAGCGCGTGCCCGGCACCGAAAGCGCGAAGCCCACCATTTCGTCGCCGTCGAATGCGCCCATTACTTGCCCGCCAACCTTCTCGGCCACAACGAACATGCGCAGCGGAACCAGTTCCGCATCGCTGAAATTCCAAACGTCTTTCTGCAGCGCGACGCAGGCCCGCAGCTCATCCAGGCCTTGGCAGCGGCGTATCACGATGGCGTCCGGGCTCACGATGGTTTGTCTTGCCGCTTGGCCTGTTGCCAGAGCGATTCGAGTTCATCCATGGAGACACTTTCGGGAACGGTCCGGCCTTCGCGCAAACGCTGCTCCATCCATTGAAAGCGGCGCCGGAATTTGCGATTGGTCCGGCGCAGCGCCGATTCGGAGTCGAGCGAAAGATGGCGCGCAATGTTGACCAGCACGAAGAAAAGATCGCCAACTTCTTCTTCCAGCCGCGCCCGCAAATCCTGGGAAATAATCTGCCCTCCGGAACCGGCGACGCCGCGGCCTTCGGGACGCGGGCCGGGTGCGGGAAATTCCTTCAGATGCTCGCGGAGTTCGGCGGTTTCCTCGCCAAGTTTTTCGAACAGGCCCTCTATATCAGGCCAATCGAAGCCAATCTGCGCCGCCCGCGAACTGAGCTTGTGGGCCTCCAGCAACGACGGCATCGCCGAAGAAATCCCCGCTAGAATTGATGCTTCACTCTTCCCCGCCGCGCTAGCGGCGCCGGCAGTCTCGCTCAGCCGCTTCTTTCGTTCTTCGACTTTCAGCGCCTCCCAGTTGCGCTTCACCTCGGCTGCGCTATCCGCCTTCGCTTCGCCGAACACGTGAGGATGCCGATCTACCAGCTTGCCCGAGAGCCGGTCAAGAACATCATCGATCGAAAATGTTCCCTGCTCCTTGCCCATCTCCGAATAAAAGAGCACTTGCAGAAGCAGGTCGCCGAGTTCCCCGGGAAGTTCATTCCAGTCGCGGTTATCGATGGCTTCAAGCACTTCATAGGTTTCTTCCAGCGTGTAGGGCTTGATGGAGTCGAAGGTCTGCTCGCGATCCCAAGGGCAGCCCCCCGGAGCCCGCAGGCGCCCCATGATGGCGACTGCGCGTTCGAAACGTTCACCGGTTGTGGACATTCGCAACCACTCTAAATGAGCCGCGGCAATGCGGGCAATGTGACCGACGCAGTTTGTTGAAAGCTAAGTGGTGGATGCCCCTCGGTTGCTTGCTTCAGGGGGCCCATATTTCACGCTCCCATTTCGGAACATTGGCGCAGCGAAACTACGACTTTTGGCCAGCCATCTTGCGGTACCAAGGTTACCTTCTCCCCGCGACGGACGCAGTGCACACTTTAAGGGTCGTAGTGTAGGGCGGAACCGCTCACAGCTCTATAATTGGCCTTTCACAAGGTTCGTATCTGACTGATACAACATGGTCTTAGCGGCACATCCCCGAGCATCCCTGGAAGGCCAGCACTTTCATGTGGTGGTCATTGGCGGGGGCATTACGGGCGTGGCCGTGGCCAGGCAATGCGCCCGCGCCGGAAAACATACGCTGCTGGTGGAGCAGAATGACTTCGCCTCCGGGGTAACCAGCCGCTCCACCCGCATCATCCACGGCGGATTGCGCTACCTGGAGCACGCCGAACTGGGCTTGGTTCTCGAATCCCTGCGCGAGCGCGAAAGACTGCTGCGGGAACGATCTCACCTGGTGCATCCCATGCACTTTCTGTTGCTTCTCAACGAAACCAGCCGGCGCAGCGCCTTGAAGGTGCGTGCCGGATTGTGGCTCTACCAGCGCATGGCTGGAAAACCACCTGGCAAAGACGCCACCGAAATGGAATTGAAGCGGCTGGAGCGCGCGCTGGATGCCGGGCATCGCTGGTCGTTCTTTAACTACGAAGATGCGCAATGCGAATTTCCCGAGCGGCTGGTCGCGGAATGGCTAAGGGAAGCCGTGGAGGCGGGAGCGATCGTCCGCAATCACATGGAAGCGCTCGCGGTGGATGTAGCCCATGGCCGAGTCCACGGAGTGCTGCTGCGCGACCAGATCACCGGCCGCGACCAGCGCGTGGATGCGGGCTGGGTCATCAACTGCAGCGGGCCATGGGCCGATCGCGTGTGCCAGCGCTCCTCCATACGCATGGCCAAACCAATGCTCGGCGGAGTGCGTGGTTCACACATTGTTCTGCCGCGCTTTCCCGGTTCGCCCAACGCGGCGGTTTATACCGAAGCAGCCGACGGCCGTCCCTTCTTCGTTCTTCCGTGGAACGATCAGATCCTGGTAGGAACCACCGAAGTAGCCGATAACGGTGACCCCGGACGAACGGTTCCTTCGGCGGACGAAATCAATTACCTGGTGCGCTCCGTGGCGCAGTTATTTCCCAAGGCCAAAATCTCGGCGCAGAACGTCAAGCACGCTTTCGCTGGAATCCGCCCGCTGCCCTATTCGCCGGATACTCGTCCCTCGGCCGTCACGCGGCGCCACATTCTGCACGACCACGCCGATGACGGCGCGGCTCGCATGCTCTCCGTGATCGGCGGCAAGTTGACCACCGCCGCGGCGCTGGCTCGGGACTGCGCGCGCAAGATCGGGTTGAGCGCGAAGCAGCCGAAGAGCCTGATTGTGGGACCCGAAACCGCGCTCGATCCCATGCTGGATGACGCCGTGCTTGAGATTGCACGCATCGGCGCCGTGAGCGAGGAATCGGCGCGCGGCATGCTGGAATGGCACGGCAAGCGCGCTGCCGATATTGCTCGCACGGCTTTGGTGAGCGCGGAGTTGCGGGCACCCATTTGTCCGCATACTTCCCACGTGATTGCCGAGGTCGTGGAGGCGTATCGCCGGGAGTGCGCTGTCACTTTGGCCGACGTGCTGCTGCGCCGCGTGCCAGTGGCTCTGGGTGCATGCTGGTCGGAATCGTGCAGCCGAGAGGCCACCATGCGCATCGGCGCGGTCCTGGGCTGGGACGAGCACGCCATGGGAGCCAACCTGGAAGCTTTTGAAACCGAGCGCACCGCCTTTCTGCGCCCCGCGCCGCGCACCACGGCCGCGCTCGAAGCCGCAGCCGATTGAACCGCTTCTTCGCCACGCTTCTTCGACGCGGATCTACACGGATTCACACGGATAGAACCCGAGATCGAGGCAAGATCAAGAGATAAATATAGAGAGAAATCCGTGAATATTTCTGCGAATCCGCAGCTAAGGGTTTTCTCACGGCCGGCCCAGAGCGCGCACCAGCCGTTTGGGGTGGTCGGAGATAATGCCATCCACTCCCCATTTTGAGAAGCGCTTCATGTCGGCAGAAAGGTTCACGGTCCACACCAGCATCTTCTTGTCCGCGGCTCTGATTTGATCGATCAGACTCTTGCTCAACAGTTTGTAGTGCGGAATCACATACATGACCGGTAACCGTGGCCACAAGCTGAGCCCGGCCCGCGTCTCGAAGATCAAACCGAGTGGAATGCTCGCGTCCAACCCATGAATGGTCTGCAGCACTTTCGGCAGAAACGAAGAAACCACGAAGCCACGCGCCGGAACAAGTTGCCGCAGCAAGTCCACCGCGATTCCTTCCAGGCCGGGGACTTTCATTTCGATATCGAGGAACGCAGTTCTCTGGTAGCGAGCCAGAACTTCGCGCAACCCGGGCAAAACCAGCTTTTCAGCCGAAGATTCGGCAATCTTTAGTCTGCCGACGGTGGCATCGTGACAGATCACTGCCTGTGCATCCGCCGCGAGCCGCACGTCAAATTCGAATCCGTCGCAGCCCTGCGCCAGCGCCCGATCGAATGAGGCAAACGTGTTCTCGGGAATCCTCTTCTCGGCGCGCCCGCCGCGGTGCCCGAGAAGCAGTGGACCAGTCCCCATCGCCTTCGATTCTACCGGGCCCGTTTAATCGGGCAGGTTCAATCGAAACACGTTCAATCGAACCGGTTCAATCCAGCAAGCTTCAATTCAGTAAGCTCAAAAAAGTCAATCCAAATCGAAATCGCGGATAGGCTTGCCCGTGTCCGGAGATTCCTTTGCCTTCTTTACCGCTTCCTGAAACTTTTTTTCCAGCAACTCGGAAGCATGCTTCTGGGCTTCCACCGATTGGCGGAAAATCGATTCGCGGCGGCTGTCCTGCTCCTTCATCGCGCGGGCCGCGTCCTCCATGTCGTTGAACATTCTGGGCTTCACCGCGGCGGTGTGGGCGATCACCGCAGCCGTTGCCGTATCCACCTTCAGCAGCGCGCTGCAGCAGGGACACGTGACCTCGATCATGGCAGGCTTCTTCGTCATTTTGCGAATCATACCGCAAAACGGGGCTCCACGGGCTCGCTTCAAATGGAATTCTGGTCCTACGAATCGGTTCAACGGCCAGGCCCACGCCAATCGCATTCAGCGGTCAAGTTTGAGCGGGAAGACGTGGAACACGCTCAACATCTCCCAGCCCAGCAGGAAGATCGAGAGCACGACGATGAGCACCGCCATCAACTCTCCGAACGTTAGACCGCGGCGGTTGGGCTCGAAGCGCCTCGCGGCCAGGTTAAGAATATTCAGCGTGGCGAACCCGAAGACGACGGCCCAAAGAATGTTGTAAACGTCATTGCGGCCGCTGGAATAACGCTCCAACAGCACGAGGCTCGCGACCACCACGGGCTGCGTGCGCAGCAGTTTGTGCAGCGAGAACGCGGCCCGCGTGGTGCGCGTGAAGCCCGAGATCAATATCGTCGTCGAAGAAAGAGCCATAGCACCACCCAACCGGCGGAACCCGCTCCGGTCCCCAAGTCATTGGATATTACATTTTTTCCTCTTGCAGGTCACGGTGGGACGGCAAGGGTCCCTTCAGATTTCGTCGTGCCGAGGAGAACGCAAGAGAAACACGGCAAGAAAGGAAATTACGATCGAAAGCGCGGTGGCGGGCCGGAAAAATTCTCCCAGTGGCTGCGTTACAACTCGATAATCTGATGATCGTGACAATCGGTTCGCATGGTGTCATGGATGCTGCGCAGCAGTTCGGTTCCGTGGCGGGCGGCGTAATAGATGCCGGCCACGCCCCGCTCCTGCAGCGCCCCACCGGGATAGAGCGCCTGGCTCAGCCCCTCCGCGTGCCGGCTCACCACCTCGCTGCGCCGCAACTCCGCGGCCATCGCCAATTGGCGGAGGCGGTCGAGCTGATAGTTCATTTTTGATCCCGCGGTCTCGCTGGCGCCAACCAGCGTAGGATCCAGTTTCCCCAGTGCTGCCCTGAGGCTGGAAAAAGATTCTTCCACCGATTGATTCACCCGGTCGAAAGCCGCCTGCACGCCCTCCGGTAACGCACTCGAGGCCAGCGCCTTTCGCAGTGCCTCCGGCCCGTGAAATACTTCCGGCACGGTGATGCCATATTGCCGCAGCCAGCGCTGCACCTTGGGCTCGACCAGAGTCGCCGAAAACCGGGGCACTATGGGCGTCACCCGGCCCAGAACTATTTCATAGACCGCGCCCGCCTGCGCAAAATACGCCGCCTCGGCAGCGCCTCCGGTGTAGGCCAGCGTAGGCAGAAGATAGTCTTGCACCACCGGCCGCAACAGCACGTTGGGACTGAAGCTTTCGGGCGCGGCCGCAATCCGGTCCAGCAACTCGGCCGCAGAAAACTTCTCCGCCGCGGGTTCGCCGCCAACCGCGAATTCCGCAGCTTGATTCGTTCCGTTCGTTCGCCGGTGGATCGCCGTGCGCGCGCCTTCGCGCATCGCAAAAAGCAGCACCGAGGATACCGTCACCTTTACCTGTTGGTTATAACCGCCACTTTCCAGAGCCCGGCCCCGGCTTAGCAGCGCGGAATCCCATTCTTCCGCGCGTTCGATTGCGGTTCGATAGACGGGCGCCGCCACGCGATGCAGTTCCACATCGCAGGCGTCGAGCAGAATCACCCCCCACTGCCCGAACAGGCGCGCATAAAAGCGGGCAAATGCCGTGCCCAGCGTCTCCCCGGGACGATATGACTCCCGCAGAAATTGCGTCGCCTCAGAATCTCCCAGCAAAGAGGCTGCCTCTTCTACGACCGGCAGGATCTCTTCCCCCAGGCGCACGTTGCTTACCGGCGCGCCAGCCACTCCATGGCTGGAAGTCGTTAGTGTGCGCAGAAGGCCGTCAGCGCCGGGCATCGAGATATGATTCACCTCGGCGAGATCATGATCCGACGTGGCCAGCCAGAAGACGGGAACCGAATCGATCCCCGCCGCCGTAGCCTCTTCCGCCAGTTTGATCGCGGTCAGCGCTTTATAAGTCGCAAACATGGGACCGCCGAACAGTCCGACTTGCTGGCCCGTCACTATGGCCGCCGCTCCCTGGCGCAGACGCGCGAGGTTGGCGAAAGTTTGCCGCGAAGCGTCCCATGATTTGTTCTGCCGTTCCAGAATCGCGCTAACCCGCTCCCGGCGGGCAGGATCGTACTGCAGGCTGGAAGCCTCCGCCTTCGACCACTCCATGAAATGCGGAGAACGCGGATAAAAAGGCTGAACACTCGGAGAGTATGTGAGGAAATCGGCGAACAGGCGGGTGGTGTGCGGAATTTGAGGAAAGGCCAGACACTGCGCTTTCACCGCTGACTCTCCTGACATCGCCGGTTTATCCAGTATCGGACCGATAACATCATCTCGCTCAACCTCTTCATTCTACAGATCGCGTCGTAGTAGAGATGCCCCAAACCGGCGCAAGATGCAAGATAATAGGGCAGATAAGGAAGGAACGAGAGATGAGCATTGCCGCTTCTCCGATGAGTATCGCCACACCCCTCACTCTGCAGGGTTCCGTCGTTCGCCTCGAACCGATTCGGCTCGAGCACGCCGAGATTTTCTGGGAAATTGCCAGGGACAGTCTCGATGACATCTTTCGGTGGATTCCCTACCGCATGAAGACGCGCGAGGACTTTCAGAGTCTTGTGGAAAAATCGCTTGCCGAGCAACGGCGAGGTGAATCAATCGTGTTTGCCACGGTCGAGCCCGCGTCCGGTCGAGTCATCGGTAGCACCCGCTTCATGAACATCGACCGTGTCAATCGCCGCGTGGAGATTGGTTCCACCTGGGTCGCGCCGGCATGGCAGCGCACAGCCGTCAACACTGAAGCCAAATATCTCATGCTGCGCCACGCCTTCGAGGTCTGGAAATGCATACGCGTCGAACTGAAAACCGACGCCCTTAATCAAAGGTCGCGCCAAGCCATCCTTCGCATCGGCGCTGTTGAAGAAGGAACGCTGCGCAAGCACCTGATCACGTGGACAGGCCGCGTCCGCGACTCGATTTACTTCAGCATCCTCGATACAGAATGGCCCCAGGCGAAAGCCGCGCTGGAAGAGAAATTGCGCCGCGCGTAAACGTTACCAATCAACAGCTACTTCAGTGACGCCATATCGATGACGAAGCGGTATTTCACGTCGCTCTTCGCCAGCCGTTCGAACGCCTCGTTGATCTGTTGCATCCGGATCAATTCAATATCGGACGCAATTCCATGCTCGCCGCAAAAATCCAGCATTTCCTGTGTCTCTCCAATGCCCCCTATAATCGACCCTGCCAGGGAACGCCGCCGGAACAGCAGGCTGCCCACCGCCAATGGCAACGGCGTCGGAGACGCTCCCACCATGGCTAACGTTCCATCCAGCTTCACCAGATCGAGATAAGCGTTCACATTGTGTTCCGCCGAAACCGTGTCCAGAATAAAGTCGAAGCTGCCCGCGTGCTTCGCCATCTCGGCTTCATTCTTTGAGATCACCACTTCGTCCGTACCCAGCCGCAGTCCATCTGCTACTTTGTTCGCCGAGGTCGTAAACAGCACCACATGCGCCCCGAAAGCATGGGCGAATTTCACTCCCATGTGCCCCAGCCCACCCAGGCCGACCACACCCACCTTCTGCCCTTTACGCACGTTCCAGTGCCGCATCGGTGAATAGGTCGTGATGCCCGCGCACAGCAGCGGCGCGGTTGCCGCCGGGTCGAGCTTTTCCGGGACGCGCAGCACAAACGCTTCGTCGACCACGATGCTGTCCGAATAGCCGCCGTAGGTCACTCCGCCCAGGTGCTTGTCTTCCGCGTTGTAGGTGAAGGTCGGCATGCTGTCGCAGAACTGCTCATTGCCGGCGCGGCAGTTTGGGCACACCCGGTCAGAGTCGACCATGCAGCCCACCGCCGCCAAATCGCCCTCGCGAAACTTCTTAACAGCGCTGCCGGCTTTCACTACGCGCCCCACAATCTCATGACCGGGCACGCAGGGATAGACTGTGGGCATCATGTTTTCCCACTCGTTGCGCACCTGGTGCAGGTCGGAATGGCAAACTCCGCAGAACAAAATATCGATCTGCACGTCAGTCGCCCCCGGTTCACGCCGGGTAATCGAAGCTGGCACAAGCCCTGAGACCGCACTCTGCGCCGCATACGCCTTCGCTGGATAAGCTTTTCCTGTTCCCGCCGCCCTCTTTTGATCAACAACCATCGTTGAAGTCATTAGTATCAGCCCTCCTCAACTCATAGATGGCCGGCTCCAATGCTTGGTTCCAGAATAAGTTTCCGGGCATACTTGAATGCCGCGAGGCCGTAAAAGAAGGTTGGAATTGATGCCGGCAATGGACTGGATCCCAGGAACCACCTTCGCACGGAGCTATCTCCAACAAACGACAGGAATCGCGTCGGCTAAGTGTGCTGTTGACAAGGGAAACGGAGAGCTTTCTTCCAGTTCGGCAGAACCAGTTCCTTGCTGAACCTCCGAATAGCCATGGCGCATCAAACCATTGACTTCACTGGGTCTCGCACCTAATCTGGAAGTAGCTCTTTGAGTATGGCCAATCTCACCAGTGGGGGCGTCACGGCTTCGACGGAGATGCTTGCGGCCAAGAGGCATGCCGGGGTGCACACACCCGTAATCGCGTGCAAAATGATAATTGCCAATCAACAAATGGCATACGCAGCCTAATTAATTAGGCAGCCGCTTTCCACCGCTTCGCCCTTGGGCGGTGAGCGAGCGTCACACAGAGGGCTGCTCTTCTCCGCTACGTCTGGGCTGGGAAGTTAAGATCTCAGGCTAGCGGCTAGCGTTTCTTGTCCGTTCTGAGCGTGGGCCGCGAACGTCCCGGGGGAATCGTCAGCAATGGCGACAAACGCCTGGGGCATGAACCGGAATAAGCATGTAGTCTCTTGACCAGTAACATTTTCGGACGCGGGTTCGACTCCCGCCGCCTCCACCACTATAAACTACTGATAATACAGTACTTATAAAAAGATAGAAAAAATCGTACAATAAACGTACAATGGATTCGGCAAAGGTGCTGATTCCATGCTCTCGGTTTACTCCCGCCACTATTCTCCCTGCCCTTCCGACGACATCAACTACAAGCGCTGCCGGTGCCCAAAGTGGATCAATGGTGTTCTCGGATCGGACGGCCCCTTCATCCGTCGCAGTGCCAAGACTCGCAGTTGGGAAAAGGCTGAGGATTTCAAACGCAAACTGGAAGAGGAATATGAGGCGAAGCAGCAAGGACTTGAAGAGGCCTCCCGGCCCAAGCCTGCTCTCGTTACCGTCAAAGAGGCCGTGTCACGCTTTCTGAACAGCAAGCGCAATGAAAATTTGGCCGACTCGACTCTCGATAAGCTGACAACGATTTTCGAGAAGCAGTTCCTCGCATGGGCCACGTCCTACGGATTCGTACACATCACTGAGATCACGACTGCCGACCTGGAAGGCTTTCGTGACACTTGGACCGATGGCCCCCTCGCAAAGAAAAAGAAACAAGAGCGATTGATCGGCTTCCTTTACTACTGCCTGCGACTCGGCTGGATCAAGTCCAATCCCGCTGTTCTGCTGGGTCGAATCAGAGCAGATGGTCCTCCGACGGATTACTTCCCTGCGCCCGAGTTCGACAAGATCATGGACGCAACATACATCTATCAGCCCAAAGGCTGGGTGGAATGCCGGAACCAAGCAACACGGCTGCGGATTCTGACGTTGCTCATGCGCTGGAGTGGATTGGCGATTAGGGACGCCGTCACCCTGGAACGGCGCCGGCTAAATGAACACGGCGAATTGTTTCTGTATCGTGCCAAAACCGGCAGTCCTGTTTACGTGCCTCTGCCTCCGGATGTGGCGGAGGCATTGAGAAATATTCCGCCGGGCCCCAGTCCCAATCCGCGATATTTCTTCTGGTCTGGCAACGGCTCACCGAAGTCGGTAGTCGGCAATTGGCAGCGGAGTTTCCGACGGCTCTTCAAAATCGCAGACTTGCGCAGCGACGACGGATCGTCCAAGCGCTGCCATCCGCACATGTTTCGGGACACATTCGCGGTCGAGATGCTGCTTGCCGGAGTCCCGCTGGAACAGGTCTCAATGTTGCTTGGTCATAAGAGCGTGAAGATCACAGAGAAGCACTACGCGCCATGGGTCAAGGCGCGGCAGGAGCAGCTTGCGGTCAATGTCCGAAAGTCTTGGAATGTATTTGATGCGGGCAACCAAACGGGAAAACGCAAAACGCCGAAGCGCGCGAAAAGTGCCTGACGGGGATTGCTCCCGTCTTCTGCCGGGAAGTTGATCTCTAGCTTGCTCTGCGTAGCTTTCGATGAACGCGGTGAAGGACCGTCTCAGGCACTCGGAGCGTCCGGTATCCGCGCTTGTGCAACTTTTCTTGTGTGCTCCAGTGAATCACGCCTGGTTCGCTTTCAAATATTTTCCGAACGGTCTTCTCGCTGAGTGCCCAGAGATCGGCGATCTCGATGATCGAGTAGTGCTTCTCGCGAGCTAGTTCAATCGCCGGCCCAGTCGAAGGGCCGGAAACCGTGTGGAGGGTGTGGGAGGACTCGGCTGGTTTTCGAGCGAATTCAGACATGGCATGACTCCAACCATTGCTGCGTTGTTTACCAACTTGATTCCGACCGCTTTGATTGTCCAATGAATTCTCGGGCGACAGCTATTCCCAACGGGAATAGCTGGGTCAGAAATCGAGTAATGCGCAGCTCGGGGGTTGCCATTATTGATTGGCTGCCGCACGGTGACATAATCTACATCCCATAAGAACTACCGAGTGACTTTCGGTAGTGAGGAACAAAACATGAAGGTCTATTTCCTGACTCGTTCGTCGCGCCCCGCAATTCAAGACGGGCAGATGAAAACCGTTCTGCTTTGCCTTGAACCAACGGGGACTAAGAAGACCCTCGACCAACTCGTTAAGGAGTGCCTCAGCCGAAACTACGCGATGACATTCAAGCAGGTTCACGAAGGAGACGATCTGCTGAAATTCACAGCTGATTCCATCTTGTACCACTTAGACCGGATGGGCTCCCTCATTGGAACAGATGAAGGTACATGAGCGGCGCCACATGGCCCGTGCGGCGGCGACTCTTCGCTTGTCAGCGGCGCGCGGGACCGCTCGCCTTCTTGATGCTGACAACTCGGGAGGTTGGCGACAATTCAATTGGCTTTGGCGGACGGCGCTGGTAAGCGTATCTGCGGAGGAAAGACCGGGCGAACTCGTTTGTCAATCGGGAGTCGTCGTCTTTTCGCATAATCACACACGTTTGGAAACACAATGACTCATCAGAAAGAGGCTTTACCACTACACCTTCAGCGCGACAGCCGAGGGCCGCAGGTTTGGTGAGGATGGCCACGCCGACGTGCTCAGATACCAAGTGAATCGCCTCTTGTGGCGTAATAATATCGTGTGCGCGCTTCGGAGCAATTCCCTCGCGTCGTGCCGCATTCATGATGGCGTCATGAACACCTGGATGAACTCGGCGCGCGAACAGAATCCATTCATCTTTTGCCAGATCCTGGAGCGCGAGGTGCTCTCTTTGGGCAGAGGCGTGGCCCTCTGGAAGAGCGGCGTAGAGCGGCGCCAGCACGAATGGCGAGGTCTCGATCTGAGAGTCTTCCGGCGGTGCCGTCACCAGTGCCAAATTCAATTCGCCTGCTAGAACGCTCCGGACCAACTCGATTGAAAACTGACTGATCAGTCGAATGGCGAGCTTGGGGTACAGGGGGAGACGAACTGCAAGAAGGTCTGAAATCCAGGCTTGATCGGCTTCGTGCGAGTGCCCGATCGTTAGAACATTTTCTGCTCCGTCATGGGCGGTTCGTGCGAGATGAAAAGCCCGTTCCATATGCAAGACGGAAGAACGAGCCTCCGCGACGAACACTCGCCCAGCGTCGGTGAGCTCCACACGGACAACCCGTCGATTATCGCGAGTGAACAGCCGAAATCTGAGCTGTTTTTCGACCTCGGTGATCTGTCTGCTGAGCGCAGATTGGGTAAGGTTCAATCTGAGGGCAGCCTTGGTAAAGTGTAGTTCTTCGCCCAAGGCGATGACTGCGTGCAAGTGGCGTACTTCGACGTTGGGAAACACTGCTCCAACCCCCGCCCAAGAGTTCGGTGACACCAGGAATGTCGTCCTGCCATGTGTGCGCGAAGCGACGAGTAGTTATGAGCTTACAACCCGGCCGTCTCTGTAAAGTTTCTTGATGGGCTAGAAAAAGTTTTGATACCTTGCATTTGAAAGCCGCTCTAGACTGGGGTTCTCGGGCAATCCTTACGACTAGAGCGGGCCATTGGACCTGCGGATGCGCCTTCCTCCTTCCATTCGGCATTGGGGGGTCTTCCGAGTCCAGGTAGGTCGGCGTAAAATGGCGTAATGACTCAGATTTTGAGTGGTACCGGCCTCATCTGTAAGAACTGCTCACGTCCGATGCTGCTGCCAGAGCCCAAGACGCCGGGCGTGACCTCCGCCCCGAGGAATTTCCTGTGCCGCGCCTGCGGCGACGTCCACGAGTACAGCTCTGGTGATTACCAGTCTCTTGACCCTTTAGAAGCCCGCCGGCCAGAGAAAGCGCAGCACGTCGTCACCATCCAACTTCAATGTGGCAAGGATGGATGTGCCGGACTGCTCCGCATCCGAACGTTGATGGACTTCGACGCCGACCTGCACTCAGAAGTACCACGAATTTTGGCACGGTCGGTCGCCAACAATGTGGCCTGCGATAAGGGTCATCTGCTCAGCGGGCCTTGTATTGGCGTTGGCTCTTTCGGTGCGGAATTCGACCAACAGTGGGAGCGGCAAGCCTAGTGAAATGGAAGAAGGGGAATTATGGCATCCACCCGAAAGTCAGTCAGTTTTCCGGGAGTCCTGACGGGACAAGGGCAGCAAGCGACCTGCGTGGTGTCAGCGGTAGAGGTCACTTTGGGCGGCACGAGCGAATCTGCGTACATCGACCACTCGATCAGTAGTGTTTCCAAGATGCTTCCTGACGGAGACTACGAGCTAGTCGCGAATGGTGAGAAGAGCAGGATTCGGCTCAAGGACGGGTTTTGGTTGTCAGCAGCTTAGCTCTCTCTTGGTCCGAAGAGACCCTGAGCACCCGGTAATTAGCGTTGTTCACGATCCTGCTGGCCGGGATTGGACAGCTCGGTACGTTTGCAGGGCGCTCCTAATAGCAGTTTCAATCCGCGCGCCACGTCGGCTGAACCCGAGGACCGAGATCATCTCGGTCATTATCTCATCGTCAGTGCGTAACTGACCGTCCGAAGCAAGCCATAAAATCAACTGAACGAGCTCATAAGGGCTGTACTGCGCAATGGAGGTCCGCATCGGAATCGCTGGCCGCCGCGCCCGTTCTTTCGCGGATGGGCTGACGCCGTTGGTTTTCGCTTTCTCAGGGCGTCCACTGCCGTCGTCTCCGCTTCTCATGAAGCCCGCATCAAGCTTGTCTGCGTAGTTAAGAGCCGCTTGGAACGCCTGCATCGCACGCTCCACTTCCTCCTCTTTTCGCATGAACCAGTCGGTAGACCAGATGCGGTGAAATCGCCACCCCAAGTTTTCCAGCTGTTGCTGACGAAGTCGATCTCGATCCCGTGCCGTGTAACTAGAGTGGTAGGTAGCGCCGTCGCACTCGATGGCTAGCACGAAGCGACCGGGCTTGGAGGGATGTTGTGCAACCATGTCAATACGGAACTGCGACGCGCCGACCTGAGGGATTAGCTTGAGCCCCTGAGTGGTCAGGACGTCAAACACTTCTGTTTCGAAATCATTTAACGGGATGGTGGTTAGCTGTCCGTCGCCAAGTCTCTTGCCATTCGACGCTGCATATTGCAGGTAGTCGCGCAACAATTCCACACCACTGCCCGCGCGAACACGTGACAGATCAATATCGGCATGGCTGAATGACGACACAACCGTTAGCTTCTGGCGCGCACGGGTGACTGCTACGTTCAGCCTGCGGCGGCCGCCTTCTGACAGTAGCGGGCCGAACCTCAGCGGAAGGTTGCCGGCCCGGTCTTTGGCGTAACCTATGCTGATGATGATCGCATCGCGCTCATCACCTTGCACGCGCTCCAGGTTCTTCACGAAGAACCTTTCCTGGGCATTAGGATCGAAGAATGTCTCCACTTCGGGATGTTTTTCCACTTCGCGATCAAGCGCGGCCTGAATGCGATTCATGTGCTTAATTCCCATCGTGATCACACCGAGGGTCTGATCCGGGTGCTCGCGCGCGTGGTGGATTACCAGATCCACTACCTTTCTTACTTCGGTGGCCGCGCTTTCCTCTTGGCCGTCAATCTCGGCTTCTTGCTGCACCGTCTCGTGACTAATCACCGACGTGCCGCCTGGACCAGGGAAGGTGACGAGGCGCCCTTTGTAGATGTAGTGGTTGGAGAAGTTGATTAGTGCCTCGTCGCGGCTGCGGTAGTGCCAGTCGAGATAGCAGGACCGGACGAACGGGATCATCATATCCAGCAAGCTCTCGAATCCTTCTGCAGCTCCAGCTTCCTCGTCTGCGGCATACTCTTCTTCGTCGCTTGCGGCGAAGAATGTGGTAGGCGGTAGCTGCTTGTTGTCGCCTGCCACGACGACTTTCTTGCCACGCAAGAGAGCCGGAACAGCGTCCTCCGGTAGCACCTGGCTGGCCTCGTCAAAGATGACGAAGTCGAAGTACTGCCTACCGCCATCGAGCAATTGACTCACCGAAAGCGGGCTGGCCATCCAGCAGGGACAGACTGCCGTCAAAACGTCTGCCGATTGGGCGAAAATCTTCCGTAAAGGGAGATGCCGTTTGACCTTCGCAGCCTCAGCTTTGATGAGGTGTTGCTGATCAGGGTGCGCGTTCATCGCTTCAACGGCTCGTAACCCATGTGCTCGTCGGACGCGTTCTGATGCAATCGCGATTCGTTCTTCGTCCAAATGTACAAACTCATCCACAAATCGGTTGTGCGTCGTGCCCCTAAACCCCCGGATGTCAGGATCATCGAGGCTTGCAGCATCGATCGTCGAGGAGAGCCACGAATACAGAAACATTTTGGACCACGTGCGATTCTCAGATTTTTTTCCGCGAATCTCATTGACTAGGTTCGCCACTCCTGCAGCATCAAGTTGCTCTTCGATCTTCGTCAACTTTGGAATCTGTTGAGGCGTTGAGTCGTCAGCAGCGAGGTGCCTAATCAGGTCGCCCAACTGATCGATCGTAAATTGGCTAATGCGTTTTCCTGGAAGCATTGAGGCAATGGCCGAAGCATCCGAGAACAGCGAGTCAGTGTTCTGCTTGTGAGAAGAGAAGTCGGGTACACAGCAAGGCAAAGAGTCATTCTCAGCCTGTCGTTTCCAGGAAACCGTCTGCTGATGGACTTCCTTCAGATCGCTAAAAAGCGTCGCCGCCGGAGTCGGTCCTCCAGTTCGAAGCCCACGCATTACCTTTCGCGCACGACGGTATGCAGAACTTGTAAGCCAGGCCCACGCACCTGATAGACCACCCGATTGCCCCGGCTCAAGATCGTGGAGCAGGGAATCATGGTTCTGTCCGTAGATGTTACGGCTGTAAACCTCTAGCTTCCCCTGAACGGCGGCCACAAGATCCACGCTTTCTCTCGCACTCTCTACTGAAGCTGGCCAGCGCAGGCCAGAGTGTTGAACCACAGCGTGAAGTGAAGCCATGAATAGAGGGAATGTCTGCGTGTTTGCGCGAGAGACCAGATCAAGGGCGTGCCTGACAGCTGGACCGTCGGGGAGTTTGGCTCCAGTCCAGGGCGATGGATCACTCCTCAAGAAGAGTGACTCGAATCCAGCAGCTTCCGCCAGGAGATCGCAGATATGTTCTGCAATTTCCGGCTTAAGCCGGTATAACTC
>JBARJF010000034.1:0-69652 GCA_049800135.1 Candidatus Sulfotelmatobacter sp.
GGCTGACGCCGCGCGTGAGCCGCAACCCAAGGAAGAAATTCTCCTCCAAAGCTGCCCGGCGCGAGACCGCAGTCCGCTGCAAACCTGGCCCGCCCGTGTATCGTTCCAGGGAGTCCGCGGACGCAAATCGCACCGCCTCGATATCGGGAGTGGCCGAAGCCAGCATGGAGTGCGCATCCACGCCGAAGCCGAGGTAGGGCAGGCGGGTCCAGTATTTCAAATTGTGCTGTGACGCGAAGCCCTGGCGGGCGAAGTTGGAAATCTCGTACTGCGCAACCCCGGCCGATTGCAGCTGCTCGCAGGCCGCGAGGTAGAAATCCGCCATAGCATCTTCATCTGGGACGAAGTGCGCATGATAGCGAGTGCCGCCTGCGAGAAGCTCCCGCCCCAGTCGCGAGTCTTCGTCCACTTCGAGCAGGTAGAGGCTCACGTGCGGAACTCCGGTCGCGATCGTTTCAAGCAGCGAGAATTCCCAACTTTCGGCAGTCTGGTGGGGCAGGCCGGCGATGAGATCGATATTGATATTAGTAATTCCCGCAGCCCGCAGCTGGGCGATGTCGTGCAGCACGGTCTCGCGCTTGTGCAGGCGGCCAACTGCCGATGCCTCGCGATCCACGAACGACTGCACTCCGAGACTCACGCGGTTCACGCCGCAGCCCAGCAGACTCTCCAGCATTGCGACCGTCAGCGTGCCGGGAGCGCACTCGACCGTGATTTCGGCTTCGGATCTCACGTCGAACGAGGACCGCACCGTCGTGAAGATCCGCTCCAGTTGTGCGGCTTGAAGCACAGTCGGCGTCCCTCCACCCAGGTAGATCGAATCGACGGTTCGTTCCATCGCCCCGCCCATCTCGGCCGCGACCCGCGTGGCGCTTTCAATGTCGGCGCAAACGCGATCCACATAACGCTCGAAAGCCGCCGGCGAAAACACGTCGGAGGCAAAGTTGCAGTAGCTGCACTTGGTGCGGCAAAACGGAACGGAAATGTAGATGCCAAGGGGCATGCCAGACCATTATCCCATCTGCGCACCGGCGAAAAACCTTTTCCATCCTCAAGGCTGCCTTGCCCATCGATATTGAGGTACCCTGTTAGCAGCGCGCCGGGCGTGATCACCACCCGTTCACCAAGAGTTTCGATGGCTCAGGAAGAAGAGATATTAGGCAAAGCCTATGACAGCCGCTTGATGGCGCGGCTGATCAAGTATCTGCGTCCCTACCGCTGGCAGGTGGCGCTGGCGCTGGCTTCGATTATTCTGAAGTCTTTCGCGGACGTGCTCGGACCGTATCTCACCAAGGTGGCGATTGATCGCTATCTCGCGCCTGCCAAGGGAACGGCGTCCGGCTTGTGGAGCTGGCTCAGCCCGAATGCGATCACCGGCATCGCGCAGATTGCGGCGATCTATGTTGGGCTGCTGCTGTTCAGCTTTCTGCTCGAGTTCCTGCAAACCTACTACATGCAGTGGACGGGGCAGAAAGTGATGTTCGATCTGCGGCGCCAGATCTTCCGCCATCTGCAACGGCTGCACGTTGCCTTCTACGACGCGAATCCCGTGGGCCGGCTGGTGACGCGGGTCACCACCGACGTGGACGCATTGAATGAGATGTTCACTTCGGGCGTGGTGTCGATTTTCGAGGACCTATTCGTACTGGCCGGCATCGTCGGGGTGATGCTGTGCATGAACTGGAAGCTGGCCCTGATCACCTTTGCCGTGCTGCCCTTGATCGGGGTGGCGACCAAGATTTTCCGCGATCGGGTACGCGACTCCTACCGCCGCATCCGCGTGGCCATCGCCCGCATCAACTCCTACCTGCAGGAGCACATCAGCGGGATGATTGTGCTGCAGCTCTTCAATCGCGAGCGCAAGGCCTACAGGCGGTTCTCCGACATCAATCGCGGCCACATGGAAGCGTACAAAGACGCGATCATGGCCTACGCGATCTACTACCCCGTGATCGAGATTCTCTCCGCCATTGCCATTGCAAGCGTCATCTGGTTCGGGGGCGGCGACGTGATGTTGAGCACTCCGGCCACCAGTGTTGCCGTGAGTTTCAACTGGAAGACGCTGGTGGCGTTCCGGCTGGTGCACGGGGCGGCGACGCTGGGCGTGCTGGTCGCCTTCATTATGTACGCGCAGCGCTTCTTCCGGCCGATCATGGACTTCAGCGAAAAATACAACATCCTGCAATCGGCCATGGCGGCCAGCGAACGCGTGTTCAAGCTGCTGGACACGCCGGTGCAGGTGGTTTCGCCCGCGGTGACCCGGCGCCCCGAAGGACCCGGGCGGCTGGAGTTCGAACACGTGTGGTTCGCCTATCGCGACGCCGAGGCGGGCGAGCAAACTCCAGACTGGGTGCTCCGCGACGTAACCTTTAGCATTGAGCCCGGCGAAACTGTGGCAATTGTCGGCCACACTGGCGCGGGCAAGACCACGCTGATCTCGCTGCTGCTGCGCTTTTACGATGTGCAGAAGGGCGCGGTTAAGATCGACGGGGTCGAGGTCAAAGACATGGATCTGGCTGACCTGCGCAGCCGCTTCGGCGTAGTCCTGCAAGATCCATTCCTGTTCAGCGGAACGATTGGCGGAAATATCCGGCTGGGCACAAAGCGCATTCAGGACGCGGATGTAGAGCAGGCGGCAGAGGATGTGAACCTTGCCGACTTCATCCGCGCGCTGCCCAAGGGCTTCGACGAAGAAGTCCGCGAGCGCGGCTCGACGCTCTCCACGGGACAGAAGCAACTCATCTCGTTCGCGCGCGCGCTGGCGCATGAACCGAAGATTCTGATTCTTGACGAAGCCACATCGAGCGTGGATACGGAAACCGAATTCCGGGTGCGCGACGCGCTCAGCCACATGGTCGAGGGACGCACCTCGCTGATCATTGCCCACCGGCTCTCGACGGTGCAGCGCGCCGACAAGATCATCGTGATGCACAAAGGGCAGGTGCGCGAGATGGGCACACACCAGGAGTTATTGGCGCAGCACGGGATTTACTTTAAGCTTTACCAACTACAGTACAAGGATCAGGAAGTCAGTGTGGCGCGGGCGACCATTAGTTCCGAGGTCACCGCCAGCGCCGATGATTAGGCCGTTGCCTGCCCGCAGAATGGCTGCCAAGGGACGGATATCCAGATCAAAAAAAACGCATACCCTGTGCGTAAAATATCTGGAATCAATAGGTTACGCTACAATCGATCCGCGAAGGTCTGGGTAAAATATTGAAAACAGACAACTTGCACGCAAAATATTCCATTCAAAGGACTTAGGGGGCTGCCTAGGCCAAGTGCTGTGGAATCTGTGGATGGCTCGCAAAATATTGCATTCACGGGAGTTATCTCACTGCCATTAGAATGTCAAAGAGCCAACTCGTAGGCAAATAGGATTTCAGTATTTGGAGGCCAAGTCAAGGGAATTGCGCTAGGCTGCATAGTACGGTTCGTGGGGCGGCGCGTTCCGAAAGACAGTATCTGGTCCTCTCCGGACAATCGTTGCTGTTCGGAGGCGCGGCCTTACAATGCTCTCTTGCTCATCCTGATCTCAGCGGGCGAAGCTTCCGGGGAAATGTATGGGGCGCAGCTCATCGAAGCCCTCCGGCGGGCTGCCGAGCCCAGGGCCGCTCGCTCCGCTCACTGGACAGCCGAGGCGGCTGTCCCTACACATGCATCTCGGTCTATGCAAGCGACGCAGCTTGAATTCTTCGGCGTCGGCGGCAACCGGATGCGCGCCGCCGGCTGCGACACTGTGGTCGACGCGAAAGATCTCTCGGTTGTCGGCATAACCGAGATTCTCGGTCATCTCCCGAAGATCTACGGCCTATTCCGAAATTTGATCAAAGAGGCCGAGAAGCGCAGGCCCGATCTCGCCATAGTGATCGACTCGCCTGCGTTCAACTGGCGGGTGGCGCGGCAGATGAAGAAGCGGGGCATTCCGGTGGTCTATTATGTTGCGCCGCAGTTCTGGGCTTGGCGCCAGGGGCGCGTGCGGCTGCTGCGCAACTATGTCGACAAGGCGCTGGTGATTTTTCCGTTCGAAGAGAAGTTTTACCGGGAGCGCGGAGTGGATGCAAGCTTCGTCGGCCATCCTCTCGCCGAATTGCCCGAGCCGGGGGTCGAACGCAGCGATTACGCTGCGCAGTTTCATCTCGACCCGGCGAAACAATGGATCACGCTGATGCCGGGCAGCCGGGTTAAGGAAGTGCGCATGAACCTGCCAGCCATTCTCGAAGCGGCCGCGCAGCTGGGAGACGATTACGAATTTCTGCTGCCGGTCGCGCCCACGCTCGACCGTACTTTCCTGCAAAACCTGATCGGCCAGGGGCGCATTACGCTCGTGGATGAATCCGTGCCGGCGCTGTGGCATTCGCGTGCAGGCATCATCGCCAGCGGGACCGCGACGGTGGAGGCAGCCATGATGGGCACGCCGTTTGTGATGGTCTACCGGGTCTCGCCGCTCACTTACCTGCTCGGGAAGCCGCGAGTCAAGGTGCCGCAGTTCGCCATGGTCAACCTCATTGCCGGCGAGGAGTTGGTACCCGAATTGGTGCAGAGGGATTTCACCGCACAGAATATTGTTGAGCGGCTGCGGGAAATTCTTCCCGAAGGCCCGGCGCGCGAGCGCATGCGGGAGGGACTGACTCGGGTGAAGGCCCTGCTTCGACCAATGCAGAGCGGCATTGCCAGCCCTGGCGCGCACCCGGCAGACTGTGCTGCGGAGATGATTTTCACGCTCCTATCCCGTGCGAAAAAAAGGAACGGCTGATGATTGTCTCCGCAATTGCCCTTCCGAGCGAGACGCGGGGAACCTGCTGTTTGCCGGTGTCGGCGGGAAGCAGGTTTCTCGTTGCGCTCGAAATGACAAGGGGAGAAATTGACAAGGGGGATAAGCGAGATGACAAAGTGGGGTAACCCTTGTGCTCCCAGCATCTTTTAGGGGAGAATCTTCATCATAGAAATGGTAAGCCTGATTTCCGGGGGATTCTCCTAAATGCGGATTCGCCTTCGGTGCGCGCGAAGCGTGCCGAGTTCCCTCGCTCTGCTGCTATTGGCTTTTGTCGCGATGCCGGCGCGGGCGGCCGAGAAGCCGCATCTGCGGGTCGACGATTACCAGATCGAGGCGGTGCTGACGCCTCATCTGCACGAGATTTCAGCGCGGGCGAAGGTGCGGTTCACGGCGCTTGACGACTTGACCGTCGCCATATTCGAACTGCACAACGACTTGCGGGTGACCCGGGTTCTCGACGAGAAGGGCCAGCCGCTGTCGGCGGAGCGCGTCACCCAGGATTCGACGGTGCGGGTGGCGCTGCCCGCGGGGCTGGCCAAGGACGCCTCGACGACGCTAACCTTCGAATATGAAGGCGAGCTCAATACTGCCGACGACAGTCCAGTTCCCGGGCTGAAGCTAGCCTACATCGGCGACGACACCAGTTATCTGCTCTATGCCGGACGCTGGTTCCCGGTGAGCGGCTACGGGCTAAACCGTTTCACCGCGACCATCAGCGTTACCGTCCCGGCCCACATGCTGGTGATTGGAAGCGGGCAGTCGACGGTGGTTGAGAACCCTGCGTCAAACAAACCCAACACCAACGGTCTGCCCACCAAAACATTTACGTTCGTGTATTCGAAGCCGAGCTTCCCCGGCACCATCATCGCAGGCATCTTTCAGGAATTTAGAAGCGATGAGGCTGGAATAGACCTGCGCGTCTTCTTCAAACCGAACCATCAGACGCTGGCTCCTGAATATACTTCTACGGCGGTGCAGGAGTTCACCTACTTCATCACTCTCTACGGACCGCCGCTATCGCAGAGGCTCAACGTGGTGGAACTGCCGGGTGACACAGTGCCTTATGCGTGGGCTCCGGAGATTGCCGGCATAGCTGGTCCCTCGATCACGCAAAAAACCAATTACCGGCTGCTGGCCAACGCCATTGCGCATCAATGGTGGGGAGTTTCGGTGAGTCCGGCGACGAAGGATGATTGGTGGCTGACCGACGGATTTTCGCGCTATTCCGAAGCCATGTACGTGGAGAACGCGGCGGGTCCGGCGGGTCTTGAGGAAGTGGTAAAGGATATGTCGGTGGGGGCTCTGGCCTACGACACGGTTCCGCTCTCCAGCGCCAGCAAACTGGATCCATTCTCACCCGAGTTTCAGTCGCTGGTGACCGACAAGGGAGCGATGATCCTGCACATGCTGCGCTGGGTGCTGGGCGAGGACAAATACCTTAAGACCATGCGGGAGTTCGCCACGACCTACGCGGGCAAATCAGCCACGATGGACGAGTTCCAGGCGATCGCCGAAAAATATTATGGAAGCCAGCTCACCTGGTTTTTCACGCAATGGCTCGATTCCACCGGAGCTCCTGAATTCAAGTTGAAATATACCGTCTATCGCCTGGGGAATGTTGGCAAGGAACCATCCTCCAAGGAAGACAAGAGTCCGGGATTTCGCGTGACCGGGGAGGTTGCCCAGGATCTGGATCTGTTCCGCATGCCCGTTGACCTGCGCGTCGAGACGGACGGCAAAACGGAAGATAGGAAAATCGAAGTGGTTGGCACCAACTCACCCTTTAGCATCGAAACCTTCGGACGGCCGAGGCGCGTCACGATTGATCCCGATCACCACGTGCTCACCAACTCTTCGGATGTAAAGCTGCGCGCATCTATTCTGCGCGGCCAGGCGCTGCAACTGCAGGGCGATCTCCCGGGTGCGCTGGCGGAGTTCAACAAGGCGCTCGACCTGAACCGAAACAGCTCGCTGGCGCACTACCGCATTGCCGAGGTGTTTTTCCTGCAGAAAAACTATCAAGCCTCGGCAAACTCTTATCGTGCTTCCATCGACGGCGACGGCGATCCTCGCTGGACGGAGGTGTGGAGCGACATTCAACTGGGCAAGATATTCGACATCACCGGTCAGCGCGAACGCGCCATCAACCAATACCGGCAGGCCATTCAGACCAACGACGATACCTTCGGCGCTCTTGAGGACGCGCGGAAGTATCTGCAGAAACCCTTCCAGCAGCCTAAGAGCCCAGAGTAAGAGACTTAGAAGTAAGGGTTTCAGCCGTTCTTGACGCCGGGCCCAAAGCCTTGGCTTTCCGCGCACCGGCAAATCGCCTGGGACTTGCGGGGACCTCTTGCGGTGGGTCGAATTGCAAGACCTCACATGGCAAAATCTCGCGCCGATGAACATTGACGGCGGGCGCATTGGATGGCCGCGCGTGGCCGAGCTGGCGTCGAGTGTACGGCATGAACGAAGCTTCCTCGGCGCGGCCGTAAGCTTCCGCAAAATCGAACCGCACTTTTTGCAGCGCGTCTTTCGGTAAGGCCTGGCTTCGTGGCCGATCTGCTTGGGGTTGATCTTGCCGTGCTTGATCTTGCCGAAAGCAATCGGCAACGATGCCATTTCCACCTTGTAATTTCTGGATGCGAGCTGCAGCCCGTTCGACCACGCGGGCGAACTCAGCGCCATCCTCGGGCCTGCGCTTTTCCCGCAAGCGCTGTTTTGCATCCTTTACAGAGAACCAGGTGCGATTTCGCTTGGACTCTTTCGGATTGCCGAGCCGCAACACCTCACAGAGATATGCGTTGACTGCGAGTTCTTCGCCAGCCCTTGTGGCAGAATTGCGCGCATTGCCCCACCGGCGACGGAGATAGCGCACGAAGGAAGCTTGCTCAATCCGCCCATGAACACCCGCTTCCTCGAACGCTTCCAGCGCCGCTACCTGGGCATGGCTCAAACCCGGTTCCGCGCTGCCCTTGGGAAAAGTCCAGCGCCCACTGCCCCGGGTTTGAATGAGCAGGAACTCGATGCCGCCGTCGCGCATCCGGTAGCAGACCGCGGCCGCCTGTTCGCGGTTCCGCAATTTGCGAAGCTGTGAGAGTCGAACAAACTCGCTCATGGCAACAGAGTGCACGATGCCATCCGCCTCTGCCTAGAGCCCAGCTTGGTTCTCGACAGACCGGCGAGCTGCCCGGCTTGCTCGCTCGAACTTTCGCCGGAATCTTTCTACGTACTTGCGCCTGATGACTTGGAGCGGACAATATTCATCTTTATTCGCCTAGGAGTGGCCACAATTGACGCCGGGAGAGACTCTTGGAAAACCTGCGTTGTCTCCGCTGTAACCGTGAGCTTGCGAGCGGAGCCAAATCGGTTGCCCTTTACATGTTTGCGCAGACCGTGGGGATCAAACCGCGGCAGAAATCGACGGCCCATCGCATCTCCTTCTGTCCGCAATGCGCCGTTTCGCTGGCCATGGGACCTCCGCCGGAGGGCGCACTCAACCTGACTGCGTGGGACATGATTCGCGACCTGGTTGGTTCAGACCCGGCACTGAACCAAGCTGCCTGGGAGAGCCTTAGCGGAGTATTAGGCTTGCTGCCGGCGACCGGGACTGAGGCCGGCCCCCGTTTGGCGCAAGGCGGAGGGTATTTCGAGTTTTGAGGGCATAGCGAGCCTTCTGCTTGTCTTCTTCTGTGGGCCAGACTGGTGTCGGGAATTCTCGTGCCCGAGCTAACCTTTTCAGCTTACCCGCGGTCTAAATAACCCCCGACGGCAGGGAACTTCGCATGACCCGGCTGCGTATTAAGGTCAGGTGTTAAGCGGGAACCGTCCGGGCGGGATTGAGACCCCTCGCCTGCAAGGTTGCCCGGTCCCCCCACGCTGCCTCCCCGGAGGCGTGGGGGTTGTATCACATGCGAATACTTCTCGACATCGTACGGCAATCGCTCTCCACGTTGTGGGCGCACAAGTTGCGCTCGTTTCTCACCATGTTCGGAATCGCGTGGGGCGTGGGCTCACTGCTGCTGCTGGTGGGTTTGGGAGAAGGCTTCCGCAGCGGTCAAGAGAAGAACATGGCCGAACTTGGACGGGACATCATGTTTCTTTTTCCCGGCCGCATCCCCGCGGTAACCGGCAGCTACCAATCCGGACAGCCTTATTACCTGACCTATGGCGATTACTTCGCAATTCGCGACCAGGCCAGATTTCTGCGCGCGGTTTCTCCGGTCCTGGAGCGCGACGACATCCGCGCGGTCAGCGATTACGGTTCGACGAACGGGCAGGTTTTCGGGGTTGCGCCTTCGTACAACCAGATTCGCAACGTCCCCATCGACCCAGGACGCTGGTTCAACGACGAGGACAACTCACAACATCGCCGTGTAGCCGTGGTGGGATGGGAACTGCTGAAGAACATGTTTCCGGGAGTGCCCGCGGTGGGCAGCACGATCCTGCTCAACGACATGGATTTCAAAGTGATTGGGGTGATTCCGAAAATCGGCAAAGAGGGCAACAACGGCACCAACAACCGCATTTTCCTTCCCTTTGATACCATGCGCATGCTCTTTCCGCTCACCGTGCAAAACTCGGAAAATGCCATTTCTTTCCTCAACTACCGGCCTATCAGGAGAGAACTGCACCTCGAAGCTGAGCATGAGGTGCACGCCATCATTGCGCGGCGTCACGGATTCGATCCTGGTATTGACGATGCTTTTCAGGACTGGGATACGATCGACGCCGCCATCCGGGTGGCAAAGATCTTTGACGCGATGGATTGGTTCCTGGGCGTAGTGGGACTGGTCACTCTGGGGCTGGGCGCCATCGGCATCATCAACATCATGCTGGTTTCGGTCACCGAACGCACTCGCGAGATTGGACTGCGGAAGGCTCTGGGCGCGACGCACCGCAACATCCTGACTCAATTCTTCGTCGAGGGCGCATTTCTCACGGCGTTCAGTGGCGGCATTGGATTGGCAATCACGACCGCCCTTGTGGCCCTGCTGGCCCAGTTACCCGCTCCGGAGGGATTCGACACACCGCGCATCGTGCTGGCCTCCGCGATCGTGGCGATTCTCTCGCTGTCTCTGGCGGGTATTGCCGCCGGGCTTTATCCGGCGCGCAAAGCAGCGGTGCTTCCCCCGGTGGAAGCGCTGCGTCAGGAGTAAATCATGGTAGGAGACCTGTGTAGACAAGCTATCGGCGCTTTGCAACATAATCGCCGCCGCTCTCTGCTCACCATGCTGGGCATGGCTTGGGGGATTGCCACGGTAGTGTTGCTGCTGGCCTACGGTTCCGGCTTTCAGAACGCTTTGATGATTGCCTTCCGCACTTTTGGCGGTAATCTGGTCGCGATTTTTCCGGGACGGACATCGTTGCAGGTCGGCGGCACCAAGGCCGGCGTACAGGTTCGACTGACCCGCGACGATTTGGATTACCTGCGCGCCGAGGTTCCCGCGCTCACCCGCATCTCTCCCGAGGTGGATAAGCAAAGCCTGGTGGCGTTTGGCACGCGCAGCGGAAGTTACGGCGTGCATGGCATCTATTCCAGCTACGCGAAAATTCGCGCCCTCGAGGCCGGGGAAGGCGCATTCTTCGGCGAGCAGGACGATTTTACTCACGCTCGCGTGGCCGTCATTGGTTCGGCCGTGAAGAAGAAACTTTTCTCCGGCCAGAATGCGCTGGGCGAAAGCATTCGCATCGATGGGATTTCGTACAAAGTGGTCGCGGTCCTCCAGCACACCATTCCCAATGGAGACGAGGACATGAACTCGCTGGTGTACGTTCCCTACAGCGCCATGAGCGACCTCAAGAATACGTATTATCTTGACGGGATCATGATGGATTACGAAGGCGACCACGGCAAAGTGGTCGAGGCTGTGCGCAGGTCCATGGCCTTCCATCACAATTTCGATCCCAAGGATGATCGCGCCATCTTCGTCTTCGACGCCGTGAAAGATCTCGCCGACCTCAGCGTGATTACGGTCGGAATCAAAATCCTGCTGGGCTTTATCGGTTTGCTGACGCTGGGGATCGGCGGCGTGGGACTGATGAACATCATGCTGGTTTCAGTTACCCAGCGCACCCGCGAAATCGGCGTGGAGAAGGCGCTGGGAGCACGCCGGTGGCACATTCTTGTTCAGTTTCTTGCCGAGGCTCTCGTGATTACCGCGCTGGGCGGGCTGTTGGGCGTGGCGCTGGCCTATCTCGTCTCCTGGTCGGTAGGCTCGCTCACTTTGTGGAGCGCATTCATTGAGGACGCCAGCGAAGGCGATATTCATCTCTACATCAACACCGCGACGCTGCTCTGGTCGACCGTGATTCTCAGCTTCGTCGGCATCGTCAGCGGCATGTTGCCGGCGATCAAGGCCGCCTGGCTCGATCCCATCGAAGCGCTACGCTACGAGTAGATCTGCGTAGATTCTGATCCGCTTTTCACCGGTTTACTGCTTTACAATCCCTCTATGCACAAACCCGCCACAAGCCACCTCGATCGAATCCTCTCCCGGGTGCGCCTTTACGGGCACACTCTGCGCCGGAAGCGATTGTGAACCCACTACGGCAGAAGATTGAACAGGAAATCCGTGAGCGCGGTGCGATTCGCTTTTCGCGTTACATGGAGATTTGTCTCTACGATCCCGAACTCGGCTATTATTCGCGAAACGCAGAGCAGTTCGGCAAGGCTGGGGATTTCTACACTTCGAGCGACGTGCACGCTGTATTCGGCCGCCTTTTGGCGCGGCAGTTCGAGGAAATGTGGCGTGCACTGGGTTCGCCCGAGGAGATTGAATTGTTCGAACTCGGCCCGGGGCGAGGCTTGTTCGCACAGGATGTTCTCGACTGGTCGGAAAAGAAGTTCCCGGATTTCTTCCGTGCGTTGCGTTACGTTCTGGTCGAGAGCTCGGCAGCGTTGCGCAGGCGAATCGAAGTCACTTTGCATCCCCATCTGTCGTCGGCAAAAGCCGAGTTGGTGGACCTTGGGTCTAAAGGCCAATCATTGGATGGCTTGACCGGCACGACTAAAGGCATGCCCTTCCCGGTCTCCAACGCTCAGAGCACGAAGATGGTTCCCACTCTGGTTTTCGCCAACGAATTCTTTGACGTGCTGCCAGTTGAAATCGTTAGCGCGCAAGGCTCTTTGCGCGTCGATACATGCGACAGCCGTTTTGTTGAAGCCTGGGCGCCAGCTTCGCCGGAGGAACTGGAATTCCTCGACCGCTATTCCGTCCATCCCGGGGCGAACGAACGAGTGGAAGCAGCTCTCACCGCGCAACAATTCATGGACCGCGTTGCGGCCGGCATTCGGCGCGGGCTCGTCGTCGTCATCGATTACGGATACACCCGCGAAGAGCAGTTGGCGGAACGGCATCGCGGAACGCTGAAGGCCATTCGCCAGCATTCAATCAGCGCCAATCCCTATGAGGCTCCCGGGGAACAAGACATTACCGCCGATGTAAACTTCACCGCCTTGGCCGCCGCCGCCGCGAAACAGGGCATGCAGACGCATCGGCTGGTCACTCAGTCCCAGTTCCTGATGGGCATTGGGGAAGCGAACCAGTTTGCCGATGCCTTCGAGGAATGCCGGCTGCCGCAGGAGCGTGCGAAGGTTGCGCTGCAACTCAAGCATCTGGTCACGCCCGCGGGCATGGGGGAAAGCTTTCATGTTCTGATTGCGAGCAAAGGAGTAGAGCAGGAAAGGGCCGAATCTCTTTCTGGATTAAACTTCGGGCGAAGACCGGTCGTGCGCTGAGCGCCGCATGGTTACCGCTTCACTTCACTTCTCAACTTCACCGCTCCACTTCAGCGAGCGTCGACTGTTCGTTGGAGGTTGATGCAGCGCGCTTACCCTCCGCCGCGGCAACCTCGGGATACTCATACACGCCGCGCCCGGACTTGCGCCCCAACCGTCCCGCCTTCACGTACTGCACCAGCAGCGGCGCGGGCCGGTATTTCTCTCCCAGCGATTTGTGCAGGTATTCGAGAATGTTCAGTCGCGTATCGAGGCCCACCAGATCGACCATCTCGAACGGTCCCATAGGATGATTCAGTCCGAGCTTGAGAGCCTTGTCGATATCCGCCGCCGAGGCAACTCCTTCTTGCAGCATATAGAACGCTTCGTTGCCGATCATGGCGTTGATGCGGCTGGTTATGAAGCCGGGTGACTCCTTGATCACCACTACTTCTTTTTTCATGCGCCGCCCGACTTCAACGGCCGTCGATAGCGTGTCTTCGTCAGTCTCCAAAGCACGCACCACTTCGAGCAACTTCATCTTGTGCACAGGATTGAAGAAGTGCATGCCCACGCATTTTTTCGCGCGGTAGGTTACGCCAGCAATCTCCGTGATACTTAGAGAAGAAGTGTTCGAAGCCAGGATGGTCGCGGGCCGGCAGACCTTGTCGAGCAAGGTGAAGATCTCGATCTTCGACTCCAACTCTTCGGGAACCGCTTCAATCACGAGATCGGCCTCACGCGCGGCTTCCTCCACAGAGCTTGCGTATTCGAGGCGGCGGAAGGCTGCATCCGCTTCGGGCGCCGACCATTTCCCCAGCTCGACCGCTTTATCCAGATTCGTCCGGATTTCGTTCTCGGCGCGGCGCAGCGCCGCGGGCAACAGGTCTTCAAGAATGGTACGGTAACCGCCGGTCGCGGCGGCATGGGCGATGCCGCGCCCCATGATGCCGGCGCCGATCACCGCGACGGTTTGCACTCGCCCCACTATTGGCCGACCTTTTCGAGATCCGCAATCGCGGCGGTGATGGCGGTGCCGGCGGTTCGCAAGTACTCCGCCAGGCGCTGGCGTTCTTCGGGGGCCATGCTGGGAATATAAATGCAGATGCGGCGCAACGTGGTGGTAATGTCATCCACGTAGTTCATCGAGCGGATCAGTTCACCAGACGCTGGCATGAAGGCTCCTGTAAAGTCGTCAGCTTTTTGCTGACTCTGAGGGCTGCCCGTGCGGCGCACTGTCAAGCGCAACGCGGCGAGCCGGACTCTTTATTCTGGACGCGTTGGCGAATTTAGTAAAGGCAGGCAATCCCAATCAGGGATCCCAGTCATCGCGTGTTCTGACCTCCTTGCTCAGCCATTTCGTTGCGCGTTGGTTAGCGAGGATTGCCGGGGAACCGCATATAATCTCCATCGATACTTTTAATGGGCCATCTTTGCGCACAGCGAATCTAATCGTGATATGGCAGATAAGCCCTTGAAACACTATATCTTCGCGAGCGACTTCGATAAGACGCTCACCTTCAACGACTCCGGTTATGTGCTGGCCGAATTGGTTGGCATTCCCACGGCGGAATTCGAACGCAAGGCCAAAGGAATGGCCGAGATCAACCTGGTGCAGCAGGGCGCGGAACTGGCTTATCTGTTGCTGCACGATCCCGAGTTCAAAGCCAAGGTGCGGAAAGAACATCTGCACGAAGTGGGCAAGCGTCTTCGCCTCAAAGGGGATATCAAACTGCTTTACCAGATTCTCGAAACTGGCGTGGATGGACACTTCTTCGATTTTTACGTTCTCTCCGCCGCGCCGGTGGAGGTGATCCACTCGGCGCTCGAGGGTCTGGTTCCGAAAGACCACATTTTCGGCACCGAGTTCCACTACAAGCCTTCCGGCGAGATCGACACCATCATTCGAGCTACTGCGGGCTACGGCAAAGTCGCGGTTCTCGACCAGTTGCTCGCCCAGCACGTGACCGGCCCCGATCACGTCATCTACAGCGGAGACGGCAGCTCCGACATTCACGTGATGTTGCACGTGAACGCGCGCTGAGCAGCAGCGCTCTCGCGGTGTTGGCACCTATTCTGGAGGAAGTCGCGGGATGGGAACGCTCGCGCATTCGAAGCTTCTTCGAGGCTCACGGTATGCTGATCCAGGAGTGGGAGCGGGTTCGCACCGACTGGCTGACGGTGCGTCCGGCGATTATCGAATCTTCGGAACCGGTGCGTGTGGCGCCATGATTCCATTCTTGTCAGCCAGCTGCTGCCGCAAGCCATGCTAGGCGATCAAGAAATCTGCCGCCACTCTGTCGTCGACGTCGGCAAGCGCGAACAATTCCCTCAGTTGTTTTGAAAGTCCATCCACAATCGGCGGTGGTCGTGCGTCTCAGGCCGCGAAACTTTCATCCGGCAGGAGGGGAAATGGCTGAGGCAGCCGGTCCGTCACTTCGGCGAGGTGGGCAAGCTTAGCGGTCAACTCAGCCGAAAACTGCCCCGGAGCAAAACGCCACTTCCAGTTTCCGCCGTGCAAGCTCGGAGTGTTCATGCGAGCTTCGCTGCCCAGGCCGAACACGTCCTGCAATGGGATGAGGGCAAGCTCGGCCGCCGAGGTGTAAGCCCCGCGGATGAACGCCCAATGAATTCCATCGTCGCAGCCGCCGAGATAGGCCTCGGCGTTGCGGCGCTCATGCTCAGCGGCTCCGGAACGGAACCAGCCCACCGTCGTGTCGTTGTCGTGGGTTCCGGTATAGATGACCTTGCCGGCGGCGCGATGCGGCAAATAGATGTGCGCACCTTCGTCGCTGAAACCAAACTGCATCACGGCGAGCCCGGGAATCTGCAAGCGTTCGCGCAAAGCATTGACCTCTGGCGTGATGTAGCCCAGATCTTCCGCGAAGAATGGCAAGCCCCCGAGAGCCTCGCGCAGCTTATGAAACAGGTCGTCCCGCGGGCCATCGACCCAGCGGCCGTTCATGGCAGTCGGCTCGGCGGCCGGAATCTCCCAGAACTGGTCGAAGCCGCGAAAATGATCGAGACGGATGTAGTCGCAATTGCGCGTGGCCCAGCGCAATCGTTGGATCCACCACTGATAACCCCGCGTCTTCATCACATCCCAGCGGTACAGCGGATTTCCCCAGCGCTGTCCGGTTTTGCTGAAGAAATCGGGAGGCACGCCGGAAACCACTTCCGGCTCCAGATTCTGGTTGAGCCGGAACAGTTCGCGGTGCATCCAGACATCGGCGCTGTCGTAGTTGACGAAGATGGCGACGTCGCCCACGATGCGAATGGAGCGCTGTGAACAATATCGCCGCAGGGCCTGCCACTGCTCGTAGAAAGCAAACTGCAAGGCGCGGCGAACCTTCAACTCGACGGCCAACTCTTTGCGAGCCTGCTCCAGAGCGCCAGGTTCGCGCCGGGCCAATTCTGACGGCCATTCACCCCAACTCGTCAACTTGTGCCGGGCGCGCAGCGCATCGAACAGAACAAAATCGTCGAGCCACCACGCATTCTCCGCGCGGAACTCCTCGAAGCGCAGGCGTGCACTCTCCGGCGCTGAAGCAACAAAATTGCGGGCAGCCTCAAACAGCAGAGGCATCTTTGCGGCAAAGACCTGCCCATACTGGACCGCGCCGGCGACGGCGGAAGCTGCTGAAGAAAACTCCGAAAGCGTCGCTTGCTCGATCCAGCCGTGATCCGCCAGACGTTCCAGGCTGATCAGGAGCGGGTTGCCGGCAAACGCGGAGGTGGAAGAGTACGGCGAATTGCCGTAGCCCAGCGGACCGAGCGGCAGAACCTGCCAGAGCCCCTGGCGAGCCGAGGCGAGAGAATCGACGAACCGATAAGCGGCGGGACCAAAATCACCGATGCCGCCGGGCGAAGGCAGCGACGTTGGATGCAACAAAATGCCTGCGGAGCGCGGAAACGGCATGCAACTTGGCCACCACCTGGGATCCCTGATTCAGATTCCTGATTTGCCGGATTGTTGATTCGCACAACTCTCGATCGCTAGGCGCCCGATTCGCTGTCCGCACGGGTCAGCGCGTTTAATTCTTCCTGGTTGATCTTGATCTTGCCCGACTTCTCCATCTGTGCGCGAAGGTTGGTCACGAAGAGACCGAAAAGCTCCTGCTGCTTGGCCTGCAGAAGCGTCTCCCGGATCTGGTCGCGCTTGGCGGCGAAGTCGGCTTCCGGAGGCGGTTGCACCTCGAGCAGGGCAATCACCACCCCGTTGCCTCCACTGGCAATTGGCCCGCTGATGTCCCCCGGCTTCATGCTGAATGCAACCGAAGCCTGTCCGGTCATGGAACCGATGTCGGGAACCTGGCCATCGGGCAAAACAAAATCGCTGGTCTTCAGCGTGGCGCCCAGCTCATTGGCCGCTTTCTTCAGATCGTGCTCAGCCTTGGCGCGATCGGAAAGCTCCTGGGTCTTCTGCGCCAGGAGAACATTCGAGCGTTCGCTCTTGAATTGATCCTCGACCCGACTACGGATGTCGTCAAACGAGGGTGTCGAGGGCGGCTGCACCGCCAGCAACTGGAATACCACGAAGCCCTGCGGCGTCGTAGCCATATCTGGCGGCGACTTTTCCGCTGCGCCGAAAACCGCGTCCATGAACTGAGGCGCGGGCCCCATCCCCGGCAGTGAATCCCCGCGGCTGAAGAAGTCCGGAGTCATCAGGGAGACGCCTTTGGCGGTCGCGGCTTTCTTCAGCCCGTCTGTCTTCGCCTGGGCCAGCAAATCTTCCGCCTGCTTCTGTGCAAGCTCCTGCGCCTTCTGCCGCTTCAGGATGGGCTCGATCTCGGCCTTAACCTCATCAAGCGTCTTCATGCCCGCCTCCCGCCTGTCGTCCACGCGAATGATGTGGAAACCGTCGAGAGTTTTCACTACCCCGCTGATCTTTCCCGTCGGCAGGGACGATACCGCCTTTTCAAATTCCGGGCCCATCTGGCCCTTGCCGATCCAGCCCAGGGAACCGCCCACATTGGCGCTTCCCGGATCTTCCGAATACTTCTTGGCCACGTCCTCGAACTTGGCTCCGCTCTTCAATTGTTTCAGCAGGTCTTCGGCGCGTTGCTGGGCTTCGGCTTCCGCCTTCGGGTCGATCTTGCCATCCGGCCCGGGCAGCGGCATCTTGATCCAGATGTGGCTGACCTTAACCTGCTCCGGCACGCGATACTGATCCCGGCGCTGATCGTAGTAAGCCTGCAGGTCGTCTTGGGTGATGTGCACTTCATCCTGAATCTTCGCCGTATCGATCAAGGCGTACGCCACCTTACGCTTTTCGGGAATGGAATTTGTGTAGCTCTTCAGGTGGCTGTCGTAAAAAGCCTTAAGCTCCTGCGTCGTGGGATGAAGGCCCTTCTTGATGTCTTCCTGCTTCAAGACCGCATACTCAAACTTCACCTTCGTATTCTGTTTGTCGAACTCCTGGCGGATGGCGGCATCGCTCACCAAAGCGGTACCGGAAATCAGCGTCTGCAGCTTGTTGATCACGATGTCTTTGCCCACGCTGTCTTCAAACATCGCCGGAGTAAGGTCGGCCCGCTGCAGCATATTCTGGTATTCGGCCTCACCGATGAAGTTGCCGCCCGGAAAAAAGATCGAGGCATAGCGGCCGTGTTGCAGGTCGTCCCTCACCTCCTGGGGCGTAGCCTTAAATCCCAGACGCTGGGCTTCGGCGAGCAATGCCTGCCGGTCAATCAATTGATCGACCGCTCTCGAAGTATCCTGCTGGATGAGAAAAGGGATCAGAGCGGAAGCGTTCGCGCCGTATTGCGACGCTTGCTGTTGCGCCATCTGGCGCGCCGCCTCACGGACCTGCTCGGAGGTAATATCCTCGCCGTTGACTTTGGCAACCACGCCCGCGCCCGGCGTGCTGCCGGTGTCGCTCCCGATGCCGGGAACGAATGCAATTACCATGGCGGCACAAATGAGCAGCAACAGCCCGCTCAATATGATTTTCTTGATCGGCCCTTCAGTTTGCAGAAATCGAATCATCTTCTTCTTTTGCGGCTCCGGAAATATGCAGCAGAACTAGCAATTATAAACTAAGGAATCGAGGTTTACGTTTTCCCAGTCTCCTCACCCTGTCATCCGGAAAATCATCTATTGAAACGTGTCAATAGACGTGTTATCCATCTTATTCCCGGACCAAGGTCCATGGAATGCAACGGCACGCGTCCCGCGATGGCACGCAAAAGGGGGAACATGACTTCCACAAGACGGCCGGTTATCTCCAGTTTCGTGTTTGCGCAGGTGTTGGCGATCTCATTTCTCAGTTCGCACTCCCTCCTCGCCACCGATCCCTCTGTCTCCAAATCGTCGCGCCAAACTAGAGCGACAGAGAAAACGGAGAGGCTGGTTCTCCACGACAATTGGACGCTGCAGTCGTCCGCAAAAATCGAAGCCAAGGGTGAGACCGTCTCTAGCCCCGCATTCGTGCCCCAGGGATGGCACAATGTGACCGTCCCCACTACGGTGGTCGCAGCTTTGGTGAAGGATAAAACTCTGCCCGACCCGTTCTTCGCCATGAACCTCCGCCAGTTTGCCGGCGTCACTTACCCCATCGGCGGAAACTTTTCCGACATCGCGATGCAACCTGACAGCCCCTACGCCGTCTCCTGGTGGTATCGCAAACAGTTCGCCGCGCCTGCTTCCTACGCAGACAAAACCGTCTGGCTGAACTTTAAGGGCATCAACTATCGCGCCAACATCTGGCTCAACGGAAAGCAGATTGCCAACTCCGATGAAGTCGCCGGAGCCTGGCGCACTTACGAATTCAACGTCACCGAAGCCGTGAAGCCCGGCCGCGAAAACGTTCTGGCGGTGCAGGTCTTTGCCCCCACCGAAAATGATCTAGCCATCACCTTTGTCGACTGGAATCCCGCGCCTCCGGACAAGGATATGGGCCTGTGGCGCGAGGTCTATCTCACCACCAGTGGCCCGGTGGCGTTGCGCTACCCCACCGTCGTGTCGAAGGTCGGTCTGCCCGCCAATCACGATGTTTCCGCGCAGCTCACCGTCACTGCCCAACTGAAGAACGCCACCAGCCAGCCGGTGAAAGGCAAGCTAAAGGGCCGGATTGAAGGTGTGACGTTCGAGCAGGAAGTGGAACTCGCCGCAAACGAGACCAAAGACGTTACCTTCACTCCCGGGCAGTTTCCGCAACTGGTCTTCTCCAATCCCCGGCTGTGGTGGCCGGCGCAGATGGGCAAGCCGAATCTTTATCCGCTGGTCATGGAATTCGAAATCGAGGGCGCCGTCAGCGATCGTTCTCAGACCGAGTTCGGCATTCGCGAAGTGACTTCCGAAGTAAACGCCACCGGCGGCCGCGTCTTCCAGATCAACGGAAAGAACATCCTGATCCGCGGCGGCGGCTGGACTCCCGATATGATGCTTCGCGAGAACTCGCAGCGCCTGCACGACGAGTTTGGTTACGTCCGCGATATGGGATTGAACACAGTTCGCCTCGAAGGCAAGCTCGAACCCGACGAATTTTTCGACCTCGCGGACCACGACGGAATTCTGGTAATGGCCGGCTGGTGTTGCTGCGACTTCTGGGAGCGCTGGACGCGCTGGAAGCCGGTGGATTTTGAAATCGCGCGGCAATCCCTGCGCGATCAGATCTACCGCTTGCGCAGCCACCCCAGTATGGTGATGTGGCTGAACGGCAGCGACAACCCTCCCCCGCCGGACGTGGAGCAGATGTATCTGGACACCGAAAAACAGCTTCAGTGGCCGAACCCGGTGATTTCCTCGGCCACCGCACGGCCCACCACGGTTACCGGAGACAGCGGCGTCAAGATGACCGGGCCCTATGGATATATAGCTCCCGGCTACTGGGAAGAGGATGCGCTGGCGAGACAGCGCGACCGCAAACAATGCAACCGCGGTGGTTGCGGCGGAGCCTATGGCTTCAACACCGAAACCAGCATGGGGCCGGCCGTCCCGCCCATCGAAAGCATTCTCGCCATGGTGGGCAAGGATCACCTGTGGCCCATCGACGACGTATGGAACTATCACGCGGGAGGCGGGGAATTCAAAACCATTCAGGTATTCAGCGTCGCGCTGGCCAACCGTTACGGCAAATCCGACAACGCGGAAGAGTTCGCTGTGAAGTCGCAGATGCAGACTTATGAAGGCGTGCGGGCCATGTATGAGGCCTACAGCCGCAACAAATATGAATCGACCGGCGTGATCCAGTGGATGCTGAACAACGCCTGGCCTTCGATGATCTGGCATCTCTACGATTACTACCTGCGCCCCGGCGGCGGCTATTTCGGCGCCAAGCGCGCCCTGGAAGCGCTGCACCCCGTGTATGGCTACGACGATCACTCCATCTGGGTGGTGAGCAGCCAGTATGAAGACGCCAAAGGCCTTAAGCTCACCACCAAGGTTTACAACCTCGACATGAGCGAGAAATTCTCGCGCCAGGATTCCCTCGACGCGCCTGCCGACAGCACGGCCAAGATATTCACGCTGCCCGAAGTCGACGGCCTCAGCCCCGTCTACTTCGTTGTGCTGCGGCTCACCGATTCGTCGGGCAAGCTGGTGGGTTCGAATTTCTATTGGCTCTCCACCAAGCCCGAAACTCTGGATTGGACTAAGAGCACCTGGTGGATGACCCCGACCAAGTCCTTCGCCGACTACACGGCGCTCGCGCAACTCCCCAAGCTCAAGCTCAGAGTCAAGGAGCACACCGAGCGCGAAGGCGAAAACTCCGTGACTCACGTGACTCTGGAAAACCCCAGCAAGAGCCTGGCATTTTTCGTGAGGCTGAAGGTCAACAAGGGCGCCAAAGGGGACGAGATTCTGCCGGTCGTCTGGGAAGACAACTACATTTCTATGCTTCCCGGCGAAAAACGCGAACTCACCGCCACCTACCGCACCAGCGAATTGGGAACCTCCAGGCCGGAGGTCGAAGTTAGCGGCTGGAACGTGGAGTGACAGCGTGGCGAGGTTGCCCTCGCCAGCGACTGCCGGCGGAAGTGAAGAAGCTCCTGGAGGGACCGCCGCTGTGGCTATTCCTCCGGCGGCACATCGAAGTTCACCAAACTACTCTGGAAGCCGCGCGTCTTCCACGCCCCATAGGCGATGCCTGCGGCCATCCAGATCGACCCCACAATCAGCGCCAGACCCGACAGGTGAATCCAAATGAACAGGCAAATGATGAAACCCAGAACCGGCGGAATCAATTGCCCCATGGTACGGTCTTCTCCCCGGATGTAGTAATGCGTGAGTGACGCTAGATTGACACCCATGAATGCGATCAGCGCGCCGAAGTTGAGCAATTCAGCGCCATTATCGTAGGTGATGAGGAAGGCGCCAATCAGCGCAATCACGCCCACGAAAAGCACGTTGTTGGCTGGGATGTGGGTCCTGGGGTGGATTGCCCCAAAGAATTTCTTCGGAATGGCCCCGCTGCGTCCCATGCCATAAAGCAGGCGGGCCGCGCCCAGTTGCGATCCCATGCCCGAGCCGACGGTTGCGATCAGCAGCGTCAGGCTGATGGCCTTGGTCATCCACACCCCGCCCGCAATCGCGGCCACATGACTGAATGCGTTTTCCACCTCGCTCGCCGGGAACATGTACTGCGAACTCAACAATTGCGCGCCGTAGACTTCAGCAGAAGCCAGAAATCCCGTAATCACACAGACCAGAACCGTCGCCAGGAAAATGTTGCGCCTGGGATTGTCCACTTCTTCCGACAGCGTTGAAATGCCGTCGAATCCGATATAGGTGAGCACCGCCACCGAGGTGCCGTGAAACACACGGTCGATCGTAAAAGTTTGCGGATTGTAAAATGGACGCAGAAAATACGCTTCCGGATACTGCGGCAGGTGAAGGACGTATCGAATGGTGTACCAGAAGAACGCCAGGATCACCGCGCCCATAATTGCGCACAAAGTCTTATTGATGCGGGCCGACGTCTTTACCCCGCGCAGGTTAAGAGCCGTAAACAGCCCGGCAAAAAATAACGGCCACAGCAGGCCGGGATAAGGAATCTGATATCGCGTTCCGCTCAGCAGATCAGCCATCGCCTTGGCCGACCAGATGGTGCAGATCAAAGGATTGAGAATGTAATCCATGGTCATGCTCCATCCGGTGACGTAGCCGAGCGAGGGATGCAACTCGCGCCCCACGTAGGTATAAGCCGAACCTGCACTGGGATACACCCGCGCCATGCGGCCATAGCTCATCGCCGTGAATACCATGGCAATCATGGCGATCAGGATCGAGGTGACCACGTGCCCCTTGCCGGCATTGCTGAATACTCCATACGCCGGCATGGGAGCTGTAGGCTGGATGACGATGATGCCGTAGAGAATCAAATCCCAAAGCGTGAGCGAGCGGCGTAAGTGCGGCGTGGACGACGCGGGGGCGGCGGGGGCGGTTTCCATGGGTCCGCCTATTGGATTATGCAGGGGCCGGAGTTGTCAACGCTAAAACGTTTCTATAGGAGATGGTCTTGCCGGGCGCAGTCAGGCGGACCGGGGTCACTTGGCGCCGTAGTCAAACCAATATCCGCGCTGTTCTTTGCCCGACATATATCGAGTGTTGTATTCGAGAAGATAGTTGACGTGCGCGTTATCGAGGGGGAACGACTTGCCCGTGGCATATGGATAGCCGCCCATCCTGAGGAACGGCAGCGGCGCCACGTAGTTGCCATCGGCGGCGTAGAAATCCATGTCCTTCTCATAGCCGTTGGCGGCGAAGAAATAATCGCGCACCCAACCCCGTGGCAGCGCAGGCAACTTCGCGGGATCGAAGTCGAGGCGAACTTCGTCGCCCGAGCCGAACACGACCGCCTGATCGTCGAGTGCCGTCAGCAGCGGCAGCACGTCGCCATAACGCGTGTAGCTTCCTGCCGGACGCGTGTACGGACCGGTCGCGCTGGTCTTCTCATAAATGTATTGCACGTTGCCCGGCGGCGTGCCTTCGATCTTCAGCGGATATCCGTGGAAACCGAGATCGGCGCGGACCAGCGGAAGCGGCGTCAGGCGCACATTTCGGCCTCGTCCTGCTTTATCGGGCGAAGCCGGCTCCTGCGGTGTGCGATCGACCAGAATGCTATCCCAATAGACTTGCAGATTGGTCGTGATGCGAATCTTCTGCGTGCCCAGGGGCAGTTTTCCCGTGAGATCGGCGGTCATGGTGCGCGGCCCGCCCGCGGGGAAACCCATGTCATCGAGCACCCGAACCCACTTGCCTTTTGCGCTTTTCTCATTTCCAACCAGCGCCTCGACATAAGGAGAGATGGCATGCACGCCGGCTTGCGACGCTGCATACATGCTGTTCGCCGAAAAATATTCAACTTCGCCATGCAGCAGCAGCCACAACGGGCCGCCGTGGTAAGGCTTGCCCAGATCGAGCGTGAGGCTATGCGGCTTGGCGAAACCTTGAAATCGCGTCAGCGCAAAATGGCCGAAGTAACGATGCGCCAGAAGATCGGGCAGCACGTTGCGGCCGTCATTATCCCAGGCTCCCGCGGGCGGACGGGCATCTTTGCCTTTGCTCACCACCACCTTGAAGTTCGGATACGGCGGGTTCGAGGCAAAATACTCGTTAGGATACACATCGAGATCGGCGGGATGATCGACCGCCAGCAGGCGCGCCTGATCGAGGTAGACGGCTTCCTCCAGAGGCTCCATGAAGCGGAAACTCAGGGTAGGGTGCCCCATTTCCCGTGCACTTTGCGAGAAGTGGGAATTTTTTTTCTCCTGAATAATGTTGCGATCGATCTTGACGTATTCAACCGGCCGCGGAATGTCGCGCTGGCCGGGGCCAACCCAGTGCCCGACCACCCCCGCACCCAGCATGTCGGCAACCAGTTCGTAGCGCTTGCCATTCCACACAAAAAGCGTGGGGCAGGAGCTGCCGCGGCGGTCGATCTCGGTGATGTTCTGCTGCTGGTCGCCGGCAACGTTGATTTCATCTTGTAAGACGCCGGTCGGCCACAACATGCGCACGATGTCAGCCTCCTTCGCATCGCCCAGGCCGACGGTGAGATAAGGCGAGTTCTGTCCGAGATAGCCGTTGGACCCGGAGATTTCAAACTTCTGGCGGTTCCCGCCGGCGAACACTTCGACTTTCGTGCCGATGGCGCTCTTGTTGTCGGCCAGTCCCTTGAGAGAAAGGCGCAGCCAGTGATTCTGATTGCCGCCTTCATTGCGCAGCAGCACGGCGGGGCCGTGATTCTGCGTGATCAGCAGATCGGTCGCGCCGTCGTTGTCGTAATCGCCGGTGATGATCGCACGCGGTTCGTTGAGCTGAATCTTGTCGAGCCCAACGTCGGTAGTGACGTCCTTGAATCCATCCGGGCCTAGATTGCGGAAGAGGCGCACTTCGCCTTTGCCTTCTTTGGTTTCGCCAACCGCCACCAGATCGACCCAGCCGTCGTTGTCGTAGTCGAAAGCAGCCACGCCGTAGGCGCGCACCCAGTCGGTCTCGGGCAGCGGAACTCGTTCGAAGCTCTTGCCGTGATTGTTGCGCCAAAGAGTGATCCCCGGAGGGCCCATCTGCGTAAAGGCGAAATCCATCCATCCGTCGTGATCGAAATCAAGAACCGCCACTCCGTTGGTGAAGCTCGGCATTGACGAGGTCAGATCGCTCCGGTCTCGGAATTTGCCTTCACGCGGATTCTCAAAGAGCTTCGGCGTTCTTCCGCCCGTGATCAAAAGATCGACGGCTCGGTCGTTGTTGAAATCTGTACCCACGGCGGCAATATTGCGGAATGAGCCGCCAAGCCCGCTTGCGTCAGTAACATTCGTGAAAGTTCCGTCGCCGTTATTCCGCCATAGCACATTGGAAGATAACGTCAGGTCCGGATGCGGAAAGAGTGAATGGCCACAGGGTGGACAGATTCCATTGTCTGATTCGGGGTTCTTTTTGATGATGCTGGGCTGGGTGACGTAAAGATCCAAGTCTCCATCGTGGTCGTAATCAATAAAAGTTGCGCCCATCGGCTGGACGAAGTAGATGCCAGACGGCACGCCCGACACGATCGATCCTCGTCGGGATGCGATTTCACGGGCCTTCTTTTGTGAAGTTCCCTGGACGGTAGCACCGTATCTGAGTCCATGTTCCAAAGAAAATCTGAGATCAAATGTTCCGTCCTTTTCATTGTGGAGCAGCCAAGTCCCCGACCCAAACGTATACGCCACATCCGCGAAACCGTCATTGTCATAGTCGCCGACCGCGCAGCTCGTGCCTCGATGCGGCCCAGCATTCGCGACTGGGATTGCCCAAGCAAAAAAGTCTTCGGTAACGTCTTCGAATTTTCCGCCAATGTTGTGGTAGAGCGTCGTGCCACCGTTGGCGCCATCATCCATAAGCAGAAGGTCGATCTTGCCGTCGTTGTCATAGTCGAGGAAACAGGCGCCGCTGCCAAGGTCATCATAGGAGCCCCCTCGCTTGAGGGAAAGCTTTGACACGATTCCCGCTTCCCGCGTCACATCCACAAACCGCACCTTGATCTGCGGCGGCGGTTTCAGCACTGCCTGCGGCGACTCCACCGCACGCGAGTACTGTCCCTGCTCGCCGTAGGCCAGGCTGATGGGCGCGCCGAGTTTGCTTTGCGTGAGGTAGAGGAATTTCTTCAGGTGCTCGCGGGCGTTGCCGATCTCTCCTGATTGCTGGTAGGCGCGCGACAATCCGAACTCGGCCGAGGCGTGCAGCGGATTGAGTTGCAAAGCGTGCTGGAAGGCCTGAATCGCCTGAGGAAACTCCCTCGCCTGCACGTAGGACGCTCCCAGAAAGTACCAAGTGTCGGCGTCGTTGGCGTCGATTTCCGTTACATTCAGGAACGCATCGATCGCGGCCGGAGCGTCGCCCGTATTTTTGTCCAGCAGGCCGAGGTTGTACCAGGCGTTTGGATTCCTGGGATCGCGCTTGAGTGTGTCTTCGAGCGCGGCTTTGGCTTCGTCAATCTTCTGCAAGTTCAGCAGAGCGATGCCTTCGTTCAGGCGCGCGATCGCCAGCTTGGGATCGAGTTCAGCCGCTTGCTGGAAATGCTTGAGACCTTTTTCGAAAAGCTGCTGGTTCATGTAGGCGGCGCCGAGATTATTCAGGCGCGAAGCCTCGGCGGGGCTCTCTTTTGATTGCGTTTGCGGAGCCGTCGCGAACAGCCCGAACGCGGCCAGGATGGTTCCGGCGAAAGCGGCTGAAATTCTGCTGGTCATTCGACTAAGATTTAACCACAGAGGGCACGTAGAATACCTCCTCAGCGCCGCATGACCACCTACACCGGCCTGCCGTAGGGACGACTCGCGATGACTCCCTTGCCTTCTTCAACCGTGATGGTTTGGCCGGCGTTGATGTTCGAGAGCTTATCGACGTGGCCGCTGGGCCAGTCGATCTCAACGCTGTCGGTTTTGGTTTGCGCACCCAGACCGAAGGTGAGCACCAGTTCGCTCTGCGAAAGATAACTCGAGCCGGAGCGCAGCATTTTCCATTGCTTATCTTTGTAGCCGTTCGAGGCCACACGCACGACCGCGCCGATGCCGTCGCGATTCGATTTCGTTCCCACCAGTTTCAGGCGCAAGCTGTGATTGGTGCCGCCCTCGTTGTGGAACAAATATGCGGGCCCGGCGTTGGTGGTGATGAGAACATCGAGAAAGCCGTCATTCTCGGTATCGGCGTATGCCGCGCCCCGCGCCACTCTCGGGGCGGCGAAGGCCGCTCCCATCTGCTCCGTAACTTCCTGGAACCTGCCTCCGCCCAGGTTGCGGAACAGGTGTGCGGGCTCGGCGTAATGCACGCGCTTCTGCACGCGCTCGATGGCGTCTTCGATGTGCCCGTCGGCCACGAAAATATCGGGCCAGCCGTCGTTGTCATAATCGAAAAAGAAACAGCCGAAACCGAGCGTGACCAGCGTGGCGCGGCCCACTTCAGATTGCGGAGCCTCGTCTACGAACAAGCCGTTGCCTTCATTGTGATAGAGCGAAAGCATCTGGTTGGCAAAATTGCTGATGATGACGCTGGGGTGACCACTGCGGTCGTAGTCGGCGGCATCCACGCCCATGCCGGCACGGGCCACGCCGTCTTCGCTAAAAGCTATGCCAGAAGTCACGCCGCGTTCTTGGAACGTGCCGTCTTTGTTGTTCAGGTAGAGTTTGTTGGGCTGGGTGTCGTTGGCGATCAGAATGTCGGGCCAGCCGTCTCCGTTGTAATCGAGGATGGCGATACCCAGACTTTTCGAAGTTGGGTCGCCGAGGCCGGCCTTCCTAGTGGCATCTTCAAATTTTCCGCCGCCGAGGTTGTGCCACAGTCGTACGGACGTTCCTTTGTACGACTCCGGCGTGCAATAGGATTTGTGCACGCCGTCGATGGTGCAGTAAAGATCGGTCTTCTCGGTCCACTGCACGTAGTTCGCGACCACCAGATCGAGCTTGCCGTCGCGGTCGTAATCCACCCAGGCGGCGCTGGTCGAGAACTCGTTCGGCCCCCACAAACCGGCGGACTTGGTGACGTCGGTGAAGGTGCCGTTGCCGTTGTTGTGGAAGAGATGGCTCTGTCCCACGGCGGTGATGAAAATATCGTCGAAGCCGTCGTTATCGTAATCGCCAACCGCGACCCCGAGCCCGAACATGGGCACGGCCAGCCCGGCCTTGCGGGTGACGTCGGTGAAGGTGCCGTCGCGATTGTTATGGTATAGCTTTGGGGTCGTGGATCCGCCGTGAGGGTGCCCGGGGAAGTCTTCGCCATTAACCAGGAGGATGTCGGGATATCCATCGTTATCGTAGTCGATAAAGGCGCAGCCCGGACCCATGGTTTCGGGCAGCCACTTCTTTCCGAATGCGCCGTTGTTGTGTTTGAAGTGGATTCCGGCTTGCACGGTGATGTCGCGGAAGTGCTGCTGGGCCTGGGCGGGCCGCACCAACAAAATCCACCCCAGAGACACAACGACACAGAGAAAGACACCCCGGGGCTTTTCGCTGTGTCTGTGTGACTCTGTGGTGAACAGTGTCTTTGTGGCGTTCACTACTTTGAGCCTCCGGCGGATGCCATGGAGGCAGTCTCGTTTGAGCGCTTTGAATTCAGCGCCGGCAGCGGCACCGACACGTGCTCGTGGATCGCCTGCCGCTCGTTGTTGTCCTCGGGATGCAGCCGGCGATACGGTCCGGTGATCGCCTGCGATGATTCGTCGGCCTTGAATCGCAGGTAGCGCTCTTCGTGCTCTTTCGCAAGCTTTTCGTTACCCAAGCCGGTGTAGCAGAGCATCAGGTTGTAATGCGCCTCCAGATTTTCGGGGTCAACGGCAAAAACGGTTTGCAGAACCTTCACCGCCTCTGCATACTTGCGCTGCAGGAACAGAATGCGTCCCAGGTCGTTGAGCGCAACCCGGTCGCGCGGATACTGGGCCAGAACCATGTGCAAACGCGCGGCAGCGCCATCATAGTTGCCGTCGGCGCGCAGAACCTTGGCATAGAAGAAATTCGCCCGGGCCAGACGTGGAGATAAGGACAGCGCCTTCTCGAGCACGACGCGGGCGCGTGCCATATCGCCTTCCTGCACGGCGCAACGGCCGATATTCACCCAGCCGTCAGGATTGTTGGGATCGGCTTCGGTCACTTTCTGGAATGCCGCGGCAGCGTCCTTCAGATCCCCCTGCAGGTACAGGCCGATTCCATAATCGTTCCAGCGTTGCCAATCTTCTTTATGCACGATCGTCTGTGGTTTTGGAGTGGGAGCGTTGTGAGCCACGACGGGCAGCGTCACTTCATTTTCGGCCATCACTACGATGGGCAAATCGGGAATCTTTTCTTCCTTGGCCGAAACTCCTTTGAGGGATTTGGTGAATACGAATGGACGATCGTCGTAATCGGCAGTCACAGCACCTCCCGCCTTTTTATCGGGCTCGCCCGCGAAGGCGAACTGCGTGTTCCACCAGGAGAACTTGCGATAGCACAGGCGCGCCCGCAAAGTGATCTTGTTTCCGGCGCTTTCAGGAATAAACATGCGGTAATGCACGGTATCGGCCGCGCCGGGCGGTATGAGCCGCACATACACGACCGCCCGCGTGGCCCATGCATTGCGCTTGTTGATGGCATTCCCGTGAGCATCGATCTGCAATGAGCGGTAGAAGTGCGCTCCCTTTTCGACCGGGCCATGGCCGTTGTCTTCCACCATGCCGCTCCAGAAGATGGTCTGTCCTTTGTCGTCGGTCCCCTTCAGCTCAAGCCAGGTATCGAAGGCGTCGACGGTGCCGCCGGGGAAAAAGTGGCCAACCTTCTTCGTGCGCACCACCACATCTACGCGCACCGTGTCGCCGCGGCGCAGCACCGGGTGCACCTCGTTCAACGGAGCGGTAACCGCTGCGACCTCCCCGGTGGTCCCGGGAGTTATTTTGGTTTCCGCTTCTTCGCCGACCGCGAAAGTTGTGGCCAATTCTGATTGACCGGCAACGCCGCCCTTCAGTGCGGCCCGCAGCGGCGCCTGCGCGGGCGACAACGCAAAAATATCCACCGAGACCACCCCATTCTTCAGGAAGTCCTCGGTGACTTTCAGTTGGGCGGCATCCTCATTGGCGGTGGGCAGGGCGGTGTTCGCGGCGGGAAAACGATGCGAGTGGATGAACCCGTGGATGTTGCCCGCATCCTTCGAAGGCTCCATGGGCATGTGGCAATCGGCACATTCCAGCGGTTTGGGCGGATAGTAGAATGATCGCGCGCCTTGCCCGGAAACCCCGCTGGCCTGCCAGTTATCGTATTCGTTGAAACCGCGAATCCAACGGTAGTGGTTGACCTGCACATCGAGATGCACCTTGTGGCAGGTGGAGCAGAACTCCGCCGTCTGGGTGCGCATGAACGGCTTGAGGAAGACGCGGCGGTGCGGCTCGGGATTCAGATTGACGACAAAATCGTGCAGCATCCGCACGATGGGGTTTTTGCTGGCCGCCAATTCGTGCAGCCTGGGATACTCCAGATAGAAGTCGGCCTGGCCCATCGTGCTCTTCACCCGCGCGATGGAGTGGCACATCATGCAACCCAGTCCAGCCTGCGCTTCTGGGCGATGCACGATCTCTTTGATCGGCGTATCCATCAACCCGCTGTAAAGCACCGCGGGGTCATGACATCCGCCGCACCACTTCGAGGGCCTGGTGCCGACCGTATCCTGCATGTACTCGACGGCTTTCCGGTACCACTGGTTGTTGAAGGAAGAATAATGGTGCGCCGAGCTGAACCATTGGTTGTAGATATCCTGATGGCAGCGCTTGCAGGAGTCAGACTCCATAAAAAACTTGCTGGGAATCTTCTGATTTCCGTAGACCTGCGCAGAACTAGGGAAAAAAGGACCATTCGGGCCGTCGCCTTCACCGTCCATGTTATCGGGCGCCATGGCGGGATTCTCGATGCGCAAGCGGGTTTGCCAGCTGTCGCGCATAAAGTGCGCGCCGTACCCGATGCCGGCGAGCGCGGCAAAACAGATTCCCCCGCGCCAAAGCGATGCTGGGAGGTTCGCGACCAGCCATCCCCGCCGTCCCAGTTGGTCGGCGATCAGCAGGCCGACTCCGGCGGCCGACATCAGGATGTGCAGATAAAGCCAGTTCCACTCGCTGCGCGGAGTGCCAGTCTTGATCAGGATGATTCCCAGCACTGCGCCTGCCGCGAAAAGCAACCACCCAGCGCGCGCATAAAAGCTTCCGTTCCGCACCAGCCGATAGAGCGTGGGCGCGAGCAGAATCGCGGCAATCACTCCGCCCAGAGCGTGCAACAACACTACGACGGCATACAAGATGTTCGGCTGTGGGAAGCCATAAAGATAGACGGCGGAAATCGCAAGCCACGCCAGCAACCAGGGCAATGCCCGGCCAGCAAATCGCCCGAATCGTGGGTTTTCTCGCATCGGAAAAGGTCAGACGCCCCCGCCGATGATTGCGATCCTGCAGGGATCGAAATCACGCGCGATTCAACTTACTCAGGCGCGCCCCGTGAGGGAATAATGCAAAGATACTAGGGGAGGGGATTTTGCCGGACGGGGATCAAACACGTCACGCCGTCGGCGGGATCTCCCACGAGCCACATTCCTTCTCCAGCGCGGCGGCGATGGCCAGCACCTGCTCTTCTTCCCACGGTCGTCCAACGATCTGCACGCCGATCGGCAGTCCCTCGGGCGAGCGCCCCACCGGAACCACCGCCGCGGGATTGCCCAACAGGTTGAAGAATTCGGTGTAGCTCCAGGCATCAAGGTACACGACGGTTTTGCCTTCAACCTGCCAACTGCGCTCCCCGTGGCGGAATGCGGGGATCGACGCCACCGGACATAGCAGGATGGGATATCGCTCCATCTGCGCGAAAAATTGCGCGCGCAGCGCGTCGCGCCCAATCCACGCCTCCAGCAATTTTTCACAGGTGAGTGCCGGCTCGGCAGCGGACCACTCCAGAAACTGCTTCAGGATGGGGCTGAGATCGGACTTGCGGCGTTCGAACATGGGCCGCAGAAGCATTCCGCCCGCCATTACGAAAAACTTCCACCAAAGTTGCCGCGCTTCTTCCAGGCCTTCGGGCTGGAAGCGATCCACTTGAAATCCCGCACCGCGCAAGGCTTCTGCGGCAGCGCGGACGGCCGCGCGAGTTTCTGGTGTCACCGCCGTGCGACCGTCGTCCTCGAAATAACCAATTCGCAGTCTCTTCGCTTTAGCTTGGCTCGGCCAGCGCAGCGGCACCGGTGCAGCGCAGGTATCGCCAACTTCCGGGCCTTGCATCGTTTCGAATAGAACCTTCAGATCCGCGACGCTACGTGCCATGGGCCCGACGACGCCGATCAAGGCAAACGGCCCCGCCGACACCGGATAGTGACCAGTCGCTGGAATTCGTCCCGGAGTCGGCTTCAGCCCGCAGATGCCGCTGAAATGCGCAGGCACCCGAATCGATCCGCCGCCGTCGCTACCCACGCCTCCCGCGGACATGCCCGCGGCAATCGCCGCCGCTTCGCCGCCGCTCGAACCGCCCGGCGTGCGTTCCAGATCCCACGGATTGTTCGTGCGGCCATGGAGCACATTGTCGGTTTCCCATGCCATCAGCAGCTCAGGAGTGTTCGTCACACCCAGCACGATCGCCCCAGCCGCGCGCAGGCGCGCTACCAGCGGTGCATCTTGCGTGGCTAAGAATCCGGCGCGCAGCCGTGTACCCGACTCACAGCGCATTCCCGCCACCGGCAAAGCACTCTTAATGCTGATGGGAACGCCGTGCAGAGCGCCCAGCTTCTTTTTCCGCATGACAGCGGTCTCCGCATCATGCGCGGCCCGGCACGCCCGCTCCGCGTCGATGTGCACAAAGGCATTTAGTTTTGGATTCAGCCTTTCAATCTGCGCCAAGTGCGCCTCAACCAGTTCGACCGGAGAAAGTCTCTTTCTCCGGATTTGCTCGGCCATGGAAACGGCGGGCACCAAGGTTGGCCGGTTCATAAACTTTTATCTCGCATGGCACGGTCGAGTATTCGCTTTTCATCCGCGGTGAGTGCGCGATGCTCCCCTTTCGCAAGATCACCCAATTGCAGCGGCCCAATCGCCACGCGCACCAACCGCAACACCGCAATGCCCATGGCTTCGATCATGCGGCGAATCTGTCGGTTCTTGCCTTCATCGAGAACAATTTCAAGCCAGCAGTTCTTCTGGCCGGCGCGCAGGCGGCGGATCTGCTTGGCTCGCAACACCTCTCCGTCTTTCACTTTCACTCCCAGAAACAGCGCCTGGAGAAACTCTTCATCCGCGACCGTGCCGACTTGCACGTGGTAGGTCTTGTCCAGATGCGTTTCGGGCGCCGTGACCCGCGCACCCCACTCGGTGTCGTTGGTCAACAACAATAAGCCCTCGCTGGCCTTGTCCAGGCGCCCCACGGGAGCAACCCAGGGACTCTCTTCCGGCGATTTCTGCTTGGCGCCGTGAGACCTCGCGTTGAGCAGGGCGTATACGGTTTTCCGGCTTCTTTCGTCGGCTGCGGTCGTGACCACGCCGCGCGGTTTATTCAGCACGAGATAGATTTTCTCCCGCCGCTCGACCGCTTTTCCATCAACCGCAATCCGATCATGCTTCCCCGAAACCGGAGTTTCCGGATCGCGCCGGATTGCTCCGTTCAAGCTCACGCGCCCGGCGCCAATCAACTCTGCCGCGCGCGCTCGCGAACAGTAGCCCAACTTCGACAAGGTTCGCGCCAGGCCGCTCTGCCGTCCGCTTTCGTTCTCTCCCACCCATTCATGCTAACTGAGACCCGGCATCCGGGCTTCAGCTTTCCGGCTTCCTGACACAATGCTCGCTTGCTTGGTACCATATTCGCAGCCTGGCTGCAAATCAGGAGGTTTCATGCCCCACCAACATCCTCCACGCTTTTTGAAAATTGTGGACGACGCGAGAACCCGCGTCCGCGAGACCAACGTCGAAGAAGTGAAAAAGAAGATGGATGGCGGTGGCAAGTTCCTTCTGGTCGACGTGCGCGAAGAGAGTGAATTCGCCAGAGACCATCTTCCCGGCGCGATTCACTTGGGCAAAGGCATCATCGAGCGCGACATCGAGGCCCGCGTGCCTGACCTCGACGCCGAGATGGTACTTTATTGCGGCGGCGGGTTCCGCTCCGCGCTGGCGGCGGACAACCTGCAGAAGATGGGTTACACCAACGTGATCTCGATGGATGGCGGCATCCGCGAGTGGCGGGAAAAGGAATATCCCCTGACCAGGGGGTGAAGGCAGTTCTCCTTTTTCGGTTTCGCGTTTCCGGTCTCTACGCTACGTGCAGCTTCTTCTGCATCTCTTCCAGTGTCACTCCCTTGGTTTCCGGATAAACGAAAAGCACCACGAAGAACTGCAACACCATCATGGCGGCGAAAAATAAAAACGGGATGGACTTCGACCAGGCGGCCAGCGTGGGGAAGGCAAACGAAATTGCGGCATTCATCAACCAGTGTGACAAAGTTCCCAGGCTCTGTCCTTTCGCACGCACGCGGTTGGGAAACACTTCGCTGATGTACACCCAGATCACCGATCCCTGGGAGAACGCGAAGCTGGCGATGAAGCCCACCAGCAGCCACACCAGCAGTTCGTAATGCTTGCCGGTGGAAAAGATGGCCGCCACCCCGCCCAGGCAGCCTGCCATTCCCACCGCCCCGATCAGCAGCAGCTTCTTGCGGCCGACCTGATCGATGATCGACATGGCGATCACGGTGAAAATGAGGTTGGTAAGGCCGACCACCACCGCCTGCAGGTCTCCTGACATCTTGCTGAAACCGGCAAAAGCGAAAATGTCGTTCAAGTAATAGAGAATGGCGTTGATGCCGGAAAGTTGGTTGAACATTCCGATGGTGATTGCGAGAAAAATCGGCAGGCTATATTTCTTCGAGAACAATGGCTCATCGGCATGCCCGTGTTCCGCGTCGATCGATTCTACAATTTCCTGCAAATCGGCTTCGTAGTTCTGTTCTCCCGTGAGCCTCAGGATTTCGCGGGCCTCCTCAACCCGCCGCTTCTTGACCAGCCAGCGCGGGCTGCGCGGGATGGCGAACAGCAGCACGCAGAACAGCGCTGCGGGCAACGCCGCGACCCCCAACATCCAGCGCCATTCCGCATCTATGCTGAAATGTTGAATTCCCACCAGGAAGTTCGACAGGTAGGCAAGCAGAATGCCCGCGACCACATTGAACTGGAAAACGCCCACCAGGCGTCCGCGCCAGGCTGCGGGCGCGATTTCCGCGATGTACATGGGGCCGAGCACGGAAGAGCCGCCAATACCGAGTCCGCCGATAAACCGAAAGATCACCAGAGCCGGCCAGTTCCACGCGCCGGCGCAGCCCAGCGCCGAAATAATGTAGAGCACGGCCATCCCGCGCAGGCTGTCGCGGCGCCCGTATCGGTCGCCCGGAACGCCGGCAAACATGGCGCCAAGGATGGTTCCGATCAGCGCCGATGATACCGTAACCCCTAGCAAATGCGGGCTCAGGTGATAGACCTGTGTGAGATTGCTGGTGGTTCCGGAGATAACCGCCGTATCGAAGCCGAACAGCAGTCCTCCCAGCGCGGCTACCGCCGTGCTCTTCAGCAGGTATGAATTCGGTTTCATTCCCCTCACTCCTGCGCTGGAGCAGACATCATCCCACACCCGGCTGACGCCGGCTAATCCTTCTTCTCGTTCCCGGCGCGCGCCAGCCCACCCGCTTTTGGCAATGGCGGAAGCCCCATCTTCTGCTGGATTCCCTCGCCCTCGACCACGGTATAAATAAAATCCGCCGGCACGTCCCGCAGAACCTCGGTTTCGCCATTCGGCCAGCGAATGCTGACTTCACTCATCTTCTCGTTCGCGCCCAGACCAAAATGCTGCCGCAAATCGTTCTGTGAAAGATAACTCGCCCCGCCGCGCACTTCGCTCATCTGCACCAGCGTGCCCGCCTTCACCGTGACTCGCGCTCCGATTGCGGCTTTATTGCTTTTCATTCCCACCAGCTTGAACAACACGCGGTGATTCGGGCTGCGGTTCAGATTCAGCAACAGTGATGGCGGCTCACCCACATTGAGCACCACGATGTCGACATTGCCGTCGTTATTGATGTCGCCAAACGCCGCTCCCCGCCTCGATTGCGGAGGCATCTTCGCCAATGCCTCGGAAACGTCGTCAAAGGTTCCGTCGCGGTGATTGCGGAACAGCAGCATGGGCTGGCGATAGGGCGTGCCCCCGGGGATCGTATCCACCTGAGGATAAACGTGGCCGTTGGCGATGAATAAATCCAGCCAGCCATCGTTATCCATGTCGAAAAACGACGTGCCCCAGCTCACAAAAGGATAGGTGGGCTTCATCACCTTGGCGCGCACGCTCACGTCGGCGAAGTTGTTGTTGCCCAGATTGTGATACAGAGCCGAGCCCTGCTCCAAAAAGTTGGTCACAATCATCGACAGGCGGCCTTCGTGCAGATAGTCACCCCAGTCTACGCCCATCGAACCCTGCTCCAGCCCGTCGCCACTCAGCGCCACTCCATCGAGCAATCCAACCTCTTCGAAGGTGCCATTGTGCTTGTTGTGATAAAGGAAATTCGGCCCGGTATCGTTGGCCACATAAAGATCGGGCCAGCCGTCGTTGTCATAATCGCCCCAGGTCGCGCCCAGGCCGTAGTAATGATTGGGATCGTCCACGCCCGCCTTCTTCGAAACTTCCTCGAACGTGCCGTCCCCATTGTTATGAAACAGCAAATCCGATTCCCCCGGCATTCCCCACGGCCCGCACTGCACCAGCAGGGTCTTGAAGCGGCAGAAACGCGGGTCGTTGCCGAACTGTGGCAGGTTGTCGATGTCAACATGCACATAGCGCGAGACAAAAAGATCCACCCGCCCGTCGCGATCATAGTCGGCCCAGGCCGCTCCTGTGCTGAATCCTCCCGCTCCCACGCCGGCCTTCTTCGTCACGTCTTCGAACTTGCAATCGCCCAGGTTGTGGTAAAGCACGTTCCCGCCGTAGCCGGTGACGTATATATCCTGCAGGCCGTCGTTATCGTAGTCGGCCACCGCCACGCCCATGCCCCAGCCCTTATGCGTGAGGCCGGCGGACTTGGTAATGTCGGTGAACTTTAAGTTGTCGCCCTTGGAATCGGCATCCTGATGATAGAGCGTGATCATCAAGTCCCCGCCCTGTTTGTATCTCTGTACCGTAGAGCCGTTGACCGTGATGATATCGAGCTTCCCGTCGTTGTCACAGTCGATCAGCCCCACCCCTCCGCTCATCGAGTCGAGGATGTATTTTTTATCGGGAGAAGAAATGTGCGAAACCGTCAGGCCGGCCTTCTGCGCGACGTCTTCAAACTGCGGAACTGGCACGAATGGCCCGGGCTCCTGCCCCTTTCGTAACGGCGAACGAGCCCCGGCGGGATCAGCCTGGGCAAGCGGCATCGCGCTCATCAGCAATACCATCCACAAAGAAAGCAAGGCTCGCATAAGGCGGGACCTCGCGATTATACAGTCGCATTTTTCATTTATGTTGCCGCTTCCTCGGGTCCGGCAAGTTTTGTGGACATGGCCAAGGTGTCTGGCAAGGCGTCGGGGAAGACATGCAGCGGAAATCTCTATCTCGAATCTCTGCGTGGCAGGTTTTGCAGGCGTGAATCGCGACATCCGGCGCAAAACAAAACGTCCCAGACTCAGTTATGAGTCTTGGGACGTCTGTTGATCAGCCCTCCCCCAAGTGCTGCTCGATTACGAGATTAGCGCACTGCAACCAGCAAGTACATGGCTCTTCCGTGCCATTACTGGCCCAGGTGGGTAATCTCCGCGACGATCCAAGTGGCTTATTGTCAATCATCTACGCGATTACCGGCAGGTTACTCATCCCCGCCGTGCCGAACACGCGCCGGTAGCGGTCAATCTCCGCGGGCTGGCCGAGCGCTTTCCCGTAGTTGTCTGAAAGTTTTACCGCCGGCCGACCCTCCACGCTGGAGACCTTGCTGATCAGGCTGATCGGATCGAATCCGCCATCGCCGCTGGGATCACAGCCCCGGAAATCGTTGGTCAGGAATGTGCCCCAGCCTGCGCTCAAGCGGATGCGCCGGCCGGGGGTCCACTTTCGTCGATCCTCAAAGTCGGCTGCGCTGCGGAAATCTTTCGCCGCAATTCCGCTCGCAACCGTTCCACCGAAGTAGGCGTGCAGGCCGAGAATCTCGTCGATGTCGAGCGCGTCGGAAGCGATAATCAGCTTCTCCCGTGGATCGCGCCCCCGGGCCCTCAGCCATGCGATATATTCATCCCCGGCTATATAAGGATCTTTGCTGTCAACGCGCTGTCCCGTCCAATCCGCCGCCCAGTCCGGCGCGCCCGCAAGGAATTGCGTGGTGCCAAACGTATCGGGCAGCATGATGCGAAGCGCTCCCTCGTAAGTGCGCTGCCACATTTCCAACACACGGTACTGGGATGTCTTCAGGGCCTCGTCATCCGGCGCCAGTGCGGCCAGCACCATGGGAATTTCATGGGCATTGGTTCCAATCGCCTCCAGGTCGTGCTTGTGGGCGAGAAAGGCGTTCGAAGTTCCGGTAAAGCCGCTGCCCAGGTTCGCCGCCATCGCCTCGACAACGTATTCTTGCCACAGAAAACTGTGGCGTCGCCGGGTTCCAAAGTCTGCCACGCTCAGATTGGGAACGCCGCGAAGCCGCTCAATCTTGCTCCACAGCTTGGTCTTCGCCTTCGCATACAGGATGTCAAGACCGAATTCGCTCAGTTTTTTCAGATTGGCTCGGGTCCGCAGCTCGTTGATGATGGAAAGCGAATACAGCTCCCACATGGTCGTATCGGTCCAGAGGCCGTCGAAAGATAAATGAAAGCGACCCTCCTTGGACGACAGCTCGTAGTCGGACAATTTGAAATCCCGCTCCAACCATTCCAGGAAAGCTGGCTCAAAGATTCCCCGCCGGCCATAGAACGTATTGCCGGCTAGCCACACCAGTTCCGACCTGCGAAAGCGGAGGTCTCGAGCGTTATCCAGTTGGGCGATGAGCTCTTCATTCGCGAAAGTGTCCACCGGGCCGCTGGATGAGCGGTTGAACAGCGTGAACTGCACATGCGTCTTCGGGTAATGCTTCCAGATAAACTGCAGCATCAGTAGCTTGTAGAAATCGGTGTCAAGCAGGGACCGCGTAACCGGGTCGAGCTCCCAGTTGTGGTTGTGCGCCCGCTCCGCGAAGTTCACGATCATTCATTGATATCCTCATATGCCGTGGCCACAAAAGCAACTCGCCGCCATCTCGTTCACGCCGCGGATTCAATCTTTGCTGCCGCCAAGGCCGGGAATCGAACCCCCACAGTCCTTTCGGACCTGCGGATTTTAAGACCTCCAGATCGTAAGTGAGGCTTATTGAAAACGCGTGCCGACAGTCGGGCGGACAGCCACCTGACCCCTGAACCACCCGTGACTACCCAACGCGCCAGGGATAATTTCCGAGTCGTCAACGATCCAGGAGTCGCTTTACCGTACCGCTACTCAGTCGGTCATCCGCTCCTCCCGGAGTGGCATGATTGCGTGGTTTGCGCTCCTCAACACTCGCGCCGTCAATTATTGACTGGGGCGGACGTTCCATCCGACCACATGCCCGTGGGAACCATGAAGTCGTCGATCGGTTCAGGAGCGCCCCTGAACTGTGGATTCAGTATGACGGGAGAATAGGGGAGATCTGCACCCCAAACGGCACCATCCATAAGTGGCGTGTAAAACATCAGGTGAGCCATCCAGTTGTGGTGGTCGCCATCGCTAAGGTACTGTTCTTTCGACATCATGTAGGCCATGGCCCCAGGCTCCAGGGGTGGCATCCCTTGCTTTACGTATGTCTTCATGCTTTCGAAGATCTGAGCTTTGGATTGACCGGCCAATACCATCTCCGTTCTTTTATATGTCAACGGCAGGATGGAGCGGGCAGCCGGCGGATTGTAGCAGACCGGCCCTCGAACTTTAGGGTTCCAAAAGTTCTTACCATCGAATGAACCCATCCACCCTCGCTCCACGAGACACACGAAACCATTCTTGCCCTCGACGGCGGTTTCATAGCCATGCGGCCCAAGTACCAGAACTTTTGCGTCGTGGGATATCGAGTCCGGAGCCGCACTTCGTGCCATGGCTATTTCGACATTTCGATCCGGCATCAGGTACCGGTCAAGCGCGGCCATGCTGGGATACGGGACTTGGGACTGCGCTTCCATTTGGAGGATCGCACCCAGCGCTACCATAAGCACGGAGGTTCCTAATCCGACCATCTTGAGTGTCCTTCGGCCCATTTATTCCCCTTTCGGCGCAGATGTCAGACGATCCGGCTCTTATGATGCGGCCATTCTACTTGCGAACAGTATCCCTATTTAACTTGCAACTTGCAAGTACGTATTTGATAATGAGATCAAAGATCGCCCGATAATGAATGAAGATGGTCCGAAAGAAGGCAGGTTCAAAGCGGCGGTCAGAATGCCCGCTGAACGCTTCGGTGGAGATGCTCGGCGACCGCTGGTCGCTGTTGATCATTCGCGACATGATGCTGCAGGGCGCCCGCACCTACAAAACATTTCTAGAATGTTATGAAGGGATTGCGACGAATATCCTGGCCGATCGTCTCCGAAAACTGGTCGCCTACGGAATCATCACCGCCAAACCGGACCCATCCGACGGCCGGAAGTCTATTTACTTGCTCACCAAGAAAGGAATCGATCTGGCGCCAGTCCTCACCGAGATGGTGCTCTGGGCAGCCGCCCACGAAGACACCGGCAATCAGGAGCTGGTGAGGCAAATGCGAGCGGATAAGAAAAAGTTTCTGGCCGGCGTGCGGCAACGCTGGGCTGCCGGGTAACATGGATGGGGCGTGCCGAACCGCGGGTTCCCGAGCAAGCCAAACTCATCATTCTTCGGGCCGCGAGCTTGGGGTGTCGTGGCTTAGACCAACTATCCCACTCGAACGTCCTCAGTCTTTTGAATGTTGGGCCGATTCCAAGCCTGCGATTTGCGGGGCGGCTTTGCGCTGGAGAACTGGAGTTTGGTTACACTTCAGTCGCAAACGTCAGAGCCACACACTTCCGAGGAATCTAAACAGGAACGTAAGTTATTGAATCTCTGGTGCCGGGAGGGGGAATCGAACCCCCACAGTCCTTTCGGACCTGCGGATTTTAAGTCCGCTGCGTCTGCCAATTTCGCCATCCCGGCCCGGGACGTAGCCAGCCGTACCGTCGTACTTCGCGAAGGTTCACCGCGACACTGCCACTATCGCATAGCCACCGCGAAGCTGCCAATTGGCGCAGGCTCAGGATCCTGGCGGGCAAGCTCGGCTCTGCGCAACCAGCGCCCATCAGCCCGGCACAGACTATCTCGGCAAGGACGTTTCACGGAAAGGCGCGCTCTCCCACTCCGTCCATCGTGTTAGGATTCTGCTAGTCGTCCCCGGCGGAACGCGCATGGCCCGCACCCGTCTCATCCCGATTTCCTTCTTTCCCGCTCTTGTTCTAAGCGTTTTTTTATCCACCTCGGCGCTCGCCGCTGAGCCCTCTCCATGGCTCGAGATTCATTCCACGCACTACACCGTCATCACCGACGCCGGCGAAAAAAAAGGCAAAGAGGTCGCGTTGCGCTTCGAGCAGATGCGGGCCGTCTTCGCCGTTCTGCTCATGAAAGATCGCCTCAACGAGCCGCTGCCGCTGACCATCCTCGCCTTCAAAAACGACAGAGACTACTACCAGAGTGCGCCGCTGCAGCACGGCCAGCCCATCAACGTTCCCGGCTTCTTCCTCCCCGGCGAAGACCAGAATTTCATCGTGCTGAATTTATTTGAGCCAGAACCCTGGCGCGCCGTCGCCCACGACCTTGCCCAACTGTGGCTGAACTACAACTACCCGCCCGTGCAGGGATGGTTCGACGAAGGCCTGGCGGAATACTTCAGTTCCATCCGCCTCGACGACAAGACCTACCAAATCGGCGCCGACCCCGAATTGCACCCCGTCTTCACCCAGGACCTCCTGGGCAATCAGCGCGCCGCCCAGAATCCTCCCGAATCCCTTACCGAGCTGCTCAGCGGCCAGGTCTGGCTCGCGCTTCCCGACCTGTTAACCATGAAGCATGACACCTCAACCTACACCGAAGGCACGCACCACACCCTGTTTTACGCCCAGTCCTGGATAACCATGCATTACCTGATCCACGAAAAAAAACTCCCCCAGACGGGAACTTATTTCGGTCTGGTCGAAAACCAGCACGTGCCCGTCGAGCAAGCCATCCAGCAGGCCTACGGAGTCACTCCCGCCCAGTTTGACGAGGCAGTCAAAGCTTATTTCCACTCGCTCACGCCGCTGTTCCAGGCGCTCGATGCATCCCGGCAACCCGGTTCTCAAGCCAACCCGCCGCAGGTCTACCAGTTCCCTGAGGTCGTGGGGCCGAGCGATAGCGTCATCACCACCAAGGCTCTTCCCGTAGCCGATGCCGAAGCCATCGTCGCCGGGGTGAAAATCAGAATTCCGGATCGCCGCCAAGCCGGGCTGCAGGAATTGCAGGCGCTGGCTACCGCTCCTGCACTCACCAGCCGCAGAACGGCCGCCAATAAAGACGATAAGAACAACACCATCCTTGCCACCGGCGTGGGCAATGAGATCGCCCACCGCGCCCTGGCCTGGGACGACCTCCAGCTCGGCCAGTTCGCCGATGCCGCCGAACAGCTGGGCGACGCCGCCGCGCTCAATCAAGGCGATATGTGGATTCGCTATTACCTGTCGGTTCTGAAGTACCGCGCGGCCCAAACCACCCACAGCGATATTCAGGGCCTGCCCAACATGATGCAGGACTTGGTGGCCGTGCTCGGCTGGTATCCCGAATTCGCCGATGCCTACGACCTGCTGGCGGTTGCGCGCACCGAAGGCGGCGGCCCGGTAGCTGCCATGCAGGCCGAACGCGCCGCCATGCAGCTCAGTCCGCGCAATCAGCAATACGTTTACCACATGGCGCAAATCTACATTGCCGGCAAAAAGTGGGATGCCGCGCAGGCCTTGCTGGAACGGCTGCAGGCCGGCAGCAACCCGCTGGTCGCTGCCGAGGCTCGCGACCAGCTCGCCCATCTGGCAAACCAGCAGAAATTTGGGCTCTCAGCCGATTCCACGCCTCCGGCCACGCAACTCTCGCCCCAGAAATCCCCCTTCGACGTGCTCGATCAGGATGCCGCCAAGCGCGCCGCCGCCGCGCAGGCCGCGCACGCTGACACCCCCGACCAGCGCCCCGCAAAGTTTCTCGTGGGCCGGCTGGTCGATGTGGATTGCTCCCAGTCTCCCGCCGCGGTTCTCACCGTCACTTCCGGCGGAGCCGTTCTCAAACTCCGCACCGCCGACTACAAGTCCCTGCTGCTCATCGGAACCAACACCTTCTCCTGCGCCTGGAACAACCGCCCGGTCTCGGTAAACTACAGTCCCGGCGGACTCTCCGATGGCGATCTCATCTCGTTGGAGCTGCGCTGACACTCAGGTCCCCTCCTGTCACCGTCACCATCTTGTCATTCCGACCGGAGCCAGACCCTGAGCGAAGCCGAAGGGACGGCGGAGTGGAGGAACCTGCTGTTGGTCTCAGCCCCATGTGGATTTCAGCGGTGAAATAATTCTGCATGCAAGCTGGCCCGCACACTCGTCGAATTTCTAACTCCCGGCAGCACCGCGAGAAAGGCTGCCCTACCTCCTGCTGTCCGTTGCTTGCGGCAAAAGATGGGCAGTCCCCCGAACCTCTCTCACGTTCTTCGAAACGAAAGTATGCACACAACGAGGATTACGCCAAAGAGGCCGCATGCAGGGAGATAAAGGCGATCCTTTCCGAAATCAGCCAAACGCCACCTTTCAAGATAGTACATTGCAACCGAAATCAGGGCTGCGCAGTAAGCGCCGGCTATGAGAATGGACGCCCTTGGGTCGTTCCGAGGTCCAAACCTCCTTCTGGCCCATGCCATGGCCTCCCAGGTGGTCCATTGAATTGCCACGGCAAGAAGCGTCGCCGGGGCGAGATCGCTCCAAGAGACATGGAATCCCGAATGGACTCCAGCGGCTACCGCCAAAGCGATGGCTCCGAAAAGCAGCAGCCACAGCAAAGATAGGCGTGACAGTATGATTTTCATTATTGTTTTGTAAGCCGTTAGCAGCCATTCCCTTTGCTGCCCATCTTTGACCTGTTCCCTTCCACCGCAAAATCGGGGGGCTGGCCCATCTCTTTTTGCCTGCGCCAGGAAGAATCGGCTGCCCCACGCTTCGCGGTTTTCGAAGCGTGGGCACCACGGACGATCGTATTAGGCGACGTCCCTCACTCGCATTTCCGCCCTCTGCGGCTCATTCACCAGCACAATGCCCCGCTCTCCCTCCGCATAGTGCCGAAAGCTGCTCCAGTTCCACTGCCCAGGTTCCAGCACCAATCCGCGCTTCACCGGATTGCGATGCATATAGCGCAGCTTCCCGACCCTCTTTTTCTCGCTGAACACGACAAAGTCATAAAAACGACGCTGCCAGATGTGTCCTTCCTCAAGCGCCGTGCTCCACAAACTGCCCTGCCGGGGATCGGCCTGCGCGCCCATTCGGCGCAAAAGCCGCCGCGCGAATCCCTGCTTCAGAGCCTGCATTACCACCGACGGATCCCCTCGCTCCGGCTCGCCAAAAAGCAGGTGCACATGCTCCGGCATCACCACGTAGCCCACGGCAACAAAACGGTACCGTCTTCGCACTCGTTCCATCACTTCGAGAAACAGATCTCTATTCTGCGCGGAACCGAGCAAAGCGCATCGCTGGTAACAGCTGGTAGTGATAAAGTGCAGGTATCCGGCCCCGTAATAACGATGAAGGCGGTTCGGCATTCGACATCACTATCATGGACCACGCCGCGTGTATGTGACCAATGAACATGGGGTCGAGGTTCGTGGTGCCCACGCTTCGAAACCGCGAAGCGTGGGGCAGCCCGGTCTATAGTGGCGCAAAGGACGAAAGGACAAAGAAAATCAAAGGTGAGCCGGCCCACAAAGAATAAGTGACGATTCTATTCTCGGCTGGCGCTGATCTTGCTGCTTTTGTCTTTCAGTTCTAAGACTTTCCCGTCGCGTTTCAGACTGAAGTGATATTCCAAATCGTTGCCACCATTCAACTTTAGCTTGCTGCCATGAACTTCATATGCCCCATTCGCTTTCCAATGTTTTGGCACTAGCCCTTCCATGACCCACGTCTTATCTGCGTTCAGTTTTAATGTCCATTGTCCGGGCTTGAAATGTACCGTGGCACCGCTGGGAATGGTCAGGGATATATAGTCCCATGTTCCTATGAGTTCCTGCGGGACTTCATCGGAAGCCTTGGCTAAACCGAAAGCCAAAAGCCAGACACAAACTGGAATCAGCAGGATTTTGCTTCTCATTTCCCGCATTGTAGGCCCCTGCTTGGGTATGTCAAAGGGAAGGCTGGCCCAGCTTTGGCCGGCACCATAACCACCGAGGCTGCCCCCAGCTTTGCCGGTTTTACAAAGCTGGGTGCCCCGCGCCTGGACCCTATGCTTATCGACGTGCTCCCCAAACATTTCCACAGCCCCCATCTGACATCTGACCTTGTGTTCAAAACCAAATCGCGCAATCATGGTCGAGGCCGTGACGGTCGGGTCAGCCCACATCGTCGCGCCTCTAAGTCCTTTGTTGTGCCGATTTTAGTACCTAAGTTCTTTGACATCCGGATTTTACAAGGAATTTCCTGCTAACTCGATGATTCCACTAGAGGGTGGGGGGGTCGATCAACTTCGGCGGAAATCACTCTCCGCCCGGGCCCCTTCCGCACGTGCAGGCAGGATTTATTTCAGGCAGAAATCCACATCGCCCAGCTCTTCCCCGCAGGCGCAGGCAAACAGCAGGTTTCCCTTCGGCTTCGTTCAGGCTCCGGCTCCCGGTCGGAACGACCAAATGATAAGGGTGGGAACTCGCGTGCCAGCAACCAAGAACCCTCCCGCTGGAGCGGGAGGGTTGAACTTGCAAGAGCAGCAGGTTATGCGCGGACCACGTTGCCCGCTTGAAAGCCTTTGGGGCCTTTGAGCAGATCGAACTCCACGGTCTCACCCTCGTTGAGCGAGCGGTAACCGTTTTCCTGAATCGCCGAGAAATGCACGAAAACGTCCTCTCCCGTGGAGCGCTGGATGAAACCGTATCCCTTCGCCCCGTTGAACCACTTCACTGTTCCCTTCTCTCTCACAAAAACTCCTTTCCCCTGATCATTAAGAATCAGTTCCCTGGATTTCCTGCATCGTTGCTCCGTTGGAACGAAGCTCCCCCTCAAGAAATTCAGTGGAACCCGGTTGCGTCTTTCTGTGCCGGAGAAACTGCCCCAAAGCAAAAGACTCCTCGCTTCAGCGCCGCAAAATGCGGCGAGAACTTCCGGAGCCTTGGACCATCGGCGCTGATTTCTACCGCCCTGCTCAAAGACATCAACCTGCCTTTACGAACTCATGTCCCGACGTTTGTCGGTTCATGAGCACCAGATAATAAGGAGTATTAAATCGTTTCGCAACAAAAATTAGTGGACACGGCTCCAACATAACCGATGGTCATGTCTGAATCTTTAACAAGGTATAAGAAACGACCCGGTTCGCATCCGCTTTACCGATAAGACGGATCCGGATGCAACCCTTTGATAGGATTAGAGAAACGCCGTGTCCGATCCAACCACAGCTACCGTTTCCCACTCCCCCGATGGCGCGCCCGCGCCCCCGCACCGTCCGCATCGCAGGCGCTCCTCTGGAATGGTGGTTTCCACCGCGAAATACCTCCTGCGCACCGAGGTACATACTTTTGCCTTCTCGGTCGCAGCCAACTCGATTCTCTCGTTTTTTCCTTTTGTCGTGCTGTTGATGACGCTCATTCGCCGCGTCTTTCACTCGCGCGTGATGTACGACGTGGTACTCGAACTGCTGCGCGACTATCTGCCCGCCGGTCAGGAGTTCGTCATCCGCAATCTCAATGCGATGGTAAATACACGCCAGCAAGTGCAGGTGGTTTCGCTGGTGATCCTGCTAGTCACGTCCTCCGGCGTCTTCCTGCCGCTGGAGGTTGCGCTCAACCGCGTCTGGGGATTCCCCAACAACCGCTCCTACTTCGCCAATCTCTCGATCTCACTCGGACTGGCGTTTGCCTGCGGCGTTCTGGCGCTGCTCTCGATTGCTCTGACCGCGGGAATCGTGGGACCGTTTGAATTCTTGCTGCGCGGCCACGCCATGGGCGTTGTGCGTCTGGCGGGATTGCTGGCGATGAAGACCTCCGCCATCGCCGCCAGCATCGCCATCTTCTTCCTGATCTACTGGGTGCTGCCCAACGGCAAGGTTCCGGCGGGTGCCGTGCTGCCCACCGCCATCATCATGGGTCTGCTCTCCGAAGCGCTGAAGTATGGCTATATCATGGCCCTGCACTGGCTGGATTTCGCCGCCGTGTATGGGCCTTTCGCGCTGTCGGTGAGCCTGATGTTCTGGGCCTTCCTGACTGGACTGCTGCTGCTGGCCGGCGCAAATCTCAGCGCTCAGGAGTACCGGCGACGCGGGCTTTAGCCAGAGTCGGGTTCGAGACAATCGCCAGATTGAAAATCGAGGTTGGGTTGCAGTCAGGGGCCGGATCGAAGCAAAGTCAACGCGGAGAAAAGATAGCGAGAAGGTGATGAGAGGCCCGCGATACTTTCCCGCGTCCCACATATCCACAGGCTGGTTGTGACATCCGTCACTGCGGCGTTTTCGGCCGCCGAGATAGGATGGTTTCGGTTTCCCAGCTTCCTTCCGAGCAGACATTTCTTTCCAGGTGACCGGTATGGCCGGGAGTTGCTGGCGTCTGCTCGCCGCTTTGTCGCTGATCTTCGGAGCGTCCGCGTTTCTGCGCGGGCAGAATGTCGGCCGGGACCGCGCTCCCATGCGCCCGCCTGATTTGCCGCCGCCGCGCTACTCGCCGCCACTGGCGCCGATTCGGAGTCCGGTTTCTCCCGGGCGTGCTCCCGGTGGCCACGATCCGGTTGGCCGTCATCCAACCGTCCCAAGCCCCGTCGTACTCCAGCAAATGGCTGGCGCCGCCGGCATCATCTTCTCCGGCCGCGTAATTTTCATCGGACACGCTGTCTCATCCTCGGGGCAAAATCCTGCTTCCACTGCGGTTACCTTTCAGGTTGAGCATGCCATGCGCGGGGCTTCTCCGGATGAGAAGCTGACGATCCACGAGTGGTCCGAACTGTGGAGCAACGGAGAGCGCTACTTCGTGGGTGAGGAGGTGCTGCTGTTTCTGTATCCTCCCGGCAAGTTGGGCCTTAGCAGTCCGGTGGCTGGGCCGCTGGGCAGATTCGCGATGGATTCCCAGGGAAACATCCTGATGAGCCCGCAGCACGTCGCCATCCTGGCGGCGGATCCTATTCTGGGCGGAAAGGCAGTTGTCTCTTACGCCGACTTCGCACTGGCCGTGGAGCGTTCCGGCCGGAAGGAATGAGCCCGATGTGACCATGCCAAAGAGGATGAACGCGCGCCCTTTCCTGTTCCGGCTGGCCACCGCCGTTGCCATCGTCCTTTTTTTTGCCGTGCTCGGCCGCGCCGGCGGTCCCAAATACGTGGCGGGTTCCAGCTACTTCAACTCTTCGACCATGGGTCAGCCGCTTACGTGGTCCCTGGGCGAGGTGAACTACTACACCGACCAAGGAGATCTGAGCCCGATCCTGCCTAACACGGCGGCGAATGCGCTAGTCGCCAGCGCCTTTGCCCAGTGGACTTCGGTGTCGACCACGGCCCTCCTGGCCACCAACGCGGGCCAACTCGCCGAGGACGTTAACGGAACCGATATCGCAGTCGACGCGAACGGAACCATCACCGCTCCGGCCGATATTACCCCCTCCGCCACGCAAACTCCCGTGGGCATTGTCTACGATTATGATGGCTCGGTGACGGACGCATTGCTGGGCGCGGGCGCGGGCGATGCCTCGCAATGCTTTTGGAACGCAGTCTACGGCGGAGTGGACAACTTCGGTGCAAACGCAAATTTTCTTCATGCACTGGTGGTTATCAACGGCCAATGCGCGCAGCTGTCGTCGCAATTCACTGACGTGGAATACCGGCTGGTGCGAGTGCTGGGGAACGTGATTGGTCTGGGCTGGTCGCAGTTGAATCTGAATGTGATCACCGGCGACCCGGCTCCCACCGCCGACGACTTCGCGGGATTTCCGGTCATGCACGACATCGACCCGCTCAGTTGTGTGCCGATCACAGTTTGTTATGCCAACCCATACCAGCCCGCAGCGGACGATGCGGCCGCGCTTTCCCGGCTTTATCCCTCCGCAGCGTCGAATTCCACCGCTCGTATTTACGGCACGGTTTACTTCGTGGATCATCAGGGCGGCGAAGCTCAGCCCATGCAGGGTGTGAATGTGTTCGCGCGTTGGATTGACCCTTCCACGGGTCTGCCATCGCACGAGTATGCGGCCTCATCGGTTTCCGGGTTCCGGTTCACCGGCAACGCGGGCAATTCCATCACCGGCCTGAACGATGCGTTAGGCAATCCCTACAGCGAATTTGGATCATCCGATCAAACACTCGAAGGATTCTTCGATCTGGGCGGATTGCCGATTCCGAATGGCGCCAGCAGCGCGCAATACCAGCTTGCGGTGGAAGCTGTGAATCCGACGTGGTCTGCCGGCGTGGGCCCCTACGACCCGAGCCAGGTCGAGCCTTCGGGAACTTTTAACCCGATGATCGTAACCGTAAATGCGGGCGGTGATTTCGAGCAGGACATTCTGATGGCGGGCAGCGCGCAGCCCGTAGCGGGGTGGGCTGCGACAGAGACGTGGAGCGCTCCCGCGCCGGTTCTTAGCTCGGGCGATTGGGTGGGCTCGTTGAGCGGCTACGGCGATACCGGCTACTTCTCGATCGCCGCCCAAGCCAACCGGACCTTGTCGGTGGCGGTTACCGCGCTGGATGAAACTGGCGCGCCCAGCGAATCGAAAGCTGCACCTGTGGTCGGCATTTGGACTCTCGGCGATCCGCTGGGCACGTCCCCGCCGGCTTTTACGGCAGTCCCATTCAATTCCGCAAACTTCGGCATGAGCCTTCTCGACGCGCAAGTGCTGAGTTCGAACAGCTTCATCATCGGCATCGCCGATCTGCGCGGCGATGGCCGCCCCGATTACCACTATCATGCCCACGTGCTCTACGGAGATTCCGTGAACCCGTCGCGGGTTCCGGTAGGCGGAGGTGCAATTACATTGCAGGGTCTCGGCTTTGCGCCTGGGCTCAGCGTTACCGTGGGCAGCGTGAGCGTGCCACAGCTAGCCAGCAACGCCAGCCAGATGCTGGTAGCCGCCCCTGCCTACGGCGATGGACCGCAAACCATCACGATTAGCGATCCGGTTAGCGGAGCTATCTCTGCCATGACGGGTGCGCTCACCTTCGGAGCGGCTTCCACGGACGAGATTGTTTTGCTGCAGGGCGCGAACCCTCCAACCCCAGTTGGAACCCAGGCCACCAACCCCGTGATCGTGCGGGTGGTCGCCGCCGATGGGGTTACGCCGGTGAGCGGCGCAACCGTAGGATGGGCGACCAGCAACGGCGCCGCACTTTCAGCCTGCGGTGGCGCTTCCAGTTGCTCGGCAATCAGCGATGAAAGCGGAATGGCTTCCACCTGGATCACGCCTGCCGCCTCCGGGAGTGCGGTTGTCACCGCGACCCTGGCTCCCGGCGTCTACAACCCGGCTCAAGCGGTGAGCACCACGATGACGGCTACAGCTTCGTCTTTGGGCATCGGAGTTACCACGCCATATCTCTGGATCGCGTCGGGGACAACGGTGAGCGTGCCGCTTACGGCGCGGGTGGTAAAGCAGGGCACGCCGGAGAGTGACGCCATCGTGAACTTCCTGATCGCGCAGGGATCCGGATCGCTCAGTTCCGCGAGCGCGGTGACCAACAGCAACGGCTACGCGTCGGCAACGCTCAAGCTGACGAATTTTGCGGCCGGCATAGAACTTAACGCTTGCGTCGCGCCCGGAAATAACCCCTGCACCACCATCTACGGGAACGCCGTGGCGGCCACCATGCTGAACCTGCAGCCCGTGGCTGGAGCGGGTCAGGTAGTGACGGGCTCGGCGTTTCAGCCGCTGACGGTGCGTGTGACCGACTCCTCCACGCCGCCTAATCCTGTCTTTGGGGCGGGCGTGCTGTTTCAATCGACCGTGCTGCGGCCTTCAGGGAGCAATCTCACACTCGCACCGGGCGACCCCGTCACCACCCAGACGGGGATGCTCGTCATCCTTAGTACGAGTCAGAGCGCGGTGCAAAGCAACGCGAACGGCCTGGCGAGTTTCGCCCCATCGGTGGGATCGTTCACCGGCCCCCTGCAGATTCAGATCCAGGTCTCGGCGGGAACCACGGCCGCCCTGCAGGGCGAACTCGAGATGTTTCCGGCTGGCAACAGCGGGAACACTTCCCCACCCACTAGTAGCCTGTGGCACGGAAGTGTTCCCGCGCTAAGGGCGCCACCGCCGCAGGGGCGCGTGGATGATCGCTGAGAAATATGGATTTGTCCCTGCCGCAGCCCGCTTACTTCTTCGTCCACTGATCGACCCAGTCGTTCACGGTCTTGTACCAGAGTTGAGAATTTTGCGGCTTCAGCACCCAGTGGCCTTCGTCGGGAAAGTAGAGCATCTTTGAGGGCACGCCTTCCATCTGCAGCGTGGTAAAGAGATCGAATCCCTGCGATACGTCGAGGCGGTAATCTTTCTGCCCGTGAATCACGAGCGTCGGCGTCTTGAAATTTGCCGCATATTCGTGCGGCGACCATTTGCGATACAGCTCGCGATTTGTGTAGGGAGTGCCTTTGAATTCCCAGTCGTTGAACCAGAGTTCTTCGGTGGTGCCCCAAGCGGATTCGGCGTTGAACATTCCGTCGTGGGTGACGATGCACTTGAAGCGGTCGGTGTGGCCGAGGACCCAGTTGGCCATGTATCCGCCGTAGCTGCCGCCGAGCGCGCACTCCCGGGTCTTATCAATAAAGGCGTAATGCTCTTCCGCGTAATCGAGGCCCTTCATCAGGTCTTCGAACGGAGCGCCGCCCCAGTCGCCATTGATGGCGTCAATGAACTTCTGCCCATAGCCGGTCGAGCCGTGGAAGTTGATCATGATGACAACGTATCCGCTGCTCGTCGTTGAATTTGATGACCCGGAAGTTGGCGACGCGAAGAGTTCGGGATTCCAGCGGAAGCTCCAGTCGTCTCCCCAGGCGCCTTCGGGTCCACCGTGAATGAGAAACTTCACGGGATACTTCTTCGAGGCATCGAAGTTCGGCGGCTTGAGCAAGAAGCCTTCGACTCGGTCGCCGTGAGCGCCGGTGAACCAGAAGGATTCAACAGGAGACATGGCGATTTGCGACAGCAACGCGTCGTTGAAATGGGTAAGAGGTACGTGAGCAGGATTTGCAAAACCGGCGCGATAGATTTCCGTCGGGTGCTCTAAAGTCATAAACGTGAAGAACAACGTCTCGCCGTCGGGAGATAGGGCGAGGCCGTCCGCGTAGCCGCTGGGAGCAGCCGCTGGGGCTTGGGACCAATCCGACGGAGGGGTTACAGGCTTATCGATATCTGCTATTTCAAGGCGACTCCTGCCTGCGTTCTCCCAGGTGAAATAAATCTTCTTGGAGTCACTGGCCCAAATAAACGTCCCCACCCACCGATCAAAGTCCTCCGTCAGATTCTTCTTCTCTCCCGTCTTGCGGTCATACAGCATCAGGCGAAAGCGGTCGCTCTCGTATCCCGGACGCTGCTGGGCGCGGTAGGCGATGTAGCGGCCATCGGGCGAATAGAGTGGCGTCGAGTCGCTGGCGGGATTGTCGGCGGTGATGTTCTTGGGGGGAAATGGATAAGCGCGATTTCCGGAGATGAAGCCTCCACCATTGACCGGGACAACCCACAGATCGTTGTTGGTGGAAGCAGCCGGATTCTTGTCGTGATTCGAGGTGTAGCAAGTCTCTTTGCCATCGGGTGAAAAGGCGTAGTCATCCTGTCCGCCCAGAGAAAACACCGGAGCCTCGTAGTCCCCATGCGTCAGGTCACGCGGATAATCTTCCATAATCGATTGCTCTTCGGAGCCTGGCGCGGAGAACTCCTTCGGAGCACGGATGACAAAAATATGACTACGCTTGCCTTCTCTGTATGCGTTCCAGTGACGATAGAGCAGATGATCAAAAATCAGGGCTTTGACTTTCGACTGTTCAACCGCCTTCACCTTCCTGGCATTGCAGTCAGTCTCAGCCTGAGCTGCGCCGTCGCACTCAGGGTAAACGTCCGAAGTGAACAGAATGTTCTTGCCATCGGGCGACCAAAGCTCGCCTCCCGCCTCTGTAACGATCGACGTCACCTTGTGCGTGGTGATCACAGCCCCAGCGGCGGAATCGAACTCTGCAATCCAGACCTGCGACCCGCCTTCCTTGGTCGAGATAAAGGCAAACCGCTTCCCATCCGGCGCCCAGCGCGGGCGGTCGGCGTCCTGATCGGCGACGATCTCGCGCTCCTGACCTCCGGCTGTGGGCACGATCCAGATGTGCGGCGTTTTCGTGTTGGCCGCGAGATCGACATCGACCACGCTGAAGATCACCCACTTGCCGTCCGGCGAAACCTCGGGCTCGCCGACGCGCTTGAGCTTCATCATGTCTTCGAAGGTGAAAGGATGCCGGGCCTGCGCGAATGACGAGAATGAGAAAACGGTGAGGGCAAGAGCGGCGAGAAAGAAATGGCGCATGAGACAACTCCTCGACGAACGGATGAGTGTAGCAGGCAAGAGCTTCCAGCTTCCAGCTACGCGGCAACCCCTTCGCGGCCACGGCATCCAACTATATGGCAGAACTGCAGCGCCCTACCCCGGCTTCACTGAGCGGAGAGGGGCCGGGGGAGGGTCGCCGCGGTGGAAGCGACTGGGGATTTCCTGATTTCCGAGTGACTCCGTTGAGGTTCGCGGACTTTCCGCTGAGAAAACCTTGCCGGCAACATCTACACATCGCGCAAATTCTGTAAACTACTTAAGGTTATGAGACTGGCTTCCCGGAGTGCGCTGGTTCTCCTCGTCCTCTTGCTGAGTGCGCTGGCCGCCGTGCCTGCGGCGGCGCAAGAAGGTCCGCTCGACACCTCGCAGCCCAAAGGCATTACGCCGGCGGAGATCATCACGCGCTTTGCGGCTAAAGAAAAGGAATTCAAAGAGGCGCGCGATCAGTACACTTACCGCGAGGACGTCACCGTAAAAACTTTGGATGGCGACACGGTTACGGGCCAGTATCGCCAGGTTTTCGATGTGCTGTTTGACGACCAAGGCAGGCGCATGGAAAATGTGGTGTTCGCGCCGGAATCCACGCTGGAACAGGGCGGACTCTCGCTCGACGAAGGCGACATTCAGGACTTTCGCAACCGTCTGCCCTTTGTGCTCACCAGCGATGAGATTTCGGAATACGACATTCTCTATGTCGGCCAGCAGCAGGAAGATGAATTGCACTGCTATGTTTTCGACATCGCACCCAAGCAGATTGTGGGGAAGAAACGGTATTTCCAGGGGCGAATCTGGGTGGACGATCACGACTTTCAGATCGTAAAGACCTATGGTAAGGCGGTGCCGGAGATTCGCAAAAAAGGGAAAGAAGAACACCTCTATCCCAAGTTCACCACCTGGCGGCAGCAAATCGACGGGAAATACTGGTTTCCCACCTACACCCGCGCCGACGACACGCTGCACTTCAACCTGAACGACGTTCACATCCGCGAGATCGTAAAGTACGAAGACTACAAGCGCTTCGGTTCAAACGTGAAGATTCTGTATCAGGGACAGGAGATTCCGAACGCGGACCAGAAGAAGCCGGAGGCGACGCCGAATCCTCAGGGGCAGCCGCCGCCGAATCCTCAGCCACAGCCGCCGCCGAAGTAGTAGCCGTCAGCCAAAAGCCACAACCAAGACCCCTGGCTGCGCCAGGGATGACGGGACGAATGCGGATGCTGCCAAGGGGCGTGATTTATGCCGGTTGGATTGCGAGTTGATGGCTGAAGGCTGATCGATCAGTAAAACAAATACTTCCGCCACTTATCGTCACTGCGGCCCATGAGGCGCATGATGTGGCGGCTGGTGTGGAGGTTGAAAGCGCGGGGCTCGCGCATCAGTTTCATGCCAGCTTCGAGGGGAAACTGGTTGCCCTTGCGGCGATTGCAGGGATGGCAGCAGGCCACCAGGTTCTCCCAGGTGGAGGAGCCTCCACGGGAGCGGGGAATCACGTGGTCCAGCGTCAGATCGCCGGAGGACAGAACGGTCGCGCAATACTGGCACGTATTGCGGTCGCGCAGGAGGATGTTTTTGCGCGACAAGGCGCGGCTCTGGTGGGGGATGCGGCGGTACTCCAGCAAGCGGATCACCGAGGGCACGCGCATGGCGATGCGCGCCGCGTGCAGGAAGTGTCCGTTCTCCTCTTCGGTCATGGCCACGCCCTTCAGCACTAGAACCAGGGCGCGGCGTGCGGCGCAAACGTTGATGGGCTCGTAGGAGGCATTCAGCACGAGCACGGGCGCGTGCAACGCGTTGCCGTTGCTGTCGCGGTGCATGGCCGCCGCCACGAATAAGCCGGCGACGTGCCGGCCCGGTGGTCCCGCCTCGGTTTCGATCCTGACTGCCATAAATCTTAGGTTCCCACGGCTTTGGCTAGTGGAACGCCTTCCGTTCCGTCGGCTTCCGGCGCGATGTCCCCTTGCTGCGCCGAGATCTTCAGCGTGCGTGCGACGGTCGCGACCCAAACCTTGGTAGCGCCGGCGCGGCGTAAGACCCGCGCGCATTCTGAAACCGTCGCGCCAGTAGTGTAAACGTCGTCCACCACCAGCACTTCGTGTCCCTTCACGGCTTCGGGCTGCGCGGCTCCGAAAGCGCCGCGCAAATTCTCGCGGCGCTGATGACTGGTGAGACCAATTTGCGATGTGGTCTCGCGCTTTCTCTCAAGTACTCCCGCGGCTAAACGCAGGCGATCTCCAGGCCGTCTTATTTTCATCGCGGCGCGCGCAATCAATTCCGCCTGGTTGAAGCCGCGCTGGCGAAGCTTGTTGGGGTGCAACGGCACCGGAACCAAAATCACGGGGTCCGGGGGAAAATCGGGTTCGAGCGTCTCGATGGTCTCCGCCAGCATGCGTCCGAGGACGTTGGCGGCCGGACGGACGCCGCCATACTTCAGCAGATGAATCAGTTCGCGCAACCCGCTTTCATAGCTGCCATAGGCCGCCGCCCGCGCGAAGGCCGGCTCAACGCGCCGGCACAATCCGCAGCGGGGCTCGCCCCTGGCGCCCGCAACGGCGTAGGACGAGAACAGCCGCTCGCCGCAAATGGCGCAGACTCCGCCGGAGATAGGGCGCATGGCGTCGAGGCATTCCTGGCAAACCGGCAGACGCGAAATCCTGACCAGCGCGGTGCCGCAGATGCGGCAATCCGAGGGAAACAAAACCGTGAAGAGGCTCTCGGCAATCTGGCTGGTCCAATCCCGTGCGAACCTGGCTCGGTCGCCCCGGAGTGCCGGTGTGCGGGAAGCAATAGTGGGGCTTGCCCCTGGAGCCTTGGCCTGGCTAGCCCGAATTCTGTCCTCGCTACTGCTGAAGACGGCCTCCGTGTTGCCCGCAGAAACCTTTCTTGAGCGGGCGGATCAGCAATTGCCTGCTTTACGTAGAGTATAACGGGCCGGGTCTGCTAGGCAACGTTACGATTGGGTCGCGGAGCCGAGGCTGCCATTTTCTTGACCGCTTCCGGCAGCCGAGCCTTCACCGGCACGAATAGCAAACGATAGTCCCGGCGGAAACACTCCGCGCAGCGCACTGGCTTGAGAAGAAAAATCGGCAGAAGATAGCGTTCGGAAAACGTCCGCCGCCGCGAACGAAAAGCCGTGTCGCTGCCGCAATCATCGCAGTGGAATTCAAGGTACTTGTGGAACCAAACCTGGTCGGGGGAATTCTTTACCACGCTACACCTCGCAATGATGGAACTCTGAAGGACAAACCTATTAGCTTTATTTTACCTCTGGGCGAGTAGCAAGCCAATGCGGAAAACGCTTGTCGGGGCGGTGCTTTTGCCGGAATACGCACCGCACTTGTAATGCGGCCTGCCCGCGTGCTAACGTGCCGCCGTTTAGTCTTTGAATAAGTTGGCGGCACGAAATTTGCTTTCATCTCAAGCCCTGCGAGGATTTTACCTATGAGCAGCCCAGTCCCCGAGCCAGGAACTGGCGTCAAGAAACACGTCCCTTTTGTCCCCGAGAAAATGGAGATGAAGGAGTTCACTCTGCGCGCGGTGCTGCTGGGACTATTTCTGACGATCGTGCTAGGCGCGGCGAACGCTTACCTGGGACTGCGCGCCGGCATTACCATCGCGGCGACGTATCCCGCCGCGGTCATCGCAATGGCGGCGATGCGGGCGTGGAAGGGATCGCTGCTCGAAGAAAATATCGCTCGAACCGCGGGCACGATCGGAGAGGGGCTGGCCGCGGGCGCGATTTTCACTATTCCTGCATTCGTGATCGCCAAGGCTTGGCCATCCTTCCAGCCAGCCGACGCTTACTGGAAGTCGACCGCGCTGATGATGGTGGGCAGCATTCTTGGAGTGCTCTTCATTTCACTGGTGCGCCGGGTGATGGTGGAAGATCCGGAATTGCCGTTCCCTGAATCGGTGGCAGCGGCGGAAATTCATAAGGCGGGGCGGCGGGGCGCGGATGCGGCAAAATATCTTTTCTGGAATATCGGGGTCGGCGGCCTGGTGTATCTATTGGGCCGCTTTGGACTTTTCGCCGCGGATAAGGATATTCATTTTGCCGTAGGCAGTTTGGGGCGCAGTCAAGTGCGTCTGGGTGCGACGGGCAGTGCCAACATCGTGGCGGCGGGCGGGACCAGCACGTTCGCTGCACCCAGCGTGAGTCCAGCGTACCTGGGAGTGGGTTACATCATCGGATTGCGGTTAGCGTCGATTCAGTTTGCCGGCGGCGTGCTGGCCTGGGGATTGATGGTTCCCCTCCTTATCTTTTTCCTGGGACCTCAGGTGAGACATTACCTTCCAGCGGACACGCCCGACAATTGGGCGGCGATGGCGATAGGGATATGGAAGTTTATCGTGCGCCCCATCGCCGTCGGTGGAATGCTCGTGGGTGCCGCGTACACGCTGATCAAGATGGGCAAGAGTCTCACGGCGGGCATTGGCAGGGCATTATCGGATCTGCGCCAGACCGCCGATCAGCGAGCCAAGCTCTCTCGCACCGAGCAATACATGAGCTCAAAAGTGGTGTTTGGTTTGATCGCCTTGATGTTCGTGCTCATGTGCTTTCTCTACATCCGAATCTCAGGGTTGATTTGGCCGGCGGTGTTGGCCGCGGTGGTCATGCTGGTGGTGGGCTTTTTCATGGCGACAGTATCGGGCAGTCTGGTTGGATTTATCGGCTCTTCGAATAATCCGGTTTCCGGGCTGACGCTTTCGACCTTGCTGATTGCGGCGCTTCTGATGGTTTCGCTTGGAGCCTCTGGAATTAAGGGTGTAGCAGTGGTGTTGGGCGTGGCGGCGGTAGTTTGTGTTTCCTCCTCGGTAGCTGGCGAATTGCTGCAGGATTTCAAAGTCGGTTACATTCTTGGTGGCACGCCCCGCAAGATCCAGATGGCGGAACTGATCGCCGTAGTGGTCGCAAGCCTGGTCATGTATTGGCCTCTCTACCTGCTGAATACAGCATTCGGTTTCGGCAGCCGTCAGCTTTCGGCGCCGCAAGCGGGCCTGATGGCGACCCTGGCCATCGGCATCGTGGGCGGCGATATGCCCTGGCCGCTGGTGGTCGTCGGAATTCTTCTGGGCATCGCGATGATCATGATGCAGGTGCGCAGCCCCATGCTGGTAGCGGTTGGCATGTATCTTCCCTTCGAGACAACGTTTGCCATTTTCCTCGGTGGAGTTTTTCGCGCGCTCGGAGATTGGATGGCCAAGCGACGCGGACTCAACGAAGCACAGCGGGCGCGGGTGGAGAATGCCGGTGTTCTCACGGCTTCGGGGCTGATCGCCGGCGAATCAGTCTTCGGACTCGTATGGGCAGGGTTTATCGCACTGTCGCTTGCCCACCAACCATGGCTGAGCATCGCCGCACGCTGGGCGGCACGGATCACTGCGGCCCATATCTTTGAGCATCCGCTGTATGCAGCCGGAATTGGTGTAATGGCTCTGCTGGCAGCGTTGCTGATCTGGTTGCCGCTTTCGAGCGCGGGCGATCCGAACGAACCGGCACCGCCAACGGCCATTATGTAGCAGCGGAAGTCGCAATGCAGAACATGGAAGTCAGAGTGCAGAGTTGAATCACATCACGCGGCGCGTGCGTTATTTCCGCTTTCTGACTTCTTAACTTCTGCGTTCTCGTTTGAGCCTGGCTATGTCGATCTTCCAGAATGTTGCCGCAGTGCGCGAGCGTATCGCCGGCGCTGCGCGCCGGGCCGGGCGCCGGCCCGAAGAAATCGCGCTGATGGCGGTGAGCAAGATGCAGCCTCCGGATCGCATTCGCGAAGCTTACAAATGTGGGCTTAGAGTGTTCGGAGAGAACCGCGTGCAGGAGTTTGCCGGGAAGATTGGAGCGCTGGCGGATTTGCATAACGCCGAATGGCACATGATCGGCCATCTGCAAAACAATAAGGCCGCAAAGACTGCGGAACTGTTTCGAGCGGTGGATTCGGTTGATTCGCGGAAGCTGGCGGAAAGGCTGGACGCGACGGCCCGCACCCTTGGCAAGAAGCTCGATGTTCTCATCGAAATCAACGTCGGCGGCGAAGCCACGAAGAGTGGCATGGCTCCGGACTCGCCCGCGCTCGAAGAATTACTGACCGCCGTGCCCGGGCTGGAGGCTCTGCTGTTTTGCGGACTGATGACCGTGCCTCCATTCACCGAAAATCCAGAGGGTGCGCGTCCATACTTCCGCACGTTGCGCGAGTTGCGTGACGCCATTGCCGGCCGCAAGCTGCCGGCGCTCGCCATGGACCAGCTTTCCATGGGCATGTCGCACGATTTCGAAGTGGCGATTGCAGAGGGATCGACGTGTGTGCGTGTAGGCAGGGCGATCTTCGGGGAAAGAACCAGAGCTTAACCACAGGGGACACGGGTAACACAGAGGCCATGCGGTTTTTCGACCACCTTTGCGCGGTTACGCTTTTTGTTCTGGCGATCGCGGATTGCCTGCTCGTGCCGAGAACGTACACGGGCAGAATCTGGATCTTCGGAACGTGCCTGGCGCTGCTGTTCACCGCCCTGCTGAATGTGCTGCGCTTTCGCAACGGCCGCGGCGTACGGGGTCTAAGGATGTTCTGCATCACCGCGAATGCAACGATGCTCATGCTCGCGATCGCACTGATGGCAAGCATCGGAAAACTGCGCACGCTGCAGCACCCGCAGGTGCCGCTGGCGGGCGTCCTGCTGCTGGCGGAGACAGCATTCTCGCTGGGAGAGAAAGTTTGATATTCGTTCAACGGTCGAACGGCGGCGTGAGCTTCGCGGTGAAAGTTCATCCTCGTGCCCGGACAAATGCAATCACCGGCGAATTCGGCGACGCCCTCAAGGTGTCTCTTACCGCGCCGCCGAACGACGGCAAAGCCAATGCCGCCTGCGCCGAGCTCTTCGCCAAACTTTTGAAGGTGCCGCGTGCTTCCGTTACCATTGCCTCCGGCCAGACCAGCCGAAGCAAGATGGTTCGCGTGGTCGGGCTTTCAGTCGACGAACTCAGAAAGCGCATGGGATTTGACGTTACCCAGGTGAATCTGGGCAGAAGTAAGCTGGGCAAACAAACGCGGGCAGGAGTGCCCGCGCCACACGAGCGGTTAGGGAGAAACTCTTGAGCTTTTCCGAACGCCTGCACGAGATTCGCACCGGGTTCGAACGTCCCTTCTGGGTCGCCAACCTCAGCGAGTTGTTCGAGCGGCTCTCTTACTACGCCGTCTTTGCCGTGCTGGCGCGTTACCTGCACGAGGGCTTGCATTTCGATATCGAACGCGCCAGCAGCCTGACCGGGATGTTCGGCGGTTGGGTCTGGTTTCTTGCCGTCGGTGGCGGCGCCCTTGCCGACCGGCTCGGCTTTCGGCGGGCGCTTTCAATCGCCTACCTAATTTTAACTCTGGCCTATTTCATGCTGGGCTCGATCGGCTCCGCCTGGCTCGCTCCGCTGCGCAACCGCGTGCCGCTGGTAACGCTGGTGGCGTTCGTCCTGATCCTGCCCGCCCTGGGCGTCGCTTTGGTGAAGCCGAGCGTGGTGGGAACCACGGCTCATGCTTCCAAAGAGAATGTCCGCTCCGTGGGGTACGCGATCTACTACACGCTGGTGAACGTCGGCAGCACGGCGGGACCGTTACTCGCCTCTTGGGCGCAACGACACGGAAACGTGGAAAATGTATTTCGCATGGCAGCCTTGAGCGTGTTTCTCATGCTCATCTTTGTGCTGCTGTTCTTTAGGGAGCCGAACCGCTCCGATGAGGGCAAAGCCGCAAGCCTCGGCCAGGTGGGCAAGAACTTCCTCACCGTGCTCTCGAACCCGCGGTTCATGATTTTCCTGTTGATTTTCACTGGATACTGGGTTGTCTTTTGGCAGGAATTCATCGTGCTGCCGCTGTACATTTCTGCCTACATCGATCCCAAGGCCGATACGGCGCGAATTCTGGCCGCCGATCCGCTGACGGTGATCGCGTTCACGATGGCGATTGGGTTTCTGACTAAGCGCATGCAGGCCTTTCACGCCATCATTCTAGGGACGCTGATTTCGAGCCTGGCCTGGATTCTTCTCATCGAGCATCCCTCTGTGTGGATGGCGGTGGTCACGCTGATTGTGGTGGCGATCGGTGAAATCACGCAACAGCCCCGCTACTATGACTACATCTCGCGGCTCGCTCCCGAGGGGCAGCAGGGCACCTACATGGGGTTCGCGTTTCTTCCACTCGGCCTGGGATCATTTATCGCCGGCAAGTTCGGTGGATGGCTGATGCATCATTTTGGAGAGGAGCTGCATCGGCCGAAACTGGTCTGGTGGTCGGTGGTCGGAGTCGGACTCGCTACCACGCTGCTGCTGTGGATCTACGACCGGCTAGTCAGGGTAGAAGAACCCGTCGAGAAGAAATGATCCAGCTCGCTCTGGAGTTAGTGTGCAAGCTCGGGCTGCGTCGATGATTCGCTCAAATCCTTCCCATTGTTTACAATAGGGCTTTGCCACATGGACCTGGCTGCCATCCAATCTGCGCTGCGCGAACGCAATATAGACGCGTGGCTTTTCTACGACCATCATCATCGCGATCCCATTGCTTATCGGGTGCTCGGCCTGCCGACGGGCCTCATGGTCACGCGGCGCTGGTTCTACCTGCTGCCGGCGCAGGGCGAACCGGTGAAACTCGTTCACAAGATTGAAGCTGGCCACCTTGATTCCCTGCCTGGCGGCAAACGCCAGTATTCTGGATGGCAGGAACTTTTCGACAGCTTGAAGGCGATCCTGGCTCCCTACCGCGACGTGGCCATGCAGTATTCGCCAAACAATATCGTCTTCACAATCTCTTTGGTTGATGGCGGGACCATCGAGTTGCTGCGCGGATTGGGCAAGAACGTGGTCAGTTCCGCCGACCTGGTGGCGCAGTTCGATGCCGCCTGGAGCGAGGATCAAATCAAGACGCACTTCGCTGCCCGCGAGAGCGTGGATTCGATTGTGGCGGCAGCCTTTCCAGAGATCGGACGTCGCGTCCGAAACGGTGGAACCACGGAACATGAAATCCAACAATGGTTCATGGAAGCCTTTCGTCGCGAAAATCTTGTCGCCGACGATCCGCCCATTGTGGCCGTCAACGCCAACGCCGGCAACCCGCACTATGGACCCCGCGCCGATCGCCCAGTCCCCATTCGCGGGGGCGATCTGATATTGCTCGACGTATGGGGGAAGAAGGACGTTGCGGGAGCGGTGTACTATGACATTACCTGGATCGGATTCGTTGGCAAGGCGCCAACCGGCCGCATGCACCAGATCTTTGAGATTGTGCGCGACGCACGGGACCTCGGCGTCAAGACCGTGATCGACGCGATCAATGCCGGACGCCGCATCGCCGGATGGGAAGTGGATCGTGCCACGCGCAACTACATCAAGCAGAAGGGCTACGGTGATTATTTCATTCACCGCACCGGACATTCCATCGGCACCGAAGTGCATTCCAATGGCGCCAACATGGACGATCTGGAAATCCACGACGAGCGCCAGATTCTTCCCAACTCCTGTTTCTCCATTGAACCTGGCATTTATCTGCCGGAATTCGGGGTGCGCAGCGAGGTCAACGTGCTGGTGCGGCCGAAGTCGGCGGAAGTCACCGGCAACATTCAACGTGAGATCGTAATTATCTAATGGCAAATTCAACGGCAGCAAAGACAAAGCCGGAACCCGCACCGACCGTCAACCCGATGTCTGTAATCGCTCCTGCCCTGGGCTGGCTGATTCCCGGCGCCGGCCACATCATCCAAAGACGCTGGATTCGCGGCCTGCTGCTGCTCGTCTCCATCGGCGCAATGTTTGGGCTCGGCCTGATGATGCAGGGCCACATCTATAAGGCCAACGGTGGAGATATTCTCGACATTCTCGGATTCGTCGGCGACCTCGGCGCCGGCGGAATGTATATTGTGACCCTCGCCATGAACTGGGGCCAGGGCGCGATTGCTTTCGCGATCGCTGATTACGGAACCAAATTCATGATCGTCGCCGGGTTGCTGAATTTCATCGCGGTGGCGGACGCCTACCACATCGCCATCGGGAAAAAACAATGACCGTCCAGCTTACTCACTTCAGTGCGGCTCTGGTGTTCGCATTATTTGCGTCCATCGTCTTCGGCATCACCCACCGCGAAACCACCCGCGACATGATTCGCTACGGTCTGTATTGTTTTGCGATGTTCCTAGGCGGAGTTTTCGTAGCAGGCTGGGCGATGTGGCTGGTGCGGAGATAGCTAGTGGCTCTACGCCCATGGCTGCTCTTTGCAGAATCGAATCAGCCAAAAGCCAGTGGCCAAGACCTTCATCCCTCCCACACAAAGGCATCGAACACTCGCTTCGATGCGAAATTCAGCCGGCGGTAGAGAGCGACGGCTCCGGCATTGGCCTCGGTTACGGTCAACGAGAGCATGGAGAAGCCACGCTTGCGGAGGTTCGTGGAGGTTGCGGCCAACAATGACTCACCAATGCCGCGTGAGCGATATTCGGGGAGCACGCACACTTGCGTTACATGGCCGACGTCGCCGCGAACGCGCGAGCAAAGAATCAGCCCGACCAGATTCTTCGCCTTGCGATCCACTGCCGCAAACGACGATTCCGAATCGAACAACCCGCATCCCGGAAAACGTACGATGTTATTTAGAAAGCGCAGCGATCCGCTCAGCGTGTGGTATTGGTCGTTGATCTGGGCATCGACGTGGCCGCGATACGCCGCGGTGATCACGGCTGCCGAAGGCTGGTAATCCGCTTCGGCCCACCGTCGGATCTCGATTTCCGGATGCCTTGCCGGCGCCGGCGGCACCGCATTACCCAGTTCAAGAACCATGAACAACCGCGGATGGCGTTGGAATCCCTGGTCGAGAAACGGCCGGGCAACGCTCCCCGCTTCGTGCGCCAGCAACTGGGCTTCGACCCGGTGCACCCCCGGAGACTGCTGCAGGGTCTCAATCACATGCGTGAGCAGTTTGATTTCGACCTCGCGCGCGTTGGGAACGCGGCCGCCGTTGGTTACGAAAAGATCGCCGACCACTCCCTTGCTGCCTTCATACACAAAGAAGCTGTAGCCGAAGATTCGCCCGCGCTCGATGGCAGCGTACCCGGGAAGGATTTTCGCGTCGACGTAGCGGAGAATCATCTCGGCCGACCCGTGATAGTCCCACGAGAGCAGATTCGCCCAAACCCGCGACTCGTCGTCAAGCAGGGGGCGCAGATCCACGGAAGAAAAATGCCTGAGGTCGAGAATCTCCATGGGGGTCCTGCGGACTCGGCCCAATCCTGTGAACCTGGTTCGCGGAGACAGAACTTCGAGTTTAGTTCGTCCCCGGATACGAGGCAAACCGGCGGAACACCGGGCGGCAACAGCGATTTATTCGACGAGATCGAGAATTGTGACTTGCCCTGCCAAATCGTCGTTGCGGTGCTGCATGATCAACGTTTGGCCGGTCGGGGAAAGCGACCAACAGTCGCGGCAGCCAAATCCCTACCCATACCTGCAGGTCGGGGGGCGATAGAAGACAGTGCGGCGGATGCCTTTCTCCTGACCCATGTTAATGCGCAGAAGCCGCACCGGCTGCCGCAACCCAGTAGTAGTCCAGGTGCTGCGCCGCGTAGTGTCCGAGGTAGGAAATGCGGCGCCCTGCTAACAGCTTCGCAATCTTCGCGCGCGAATTCTCCGGCGCCACCAGCAGGTGCTCTTCCCCCGGAACTCTGCCCCAGTCGTAATTGAAGGTCAGCTGATTACGATAGAAAGTGAGCCCGTATTCCAGTTCGCGAGGAACATGGTAGACGGCCAACGGCAGAGGATGGGTTTCCAGATCAGCAATTTCCCGGGCGACGGGACGCGCCGAGAGTGTCTGGTCCAGGGCTACCGAGCCCAGTTTCAGCGTGGCTCCTACCGTAAGCACGACCGGAATCAGAGTGACGAACCGCAGCATGCGCAGACCTGTCTTACGGACGAGCGTGAGCGCAATTCCTGCGCAGAGGATTAATGCGATGGCGAGCGCCCCTAGCAGCGGCCGCCCTTCAGGAAAACGATGCTGCGTGACCAGGTAGACGATCAACAGGGCTGGGACAATCGGCGCTGCCGCCAGCAACGCGTGCAGTGCCGCCAACCCTTTCGCGGCCGGTTGGTTTTGTTTCAGCCGCCGCCGCAGGTAATCCGCTAACAACAGCCCTCCCGCTGGAATTGCGGGAAGAATATAGCCGGGCAATTTCGATTGTGAGATCGAAAAAAAGACAACCGGCATGATCAGCCAGCAGGAAGCGAATATGCCGAACCGGTATTCGAGATCACTCTCGGCCGGGCCTCCGGTCGCTCGTCCGGACCGCCACAAACGCAGGGGCTGTGCGAAGGCCGCAACCACGAAGACGGTCCACGGAGCCAGCGCCAGCACCATCACCGGCAGGTAATACCAGATGGCTTCGGTATGGTGATAAAGATTCTTTGAGAACCGGCCGAGATTATGCTGCACAATGAATTCACGGAAAAACTCCGGATGGCGCATCTGCACCGCGAAATACCACGGCAGAGCGACGGCGCAGAACAGTAGAACCCCGGGCAGCCAGAACGTCTTCAGGATGGCGCGCACTTCCCCAACCACCGCCGCATAGAGGAGGATCACGACTGCGGCAAGAAATGGCCCGACCGGACCCTTCGCCAGCATCGATAATGCGATGAAACCATAAAAGGCCAGCAGGTAAATCTTCTTTTCGCTCTCGTGCCAGGCCCACCAGCCGAGCATCGCGATGCTGAAAGCCGCGGCCAGCGCCATGTCCATTGAGGCGGCGCGGGCATAGCCCACGATCCCCGCGCAAGATGCGGTAATCAGTGCGCCATCCAGCTGAAATCCAGGCCGGAAGCGGCGCAGAAAAAGGTACACAGCCAGCACGAGGAAAGTGGCATCAAGAGCCGAAGGCAGGCGCGCCGCCCAGTCGCTCACACCGAAGATCGAGTAGGCGAGCATGGCCTGCCAGTAAAAAAGCGGCGGCTTTTCCAGCCAGGGCTGTCCGCCGAGCAGGGGCGTGACCAAGTCGTGGCGCTCCAGCATTTCGCGCGCCACCTGCGCATAACGCGGCTCATCGGCTCCGATAAGCCCGAATTGCCCGAGTCCGTAGAAAAACAGAAAAGCGCAAAAGCCGGTCAGCAACAGCGCGTCGGTGCGGGTGCGATTCGTCATGGCTCAGGTTCCCAACGCAACGCGGATGATTCGCAAATCGTCGACCAATTGACTGTCGATTTTTGATTCAAAAGCAGCAACCGTGGAGTGTTTCTCAATCAGCCGTCACCACCGCAGAAGCCGCCAGAATCAGCAATACCTCCACAAAGAAGCAAGCTGCCTCGCCGGTGCAACACCCATGAAATTAATTGTACGCAGCTTTGATCGGACGCCAGGTGCTGCACAGAGCAGCTATTGTACGGAAGGACCGCCGCGCAGAGGTTCCAGAACCTCGCTCACTGCCTGGGCAAGGGGCCCATCCAGCGAGCAACCGCTGGCGCACTCATGGCCGCCGCCGCCAAAGCGCTCAGCCACTCGCGCCACATCGAGTTTGCCCTTGCTGCGCAGGCTCACACGAAAACGTCCGTCGGGTAACTCGCGCAAGAACGCCGCAGCTTCAATTTCTCCAATGGACAGCACGTAATTCACCAAGCCTTCGCAGTCTTCTTCCTTCGCTCCACAACGTTCCATTTGTTCTTGCGTGACCCATGTCCAGCCCACGTGATCCTCGATGTTGAGGTTGCGCAGAGCTTCGCCGAGCAGCCTCATCTTGGCTACCGAGTGCGCGAAATAAATGCTGCGCGCACAATGCGAAGGATCCGCGCCCGCCAGCACCAGTTCACGCGCCAGAGCGAAGGTACGATCGTTGGTTCCCTGGAACATGAACGATCCCGTGTCGGTCATCAGCGCGGTGTAAAGGCAAGTGGCGATCTCCGGCGAGAAGGGAGTTCCCGCCTCGCGAGCCAGGCGGAACACCATTTCTCCCGTGGCCACGGCGTGCGGATCGATCCAGTTCACGTGCGCGAAGGGGCGCCCGCTGACATGGTGATCGATGCTGATCAGGAAGCGGTCTTCCAGGCCTTCCAGCCGGGTACGGTGAATGCTGTCACACTCCAGAATGATCGCCGCCTCGTAGTTGCCGGCAATGCGACTGGCTTGCTGCACCTGATCGGCGAAAGGCAACGCACGATAGATCCGCGGCACGCCATCGTGCAGAACCACGTCAGCCCGCTTTCCCATCGCGCGCAAAATCTGGCAGCACGCCAGCGCCGATCCGATGGCGTCGCCATCGGGCCGCGCATGCGATGTAAGCACGAATCGGTCGCGCTGCTCAATTTGATGGAGAACATCCTGCAGCATATTTTCTACGCCTTCTTCTCGCCCGATTCCGCATGAGACTTCATTCTCTTTTTCGCCCGCGCCAGCAGTTCTTCCACTCGCGCCCGTTCCCGCTCCGAACGGTCGAGCCGGAAATACAATTCTGGCGCCCGTCTCAGGCGCAAACGCTCTACCAGTTCATGCCTTATATATTCCTTGGCGGCGAGCAGGCCCTCGAGACTTCGATCCGCTTCCCGGTCGTCGCCATCCACATCCACTAAAACCTGCGCCGAACGGCCATCATCGGCAACATGCACGGCAGTCACGCCAACCAGCCCGATGCGCGGGTCGGCTAGTTCTCCTTCGACCAGCGTTTCGATCTCCTCGCGCAAGGCCTCGCCCAACCGTCCGCGATGATATTTGACCGCGCGCTTCTCCAACTTTTCACCCCGAAGTAAAACGCATGAGAATATCAGAAAACCGGCCCGAGATGTTGGCCCTCAAGTGTTATTGTCGCGCACAAAGCAGTGACGAGGGTAAGTACAGAGGTAACAATACGATAGAACGACCTCTTTGCATCACCTGCGCCCGGCGCGGCGCTCGCGTTTTGAAAATGGGATGTACAATTTCGGGGTCAATATGGCTGACCAATCGAGAGGAAGCATCTTCGGGTCGAACCTTCGGTTTGGCTTGGCGATCTTGTGCAGTCTTTCCTGTATTGCCATCTGTGAGCGGCGATTGGTAGCCCAGTCAACGGGTGCAGCAACCGGACATGTGACGGGCCAGGTTTTTTGCTCCGACACAAATGGGCCCGCAAGATTGGCAAGTGTAACGCTTCAGCCGGTCCCGGCAGCCAAGGTCAAGAACAATGAAGGCACCTGGATCGAAAACAGCAATGCGGAGCCGACACCGTCCGTGATGACAGACTTGGGTGGAACATTCAATATTGAACATGTGAAACCGGGACTCTACTACGTTATCGCAGAGCTGCCCGGGTACTTGAATTCAACTTCGGAGTTTACCGAGGAGGAACTCAAACATCCTACGCCGGAGGTTCTGGAGGAGATGGAACAGAATTTCCCAAGAATCAACGTAGATGCCGCCCAGACTGCGCGCATCGTAGTCCAGCTTCAACGCGGCGCCGCTGTGAGTGGCGCGGTTAGCTATGATGACGGCACCCCCGCGGCTGGAGTCACGATTGAACTGCTGCACAAGCAAAACGATGGTAGGTGGCGCGCTGATATTCCCGGCACTGTTCGGCGTATGCTTTTTGGGTCCAAGACCGACGATTTGGGGCATTTCCGAATATCAGGCCTGAGCACGGGCGAAGTGATCGTGAAGTGCACCGTGCGACAGGTTAGCATGTTGATTCAACCGCGGAGCCTTATGGGGCCTCCTCTTTCCGTGTCCATTTTCGATGAGCAAAAGCTCGACATTTATTCTGGAGGAGTATTTCGTGATAAGGATGCGAAGCCTATTAAATTGACCGCCGGAACCGAAATAACCGATGCTGATATCGTGATTCCTCTAGCAGGACGCTGAAAAATCGTGCTTTGATGCGATTCGGTCCACTTGGTTCGTGATTTTATGGGCGGCTGGAGCTTGTAGATTTGCCAGATTGATCTCGCAATGACTGTTCTCTCGCTTCTTG
>JBARJF010000035.1:0-60981 GCA_049800135.1 Candidatus Sulfotelmatobacter sp.
GACATGAAGTCCTTACTGGTTCACGGCAGATCCGACCTGAAGCACGCTCCTACATAGTTCATAAAGCGGTGTTGCCTCCGCTATTGTTGCTTCCAGGTGTTCAAAAATGCCATTTGTAGGGACGCCAACAAAATCAAGTACTTGCAGGAACCCCAGTTTCCGTCGCGGTACGCATTACGGTACGGTCTTGTTTGCGAGTGACCAAGCGAAGCACCTTTCTGTGCGCCATCTGCTTCTCGTCCGACATCGCTTCATCGTAGATGTCCATCGTCACTTTGATTGAGTTGTGGCGAAGCAGCCCTTGGACGACCTTCGGATCGCCGTTATTCTGCCGCAACAGTGTGGTATAGGAATGGCGTAGCGTGTGCCATCCCTTGATTTCGATTCCTGCTTCGCTTGCCGCAGGTTTGATGTGGTGCTGCATGATGCGACTCATCCAGTACGGTTGTTTGCCCTTCATTTTCGGGCTAGCGAAAATGTAGTCACTGTTCTCGGCATAGGGGGTCTCCTGTCGCCAAGCCAACAGTTCATCAAGGAGGTCATCGTCCAGGGGAATGGAGTTCTTGGACTTCTCTGTCTTCACTGCCCCCACGTGCTGCTTAACAATTGAGCGCCTGGGGGTGAGCTTCCTTTCGCCGAAGTCGATATCTTCCCATTTGACGCCGCTCAACTCCCCTCTGCGGAGGCCCGTACCGAAATCGAGCAGCACCATGATGCGCTCCCTCGGTTTCAATACTTCGAAAATGAGCTGGGATAGCTGATCGACGCTAAGACGGCTTGGAGTCGACAGACGCTGTCCACCCTGGCGAACGGCCGAGATGGGATTGTGGTCAATCCATTCGTAGCGAATGGCGTGTGCGTAGAGAACGTGCATGAGGTCTCTGATTTTCTTCTTGGTTCCTGGAGCCAGAGCCTTCCCGTTCGGCTTTTTGAGTGGTGAGAGCCAATCTTCCACAGCGATTGCCTTCACTTCCTCCAGCGCTACCTCACCCCATCGGGGAATGATCCACCTCCGCAAGTAGCTTCGGTAGTTGTCCTTGGTTGAGAAAGCTCGCCGGCTTCTGGGATCTGTTTCCATTGAGCACTCTTTCTGCAGCCAGTGATCCACCAACTCCTTGAAGGTGCTAGGACCATCCCCAGATCGACGACCCAACCGGAGCCAGGGCCGCCAATGTTATTCCGCCCACCGCGACCGCCGATCTGGATCTGCGGCTGGTGGTCGGGATCGACTGGCGCGCGCAGCAGCAACGCGTCATAGACTACATTCGCTCGCGCGGCTACTTCATTGTTGACCGCGAACCCTCAAAGCAAATCCTCCTGGAGAATCCGCGAGTTGCGATGGTGGTGCGCGATGAGGCAGGCTACAACGCCGTGCGCACGCCGATGGATCTACCGATTGCACGGGAGGTGATTGAAGCAGTGAAGAGCGCGCGCAGAGATGTAGTGCTGCTGCCCACCATGGGAGGTAGTGTTCCGCTGGGAGCGATGGAACGCGCGGCGCAGACTCGCACCATCACAGTAGCCATCGCTAACTACGATGACAATCAGCACGCCGCCAACGAGAACTTGCGCTTGCAGAATCTGTGGGACGGGGTGGAAACCATGGCCGCGCTGGTCGATATGAAGTAGTGCGGAAGAAGCGCATCATCTCTTCAGTCTGCGGAAATCGGATACCCATCACCCGCTCAATAGAGATGTTTTAGACTTGACGCGAGCAGGGCTCATCTCTCAGGTCGCCATAAAGATGCCATGAGCAGTTCAATCCTGAGTGTCGAAACCATTATCATCTCTATTTCCAAGTCCGACAGTCTGCGGGCCGCAGTGAGGACAATCAGGATCAGAGGTCACAGGTGAGCAAGACCAAGGGGATAATCAGCCGGAAGAAAATACGCATTGAGTGGGGCGACTGCGATCCCGCTCAGATAGTTTACTACCCGCGCTACCTCGTTTATTTCGACGCGTGCACGACGGCATTATTCCAGAAGGCCGGCCTGTCGAAGCGACAGATGCTTAAGACCTATCGAATCATCGGAATTCCTCTAGTCGACTTACGGGCTTCGTTCATGACACCATCGCGCTTTTCGGAGGTGGTAGTCGTCGAGTCTGAAGTCATCGAGTGGCGGCGCAGCAGCTTTTGCATCCGCCACAGGTTGTTCAATAAAGATGTTTTGGCCGTGGAGTGTTTTGAGACCAGGGTCTGGGCAGTTCTTTCGGCCACGGAGCCAGAAAAAATTGAAAGCCAACCCGTGCCGGTGGAAGTGATTGAGAGGTTTTCCTCACCTAACAAGCCTGGCCGAGTCCGTCGGCCTGCGCGACGAAAGAGGCAATAAGAATGCGTGCACAGGTGGGGATTGTGGGTGCCGGACCTGCCGGCCTTGTCTTATCGCACTTGCTGCATCTACAAGGTATTGAGTCCGTCGTGATTGAGGCTCGAAGCCGGCAGCACTGTGAACAGAGGGTTCGAGCCGGGGTCTTGGAGCAGGGTACCGTTGATCTGCTGATCGAAATGGGTGTCGGAGACCGAATGAAGCGAGAAGGACTGGTCCACGAGGGCGTAGAAGTTCGCTTCAACGGGCGCGGCCATCGCATCGATTTTAAGGAGCTGACCGGACGCGCCATCACGATCTATGCCCAACAGGAAGTTGTAAAAGACTTAATTGCAGCGCGCCTCGAAGCAGGAGGCCAGATTTTCTTTGAGGTTGCCGACGTCAGTGTTCATGAGTTCAATTCGGCGACGCCAAGAATCCGATTTAATGACAATGGAGAAGCTCGGGAGATTCTTTGCGATTTCATCGCAGGCTGTGACGGGTTTCATGGAGTCTGCCGCCCAAGCATCCCGGCGAACAGTTTGACGGCATATGAGCGAGTCTTTCCTTTTGCCTGGCTCGGAATCCTTGCGGCAGCGTCCCGTTCTTCGGAAGAACTTATTTATTGCCACCACAAGCGCGGGTTCGCACTTCACAGCATGCGCACGCCAGAGATTGCCCGGTTGTATCTGCAATGCGCTCCTGACGAAGATTTGGCCGAATGGACGGACAAGAGGATCTGGGAAGAACTACAAAGGCGGCTCGCTACGAGCGATGGACAGAGGCTAAGGGAAGGCCCCATCTTGCAGAAAGGCATTACCGGGATGCGCAGTTTCGTGGTGGAACCGATGCAGTGCGGCAGACTATATCTGGCTGGGGACGCGGCGCACATTGTGCCTCCGACCGGGGCGAAGGGGCTTAATCTTGCCGTGGCCGATGTTCACATTCTGGCCGGCGCGCTCGCAGAATTCTACCGTTCGGGAAATACCCACCTCCTAAACCGTTATTCGGAGACGTGCTTAAAACGAGTATGGCTGGTGCAACGCTTTTCCCTGTGGATGACTGCTGTGCTCCACCAGTTTCCCGGGAATGACAGGTTCGAGGAGCACAGGCAGTTGGCTGACTTGGATTACCTGACCACTTCGCGGGCCGCCGCGCAGTCCTTTGCGGAAAACTACGTTGGCCTTCCCATGAGCTGACGGCGCGGGCAACTCTTGACTCGGAGCATCACTCGTGGCACAGGTTCTGAACTGCCGGTTCCAGATAACCCAGCGTGGTGCCGGGGTGAGTTCGCTAGTCTGATCTTTCCGAGTCTCACAGTTGGGCACAGACGGCTTTGGTCTCGGTGTATAGGTCGAGCGCGGCCGCGAGATGGGTCGTGCGGATATGTGGATGCTTCCTTGATGAAACTTTTCACCAGCATGATTTCAATGAAAGCTTTGAGATGCGTGCCGCCTAATTCGTCGATGATGATGTCGGGTGATGTCGGCGTCGTTTTGTTCGATCCAGGTGATCGCTTTTTCCAGGACCGCGCGCTTCTTGAACGGATTCACTTCGGCCCGGATCTCCTGCGCGGCTGCCGCCGAGCCGTAGGCTTCATCCAAGTCCGACAGCTTGCCGGTTTAAAATCTGCAATCGCCTCTCCGTTATAAGGGTTCTTGTCGGTGAGCATCTTCACTGGGCAGCGTGCGGTTTGATAAGGAGCGAGCCAAACGCGCGAGCCACCAACACTTGTTCGGAATGACAATGAAACTGAGGCGCCACCAACCGCAGCGCCGTGGTGACAAGCAACGGGACGCTGGGATATGATGCGACCGTTCGCTGGGACTTCCTGGGAAGAAGCTGGAGGAGTGGCATGAGTCATCCGACAAACGAACGCGCGATGGCGCAATATCACCGGATGCCACCCGGCAGCCAGCCGCCTTCCCTCTATGAGCCCTATCGAGCGACCGTGCGGCGTTCACCCACGAGGCCCTTGATTGCGCTTCCCCACACCTTGTCGGAGATTACCGGACCGCTGTATGGACACGAGAAGATCACCGAGACCGACAACGATCTCACCCGCCAGCACGCAGGCGAACCGCTTGGCGAACGCATCATCCTAACCGGACGCGTGCTGGACGACAACGGGCGACCAGTTCGCAATGCTCTGATCGAAGTTTGGCAGGCCAACGCCACCGGCCGCTATCGTCACAAGAATGATCAACACCCGGCGCCGCTGGATCCCAACTTCACGGGCGCGGGACGCACGCTTACCGATCAGAATGGCTCTTATCGGTTCGTAACCATTAAACCAGGTGCATACCCGTGGTTCAATCACTACAATGCGTGGCGCCCGGCGCACGTTCACTTCTCCATTTTCGGAACAGCGTTCATCACGCGTCTGGTGACGCAGATGTACTTTCCTGGCGACCCGCTCTTCGCGTTCGATCCGGTTTTTCAGTCGATTCCCGATAAAAAGGCGCGGCAGCGCTTGATTTCCAGGTTTGACCTGGAGACGACACAACCGCAGTGGGCGCTCGGCTTCCGCTTTGACATCGTGCTGCGCGGGCGCGAGGCCACACCGTTCGAGGCTTGATATGGACCGGGTGCCAACTCCATCGCAGACCGCCGGCCCGTACTTTCATCTTGGCATGACCGAAATCCGCTCTGTGAAGCGTATAGCGGGCCCCCATACGAGAGGCGAACGCGTCTGGCTGACCTGCCGCGTCATTGACGGCGCCAATGCGCCGGTCAACGATGCCATGATCGAGGTCTGGCAGGCCGACGCCGAAGGCAAGTACAACCATCCCGATGATTTGCCGGAAAAGACGGTTGATGCGGAATGGATCGGCTTCGGGCGGATGGCAACGGCAGAGGACGGTAGCTGTGAGTTTGAGACCGTCAGGCCTGGTCGCGTCCTGGGTTCCGGAAATACAATGCAAGCGCCGCATCTGAACGTTGCCGTCTTCGCCCGTGGCATGCTCAAACAGCTCTATACTCGGATTTATTTCGCCGGTGATCCGGCCAACTCCGAAGACCCAGCGATTGCGCTGGTGCCGGCGCTGAGGCGTGAAACGCTCATGGCGCAACCTGAAGGTGCAGCAGGCCCGAGCCATTGGTGCTTTGACATTCATCTCCAGGGAGAAAAAGAAACGGTGTTCTTCGATGTATGACAGCACCACGTATAGAACCACGCCGGGACCGGCGGCAGAGCTTCAGCGTCTATAATTCCGGGCTGAGGCAACATCGTTCATGGGGCGTCTGATCGAAAGTCTCGCGAGCACAGAGCCGCTTGCGGAATTATTTTCCGACCATTCCGTGCTTCAGGCCTTGCTGGATGTTGAAGTGGCACTGGCCCGGGCAGAGGCCCGCGTCGGGGTTGTGCCACATGCCGCCGCCGAGACCATTGCGGCCGCCGCTAAGGCCGAGGCGTTCGACGTGGCCGCGCTTTCCCACGACATGCTACGAGCGGGTACCGCGGGCGTCCCTCTGGCCAAGGCGTTGACCGAGCGGGTGCGGGCGAAGGATGCGGACGCGGCGCGTTACGTCCACTGGGGAGCCACAAGCCAGGATGCCGCGGATACGGCTCTGGTTCTTTTGCTGCGACGCGCGCAACCGATCCTTGCCGGGGATATTTCGCGGCTGGAACAAGCGCTCTGGAAACTGTCGGCGGAGCACAGAAACACCGTGATGCTTGGCAGAACCCTGATGCAGGCGGCGCCACCGGTCACGTTCGGGCTCAAAGCGGCGGGCTGGCTGGGTGCGGTTTGCCGCGGCAGAAAGCGCCTCAGTTCTTCTTTCAGGGAAACGTTGATCGTGCAACTTGGTGGGGCATCGGGAACGCTGGCCTCCCTCGGTGAGCGCGGACCGGCTGTGGCCCTCGCGCTGGCGAACGAACTCGGATTGGCTTGTCCGGAAGCGCCGTGGCATACGCATCGCGACCGGCTCGCGAACCTGGTGTGTGATTGCGGAGTGCTGACCGGGTCGCTCGGAAAAATCGCTCGCGATATCAGCTTGCTGATGCAGAGCGAAGTAGCCGAAGTCTCGGAAGCGGGGGGCGACGGCCGCGGCGGTTCTTCCACGATGCCACACAAGCGAAATCCGATCGGCAGCGCGCTGACTCTGGCTGCGGCCCATCGAGTTCCGGGAGAAGTGGCGGCATTCCTCTCGGCCATGGTACTGGAACACGAGCGGGGAGTTGGCGGTTGGCAAGCCGAGTGGCCGATCATTGCTTCCGTGATCCAATCCACCGGCCTGGCAGCAGCTTCGATGGCGGAAGTAGCGGAGAGCATCGCGGTGGATGCGGCGCGTATGCGGGCGAATATCGACGCCACGCATGGCGTCGTTTTCGCCGAGCGCGCAATGATGCTATTGGGGCCGAAGCTTGGCCGTGATGTTGCCCACCAGCTTTTGGAGGAGGCCACTGGGCGAAGCGTGGCGCAAGGCAGGCATCTTTCCGAAGTGTTGTCGGAAATGCCCGAGGTCACTTCGCACATCGACCGTTCCGTCCTGCGCCAATTGGAAGTACCCGAGCAGTATCTCGGGTCGGCTGAGGCTTTTCGGGAAGCTTTGTTGTCCTCAACCCGCGAGAAATCCAAAAAGGAGCACTAAATCTTGCCCTTCGTAACCGTCAACAATACACGGCTGTTTTATCGTCTTGAAGGCCGTGTGGAACGACCGGTGCTGGTGCTGTCGCATTCGATTGGAACCGATCATGGTATGTGGGCTCCTCAGGCCACGGACCTTCTGCCGCATTTCCAGATTTTGCGCTACGACACGCGCGGGCATGGCGCTTCCGATGCACCCAAAGGTGATTATTCGATTGAGTTACTGGCGCGCGATGTGTTGGCCTTGACCGATGCACTTGGGATCAAACAGTTCGCCTTCTGCGGTCTTTCGCTGGGCGGCGCAATCGGCCAATGGCTGGGCATTCATAGTGCCGATCGCCTAACAGGCCTTGTCCTCGCCAACACGTCTCCCCAGTTTGGACCGCGAAGCAACTGGGAGAGCCGGATCAAAATGGTTTCCGAAGGAGGGATGAAAGCAATCGTTGATATGGTGATGGCGCGGTTCTTTTCACCCGAGACTCTGGTTCAGGGTGGAGTCTATGCCTCCTCCGTAAAATCGGTTTTGTCAGGCACCGATCCTACGGGATACGCCGGTTGTTGTGCTGCGCTTCGCGATATCGACAACCGGGGGTGGTTGCGGCAAATTCGTATTCCCGCGCTCGTGATCGCGGGTGATTGTGACGTGTCCACGCCATGGGAGGGTCATGGAGAAATCCTGGCCCGCGAAATCCCCGGCGCGCGGGCGGTTCGCTTGCCTGCGGCCCATCTTTCCAACCTCGAACGTCCGCGGTCGTTCACGGCGGCACTGCTGGAATTTTTGCAGCCGGCCGCAGAGGACGCTATCGACAGGCTGGAAGCGGGATACGCGATTCGACGGGCCGTATTGGGGGATGCTCACGTAGATCGGGCCATCGCCGGGACCAATGACTTCAATCGTGAGTTTCAAGAACTGATCACTCGCTACGCGTGGGGAACGATCTGGACGCGGCCAGGCCTGGAACCGCGAAGCCGGCGTTTGCTCGTGTTGGCAATGATGGCATCCTTGGGGCGATGGGAAGAATTCAGGCTGCATGTTCATGCGGGTTTAAGGCACGGACTGGAGCCCTGCGACCTGAAGGAAGTGCTATTGCAGACAGCGATCTACGCGGGCGTTCCCGCAGCTAACCGTGGGTTTCACGTTGCGAGCGAAGAAATCGAAAAGCTCAAACTGAGCTGAAAGGGTTGCTGGAGATCGAGGAGCACGTAACCAACGTGGAGGAATCGTGAGCCGGGGGAGAGTGTTGCTCGTCAGTGTGGTCCTGCTGGTGACTTGCACCGGCCGTGTGCGGCAACGATCCGGATCGACTGCTCGATCTTTCGACTGAAATGGACAGTGCGGTGACCGGAGATCATCCTGGCATTACCTTTGGCTTGCACCTGGTACAAACCGCGGGTTGATCCTGACGCCGGTGCTCTGGCCTGCCAAGTGGGCGACATCTTCCTGGCGGGAATTAAGTTCTTAGTCAAGCAACATTGAACGAAAAGGCAGCAGTTAGGCAGACTCTGCGTCCTGGACGTCCTGTGAATCTGTCAAAAGCTGACGAATAACTTGATCACCGACTGCCACATCCACATCGCGCCGATGGAGATGTTTCGTCCTCAGGCTCTAGAGTTGATCCGGAAACGTCATGATTTCCGGCAAATCTCCGAGTTCTGTCGTTCGCCCAAAGCCTTCCTCAGGCACATGGATGCCGCGGGCATCGATCGGGGCGTGCTCATCAACTATGTTGCGCCGGAAGTCATTGGTTTTACCCCTGCAGTCAATCAGTGGATCGCCGATTACGTCAAGGAAAACCCTAAGCGGCTGATCTCCTGCGGCGGCCTGCACCCCCGTCTCAGCCAGAACATTCTGGCCGACGTCGAGCAGATTCTGCGGCTTAACATCCGCATGATCAAGATTCACCCTCCCCACCAGCTTCTGTTCCCCAACGATTATCTGAATGGGGTGAAGGAACTAGAAGTGATCTACCGGGCCGCCGAGGCCAATGGAATCCCGGTTATGTTCCATACAGGAACCTCCATTTTCCACGGGGCACGCAACCGCTACGGCGATCCTATTTTCATTGATGATGTGGCCGTCGATTTTCCCAAGATGAAGATTTTGCTGGCACACGGTGGGCGTCCGCTGTGGATGCACACCGCTTTCTTCCTGCTGCGCCGCCATCCTAATGTTTTCTTGGACATCAGCGGCATCCCGCCCAAAGGCTTGCTGAAGTATTTCCCGCGCTTGGGAGAAATTGCGCACAAGACGCTATTCGGGACGGATTGGCCCGGACCCGGCGTTCCGGACATTAAGAAAAACCTCGACGACTTTCGTGCGCTTCCCTTGGAAGAAGAGATCAAACAGCAGATTCTTAGCAAGACGGCGCTCGGGATCTGGCCGGCATAGGAACTGAGAAACGGAGTATCCTCAGTTCACCGGCGCACCTTCCGTGACGACGGAGGCATTTTCCACGAGCAACGAAATCCCCTGGCACGAATTCACTGGAGGCAACTAAAGTCGCTGCAGCAGACGCGTGACCCGACATCTCTCAGGCTTCGATGAACGCCCGAACTCGGGACAGGGTTTCCAACTGCGCCGCGGAGTCATGTGGCTCCCGCGTTGCGTTCTCTGGGAGGGTGGTATTGTAGCTTTTGACGGCCTGATGTATCCAACTTCCGGATACAGTGTCGATATGTTGCAAACGATCAACAACTCAGACTGGACTGACCAATGCTGATCTATCTCCTGGCCTTTGTTGGCGGTGTTCTGACGATTTTGAGTCCGTGCATTCTGCCCGTTTTGCCGTTTGTATTCTCGCGCGCCGACCAATCCTTCCGCCGTTCCGGCTTGCCTTTACTCGTGGGAATGGCGCTGACGTTTTCCGTCGTGGCAATCGCAGCTGCATTCGGCGGGCATTGGGTAGTGCGCCTCAATCAAGGCGGGCGGTACATAGCCATGCTGATCTTCCTCCTGTTGGGGGTAAGTCTTCTTTTTCCCTCCATTGCCGAAGCATTGACTCGTCCACTGGTGCGTGCGGGCAGTCGACTGCAGGGCGGCCCATCTGCGGAGAGCGGAATCGGGAAGTCCTTTGTGTTGGGAATTTCAACCGGCCTTCTTTGGGCTCCTTGTGCCGGTCCGATTCTTGGTTTGATCCTGACCGGGGCTGCAATCCAGGGCCCAGGGGCTCGTTCTTCCTTCTTGCTGTTGTCCTTCGCGCTGGGCGCCGCGACCTCCCTGGGAGTTGCACTCCTTGCCGGCAACAAAGTGTTTTCTTATCTGAAACGTTCGCTTTCGTTCGAGGTCTGGATTCGTCGTGGGTTAGGCGTTGCGGTGATCATGGGAGTGGTTGCAATCGGTCTAGGCTGGGACACAAATCTACTCACCAAATTTTCTTTTGTGAACACGGCAAAGGCGGAAGAGCACTTGATCGACCTGTTGCATCCCCAGAAGCCCGTGGCGGTTTTGGCAGCCAGCGCGGCAGGCGCAGAGCCTGCTCTGGACGATGAAGGTCCCATGCCGGATTTGAGCGGCGCCGTTGCCTGGCTCAATTCGCCTCCGCTCAGCCGCAAATCGCTCAGGGGAAAGGTTGTGCTCATCGACTTTTGGACCTACTCCTGTATCAATTGCCTGCGGGCCTTGCCTTACATTGAGGGTTGGGCGGCAAAATACAAGGATGCGGGTCTGGTCGTCATCGGTGTTCACACGCCGGAGTTCGCCTTCGAAAAAGAGCGTAGCAACGTCGAAAAAGCAGTTCGCGATTTGAAAATAACTTACCCCGTCGCGATCGATAGCGATTACAGGATTTGGCAAGCCTTCAACAATCAATACTGGCCCGCGCACTATTTTATTGATGGCAAAGGCCGAATCCGTTATCACCACTTCGGCGAAGGTGAGTACGATGAGTCGGAGCATGTGATCCGAGAGCTGTTGAAGGAAAACGGGGCGCAGTTGGCATCGTCCGGGGACATCGCTGTATCCGGCACAGGAGCGGAAGCCGCTTCCGACACCACCGACCGGCGTTCGCCGGAAACCTACATCGGTTACCGTCGGGCTGAACACTTTGCCTCCACCCAGCTGATAGCCCAGGATTCCCGGCGAGCTTATAACCCACGACCTAGACTCTCTCTCAATCAATGGGCGCTCGGTGGGAGTTGGAAGGTCGGCGCCGAAAGTGCCGTTCTTCTGAGGGCTCCGGGAAAGATTATTTTCCGTTTTCATGCGCGCGATCTTCATCTGGTACTGGGAACGACTAAAAACGGCAAGTCTGTCCGGTTCAGGGTGAAGCTGGATGGCACGCCGCCAGGCGACGATCACGGTGTAGACGCTGACAACAACGGTTCAGGCACGGTGCAAAGTCACCGGCTCTACCAGCTCATTCGGCAAAAGGGACCGGTGGAAGATAGAACGTTCGAGATTGAATTCCTTGATCCGGGCGTGCAGGCATTTGCGTTCACGTTTGGCTAATTGGCGGCGATTGAAGATCGGAGTAGCCATCATCACTCGCCGTGCGATGAGTCCCGCATATCCGTTACTGCTCAATCACCGTTACAGAGGGATGAAAGTTGATTGGCGATTCGTCAATGTAATAAATTACGTTGCCATTTGTGACCGCCACGCTTTCGCCGCCCAGTACCCCAGTGCCATTGCTGTTGACGGAATAAGTTCCCGATGTTGAGAGCGTCTCGTTGGGAACGAGAAGCGCACAGTCGGGTTGCTTGCAATATGTGGAATCAGCGTAACTCACACTTTGGATGCCGGCAAAGTGCGCTCCGTTAGGATTGGCCGCGGCAGCGCCCGCGAGAAGGGGAGTGGAATCGTCCAGGCCCTCATCCGTGCCGTAGAAGTAATATCCCGCAACGTAGAGGTTTGAAAAAGGTGGTGGGGGGGCAATGGTTGGAGTCTGAAACTCCAGTTGCCCCGCTTGCGCGCTTGCGTCGGTGCTCAGCAGAAATCCGGTTACGCAGCTCGCGAGTCTCACGCAGTTCTGCCGCGTCAATGTGCCGGGCACAGGCACGACATAACCCACCAGCGGATGGTCGCCGAGGCTCTGGAGGTTGGTCGAAGAAGGCAAAAAGGACAGCCGTCCAGTATTCGCATCCACTGCGTAGGCGCCAGAAAGCGAAGTCGTCCCCAGCGTGCCCCCCTGGTCTTCATATTGGGTGCCGCTGAAGCTGCTGATGCCATCAAAACTCAAGATACCGATGCTGGGGTCAGGCCCTGTTGGCGCAAGCCCGGCGATGTGGAATATATGGCTGTTCTGCAAAGATGCGGCGCTGAACGGCCCCGCGGCGCTGATGGCCTCTCCGCTGACGATGGGATTGGCGGCGCTGGCCGCACCCGTGGTTGCGAGCAGAACCTCCTGCGCGCTGACTACATAAAATGTAAGGTTGAGAGAGGCTGTTCCGACGGTTAAAGTTCCAGTTCCGCGTCCATTCGAGCCGACGGTGTAAGTTCCCGAACCGCCCGTGAGAGTGGACTGCAAAACCCCACTATCATTGATGTCGGCGGCAACGGAACTCAACGTTCCTGAACCTGCGCTCAGGGACCCGACTGCAGCATAACGCCTGCCCACCGAGTCCCAGCCATTCAGTCCAAAGGAATAGGACCCGCTCAGACCTGATGAAAAGGCGGAGCTAGTTTGCAGGCGAACGATGCCAGAGGCCCGCGCTCCTGAGCCTGTGTTGTCGTCGAACTCGATCATTCGCCCTGTGGTGTAAAAGCCTGCTGCACCCTGGGAGTCGGCAACACATGCACCAGTCGTCGAATCCGCGCTGGTCGAGCACCCGCCCAGGCTGATGGCGAATGTATTTGTCCCCGTGGCGGTCGTCAGCATGACGCAGCCACTCTCGGCGAACGTATTTGCCCCTAAGCTGTTGTTCTGCTGAATAATTGAGTAAGAACCTCCGGTGATGGTGGCGTCCGCTTGCGACCCTGTGGTTCGCATCGTGTCTTCGATCCCGCCGCTGATGTTGCCCGCGCCGTCGGTGGTAAAGCTGCCGGCGATTACCACCGGCCCGTTCGCATCGAAGCCGCGCAGCAGGAAAGCGTAGGGGCCATTCATGGCGGTGAGGTTGGTGGTGATGCTGCTGGCGCCATTCGCATTCTGGGCTGGATTGCAGGGCGATGATGGAAGAGAAGCCCACTGGTAAATGTTAAGCTGCGCCGTGCCGTAGGCTGGGTACGGGGTTTGGCTGTCGACAACTTGCAGAGTGGGCGCATAGGGTGAACCATTGTTGCCAGCCAGGCTGCCGCCTCCCGTGGGCGTGCCCGAGAGGAGAGCCGCCTCGGAGTTTTGTACGTCCTCGGTGAAACTCATGCCCGGCGGCAAAGGATTACTGATCGAGCCAGACAGACTCCAGTTTTTGTAAGGGGGCACTCCGCCCGATACTGAGACCGCCGTTGGCGGATAAGGAACGCCCGAATACGCATCCGTGTAGTGGGGAACCTGGATCTTCAGCGCGGCTGGCGTGATGATGACGTAATAGGTTGGAGAGGTCGCAGTTGCGCCCGTGGCATCCGTAACCTGGAGCGCGACCTGCGAACACCCCGCGCTCACCGAAGTTCCGTACAAATAAGCGCTACTGGCAGTGGTTGTTGCGGTCCATCCCAGCGACAGCCCAACCGGCAACGAACCCGAACTGACGCTCCAAGTGTACGGTCCGGTTCCCCCCAAAACTTGCGGGGGGTTGCCATTCGTTGGGTATGCCGTTCCGACCGTTCCGTTGCTGCTTCCAATTTGGTGGATCGGATCGTACTGGCAGCTGCCATTCGCGAACGCGGAAAGGCTGCCGCTGACCCCGACTTCGGGCAACGGGTTAACGACTACGCCTATCACGGCCGATTGGGTACTGCTTGCCGCTGAGGTTGCCACAACGGAAACTTGGGTCGGCGTCGTTACGCTGGCTGGACCGGTGTAGGTGACGTTCGTAGAGGCGATCGTGGTATTGCTGAGTGTGCCGACTGGCGTCCCAATGCCGGTCAGACTCCACATGACCGGCTGGTTCGCCGTGATCATCACCGACTGCCCGGCATCAATCGAGGGGCTGGTGGTGGGTGCGGTGATCTGCAGCCCTCCCGAGTTGCCGGTTGTGGTGGTCGTGGTGGTGCTGGTTTTCCCGCCGCCGCAGCTGGCAACCAGCAAACAGACTACGCCAACGATGCCTATGCCAAGATCAGTCCGCTTCACCGCCTGAACCTCTTGTGGATGAAATACCCGCACGCCCCACATCTCCGGAGCATTTAATGTCCTTGAATTGTCAACTGCGATAGCGGTGACGACCAGCAAAGGTTGGCCGCACTACAGCGCGCCCCGAATGCCGTTTGGTCACTGGTTCTGTGCCCGCTCGGTTTGCCTGCCAGAATGCTCCGGATTGGCTGGCGCTGTAGTGGCCTGATTTTGCGCGCGCGCCGAAGCCGGAGGCAGGTTCTGCAGCTCTTCCTTTACCCAGTCGAATAGCGCGCCCTGTTGATCTGCTTTAGCCAGATCACTCACGCGCTCAAAGCGAACCACTTGCGCCTGGCGGGGAGCCGCTGCTCGAATCGCATCCTTGCAGACGTTTGGCGTAGCCTCGTTTTCCATCACTTGCTGAATCCGTATGCGTGTGGATTTCAGCATGGGCAGCCACTTCACGGGGTCGAGCGGTGCCACTTTTTTCAGAAACTGGGGATTCGCAAAATTAGTTTGGTGCGGATCCTCCTTCACGATCGGAGACTGGGCCAACCAGACCGGCCAATCGCCCCAGGGATCGAGCACGTCCACGGCCTTGATTCGTGAATCGGCAGCCGCCGCCAGAAGCGCGATTGCTCCTCCAGAAGCCTGCCCGAACATCCCGATTCGATCCATGTCGATGTCGCCGCGCTGCGCCAGATAGTCAAGGATGAAATGCACATCATGCACCGTGCTACCCAACGATTCCTGCAGTTCGCTGACGAACCATTGCTCCATGGGCCGGTCATGAAACCGGGAAGCGGAGAGAGCCGAGACGAAACCGACCGCCGCCACCCCGCCACGGGTCGCCCTCTGGCACCAGCCATTGTCTCTGAAGCGATCTGTGTCGTCTTTGAAGTCATAAAGGTAAAGCACTGCGGCGGGCTTCTTCACGCCTTTGGGAAGGATCACGTACAAATCCAGCGGGTCACCTGGGCGCCACTTCAATTGCACCAGGGTGCGCGTGAAGCCGTCGCCTGTATCGGTTTCAGCCACCAAAGGAGGCTCCGGCTCAAGCTTGCTCGTGCCGACGGTCAGCGAGCTCCAGTCTTCCTGGATGGTCTCGTAAAGCGGAACTCCCGTTTTCGGATCGATGGCGGGTGGCTGCGAGGGGCGGTTCTCAATCTGTGAAGCTGCCGGCGTAGCAGAGGGATGCGCCGTGGACGGATTAGTTGCTGTGCTCGATGTGGCCGCCTGCTGCGTCCAGGCGGCGGGCGTCATCACGAACAAAGACACGAGCCCACAGGCCCAGAACCTTGCAAAGGCTCCGCAAACTGCCGGAATTGGTTTAACAGACCGCACCGTATTCTCCTGGGAAGTCAAAATGATCAGTCAAAGCTTGTCCGGAACTTATACCACCGAAGTACAAAGCGCGGCGAGAAGTCAATTAACGCCACCGGGAGAGTTCCGAAAAACTTCCACGGCGGAGAAAGTAAAAACTGCCGGGAGAGGAAGAAGCTGTCGCCTCTTCCTCCTGCCCGGCATGGAGCCAATACTGCTTACTGGTGCAATCGGTATTCTTCGGTGCTGAAGTCGCTATTGAAGTCGACGTCAGACTGAACGGTCAATACCGACCCGCCTTCGTCGCCACCGAAATCAACCAGACAGGTAGAGGACGCAAGCGTGCCGCCTTGCAGGCTTACGCCGGTAAAGACACCGGCACAGGCTTTGTGGCCATTGGCCGCGCCTATTCCGGATTGCAGGTAGTGGGAACGGAACACGAACAGATTCAGGTTACCGGTGTACACCCCGTTGCTTCCCGTCACATCCGTCAGGAACGGAACGAAGTCAGAAAGCCCGTCCGAAACGGAAGCGATTTCCTCGTTGGCGATCATGTCAAGGACACCCGTCGGCGTCGCAATGATGCCGCTTTTCGGAGCGAAGGTAACCGTTCGCAGCAAGGACCAGAGCGGATACCTTCCGTCCTTCATGTGGGTAAAGGGAATCTTGAAGCATGTGGTTCCCACCGCGAGATTGCAGACCGGTGGGTTGTATGCGCCCGACGGGTTGTACGGAACGTTGCGCGGGGAGGGATTCTTGGAGTTGCCGTAGCCGAAGTCGAATTCTCCGCCTTCGGTAGAGAACAGCGGATCGATACCGTCCACGGTGAGGTAATGGCCTCTCCAAGTCCCAGTGCAGGTGGTGCCGGTGATGGCGCTGCACAGCGGGTTCGTGTTGCCGTAGCCCCAGAAGGTGTAGCCGATGGGGTTGAAGACAGTCGTCGATCCACTGGTGGCCTGGTTGAGCTGGTACGTCACCGCCTTAACCTCCTCGCCGGTTCCGATGGCGCGGAGCCGGATCGGCAAACCGGGGCTGGTTCCACCAGAGGTGCCGATGCACTGGGTTGTGCCCTGCCTCGTCAGGAACAGTGGATTGAAGCAGTTCGCGCTGGGGAAGCCGTTGGTGTAGGAGCAGCCCGCAAGGTTGGGGTACAGGTTAGGATCGTTGAATTGCTCCTGGCCACTATCTTCCTGACTGATCGGAGGCCCGGGGGTTGTCGCTGGATTCGCGCTGCCGGCCAAAGTGCGGACGCCGGTGAACTCAAACGTGTTATAGGTGCCCGAGAGCGGCTCGCGCTCGATCACCTGCATGGGCCGGCCATGGTCGCCGGTGGACGCTCCGCTCGAGAACAGATCGCCGGTGCACTGCGTATATCCGGAGAACGTCTGAGCCAGCACCTGGCGGCTGATGTCATGGATACCGTAATTCTCGTTGCCCGAGGCATCCTTAGAGCTTTCGCCGAAGCCGAAGGTTGAGGTGTCCTCGTTGCCCACGATGACAACGACCGGAGCGGCGCCCACCGACAAGGTGGTGTACGCCGGCAGGGTTCCGCCCGCAATCGGGTCAGTGCCGAGGAGCTTGAAGGCCACAACGTTGAAAACGGCGGGTGAGGTCTTGCCGTTCAGGAAGGAGTCTTCGATGCCGCAGCCGACCAAGGTGGTACCGGTGGCGCAACCGGGGCCAGCGCCGTAGCCCAAACCGGTCAGCGTTCCGGCTCCCACCTTCGTGGTGGGATAGTCGAGGCCGTTATAGGGAGCGAGAGCCCGGGTAGCGGCGTAGAGTGCATCTTCCGGACGGATATCCGTTCCCGCAGCGTTGAAGTAGCAGTAGATTTGATTGGTCTTGACCACGCTGGCGGTGTTGCCGCAGTAAGCTGGCGCCACCGGAGGAGAAGGCTTGTTGACATACGTCTCGGGCGTGATGTTGAGAGCCGCCTGCAGAGTCGCCGGCACGCCGTTTGGATCCGTGCTGTTGTCTGCCAGGCCAGGGACCAGGTTACCCGCCGCTATCACGCCGGATGGCAAGGTAGCATAGGCGGCAGCGATGCTCTTGAAATGCTGGGCGGAAGTGACGGTTGAAGCGGAAGCTGTGTACGTCTCGTAGGCAAAGAAGTCCTTGTCTCCGACGCCTGAGTCGGTCTGAATATAAACGTAAGCGTCGCACGGGCTGGTGGTGGCGGTTGGATCCCACTCGACCCAGGTCGTAAGGCCGGAATCGGTGAGCCCCGCGCGTTTTTCGGTGATTATGGTGCCCTTGAACGAAATCACGGCGTACGTGCCATGAGCGGCGGTCAAAAGGTCGTCGGCCGCGAAGGCGAGATCGGCGAACTGGGCCGAGGATCCCACACCCACGAACCGAAGATTCACCCCGCCCGTACATTGCGCCGTTTGCGCAAAGACGTTCGTGGCGAGAAGCAGCGAAGCCATAAGCGCCAGCGTCGCGACTAGAATTCTCTTTGTCATTTTATTCATGCCTCCTTAAGGTTGCCAACAATGTGGGGGAAAGCTCCCCCGGTCACAGTGCCCAGCACAAATCCCGAGCACGCCATTCAAAGTTTTCGAAGTCACGAGTCTGAATAGTGAGGATGCGCACAAACAATCCGCTTGATTTGTGCGTAGCAACTATGCCCAACATCTGTTACTCCACGATGACGGAAAGATTGCGCCCAGATGAATTTTTGTCTGCACCGCAGTGAACGAACTCGAGCAACTGTGGAAAACCCAGGCGGATTACTATGAATAGGCAGGAACTTGCATACATCACTTGAAGTCTTCTTCTAGCATTGCGAACCTCCCTGCCAGTGCCGCAAATGCGGGAACACAGCCGGGAAATTCCGGCGCCGGCTTGGGAGATTTCCTGGAGCCGTTGGCCTGAGACAAGCCTCCTGATTGCGCCGGAGTCCTGGCACCCATTTGCCTTGAGAGTCGGCCGGCTGTAACGGGAAATTAACTTTTTGTTTATCGTTCTGTAACACTCCCTCGGTACGTTTATTCCTCCTGAGTTCGAGCCATCGTTCCGACAGATCTGACTTTCTTCCGGGCCGCGACCCAATGCTAGTGCTGGGAGTGTGTTTTCGTGAGGCTTCGCCAGTTCCTTTTTGTATCGATAATTCTGATCGCCGGATTGAGCAGTCCGGTGTCCGCGCAAACAGGGAACGCGTCGCTGCACGGGATGGTGATTGTTCCCTCGGGGGCCCCGGTTGCGGGAGCGTACATCACCGTGCAAGGCAAGGCAGGAGCACAGGCAGCAACCGCCGACATTAACGGCGAGTACAACGTCAGCGGACTCGATGCCGGCGTTTATCACGTCAAGATCACCGCGCCAGGATTCAATCCTTTCGAGGTTCAGGTGAGCGTGAGGGGCAGCCTCGTGCAGGAGGTTGATGCGGTTTTGCTGCCGATGCCGGAGCCGGCGAAATCCTCTCCAGTCCCGGCTGAAGCTCCAGTCGGAGTTCCGGCAAAGTCGGGCGAAACTCAGGGGCAAGCGCCTGCTGCCTCGCCGGCTCAGAGCTCGGCTCCCCAGAATCTTTCTGTTACCGCACAGAAAAACAAGGCCGCCGTCTATGGTGACGTGACCGATCAATCCGGTGCGGTCATTCAGAGTGGGACCGCCATCGCCACCGGGAGTGCGGGCCCGGTAACCGCCACGATTAACTCCCGCGGGCAATACGTGCTCAATGGCTTGCCCCCCGGCCAATACAAGTTGAGGGTTTCGGCTACCGGTTTTGCACCCTTCGAAACCGACTTAACCTTGAGCGCCGACCAGGCCCTGGAGATTGATGCAACGTTGCAGCCGCCCAGTGCGAAGACCGAGGTGAATGTTGAGGCCTCCAATGCGGCGGAGGTGGAAACGCAAACCGCCCGCCTCGAGGGCACCATCACCGAGAAAGAAGTTCTGGAGACTGGATTGAACGGGCGCAATTTCACCCAACTAATCGCGCTGGCCCCAGGCGTGAGTAATCAGACTGGTCAGGACGAAGCCAAAGTGGGTGTGGCGGGCAGTGTGAAGTACAGCGTGAATGGCGGCCGCGTGGAATACAACAACTTCGATGTCGACGGAAGCGACGTGTTGAACGCCGGCCTCAACGGAGCGGAGAGCACGTTGATGGTCTATCCCAGTTTGGACGCGATTCAGGAAGTCAAGGTTCTGACTTCCAACTACGGCGCCCAGTACGGCCGCACCGCCTCGGGCACAGTCCTGGTTACAACTAAATCCGGCACTTCGCATCTCCACGGTGGGGTGTATGAATTTCTGCGCAATGAGCTCTTCAACGCACGTAACTATTTCGACCCGCCGGGCAGGGCTCCGCTTTATCGCCGGCAGGACTTCGGATTCACCCTGGGCGGACCGCTCTATATTCCCGGCGTTTTCGACACCCAGAAGAAGAAGACATTTTTCTTCTGGTCGGAAGAATTTCGCCTGGAAAACTCGCCGACTGGGCCCAGCGGCGAGGAGGGCGACTTCAACCAGGCGGTTCCCACTCTTGCCGAACGCAGCGGAAACTTCAACGACGTGTGTCCGTTTGAATTGCCCGGCCAAGCCACACCGTTTCACCGCCAGCAGTATCCTGACTGTCCGGCCGCGACTTACACCGGCATCGGTGACCAATACCTCCCATACACCGGCAACGAACTGGGCGCCCAAGGCGGCGCCGCTCCGGTTTTAAACGCAAGCAGCCTCGCGCTCATGAATGCGCTGATCCCGCAACCCAATTCCACAATCGGCTGCAACTCGAGTCTGGTGGGGCAAACCGACGTGCAGACGGGGCAACTCCTGATGCCCTGCTACGTCGCCGCAGTTTCTCCTCCGACTTATTGGCGGGAAGAGCTGGGACGAATTGACCACGACTTTACTCCCGGCTTGCGGGTTTCATTCCGCTACATCCACGATGCCTGGGATACGACCACGACCATCCCGCAGTGGGGATATCTGCATACCGCCGCAATCCACGAACAGAGTTTTCCCACCGTGGAGAACCGCCTCAACGGCCCCGGCATCAGCATGGTGGCACGCCTGACCGACACGATCTCTCCTTCGCTGCTCGATGAATTAGTTGTCAGCTACGTAGACTCGAACATCACACTGAAGGACATCAACGGTCCCGGAGGAAACCTGCAAACCACCGTCCAGCGGGGCCCCGGCGGCATCGGATACATTTTCAACAACGGCTTCGGCGGCAAAATCCCGGGAGTCGTTATCGGAGGAACCAATGCGGCCTATGGCGGCAATGGCTTCGCCGTCGACACTTCCTACATGCCCTGGCAGCACACCAACCCCACCTATAGCTTGAGCGACAGCCTGAGCAAAGCGATCGGTACCCACACTGTGCAGGTTGGCATTCAAGTGGTGGATGCGCGGCGAAGTGAAACCAATGGCGCGATCGGAGCCGCAACCGGCGACTTGCAGGGTCTGCTGGCGTTTAACAATTTCAGTTCCAACGGAAACGGCAGCGGCAACGCCTTTGCCGACTTCCTCGGCACGCTGGTCAAAAATGGCGGGAACAATGTCGCCAGCTACCAGCAGGACAGCGCTCAACTCAAGTACTACAACAACTACTGGGTCGCCGAGCCTTACGTGCAGGATGACTGGCGCGTCAACCACCGCCTCACCGTGAATCTCGGAATGCTCTTCAGCTTATTCGGTAATTATCACGAGCAGAACCTGAACGCCTATAACTGGGAGCAGGGCGCTTTCGACTCTACGCTGGCTGCGACCGTGCAGATCGCCCCTGTGAATCAGGAAGGGTTTGGAGGCGGCAATATTTTGGTCGCAGGCCAGCCCATTACGCTTCCCCTGGCGCAGAACACGCCCGTTACGAATGGGTTGGTGCAATGCGGGAAGAATGGCGTTCCGGCGAGCTGCATGAGCAGTCACCTCTTCAACCCCGCACCGCGAATCGGCTTCGCGTGGGATCCGAAGGGTGACGGCAAGACCTCTATCCGCGGCGGCTACGGCATCTTCTACGAACACGGTACGGCCAAGGAAGCGAACACTGGCTCTCTCGAGGGCAGTGCGCCTCTCGTTCTCACCATGACCCAGACCAATCCTGTCCAGGGCTACACCGGCATCGGCGGCGGCGTGGCCTTTCCCATTGACGTAACCTCCATTCCCACCAAGACCATCTGGCCTTATGCGCAGCAGTGGAGCTTCAGTGTGCAGCGGCAGCTTCCCAAAGACACCGTAGCCACGGTCGCCTATGTTGGCACCAAGGGAACGCATCTGTCGGCAGAGTTGCAGCTCAACCAGCTGTCCCAGCCGCCGACTGGGCCCGAGGGAGTCTTTCTGGGAGGCAATCCCTTCGGGCCGGGCCAGCCCATCACGACGCAAGACTGCCTCACCTACACTGGTGGCGTCAATGCTGACGGTACCGCATACGTTCGCGGCAACTTTACCGTGGGCAACATCGTTGTGACACCTGAAGAGCCGGCATGGACAAACCTGGCGGCCGCTTGCTACCCCCAGAATCCCGGGAACATACCGATTCCGAGCTCTCTGCGCACCTCCGCGCCGGGTATGGGCCGCGTCCTTTCGTTGCAGAACATCGCCGATTCCCAGTACCACGCCCTGCAGGCCACTCTTCGTCGCACCCGCGGGCCGCTGACCGTCGGCGCCTCCTATACCTACAGCCACTCCTTTGACGATTCCTCCGACCGCTCCGACGCGTCCTTCGTGAACGCCGTCGACATCAAGTCAAACTGGGCAAGTTCCAACTTCGATGAGCGTCATTCCCTGAGCGTGAATTACATCTACGCCTTTCCCAAACTGAGTGGTGGGCTGGGCCGCGCGCTTCTCTACTCCGAAGATGGAAATAACGCGGCCGCCGGCCAGAAGCCGCAGGCCGCGCAGAGTGATTCCAGGGTCCTGCGCGCGTTGCTCGATGGCTGGGAGTTTTCCGGTATCACCGCATTCCAGTCGGGTACTCCGTTCAGCGTGTTCAACGGTGGTGGCGACACTGGCATTTCCGTGCCTGACAATGCGGGAGTCGCCAACGGCTCGGTTGCAGCCTCCTTCCCCGATGTGATTGCCGACCCTCGCGCTCATTTGCCGAAGGGCATCACCAGTGGAAGCGTAGGGCCGCTCCTCTATAACCCCGCTGCCTTTGCCGCGCCGCAAGGGCTCACTTTTGGCGACGCCGGTCGCAATTTCCTGACCAATCCTCACCGTCTGAATTTTGACATGACGCTGCTGAAGCACTTCAAGATTACCGAGGGCAGCTCGATGGAGTTCCGCATTGAGGCCTTCAACGTGTTCAACCACACTGAGTTTCGAATCTTCAATCCCAATATTGGCAACACCGCATCGAACACCATTGGTTGCTATGGCGGGCTTAACAATAATGCGGCCGGCGGCCTGACGCCGGTTCCGCTCGCACCCCTGGGCACGCCGCTTACGAACGTCGATTGCACCACGGGCAGCGCCCTTTTTCACCCTGTGGATGCGCATCGCCCCAGAACGCTGCAACTCGGGCTGAAGTACAACTTTTGATCAAGGATGGCCTCGTGACCGCGCTGGAATCGAAATACGTCGGCTCTCGTTTGCGGAAACAGCGGGGCTATGTGCTGCTTGCGCTATTGCTGGCGGTATCGTTGCTGGTAATCACCGCCGCCGCCGCGGCTCCGAGCATCGCAAGCCAGATCAGGCGAGACCGGGAAACTGAGCTCATCCGTCGCGGCATGCAGTACCGTCGTGCCATCCGCCGGTTCGCCAAGCAGACGGGGCGTTTTCCTCTGACCTTGGCGGATCTGGAAAATACCAACGGCATTCGCTACCTTCGCAAGAGGTATAAGGACCCGCTCACCGGCAAGGATTTCCGGTTGCTGCACATGGCCGATATCCCGGCCGCGACCGGCACCAGCGCCAGCGCTTGGAGCCTGCAACCGGCCCCAAGTTCAAATGGCGATACCGACAGTTCGACCTCGCCGGCGGCGCAGGATCCAGCGAGCATCGCGGCCGCACCGGGCTCACAATCCTCGGCTGACAAACCGGCATCCCAGAGCACGTCGCTGTTCGGGGATCCGGCAGCTTCGTCGGCCAATAATGGGTTCAGTGGGGGTGTGATTGTGGGAGTCGCGAGCACGAGCAAAAAGAAAACCATCCGTGAGTTCGATCACAGGGACCACTACAACCAGTGGCTGTTCTTTTATGACCCCGGTTTCGATCGCCCCTTTGAAGTCCAGGGTCCGACTCCTTTGACCCGTGCCCCTACCATAATGCCGAACGTACCGAACGCCTCCGCCGCCCCGGGCTCTTCTGACAGCACTGGCGGCTTTTCCGGCCAAAATGCACAACCAGTTTCGCCGCAGCAGTAGGCTTGCGAAATTTCTCCGCGCAATAAGTGGGCTGACTGCGCTCCGGCGGAAAGCCATTTCAGGGTTTGCCATTCGAACCCCTTTTCCCCGCGCCAACGGCTTCACTCTTTGAATCGAGCAGAAGCGCCTTCTGGTACGAGGCACGCGCGGCATCCGGGTTTCCTGCGCTCTCTTGCATCTGGCCTAAGCGCACGTAGCCTTGTGCTACAGGATGAACCGCTAGCTCCGCCGTGAGCTTGGCAATTTTCTCCTCCGTAAACGTTCGAGCGAAGCCCACGAACGCGGTACCATTCGTGGCGGGACTAGTCTTCAGCGCTTCGCGGTAGTACTGCCTGGCCGTTTTGAAGTCGCCAAGTTGCTCATAAGCTGAAGCCGTCTGGTTGAGAATCTTGTTCTTCAGCCAATCCTCGTGAACATACTGCAATGCCAGCCGAAATTTTTCCATCGCCTCTTGCAACTTGCCATGAGCTTCGAGGTCGCCGCCAATGTTGGAAAGAGCCTCGGCATCCCTGGGATTGATCTCGAGCGCCTTTTGAAAGTGAACCTGGGCCTCGCTCGAGTAATGCGCACCAGCATTCATCGCCTTCACCAGGAGCAGCGATCCGATAACATCTTCGGCCTCCCAGTTCCGCTTCGTGACCGCGGCGGCGTGAGACCAAAGCTCCAGGTTGCTGCGCCAGAAGCGCGCCTGCCGCCACGCGGCGAAAGAAAACAGCGCGAGCGTTACTGCTGCGGCCAGCGCTGCGCAACGGCGCTGGCTGGCTCCCGCCTTCTGCGCCACATCGGCCAGCCCCCACACCGCCATTACGAAAATGCCAACCAGGGGAAGATAGGCGTAGCGGTCCGCCATCCCCTGTTCGCCCACTTGAATGAGACCGATCACCGGGACCAGCATGCCGAGAAACCAGCACCACCCCACCATCAGATACGGCCGGCGCGAGCGCTCCCGCCATACCCACGCGCTGAGCCCCGCCAGCAACAGCGCGGACAGCACCACTTGCCAGACAGGCAGCCCTTGTGAAGGGTAGGGATAAAGAACCGAAAGATGGGCCGGCCAAACTGCCTTCCACAAATAAGCCGCGTACGAAACGATTGCGTTCATAACCCGCAGGGACAGGGGAAACCTGGCGGCGGAGCCGATAGCGCCATCTTTCTGCTGCGCAATAAACGTAATCCAGCTATCGCCGGCGCTGAGCACAAGCAGCGGCAGCTTCTCGACTGCAACTTTCCACGCCGGCAACTGCGGCGCGGGAAAAACCGCGGAAGGTTCGCTCCAGCCTTTGATTCGCCGCAGAGGCCAGAAATCCAGCAACAGAAGCACGAACGGCAAAGTCACGGCCATCGCCTTGGCCATTAGAGCAAACGCGAACAATAAGGCCGGCGGCAAGTAGCGCCCCAGGCTGGGCCGGCGCGCGTAGCGGGCATAGGCCAGAAGCGCAAGCATAAAAAATAGTGCGCACAGCACGTTCTTACGTTCCGCCACCCAAGCCACGCTCTCGACGTTCAACGGATGGACGGCGAAAAGCGCCGCCACCAGCAGGCTCCGCGACGTGGATTGGGTTACCTCTGCAAGAAAGAGAAACAGCAGCACCACGTTCAGCATGTGCAGCAGCAAGCTGGTGGCGTGGTGACCGGAAGGATTGGGCCCGAATAGTTGCCAGTCCAGCGCGTGCGAGAGCCACGTCAGCGGATGCCAGTTGGCGTGCTCGATCGAAGTGAGCGCCCAGCGCAGCGTGGCACTGGTGACTCCTTTCTGGATCTTAAGGTTGTCTCCCACATATGCGCCATCGTCATAGTTCGAGAAGGGGTGATGGATCACCTGGAAGTACACCGCGAACGTAATCAGGCCGAGCAGGATGGCAGGCGCGATCCGGAGCCTCAGAAGTGAGGTGAACGCCGCGGGTGTGGCTGCTTTTTGCGGGGCCGGAACCGGCTTCTGGGCCTGTTTCGGCGCAGGCCGGCGCCGCTTACGCTTTTGTACCAACTTTGCAGTAGGCATGCCGGCGTCTTCCGGGGAACGGTCTACGCGCCGATGAAACGCCGGATCTTGTAAGCGCAGATGCCCAACAATCCGGTTTCTAACAGGTAAATTGAGGATGGTTCCGGAAGCGCGGTTCTGCCTTGGCCCAGGGTGATGTCAGAGAGTCCGATCCCATTCGCGGGTCCGGAAAAAGTCACCGACTTCGCCGTGCCTGAGAAATCCAGCCCGGTGTCGAACCATGTGCAGTTGCCCGCAGATAAAGAGCATGACGGGGAAACGGTCATGGTCGCAAGCGCAGTCCCGGTGCCGTTGCTGCCGCTCCATACCGTTATGGTTTCGCTGGAGAGCGCGGCATAGAAGAAGTTGAGCCCGGAGCCAAACCCGCCGGCCACGTTCATGACGCCTGGCATCGTATTGCTGTTGATGTAGATATAGGGCGTGGAACCGGGAGCGGGAGGAAGCGCCCCCGCGCCTTCCCGGGACGTAGAACGGAGCCCAACGAAATTGGACGAAAAGGTCACGCCGTAGTTCATGGTGTCCGCCACGCCCCCGCCGTTATAAAAATTTCCCACGGCTTGACCATCCTGCAGTCCAATGAAATTCATCAGAACGACGGAATTCGCGTGAGCGAACGGCGCGGAAAGCAGGACCCACAACGACACCACAACAGCGGCACTGAAATATCGAGCCATAAGAATCCTCGCCGAACGGATCTGCGGCCTCAGTCAAACAAACAAGTATCCCTTCGCCGTGTTACGCGAAAGTAACAGCCGTGTTAACAGTGTGTGAATTCCGCGCGGCTTTCTCATCAGCATCCCGCCGGCACCTAGGATGTTCACCTTAATACTCGCGCGGCTGAAGGACATTCCCTCAGCCGTGCCGAGTCGACACGTTGCCCGGCGTACACCCTCGGCTACACCATCGTGCATTCAAGCGTACATTCAAGATTGGCTGCCAGATATTCATCAAACTTTAACCCACCATTAACCAAGCAGCGCTTTGCGAAATGCCATAATCTCGCGGTTACATTCCAGCCGAGCCGCAACCGTTTCCAGCGGGATTCACATTTGCCCGTCCCTTCGGTTTTCGGCCTATCTGAATAAGGGCTTCTAGCGCTGATGAGAAGAATCGTTGGTCTAGGTCTACTGCTCGCGCTGGCTGCGGCACTGATCAGTTGCTCCGGCGCTTCCAGGGTCGCTCCCGCGCTCATGCCCAACATCGCCGGTTCCTGGGAGTTCATACTTACCTCCGCCACACAACCTGGATATTCCACCGGCCTCGAAGTTGCGCTCCAGGAGGGGCAAAGCCTCGATACCGATGGCCCGGGATATTACGTCTACACCGGCCAGCTTTCCGCCTCCGGCCAGCAGCTTAACTTCGTGGGACTCACTCCCACGGGAGGCGTCACCTTCGGCGGGAATTGCCCTCCCGCTGTTGATAATACGGGGAACAGCTTGACGGGCAGCATCTCCGGTCTCGGCGGCTCCATGAACTTCACCTTCACGGAAAACGGAAATGTATTCAATGTGACCGCCGCCCTCGACGCCTCGGGCGCGTCCATTGATAGCGGCACCTATAGCGCACAGTCGGGTAGCGCGTGCAACGATAGTGGGACCATCATCGGTGGGATTGTTCCCAAGTTGTCCGGAACCTACACCGGGCAAATATGTCAGCCCCTCGACAGTTCGTGCGGAACCCAGGACAACGCTACCGTCACCCTTAGCGAAAGCGGAACAACCTTGACGGCCAACATCTTGTTGACCGGCGCCGATAACACCTCATTCTCGGTCGCGGGTCCGGTCACCGGCAACGAGTTCTCCGTTCAAGGAACCTTCCAGGGGACGACCATCGCTTATTATGGCTACTACGAGCTGACGCATGACGCCGGCACCGGCGTCGATGACCTTCCAAGTTTGTATCTTGTCAATACTGCGAATCCGTCCCAGCGGGCAGGTTTGCTCACGGTGCAGCAGACGCCCTGACTGCCTCGCTGCATCGCGCGAACCTAGGCCGCCTTTGCAGAGTTTTCGTCTCCCGGGAACACGCGCACCTGGCGCCGCTTGGTCAAAAACGCAATTCCCCACTGCACGATGACGAAGAAACGGTTCGCGAATCCGATCAGGAAATAAATGTGCACGGCCGCCCAGACAATCCAGGCTGAAAATCCCGCGAAGCGCACAAAACGAAGATCCGCGAGCGCATAGGTGCGGCCCACAATCGCCAGATCGCCCTTGTCCCAGTACCAGAAGGGCGCCGGTGGTCTCTCTCCTTGCACGCGGCGCCGAATCAAACCGGCCACGTACTTGCCCTCTTGAATGGCCGGTTGCGCCACTCCAGGCATCACCATTGGCTCTTTCACCTTCATGCCCAGCAAATTCCGCGCCCGCGCCACCACGTGTGCCGTGTCGCCAATGACAAAAACCTCTGGATGCCCCGGCACCGAAAGATCTGAGTTCACCATAACCTTTCCCGAACGGTCCATGGCCGCTCCCAGCCATCGGCCTGCGGGAGACGCCAGCACGCCCGCGCTCCACAATACCGTGCCGGCCGAAACGCGCTCGCCATTGGCGACGATCCCAGCGGCGTCCACATTCGTAACCCGTGTGTTCGTGTAAACCTTCACGCCCAGGCTCTCCAGATGGCGCTGCGCCTTGGCCGAAAGGACCTCCGGAAAACTGGGAAGTATCCGCGGAGCCGCCTCATACAGCAGGATCCCCGCCGAGCGAGGGTCGATGTGGCGAAAATCATGCGCCAGCGCCATATGCGACATTTCCGCCAGAGTGCTCGCCATTTCCACGCCCACCGTCCCTCCGCCGACCAGCACGAACGTGAGCAGTTGGCGTATTTTCTCCGTGTCCGCGTGGTCTAGCGCCGCAATCTCCTCGGCGCTCTCAAACGCCAGCAGGACTTTGCCGCGAATCAGGTCGGCATCGTCCAGCGATTCGAGTCCCGGCGCCGTGCGTTGCCAGTCCTCGTGACCGAAGTAGTTGTATTGAATTCCGGTGGCGAGCACCAGAAAGTCGTACGGCACCACGTGCTGTTTCAAATGAACCAGCTTCTTTTCCGTGTCGATGGCGGTGACTTCGTCAAGCAACACCTCAACATTTTGCTGGCGGCTCAGGATCGAGCGGAGGGGTCCGGCAATTTGGTCGGCGGATAACAGCCCCGTGGCCACCTGGTAGAGCATGGGACGGAATAGATGGTAGTTCCGTTTGTCGATGAGCGTTACGCTGACCGGAGCCCCGGCTAACTCGCGCGTCGCGAACAGTCCGCCGAAACCGCCGCCAACGATCACTACGCGTGGCTGAGTTGCGCTCAAGATTGCCTCCCGCTTTTGGACCAGCCTGCCCACCATCATCATCAAGCCAGAGGCGTAGCGGCTAATCAATTAGACGATGGTATCGACCAATAGATTCTTGCTTACCGCTTGTGGCTCGATCGCAAATCGCCGCCGGTCAGGTCGATGCGTGGGGGGAACACACTGTAAGTTATTTGCTTCTCCGTCAGGAGGTTACGGGAAAGATCTAAATTATGGGTTCTGGATGGTATATATCTGCCAGTTCCACCACTTCCGCGCGGGCCTTCTTTAACAGCGCCGAATAAGCGGATCGCTGTGGCAAAGCCGCACGCGAGCTCTGCGGGAGGATCCACCTGACGGGCAGCAGCAGCTCCTGGATATCCAATTACTATCCAACGGATTGTCCCAATCAGATCCGTTTTGGGAATCCTGCTGTTCTGGTTTTACGCAGTCTCCCTGTACTCCTCCGCGATCACCACTCTCGCGCCGACCGGCCGCCGCGGCAGTGGGACCAGCACGATTCCCTCTTTCCAGTCGTGAACCAGCGTCCAAACCTGCGCGCACCGGTCACACAGCCAATACCGCTCCACTCGCCGAGGTTGCTTCCGCATGTAAGGAGAAGACGGCGGTGTCAGTTCTCCCGATTCGGCCAAGCTTTCCGTCTCCACCAGGAACAGCTTGCCTTGACGCAGTCGAAGAAACGGTCTTGAGCATTGCGAATTCGCACAGTGGCTGAGCATCGTGACCTCCGCCGGACTGCTCTTTCAAGTTCAGGCGTGAAACGCTTACACGTGCTTCCTGAATTTGCTACTGCAGGCCAGATTCGACTGCTACTGCAGGTGAGATGCCAGACCCCGTGGAAACTTCTTCGGCCCAAGTCCTCGCGTTCGACGGCAACGCCTGCCCGAGCCCCGCAGTTTGCCGCCGACTCATCGGCACTGTGACGGACTTTCGGCTTTTCTACCTCAACGAATGATCGCTCCCATAACCGCCACCGCCAATCCCACCACACCCAACAAAACTCCCAAATGCCAAAAGATCCGCCGCCCAGAAAGCAGTGTGATCGAGGTGATCACCAGCCCAATCTCCAGGAAGACTTCCGCCAGGTCATAGCGGTCGGCGCGGTTTCTTTCCGTGGCGACCTCCGCCTCCAATTCGCGCGCATCATCCTGAATCTTTCCTTTGTCCGCTTTGTAACGCTCCGCCTCCTGCGCGGACGTGTCGTGGAATTTCGCCATCTCTCCGGCATCTTTGCTGCCAACCACCGTGGCCAGATCGGCGAATAACTCGTCCTCGTGTTCGCGAATATTTTTAGCCTGGTAATAAGCCCACTGATCGGAGGCCTTCGCCTGCAGCACCACTTCCTCGGTGTGCGCCCGGTGCCCCAGCAGCGACACCACTGCTACCACCACGGCCAGCACCGCCATGGTCAACGAAACCGCCGCCAGGGAGCGGTCCTCTCTGGCTTTTTCCGCGTGTTCCCGCAGCTCCTGAAGCTCGTCAGCGCTCATTCACCCTCCCAGCGGCTTGCGCAAAATGCCGGTTGCAGCTCTCGATGGTACGGATTCGCGGCTCTTCGCGCAAGCCAGGCCCGGCTGCAAACCATCGTACCGAAAGCCAACGGCGAGAAATGGACCACCGGCCGCCGCTTTTACTCTCCCATCACCTTCACGATCACGCGCTTGTCGCGCTGCCCGTCAAATTCAGCGTAGAAGATTCGCTGCCACGTCCCCAAGTCAAGTTTCCCGGCGGTGATCGGCACAATTACCTCATGGTGGATCAGCAGCGCTTTCAGGTGCGAGTCGCCATTGTCCTCGCCGGTTTCGTGATGCTTGTAGTTCTTGCGATACGGCGCCAGTTTCTCCAGCCACTGATCGATGTCTTCGATCAGTCCGCTCTCATTGTCGTTCACATACACGCCCGCAGTGATGTGCATGGCGGAAACCAGCACCATCCCCTCTTGCACTCCGCTCTTGTGCACGATTTCCTCCACCAGCGGCGTCACATGCACATAAGCCCGATGCGTTTTGGTATGGAACTTCAGGTACTCGGTAAACACCTTCATCGCTCAACTCCTGGGTAACGGGAGATTCTACCCGAGCTTGCCCCCGGAACTTTGTTTCGGCTGGCCCGTTTTTTATCCGGGCAGCTCCTGGTCGCCGCTCTCCGGAGTTATACTTTCCCCGAGAGCTTGCCCTCGGTGCAAATCCTGACAACCATCAGGCGGGCAAAAGCATCCATCGAATATGCTTCGGTCACGGCAGGAAAGAGGAAGGCCATGCGACGTTTAACCCCTCCCACGAAATTCACGGCGGCTATTCTAGCCGTGGCGCTACTGGCCGCGTATTCAGCCCGCCCAGCGCTGGCTCAGGATCAAGCTCCGCCTCCGCCTCAGGCCGAAGCCCCGCCCCCGCCTCCCGATCAGGGACCTCCTCCGCCCTCCTATTCACCCGACCAACTGGACCAGATGGTCTCCCGTATCGCGCTGTATCCCGACCCGCTGCTCGCCCAGGTTCTCGCCGCCGCAACTTTTCCCGATCAGATTCCCGACGCTGCCCGGTGGGCCGACGATCACCACTACCTGCGTGGGCAGGATCTCGCCAGCGCCATCACTGCTGACCATCTGTGGTGGGATCCCAGCGTGCAGGCGCTGCTTCCTTTTCCCTCGGTCCTGGCAATGATGGCTTCCGACATGGATTGGACCACCAATCTGGGCGACGCTTTTCTCGCCCAGCGTCAGGACGTCATGGATGCCGTCCAGCGCATGCGGCAGAAAGCAAAGGACTATGGCTACCTGCGCAGCAACGATCAAATCGTGGTCAGCGGTGGCCCCTACATTGAGATCGATCCGGTCGATCCCGCATTCATCTGCGTGCCCGTCTACAACCCGCTGATTGTTTTTGCTCCGCCTCGGCCGGGCTTTTTTGTGGGCGGTGCCATCGCTTTTGGTTTCGGCATCGACATTGGCGTCGCCTTCCGTCCCTGGGGATGGGGCGTCGTCCGCTTTGACTGGGGTAGGCACGCCCTGTTCATCAATAACGTGCCCTGGGGACGCCGCTGGGACAACCGCCGCGTCTATGTCCATCCCTATCCCGAAGTGCACCGCTGGGCTCGGGGAAACCGTGTGGAAGGTCACAGGTTGATCCGGCGCAGCCCGGCAGAACGCCGCGCGCCGCGCGAAGGCCGTCCGCGCCCCGAAGAGCGTCACCACCGCTAGAGGCGCGAACTTGGTTTGTCACCAAGAACCAACAACGTTCCGCTAACCTGATTTTTTGCCGTTGCGACGGGGTTGCGCTATTGGGCGTAAAGGTTGTGTGTTCTTACAAAATCGGGATAAAACCGGTCAGAACACAGGTTGCCCATTCGCCAGCATTTTCTTCAAGCTGAACTCCTGCAGAATTCGCTGCCGCCGGATTCGGTCGATGTTGGGATGTACAAATTCGACGCCGATCTTCTCGCTAGGATCAAGTGGTTTGGGACGCGGGAAGGTGAACTGGAAGGTATCGTCCTTGAAGCCGTAGTTCGTCAGGCCCAGCCTCTCCTTGCCGGCATTCAGAAACACCGACATGCTGAGCGTCGCCAGGCTTTGCCGAGCCCAGTAGTTGCGCAGCAAGCTCTCATAGTCAAGGACGTTGGTGTGAAAGGTGACGGAGACCACGATACGGTCGGGAAACGTGACCGCCAGAAACCTGCCCGCGCTGGAGTCGAACGCTGCCTTCTGCTCCGCGCTCATCTTGTCGTACTTAGAGTCCAACTCAGAAGATCGCACCAGGGCTTCTCGAATGGGCTCAGCCGAACGAAACTGCAGATTGTAGGAGATTACGGGGTTCGTTTCCATCTCGCCCCGGTAGCTTCGGTTATTGGGCGAGTCTCCGCTCGTTACGCTGGTCTCAATAGCGGCTACCGAGATAGTCGTGGCCCAAGGAGACTCCTCGAGCATGCGGCGCGTCTCGTCCGCAGACCAATGCTGATACGGTTTCTTGGTCCAGAAGTCTGCGCCGAACGCAGCCAGCGACGCCAGACAAACCAATAACAGCGCGACAATCTTCCGACGGACTCCCCGTTTCACCGTGAACATCGGGAATCTCCTCGCGAGCCTAAAGAACGACACTCAGTATAAATCCGCCCACAAATACGGAGTCCAAAAACTTTGCCCACCCCCGACACTTCCGCAGCGGCCGCTACCGCATCGACCCTTCAATCTCTGAAATCCAGTCCGGCCGCTTCAGCACTTCTCGCGGTTTCGGACCATCCGCCGCGCCCACGATCCCGTCCTGCTCCATCAGATCGATCAGGTGCGCTGCGCGCCCATAACCGATGCGCAGCCGCCGCTGCAGCAGGGAAGTCGAGGCTTTGCCAAACTCCACCACCAGCTTCACCGCATCCTGATACACAGGGTCGTCCTCGCTGCTGCTCTCCGCTCCCTCAACCCCGTCGCCGCCGCCATCCTCGCGCTCATCCCTTGGCGCTTCCAGGAATTGCTGCTGGTACTCCGCCGAGCCCTGCTGCTTCCAGAATTCCACCACCGCTGCGATTTCTTTCTCCGTCACCAGGGGCGCGTGCAAGCGGTGCACCCGCGCCGATCCCGAAGGCAAATACAGCATGTCGCCTTTGCCCAGCAACGCCTCGGCTCCATTGGCGTCGAGAATGGTTCGCGAATCCACCTTGGTCGCCACCCGGAAAGATATCCGCGCCGGGAAGTTCGCCTTGATCAAACCCGTAATCACATCCACCGACGGACGCTGCGTCGCCAGCACCAGGTGAATCCCCACCGCCCGCGCCATCTGCGCCAGCCGCGTAATCGATTCCTCCACATTGCTCGAATCCAGCATCATCAGGTCGGCCAATTCATCGATGATGATCACGATATAAGGAATCGGCTTGTCGTCGGACTCCTCCTCAAACAGGCTTCCGCCGTTGTCAAACAGCCGGTTGTACTGGTCGATGTTGCGCACGCCCTTCGCCGCCAGCAGCTTCAACCGCCGTTCCATCTCCCGCACCGCGTTGCGCAGCGCGTTCGCCGCCAGCTTCGGTTCGGTGATGATCGGCGTATAAAGATGCGGAACCCCCTCGTAGTTGCCCAGTTCCAGCCGCTTCGGATCCACCAGAATCAGCCGCACCTGCTCCGGAGTCGACTTGTACAGTATCGACATGATGAAGGCATTAATGGCCACGCTCTTGCCCGAGCCCGTCGATCCGGCAATCAGCAGGTGCGGCATGCCATTCAGATCGGCGGTGACGATGCGCCCGTTGATGTCTTTGCCCATCGCCAGCGTCAACTTCGATTTCGACCCCATGAACTCCTGCGACTCGATGTTTTCCCGCAGCCAGATGATCTCCCGCTCGCGGTTCGGCACCTGAATGCCCACCGTCGATTTTCCCGCCATGCGCTCGATCAGAATGCTCTCCGCCTTCAGCGCCAAACAAAGATCGTCGGTGAGGTTGGTGATTCGGCTGTATTTGATTCCCGCGTCAGGCTTGAACTCGAACGTCGTAACCACCGGGCCGGGATTGATCTGCGTGATCGCCCCGTGCACTTCGAACTCGGCATACTTTTCGGTCAGCACCTGCGCCAGCAGCTTCAGTTCCTCGGCATCCACCGCCTGCTGCTCATCCGGACGCTGCAGCAGGCTGCTCGAGGGCAGCTTGTATCCCCCCGCGATCTTCGGCATCGTGGTTTTTGCTTTATGATCGCCGTCGCCACGCTCCATCACTTCCGGATCTTCTGTCAGCCCGGTCGAACCATCCCTGCCCGCGGCTCCGAGCCCCGCCAGCGGTTCAGCAAGAATCCCGCCGGTCGACGCTGGTTCTTCGTCAGGCTCCAGCGTGCGCTCGATCCCGGTCCGCCGCGGCTCCGGCGCTACTCTGGCCTGCACCGCCGGCCCGGCCGCCGACCGCGATGGAATCAACTGCGTCTTCACCACCGGTCGCGAAATCCGCCGCTTGTCCAGCTCCTTTTGTTGCCGCCGCTTGCCGCGTTCTTCCTTCCAATCCAGGTAGCGGTTCCACAAAGCGGTCACAAACGCAAACCGCGTCGGAGCCCATAACTGAATCGATGAAAACGAGAATGCCGTCGAGAGATAAAGCGCCACCGCCAGCACGCTGGCGCACACGATGTAGGCCCCCGCAAGGTTGAAGTAGTGGATCAGCACATCGCCCACAACTCGTCCCAGCAGGCCTTCAATGGGGATCACGTGCAGCCAGCGCAATTGCCCGGGCAGCAGCGCCAGCAGCGCCGGAACAAACATCACCAGCCAGATCGCGCCCAGGGTTTTCGCCACCGGAGACTGGATTTTCCGCGAAGCAAACCAGCGGATTCCAAGCATTGCCGGAAACACCGTCAGCAGAAACGCCCCGATTCCAAAAAACTGCAGCGCCGCATCCGAAACGTATGCTCCCACGATGCCGATCCAGTTCCGCGCCACGTGCGTTCCGGTCAGCACCGAGGCGCTGTTCAGCGAAGGATCAAGCGGGGAATACGAGGCCAGCGCGAGGAATAGGAGGAGCGCGGAGACGCACAGCAGGAAGCCGATCAGCTCATTCAGCCGCCGGTTGCCCGTAGGGACAAAGATGCCTGTCAGAAAACGCATGAGGGCCGTTTCTCGAACGGGCGCGAACTTATCCCGTGGCGCAAATCGGCCAGAGCGCAATCATTATTACAAGAACCCGCCACCGGGGCAATGGGGGAATTTCCCAGGGGTGTACAGTTGGCTTCCCAGCTTGATGCGACCGTTCCCTGGGCTGCGGGAAAACTGGCGGGAATTTGACTTTGGGTGGCGCAGCGCTTCAGCGCTGCGGTAACAGCACAAGAATTTTCCACAGCCCGTTCCTGTGACATCCAACCTTGCCCTCACCAAAAACTCATTCCATAATCGTCCAAGCAGAAGCGGTAAATTCGGCAGAAGCAAAAAGGACCCTCCCGACCAAAACCCGGCCCGTAACTCCTTTGTTTTCCGGATTTTGACCTCTAAGTCCTTTGTTATGCCAATTTTACGAGGAAAATCTTGCTAACATGATGATTCTAAAGATGGGTAGGGGGGTGGGGGGGTACCCCGTAAGAATAAGGTAAACAGTTATCAAACTATAAACTTACGGCTCGGGCCACGAGCCACATTGACGAGCCGCGTTACCGTTCTTTGACAATTAAATGGCTGCATCAGTTCCCGGCGTGAAGCTTACCCGGTCAACCTTGCCGCAAACACCAGCACCAGCGTCCCGACGATGAGCCGGTAAACGGCAAACGGCACGAACCCATGCTTCCTCACATAAGCCATGAACCATGCCACCGAGGCGTAAGCAACGATATAGGAAACTACGAAGCCGATGGCCAGCACGATCCATCCATGCGCATCGATCTGCGAAACTCCAATCGGATTCTCGCCCTTGCCCATCACCGACTTGAAAAGCGTGTATCCCGTAGCCGCGACCATGGTTGGGATGGACAGGAAAAATGAGAATTCCAGAGCCGAAGCCCGCGACATTCCCGCCACCTGCCCGCCCGCGATCGTTGACATCGACCGGGACGTGCCCGGAAATACGCCCGAGAAAATCTGGCAGAAGCCGATCCAGACGGCTTGTCCCAGGCTCATGCTTTCCATTTTCCAGGTGTGGATGCGGCCTCCTCCCGCTGACGGCCCCGCGGTTTCCGATTTCGCATTCATCGCGTCAACGATCCACATGATGATTCCACCGATCAGCATTGACCAGCCGATGATGTACACGTTCTCCAGGTGTTTGCCAATCACCTTGGTCAGCAGGAACGATGGAATCGCCGTAACCACAAAGGCCACGGCAACTAATCCCAGGGGATGGGTAAGCGCCGTCCGGTCGCCGCGTTCGCCGCGCGGAAAAGTGGAGACAAACTTTGCAATGCGGCTGCGGAAATATACCGGCAGGCAAAGGATTGCGCCCAGTTGAATGACGATGGAATACATCTTCCAGTAACCGTCCGCCAGGCTGATGTGCAGCAGCGCCTCGGAAAGCCTCAGATGCGCGGTCGAGCTCACCGGCAGAAATTCCGTCAGGCCTTCCACGATCCCCAAAACCACAGACAGCAAGTAGTCGTTCAATCGTCCTCCGGAAAGTAGGGAAACAGTATCTCAGAAAAGGTTTGTGAGAAAGTACCGGAAGGAATACCGGAAAAAGTTCGCCGTCACACCTGCAGTGCTTCTAGTTGCTTGTCTCTCCGTAGGTCGGAATGCCTTGCTGAATATAGAAAATCAGCCGCTGGGTGCGCAAAGCCCAGTCGTTCTCCCCATACTCGCTCACGATTTTCTGCGCCAGCGCCAGAGCGCGCTCTTTGGATTCCGCGGATTTCTTCAGGTTTGGTTCTGTCTTGTAAATCTCGATCAGGGCTGACCTGCGCCACGCCGCGTCATACAAAGCCTGCGGCGCGGCTGGAGACTGCGGATATTGCTTGACATAGTCCTCATAGAGTTCGGCCTCTTTCTCCGGACACTTGGCAATGCCTTGCCAGTCGCCGCACAGCTTGTTCTCGATCAGATGAAAGGCGGCGAGATCGGCCCATTTGCTGCCGGGATATTTCTTCATCACCAGCTTCATCCAATCCTCATTCATCTGGCCGCGCATGTAGTTCAGGCGTTCGCGCGCTGAAGGCCGCGTCATCACGTCGGCGCGCTCGATTTGCCAGCGGATATCCGCCGCGCGGTACAGCGCTTCGGCCGCCAGCGGCGAGGTTGGCATCAGATCGTACAGCCGGTAATAAAGCCGCATCGCGTCTTGCGCGGCATCGCGCCGACCGCTGCTCTGGCTGGCCTGATCTTCCGAGTCCGCTGCTTCGCCAAAGAGGACCTTGTCGCCGTTCGGAGTTGTGCTGCTCACGAAGGCTCGGCTCGGAATCCAGCCGGTGATGATTTTGCCTTCCTCTTCTTCTTCGGTCGCGCCTTCGTCATTGCTCGGCGGGATCAGCACCGCTTCCACATGAACCCAACCACTGCGGGTATCGAGGATAATCAGCTCCCGCCCGCGTCCAGCTTCACCCAGCTTCGCCGTGTCGGGGTCGGGCGATATGCGGATCGCTTCCTCATGCACCAGCGTTCCGTGCTGCCCTTGGGCGAAGGCAATTGGGGCCAAGGCAAACGTGGCGAAAACCAAAGCTGTCGTGAGTGCGGTAATGTTTATGGATTGTAGTTTCATGGCATCCCGCAAGCCTGGCATGTGCGCAAGCTGCTATTAGCTAAGAATGAGGCGGAGGAAACGCGGTTGCAAACAAGTTGGTCTTTATTTCGCGCGCGCTCCGCCGGATTCAATGCTAACAGGTTGGTGCGCGTGCTTCGGCGGTCCAGGCAAATTGGGCCGCTGCTGCTGGTTCGTCTTCTGCCGACGATTCGGGATTCACCGCAACTGGTAGGATTGCGAATCGGGTTGCGGCCGGCTTCCCATGACACCGTTAAACATCTTCGGCTTGTTTGCAGTTACGGCGATGCTGGTCTGCTACGCTCTCGAAGCGCGGAGCCGCTGGTTCATCCTCGCCTTCGCGGGAGCGTGCGCGCTCGGTTCGGTCTACGGTTTTCTGCAAGGAGCGTGGCCTTTCGGATTGGTCGAGGCGGTTTGGTCTGTGGTCGCGTTACGGCGTTGGACGAAGGCCGCAGGGTCAAAGTGACGGGAGAGCGCATCTCCCATCCGTGCATTCTTGCATTCGCGCATCTGCGCTCTGCTTATCCGCGCCGGAATTCTTCCAGCATCTTAGCCTCGATATTGCCGCCGCTGATGATGGCGACGTTGAGTTTCGTCTTGGGAAGCTGATCGCGGTGGAACAGAAAGCCGGCCACGGCCACCGCTCCGCTGGGCTCGGCCACGGTCCTGGGATCTGCCGCCAGCAGCCGGACCGCTCCGCGAATCTCGTTCTCCGTTACGGTTATGATGTCATCCACGTAGCGGCGAATGTGTTCGAAGTTGATGGGGCCGATGCTTTGTGTGCGCAGACCGTCGGCGATGGTGCGCGAAACCTCTCCGGCGCTGAACTCAACAATCTTTCCGGCGCGCAAGCTGGCCTGCGCATCGCCTGCCAGTTCCGGCTCCACGCCAATTACTTTGGCCGAAGGCTTGCTCAACTTTATCGCCGTAGCTACGCCGCTGATCATGCCTCCGCCGCCGACCGGGGCGAGAACGGTTCCCACTTCTGGCAGGTCTTCGAGAATTTCCAATCCCATCGTTCCCTGACCGGCGATGATCTGCTGGTCGTTGTAAGGAGGCACAATCACGTAGCCATGCTGCGCCGCGAGTTCTTCCGCCTTGAGCTGGCGTTCGGCGCTGCCCGGTCCGACCAGAACGATCTCCGCGCCCAGCGCCGCCGTGGCCTCGCGCTTGATTGCGGGAGCGTTGCCCGGCATCACAATCACAGCTTTCACGCCCAGCGCCCGCGCCGCGTAGGCCACGCCCTGCGCGTGATTGCCGCTGGAATAGGTAATGACTCCGCGTTTGCGATCTGCTTCCGAGAGCGAGGCGATCTTGTTGTAGGCCCCGCGCAGTTTGAATGCGCCAATGGGTTGCTGGTTTTCGGGCTTGAGGTAGAGCTTGCGGTCGTCAGCGCCGTCGCTTTGGTCAGCGAGGTCGATCTCGACCAGTCGAGTGCGCGCCGCAATGCCGTGAATGCGGCCCTGCGCGGAGCGGATTTCTGCCAGAGTAACCATATGGTTGCAATCTCCAAACCGGTTTATAGCCGCCGCATTAATGCGCCGGCACGGACCCGCGGCTCGCGTGCGGATCGTTTTTCTTCAAAACGAAAGACAAGAAGAACATAATGACAGCCGCGACACCGAGCATCCAATAGGTGTCAATGTAGGCCAGAACCGCCGCCTGCCCCTGAACCGCGGCGTAGATTCTGGACAAAGCCTGCCGCTGGGCCGCGTGCAGGCCCAATCCAGCGTGGTTCAGTTGTTGAGCAAGACCGTTGAGTGCATCCTGAAACCTTGTGTTCCCCATGCTCGTGACCAGCCTCGCCTGGTGAAACTGCGATCGCCGCACGATCATCGTGGTCATAATCGATGTTCCCACGCTGCTCCCAATATTTCGCGTGAAGTTCACCAGGCCGGCGACCGCATTGCTTTTATCTTCTCCGATCCCGAAGTAGGCAGCTGTTGTGGCGGGCACAAAAATAAAACCCATGGGCAAATACTGGCCGATGCGCAGCCACGTGGCGGCGGGGAAGCTGATGAGCAGATCGAGTTTTTTCGCGGAAATGTACATGCCGAGCGCCAGAGCGATCCAGCCGGCCGCGATCAGGTAACGCGACTGAAATTGAGCGATCAAACGGCCAACCACCGGTAACTCGAACAAGAGCAATATGGCCGAAACGGAAAGAACCATGCCTGCCGACTGCGCCGTATATCCCATCAGCGTCTGAAGAAACTGCGGCATTAATACGGTGGTTGCGAAGGAGACGGCGCCGACCATGAACATCATCATGTTGGCGGTGGCGAAGTTCGCATTCTTGAAAAGGCGCACGTCGACAATCGGGTCCTCCTGAAACCACTCGTAGATGATGAGGGCGGTGAGGCAAACGCCCGCCGTAACCGCCAAAGTCAAGATGAAATGCGAGCCAAACCAGTCGTCCTCTTGCCCCTTGTCCAGCATGATCTGCAGAGCGCCGACTCCCAGCGCAAGCAAGGAAAATCCGACGTAGTCGAGTTTAATCCCGGAGCGCTTGCGGCGAATTACCTGAGGCGGATCTTCGACCAATCGGTAGACCAGCGCCAACGCTATAAGACCCACCGGCAGATTAATCAGGAAGATCCAGCGCCAGGACGCAGTATCGGTAATCCAACCGCCCAGCGTGGGCCCAATCGCCGGGGCGCAGACTGCCGTAATGCCGTAGATGGAAAATGCCAACCCGCGCTTTTCAGGCGGGAAAGTGTCGGCCAGGATTGCCTGCGCCATGGGCTGCAGACCCCCGCCTCCGGCGCCCTGGAGCACACGGAACAGCAGCAGAAAACCCAGGCTCGGAGCGATTCCACACAACAGGGAACTGACCGTAAAGATTCCCATGCAGGTCATGAAGAAACGCTTGCGCCCGAACAGGCTCACCAGCCAGCCGGTAATCGGGAGAACGATGGCATTGGCCACCAGATACGAGGTGAGCACCCAAGTGCTCTGATCGTTGCTCGCACCCAGACTCCCGGCGATATGCGGCAGAGCGACGTTGGCAATGGCGGTGTCGAGCACTTCCATGAAGGCCGCCAGCGAAACCGTCACCGCAATCAGCCAGGGATTGGCTGCGGGGCGCCAGATCGCGGGTTCCGCGCCGAGTGACATAGCGGTGCTCATCGAATGTTCACACCCAGTTCCACGGAAGAGCAGGGCTTTTCGCAGTCCTTCCGGATTGGAGTCTTGTCCTGAAGAGAGCGCGAACCCTGCCGCGCAGCTTTTATCGAGTTCCCGTGCCGGCAAGCGAAGCCTGTGCCTGGAACCGCGTTGTGCGCCGGCAAAGTGACGACTGGGATAAAAATCACCTGGTCCTCAAACCCAGGCCTACTGGTTTTTGTCCCGATCACTCGCCTTGATCGGATCGAGTCCAAGCGCCGCAGGGGTGGGGGATTGGCGGCTTAGATCTCCAGAATCACGGGCATGATCAGCGGCCGCTTCTGCGTTTGCTTTGAGATATAACGCTTCAAATCGGCGCGGATCTTCTCCTTGATCACGCCGTAATCGGTTTTTTCTTCCTCGCTGGAGTGCGCCAGCGTGTCTTCGACGATGCGCCTGGCTCCATCCAGCAAGCCGTCTTCGCCGGGATTGAAACCGCGGGTTACGATCTCGGGCGCGGTCTCAACGCGGCCAGTGAGCTTGTTGATGGCGATGATGGGCAGCACGATGCCATCTTCGCTCAAGTGCCGCCGGTCTTTAATAATCAAATCCTCAACCACGTCGGTGCGCGAGCCGGAATCGATGCACACGCGGCCGACGTTCACGCGTCCGGCCTTGCGCGCGTTATGTTCGTCAATCTCGAGAACGTCGCCGCTCTCGATCAGCATCACCTTGCCCACCGAGCTGTGCATGGCCCCCGCCATTTCGGCATGCAGCTTCAGTTGCCGGTACTCGCCATGGATGGGAATAAAGTATTTCGGCCGCACCAGGTTGATGATCAGCTTCAGTTCGTCCTGGCTGGCGTGTCCGCTGACGTGCACCGGAGGCGAGGTCCCGTCTTCGTAAATCACATAGGCTTCGCGGCGAAACAGGTGATCGATCATGCGGTAAATTGTTTTCTCATTGCCGGGAATGATGCGCGAGGAGAGCATGACGGTGTCGCCCTTCTCGATCTTGGCGTGTTTGTGGTTATCCACGGCGGCGCGCGAAAGCGCCGACATGGGCTCGCCCTGGGTTCCGCTGATCATCACGCAGACTTTTTCCGGAGGGAAATTCTTCATCTCCCCGGGATTGATCACCAGTCCCTCGGGAATCTCGATGTAGCCGAGATCTTCGGCGATTTCGGCGGAGTTGTTCATGGAACGGCCGATGAAAACCACCTTGCGTCCATGCTGCCGGGCCAACTCCACCGCCAACCGTATGCGGTGAATCGAGGATGAAAAGCACGAAATGAACAACCGCCGCTGGGTATGCGCGAAGACCTCGTCGAACTTCCTGCGCACGGCGCGCTCGCTGGGCGTGTAGCCCTTGCGCTCGACGTTGGTCGAATCCTGAAACAGCGCCAGCACTCCCTGTTTGCCGTACTCGGCGAAGGCGTGCAGGTCGAAAAGATGGTTGTCGGTGGGCGTGGGATCAACCTTGAAGTCGCCGGTATGAATGATCACGCCGAGCGGAGTGTGAATTGCCAGGGCAACGCAATCCACCAGGCTGTGGGTGACTCGAATGGGATGAATGCCGAATGCGCCTGCCTTGAAGCCTTCGCCGGCGCGCATCTCGCGCAGGTCGGCGTCGTCGAGCAACCCGTGCTCGTCGAGCTTGTCCTCCACGTAGGCCAGGGTAAATTCCGTCCCCCATACCGGAACATTGAGCTCGGAAAGAATCCAGGGCAGCGCGCCGATGTGGTCTTCGTGGCCGTGGGTGAGAATGATCCCGCGCACCCGCTGCCGGTTTTCGATGAGATAGGAAATATCCGGGACCACGATGTCCACGCCAAGCAACTCCGCCTCGGGGAACATCAGGCCGGCGTCGATCACAATAATATCGTCGCCCCAACGGACGGCCATGCAGTTCATACCGAACTCGCCCAGGCCCCCCAGAGGGATAATCTGCAATTTTCCCGTTGCCATTCGATAGTTGGAGTAACAACAATGCTAGCACACGGGGAGTTCCGCTCTGCGTATGGCATTCCGCCTCGCACTGAGTTAAGGTTAAAGAGATGGCCAACGCCGAACCCAAATCCTGGCTGCGGCGTCGCGTCGAGAACACGCTGATTAAAGGATTGACCCGCGCCTACTCCACGGTTCAGGTTGATCCCGGAAAATTCCTGGTGCAGCTGCGCGCGGCCTACCGGATGCCGATCAGCGGCTATCACGGAGTGTATTCGCTGGAGATGGGCGAACTCGACGTGGTGGCCGACGAGATTCTTCGCAGCGGAATGAAACTTGCCGCGGTGGAAGGCGCAGGCTTCGGCCTGGGCGGATTGATTACGATCTTTCCTGATCTCGGGATCTTATCCGCCATTACCATGCGCACGATTCAGAAATTGAGCCTGGTTTATGGATTTGAGTTCAGCACCGACGAGGAAATCGCCGAGCTCTGGATTGCCGCCGCCAGCGCCGCCGGCGTCGATATCAGCCGCGAAGTGCTGGAGAAGGAAGTGGTCAACAAGTTCGTCCCGCGGGTGATTCAGCGCATCGCTGCCAGCGCCAGCGCCGACGTGGTCGAGAAGTGGGCGGGACGCATGATTCCTCTGGTGAGTTCCGCCATCGGGGCGGGTCTGAACTACTGGTTCGTTCGCGCCTGGGGCGAGCGCGCCAAGGCCCACTTCCGACAGCGCCATTTGCAAATCCGGCGGCAAGCGCAGCAGGCGGCATTGGCGCCGCCAGCGCCGCAGATTCTGCCGGCTCCCGCACGCTAGCATAGCGTGGAGGTTGGTTGATTTTCCGGCATGTGCGGGTGCGCCGCACTTTCCGCATCTTCGGTGGCGATGGCGCTGCCTGTGGCTAAAAAAGGTGGTAACAAAAAGAATGACCGTCTTTCGCTGTTCCGCCATTCTGTTCGATCTCGACGGAGTTCTCGTGGATTCCACCGGCTCCGTCGCGCGGCAATGGCGCATCTGGGCCCGCGAACGGGGAATTGACGAAGAGAAAGTGGTCGCCGTCGCGCATGGCGTGCGCGCTCTCGAGGTGATTCGGACTATCGCTCCTCATCTCGATGCCGAATCGGAAGTTCGGAAGCTGGAAAGCCGCGAAGCCGCGGATCACGACCAGGTCGCTGTGATGCCGGGCGCCGCCGATCTCGTCCGTGCGATTCCCGGCGGCCGCTGGGGCGTCGTGACCTCAGGCACCCGCCATCTGGCCAGGGCGCGGCTGCGGCTTGCCGGCATACCGGTTCCCGAGGTCTTGATCACGGCAGACGATGTCGTAAATGGAAAGCCGCACCCCGAGCCGTATTTGGAAGGCGCGAAGTTGCTGGGCGTGAACCCGAAGCAATGCCTGGTGATCGAGGATGCGCCTGCCGGAATCCAATCCGCGCATGCCGGCGGAATGAAGGTGATCGCCCTCACCAGCACGTATGCTTCATCGGCAGTGAGCGAGGCCGATGCGGTGGTCGAGAAGCTGGCGCAGATTCAGATTGCTCTCGATGGTACGGGGAAGCTCGCGGTCAGCGTCGCCTAGCATTTATCATCCCGAAAGCGAGCGCAGCCGCGTCCGAGCGCGGCGAAGCCAGAGAGGAATCCGCTGTCTGGACGATTCCGAGAAACTCGTTCCAGGCGACGAATCACCGCAACCAGTCCTCCAACTCAATTCCGCGGCTGGTCTTCTCGTCGCGATATTTCACGATCACCGGGGTGTACAGCGAGATGCCTGAATTCGCCGCAGCGCCCTTCTTCACCGCCCGCGAACCCGGCACGACCACGGCGCCTTCGGGAACTTCGAGTGGCCCCTCTGCGGTCGCGCGGTAAACTTCGCCGCGCACCAGATCGTAAAGCGGCGTGGACCGGGTCAAAATTGTTCCCGCGCCCAGCACTGCCCGCGCGCGCACCAGCGTACCCTCATAGACTCCGCAGTTGCCGCCGATCAGCACGTCCTCCTCGATAATCACGGGCGCGGCATTCACCGGTTCGAGCACGCCACCGATCTGCGCCGCCGCGCTCAGATGCACACGCTTGCCCACCTGCGCGCAAGACCCCACCAGCGCGTGGGAATCGATCATGGCGCCTTCGTCCACGTACGCGCCCACGTTGATAAACATGGGCGGCATGCAGATTACCGAGGGCGCCACGTACGCTCCCATGCGCACCGATGAACCGCCGGGAACAATGCGCACGCGATCCGCCAGAGAAAACTGCCGGGCAGGGAAGGTATCTTTATCGACGAAGGTCAGCCCAGGGCCGCCGGTCTCGGCCAGTTCGCCAATCCGGAATCCCAGCAGGATACCGTGCTTTACCCAGGCGTTGACCACCCAGCGGCCATCGATTTTCTCGGCAGCCCGAATCTTGCCCTGGGTGAGTGCGTCACGGAACTCGAGAAACACCGGACGAGCCTCGGGATTGTGCTCAACTTCGCCCAGCGCAGCCAGACGTTCGATGGAAGTTTTCAGGGATTGCATGGAATTGTCGAGTTGATTGCTGATTATCGATTGCTGACTATTGATTTCAAAACCAGACCCGAACGAGCTGTGCAACCGACGATCAACGATCAATAATCAGCAATTCTCACACACACTTGCACTCGCTGCGAATCAGCACGCCGGCCATGCCATGCGCCACTTCGCGGCCCTGCGCCAGCGTGGCATACGGTCCGTGCCAGCGCGCGTGGTTGGCGTCGTGCCCCGCCGGACGGCCTTTGCCCTGATTGCACTGCCCGCACGACCCGCGATGCAGCACGATCTTGTGTGGTCCGGCCGCCCAGTTTTCGTAAATGTAGAATTCCGTCGCGTCGTGCGCGGGCACTGCCGGCTTCGCGATCAGTCCAACTTCCATCACGACTTTCTGCAGCTTCGATCGGGTGTCGCGGCGCATGGGCAGGAGCGGCAGGCGGTAGTTCTCTTCGATTTTGCCCATCATCGCCAGGACCGCCTTCACCGGCAGCGGGCTGGACTCAATGAAGTTCGCCAGCATCAACGGCAAATATTTGCGATGAATGCCGCGGGCCGTAGCCCAATCATTGTTGAGCGCAGCCCGCGTCATGGTTGCCATCTCAGACGGGATCTCATTCGATGCCACCGAAACCACGCCCGCACCACCGAGCGCGATCACCGGCAACGTCACAGAATCGTCTCCGGAGAAAACCAGAAACGTTTCGGGCACAACGTTGATGGCTTCGGCGATCTGCGTCATGTTGCCGCTGGCTTCCTTCACGCCCGCGATGTTCCCAATCTCCGCCAGACGCGCCAGCGTTGCCGGTTCCAGGTTCGCTCCGGTGCGGCCGGGCACGTTGTAAAGAATGACCGACTTGTCGCCGACGGCCTCCGCCATCGCCTTGAAGTGCCGGTACTGGCCCTCCTGGGTCGGCTTGTTGTAGTAAGGAGACGCGGTAAGAATGGCGTCGACCCCCGGCCGCGCGGCAATTTCCCTGGCTTTTTCCACCGCGTCATGGGTCGAGTTCGACGTCGCACCCGCCATGATGGGCACGCGGCCAGCCGCCACTTCGATCGTCGTGTCGATCACGTACAACCACTCATCATGTGTGAGCGTGGGCGTCTCGCCGGTGGTTCCGCAGGGCACCAGAAAATCAATTCCCGATTCCACCTGCCACGCCACCAGGTTGCGCAGGGCGGTGTCGTCGATAGAACCATCCTCATGGAAAGGAGTCACCAGGGCGGTGCCACAGCCGCGGACTTGCATGCTAATAAGATAACGCGAACGGGCTTTCCAGGGAACAGCGGAAGTCCGAACTACAGTTCCCGCCACACATCCTTGAAATCGTAGAATCCCTTTTTGCCCGCAATCCACTCCGCCGCCCGCACTGCGCCATCGCCAAAACCCTGGCGGGACTTGGCGTCGTGACAGAGATAGATGGTGTCGGCGGAGGACTCCAGCACAATCTCGTGCATGCCCACGACTTCGCCTTCGCGAAAGGAAGTGATCTCCAGATCCTCGTTTTTGCCGCTGGATTCGCGGATCAGCCGTTGGATGGCCATGGCCGTTCCCGAGGGCGCGTCTTTCTTGCTAACGTGATGCCGCTCGAAGATCTGTCCGGAATATTCGTGCTTCAAAGCAGCAGCTGCGGCACGCGCAACGTCCAAAAACAAATTCATGCCGACGGAGAAATTTGCGGCGTAAACGAAACCCGTACCGCGGCTCTCGACCAAGCTCCGGATGCGATCCCGTTCTCCATACCATCCGGTAGTGCCCACTACCATGTTCTTGCCGGCCGTGACGCAGGCCTCGATATGAGCGAGGACGCAGGAAGGAGCGGTGAAATCAATCACCACATCGATTCCGCTCAACTTTTCCCCGGCCAGAGCGGCGGCAGCTGCGTTTTCCTCAGCGCCCGCGACCCTTACGCTATGCCCGCGCCGCCGGCCCACTTCCGCCACCAACGAGCCGGTCTTTCCGCGGCCGAGAAGAAGAATGTTCATGAAGACCAGGTCCTTAACCGCGAAGTCCGCCAAGCTTCTACGCGTACACGTCCGGGTCCAACTCCGCAAAAAACGTCCGGTGCAGGCGCTGGATCACCTCCGGCACCTCATCTTCCTCAATCACAAAAGTCAGATTAATCTCCGAGGCGCCCTGCGAAATCATGCGAATCTTCTTATCGGCCAGTTCTCGAAACACCAGTCCGGCCACCCCCGGCTTATCGCGCAGGCTCTCACCCACCAGACAAACAATGGCTTTGCGGCCCTCGTACTTAACGTCGGCCAGCTTGGCTAGATCCGCGGCCAGCGCGGGAATCGCCTGGTTTGAATCCACAGTAAGCGAAACGCTTACCTCGGAAGTCGAAACCACGTCGACCGCGACCTTGTGCCGGTCGAAGGCCTCGAAAATCGCCCGCAGGAAGCCATGAGCCAGCAGCATGCGCGGCGCGGCCACCTCCACAATGGTAATCCGTTTCTTTACCGCAATCGCCTTGAAAATATTTTTCCCCTGGGGAGCGCGGGTGGTAATCTTCGTTCCCTCGCACGAAGGATTGCGCGAATTGAGAACGTACACGGGAATATTTTTATGGATGGCCGGGAGCACGGTTGCCGGATGCAGCACCTTGGCGCCAAAATAGGCCAACTCCGCCGCTTCGTCGAAACTGATCACTTTGATGCGCCGCGCTTCCGGACAAATGCGCGGATCGGTGGTCAGAATCCCGTCCACGTCGGTCCAGATTTCGATCCGTTCCGCCCCCAGCCCCGCGCCCACAATGGCAGCGGAAAAATCGGACCCTCCGCGTCCGATCGTCGTAGTCACGCCCGCGCGGTTGGCTCCGATAAACCCGCCCATCACCGGAACCCGGCCGCCATCGAGCAGCGGCTTCACTTTGCTTCGCAAGCGCTGGTTGGTTTCTTCCTGCTGCGGCACCGCTGCCATATAGCTGCTGTCGGTCACCAGAACTTCCCGCGCGTCCACGTGCGTTCCATTCAATCCGTGCGCCGAAAATGCGGCCGCCACAATCTTGCTGGAAAGCATCTCACCGAAAGCTGCGACATGATCGGTGGTCCGCGGGGTTACCTCGCCCACCGCCGAAATGCCACGCAGCAGTTCGTCCAGCCCCTCAAAGTCGGTTCCCAGTTCTGAATGGAAGTCGGTAAACAGCGCCGTGCCCAGCAGTTCGCTGGCGGTGTTGTAGTGTCGCTCCTGAAGTGACCGGCAGAGTTTGAGCGCCGTCTTGCGTTCTCCGGCTCCGGCGGCGCGCGCCATGGTCAGCAGGGTATCGGTAACCTTCGCCATCGCGCTGACCACCACCACCGGTTTCTGCGGCAGGCGGTCTTTTACAATTGCCGCCACGCGCTCGATGGCCCGCGCATCTTCCACCGAAGTGCCGCCGAATTTCATCACGATCATCGGCGTGACGTCCTTGCGGCATGGCGCAGGTGCGCATCATGAGAACGCGGATTATAGAAGCGCAGCTCGGCTTTCATGCTAGGAAGTCGCCAGGTATCCCCTGGATTTGAGCAGTTCGGCATTCAACACCGCGGCCCCGGCGGCTCCGCGGATGGTGTTGTGCGAAAGCACGGTAAACTTCCAGTCCAGCACTCCGCAGGGCCGCAGCCGTCCCACCGCGGCCGTCATGCCGGCTCCCAGATCGACGTCCAATCGCGGTTGCGGACGGTCGTTCGCCTCCAAATACACCAGCGGACGCTCAGGCGCGCTGGGCAGCTTCAACTCCTGCGGCTCCGCGCGATATTCGTTCCACGCCGCGATAAGCTCCTCCCGCTTGGCCTTCCTCTTCAAGCGCACCGAAATCGATTCCGTGTGCCCGTCTTCCACCGCTACCCGGTTGCATTGCGCGCTCATGGCAAACCCCGCGGGGATCACTCTGGTTCCGTTCACTTGTCCCAGCAGCTTGAGCGTTTCTTCCTCCATCTTTTCTTCTTCATTGCGGATGTAGGGAATCACATTGCCCAGAATGTCGAGCGAAGCCACGCCCGGGTAGCCCGCACCGCTGACCGCCTGCATGGTTACGGCCATCACCGTCTCCAGCCCGAAAGCCTTGTGCAACGGCGCCAGGGCCAGCACCAGCCCGATGGCCGAGCAGTTGGGGTTGGTCACCACATAGCCGCCGGATTTCCTCCTCCATGCCTGCGCGTCAATCAGCTTGATATGCCCGGCATTCACCTCGGGAATCACCAACGGCACATCGGACTGCATGCGCAGCGCGCTCGAATTGGAAACCACGGCACAGCCCGCTTCCGCAAAGCGCGGCTCGATCTCGTGCGCAATCGCGGCATCGAGCGCCGCGAAAATAATCCTCGGCGCGCCCTCCGGCGTGGCCGGAGAAATCTTCATGGCGGCCACCGTCGCTGGAATCGCCGTCTTCAGCCGCCAGCGCACGGCTTCAGAGTAGGTTTTACCCTCGGAACGGTCAGAAGCCGCCAGCCACGCCACTTCGAACCACGGGTGGCGCTCCAGCATCTGGATAAACCTTTGCCCAACCACGCCCGTGGCGCCCAGAATCCCGATCGCAAGCTTATTGCTCATAAGACGGTCTCTCGATTCTACAACAGTCTTTCCTGACCGAGTTTCTTGACCCAGGGCCACAAACTCGGTCCGCACTCTCACCGAAGAAGCCTGCAAAACGCCGAATTCACAATCACTTCTGCCTTCGGTGCAAGCGCCAGTGTTTCGTCACTACAGCGAATTGATCCCCCTGCCGATAGAAGATGCTGGAGGATCACCATGCCGGAGTTGCGCCAGAATTTCTTCACCAAAGAATGGGTCATCATCGCCACCGAACGCGCCAAACGTCCCGAGGATCTGGCCACCCACCGGCCGGCGCAAACCGTGCCATCTTTTCTGGAAACCTGTCCATTCTGTCCCGGCAACGAGAATAAGACCCCGCCTGAAATCATGCGTTTTCCCGCGAATAGCCCCCACCCCTGGTCGGTGCGCGTCATCCCGAACAAGTTCGCCGCGTTGTCAAGTGTGAGCCAACCCACCCGCAGCCTGCAGGACGTGTGGCGGCGCATCGAGGGCTTCGGCTTTCACGAAGTCATCATCGACAGTCCGGACCACTCCTGCTGCATGGCCATGCTCCCGGACGCGCAAGTGGCCGGCATTCTCCGTGTCTACAAGGAACGCTACAACCTGCTGGGCATGGATCGCCGCATCAACCACGTGACCATCTTCAAGAATCACGGCGCCGATGCCGGCGCCAGCCTGCAGCATCCGCACTCCCAACTGATCGCAACTCCCGTGATCCCAAGCCAGGTACGGCATCGGCTCCACGAGGCTTTGCGCCATTACGACGAGGACGGGAAATGCATGTTTTGCCACATGGTGGAACGCGAGATTGAGGAGCAGACCCGCGTCGTCCAGAAGAGCGAACACTTCGTGGCCATGGAGGTATTTGCCTCGGCCACCCCGTTCGCTACTCACATCTTTCCGCTGCGCCACATGGCTAGTTTCGGCGATATCTCGCCCGGGGAGATCGCGGACCTCGCCCATATTTTGCGCACCCTGCTGGCCAAGATCTACGTGGGGCTTGAGAACCCCGACCTGAATTTCACCATCCGCAGCGGCCCTCCGACTATGCCAGCGCCCGCCACTTCCACTGGTACGTGAGCGTGATCCCGCGTCTCACCCGCATGGCCGGCTTCGAACTGGGCTCGGGAATGTTCATCAACACGGTACTGCCTGAGGCTGCCGCCGAATTTCTTCGCAATGTGAGCGCGGAAAAAGCAACGAAAGCAGGCGCCTCCGCCGGCTAAAACGGTTCCCGAGTTGCGCTACGGAAAGCTGAAAACGGCGGGGTACGGTTTGAGAGGTTGCGGAAACACTCAGGTTCGAGCTGAGAATAAACCGGAGCTCAAGCGCCTGAGGGATGCTCCTCGAAGGACGCCAAAAACCAATCGCCGGGAACTGAGAACTGCGAACCGCTACTTCTTCAGCCCGACTTGGCCTCCTAGTACGTACTCATCGAGCGGGCCGAATTTTCTTTTCTCCGCGTACAGCCGCCAGCGCCGGAATACGATTCGCAAACTCGCCATTACCGGAATCGAAAGAAAAATTCCCAGAATGCCGGCCACCTCGCCGCCCGCCATCACGCCAAAAATTGCTGCCAGCGGATGCAGTTCCATGCTGTGTCCCATGATGCGGGGCGAGGATACGTAGTCCTGAACCAGCCGCCACCCGCCGAGAAAGACGATCAGCGCCAGCCAATGCTTGAAACCCATCAGCAAGGCCACGCCCACGATAATGACCGCAGCCATCAGCGGCCCCAGCACCGGAATAAATTCGAGCATTCCGCCCATCGTCCCCAGCACCAGAGCGTACTGCATTCGCATCATGGCCAGGAACGCCGAATACGCGACGAAGGTCAGCGCCGCCAGTATGAGTTGCGCCCGGATGAAATGAGCCAGCATCTTATTCAAGTCGCTAAGTACGCCCTGCAGCAGCTCGCGCTGGGGACGCGACTGGACCAGACCAAGCAGGACTTCGTTGAAGGCGCGGCCATCCTTCAGAAAGAAACTCGACAAGAGCGGGACCACCACCAGCAGCCACGCCTGTTTCGCCACATCCGCCACGCGCAGCCCCACGTCCTGCGCCAGTTTCGCGATTTCAGCGCCGTGGCTGGCCAGGTAGTCGCGCAGCAAGTCGACCATGCGGGCGTTCCAGCCATGCTCCTCTCCCAGTTGTTCCGCGATTTGTCCGGAACTCAGCTGCGCCAGTTTCGGCAGCGATTGCCCTAAGCGCGCGCCCTCGTGGCCGATGCGTGGCCCCATGGAAATAAAAAACAGCACCACCAGCCCCAGCAACAGCAGATAGATTACTGCGATAGCCCGGGTGCGTCCGCGCAGCAGTTTTTCCAGGTGCGACACCAGAGGGCTCATCAGGTAGGCGAAAAAGATGGCGAACACGAAGGCGATCAAGGTTTGCCGCGCCACGTACAAAAAGCCCAGCCCCAGCGCAAACAGCAGCACCGTGATCAGAACCCGCGCCGTACGTGCATCTGCCAGCGGCAAATCCCCACTCCTGCCAGCACCCAATCAAATCTGCGCGGCGGCCGGCTTCCTCGCTAGTCGCGCACTACTTCAGTATTATCGTCCGGAATCAGAACCCGCATGAGCTTGAACGGATATTTGTCGTCCACCCAAAGCATCCAGGAGAACGATTCCCCCGTCAAGTTCAGACGTAACAGGTCCCGTTCCGTTCCCCGGATGTTGACTTTTTCTCTCCCGACCAGTTCCAAGCGCACTCGCATCGACGTCTGATCTTGCGGCACTATCACCCCGAATTCAACCGGCCCCTGCTGGCATTTCAGGCCGCTGCCTTCCTTGTGACAGTCGGTTGCCAGATATCGCCAGGCCAGCACTTCGCGCTGGATGAAAAAATTGTTATCCAGCACCGCCGATGTGTTTGGCATGAGGAACGGCCGCTCCGCCGGCTTGGAGGATCCGGCAGTCGTGATCTTTTCGAGCAGGAATTCGTCCTTGGGCGTCACCACCAGAGACCCATTGGCATCACTCCACTCATAACGAAGCAACTCTCCGTTGCTCGTCATCTCCAGTTCCGACTTTTGCCCGGGGTCGGAGCTGCCAGTTTCCTTTAATTGCGACTTAACCACGCTGGTTCCGTTGTCCTGCTCCACACTGAAAGTCTCGGTTACCACGCGGCGGCCCTTGACGAAAACCCCAAACGAGCCGGAATCCACCATCTGTTTCGACGCGGGCTTCGGATCGTCTTTTTTATCTCTGGCATACAACCCTGCAGTGCACGCCAGAACCGCCACCATTCCCCATCGCATCCGCGCCATCGCAGTCACTGCTTTTTTCCTCGCCTTCCCTTGCCTCGATCCAAACCCAGAGCTCCCACCACTTCCAACGCAATCTGCTCGACGGTTTTCCCGCTGGTCTCCTGCCGAAGTGTTGCCTTCAAGTAGTGCGGCCGCCGGGCCTCGTACAGCTTGCGAAACCCTTTCAGGCTGCCCAGCAACGGACGCTCAACTTGTTGCTGCTCCGCCTGCTCCCGGCAACGCCGCCACAATTCCTCCACCCCCGCATCCAAAAACACGGTGGCAAAGCATCCCGCTTGAAGCAGCCTGGCATTGCGCTTCTGCGCAAACGCTCCACCCCCGAGGGCTACGATTCTTTGCGCCCCGGCGACCAACTCCCTCGATAACTCTCTCAGTGCCGCATGCTCCGCCCGCCGGAACTCCACCTCTCCGGAAGCGCGGAAGATCTCTCCGACCTTTCGGCGCTCCCGCACCTCAATCCGCTCGTCGAGATCCTCGAACTCCCAGCCCAATTGTTCGCCCAGAGTCCGGCCGACGCTGCTCTTGCCCGCACCCATAAAGCCGATCAGGAATACGGCGCGTCCCGCGCACGGGCGACCGCTCGCCGCATGGCTGCGCATGAGCACACCAGCCCCGCTGGTTTTGGCCGGCTCCTTAGGACGCCGTTTGCGCCGATCCGCTTTGCTCTTCGCTTTGCTTATTGTTTTTCGGAGCGTCTTCTGAGGTGAATTTTACCACTGAAGGTGCGCAGTATTACCGTGGAGGACACTGCCATCCTGCCCACAGTACCTGCGAAGGCACGTCCCTTGTCGATGGGGAAATAGTTGTGCGTTTTGGGCCGGAGGGGAACGTCGTCGCTGACTTCTCCGCGTACCGAGCGCGCGGTCACCTCAGCGGAAGTGCCCTCGGGGATGGTGGCGTCGATGTCGCCACTGTGGCTGGTCAGGCGATATTCGCCGCTGTTCCCGAAGTCGCCAATGTAGTTGATTCTGCCGCTGGTCGAAACCACCTGCACCAGCGGGCCATTCACGCTCCTCAGGGTAACGTCGCCGCTCAGCGAGTCCACCTCGACGTGCCCATTCTGGATGTTGTCCAGGTTTACCGCCCCGTTCATCGTCTTCACATGCACGTGCGCGTCCGACACGTCGCGTACGTCTACCGCCGCTCCCGGACCTTCCAGGTTGACGTCGCCGTGCAGCTTCTCGGCGCTCAACGATCCAGTGTTGGAGTGCAGGCTGATGCTGGCGTCGGCCGGAACCAGAACTTCATAATCCACCCGTCCCGAGTTGGCGTCAGCGCCGGCCAGCAGGTGCGATTGGATATCCACGCGGTTTCCGCTCTGACTGTTATCCACCTCAACCTTGTCCGAGTGCAAAACCGCGTTTACCACCACGGTATTGTTGGGCGAGGGTTTCACCGAAATCGAGCCATACGGATTCATCACCGATACGCCCGCCTTTGGCCCCACCGCGAAGTGGTACTCCTTCTTGCTCTCGGCCAGCAGCGAGCCTGCCACGATCACCCCAATCGCAAGCAGTTTCGCCGCGCGCTTGCTTACCATATGCGACTCTCCCAGGGCTTGCTGCTCCGCCCTCGCCTCCAAACCGTGCGCGTAACGTTTCATGATCATGGCAGAGTACGGTCCATCGCCAGTTCAAAAAGCATGGATTTCTGCTGATATGCGTCCATCAGCGACCGCTCGGCTTCCTCGTCATTCGGACTCTCGTCCACTAAATTCTGCTCATCCCGGATAGACTCATTCACCTCGCGCAGGTTCTCCTGGTAGGCCGTCTTCATGGCGGGACTATTATCCGAGACTTCCTGCATCAAGTCGTTGTCATTCAAGTCGTCACCGATCTCGACCGGATTGGCAAACGGAACCGCCGCGGCGGCTTGTGCAGCCGGTTGCGCAGGCGGGCTGGGCTGCGGCTCATGCCGTATGTAGATTCCCACACTCAGCAGCAACATCGCCGCTGCCGGCACCAGCCATCGCGCCACGCTCCACCGGCCGCTGAACCAGGGCGCAAGGGGCCAAGCCGACCGTGGTGGACGGATCAGCCCCTCTTGCCGCAATGCCGTTTCAATGGAATTCCAGACTCTTGGACTGGGTTCGTCCGCCGCTTGTAGTTGCCGCGCGGTTGCGGCGATCAGATTCAATTCCGCCACCAGCGTCGAACACCCAGGACACGTCCTCAGGTGGGCGTTCTGTTCTACGCTGCCGCCATCCTCTACTTCCGCCAAGCTCTGCTGCAGCTCAACGCAATTCATAACCTCTCCCCAAGTCTGCTGCGCTCAAACTTCCCACGCAGCTCTTGCGCCCCTGCCAAGGTTACTGTCGTTTCTGAAGCACCCCGTCTAACCCGCCCGAGATTTCCCGGCCTTTTCGGCTCTATTCATCTTGAGCAGGTCCCGCAATTTCATCCGGGCCTTGTGCAACTGCGATTTGCTGTTGCCGATCGAGCACCCCGCAATCTTCGCGATTTCATTGTGCTCATATCCTTCTATATCATGCAGAACAAATATCGTCCGGTAGCCGGGAGGGAGATTGTCCACTGCCCTTTGCAGTTGCAATCGGTCAATGGAACCAGCCAGCGCGATATCGTCCGCTCCGAAATCCCGCTTCGGAGAATCCTCCTCGCCGCCCTGCGTGGTTTCTTCCAACGAGACCACCGGAAGGCTTTTCTTCCGTAGATGCATCAGCACGACGTTTACCGAAAGCCGGTGCAGCCATGTCGAAAACGCGGACTCCCCGCGAAACGTCGCAATCTTGCGGTACAGCTGCAAGAATGCTTCCTGCGCCAGGTCCTCGGCTTCCGCCGTGTTTCCCGTCATTCGCAGGCACAGCGAATATACCCGCCGCTTATGCTTTTCATAGAGCATCTGGAACGCTTCCGCGTCCCCTCGCTTGGCCTGTTCGATTGCCTTGGCTTCGCTAAGTTCGGTGCCCGATTGCTTTCGAGGCTCGGTCAAGTTGCCTTTTCCGGCCGCACTCTTTCAGATGCGGCATAAGTAGCTTATGTTGTATTGTTTGCGCGGCTTAGCAGCAATGCCGACAGCTTCCGCTACTCCAGAATATCAGAGTATTTCTACCGATCTTCGGATACGTTTTCCTCCCCCAATTCCAGTTCGCCACCCAGCCAGAAAGCCTTTGCATCTCAGTGCTTGAGTGTCACATGTGCCCCCAAACTCTAAACCCCAGCCGAACCGAAGAGTCGCAACCTCCGAAAATCGGTAGCCCGCGACCTTACCCCGCCCCCCTGTGCCCGCTGCGTTAATGGATTTTTCTTTCGCGCGACGGTGGAACGAAGCGCCGCTGCCCCGCCCAAAGGGGCAGCGCGATAATAGCCCAGCACGTTCATTTCAGCACTTAGAAAAGTCGGAAAAGAGTCTCGGAGAGAGATCGGCGGCGCAGCGCGATCCGGGAACGCCACTTGGCCCTCGGTTGAGCGTTTGTCTATCTCTCAAAAATATACGAGGCGCGCAACCGCAGTCGCCCTAGTACTTGACGATCGCCGCAAACGATTTCGCATCCAGCGATGCCCCGCCCACCAGCGCTCCATCAATCTCCTCTTGCGCCATCAGCATCGAGGCGTTTTCCGGCTTTACCGATCCTCCGTACAGAATGCGCAGCTTGGTCGCGAACTCTTCGCCGAACGCTTCCGTGGCCTCCCGCCGGATCACGGCATGCGCCTCGGCCGCCAGTTCCGGAGTGGCCGTCTTGCCCGTGCCAATCGCCCACACCGGCTCGTAGGCGACCACCAGCTTCGCCGCTTTCTTGGCGGAGACGGCATGGAAGGCTCGCACACACTGCCGCCGCAGCACGTCGTCGGTGAGTCCCGCTTCGCGTTCCTCCAGCACTTCCCCTACGCAGCAGATTGGCGTAAGACCCGCCTCCAGCGCCGCTTTCAGCCGCAGGTTCACGGTGTCGTCGGTCTCGCAAAAGTACTGCCGCCGTTCCGAATGCCCTATGATGGCATGCGTCACGCCCACCGCCAGCAGCATCGCCGCCGAAGTCTCGCCGGTGAACGCGCCCTCCGCTTTCCAGTGCACGTTCTGGGCTCCGACGGCCACGCTCGATCCCTTCGCCGATTCCACTGCGGCTGCCAGATCGACATCCGCCGGACAAACCACGATCTCGTCCCGCAAGTGCCCAGCGATCAGCGGCAGGAACTCGCGAAAGAACCCCCGCGTCTGCTCCGGTGTTTTATACATCTTCCAGTTGGCGGCAATGAGCTTGCTGCGGAGCATTAGTTCCTGTCCTCGCGTCGCATCGATTCTCAACGTTTGTCGGTGAGTGCCTCGACCCCGGGCAGTTTCTTGCCTTCCAGAAACTCCAGCGACGCTCCGCCACCGGTGGAGATATGCGTCACCTTATCCGCAACCTCGGCACCATGCACCGCCGCCACCGTATCGCCGCCTCCGGCAATCGAAATCGCCCCTACGTTTTCCGCCACCGCATGCGCGATCTTGAAAGTCCCGCGCGAGAATCCCGGAACCTCAAACACCCCCATCGGACCGTTCCATACGATGGTGCGGGCGCGTGAGATCTCTTCGGAGAACAGTTCGATCGTCTTCGGCCCAATGTCGAGCCCCATGCGGTCGGCTGGAATCGGCTGGCCTTCGCCAATCTGCTGTACCACTGCGTTTGTCTCAGGCCTCAGCGCCACCACATGGTCGATGGGCAGCAGGAACTTCACATTCCGTTGCTTCGCTTCCTCCAGCAGTTGCCGCGCCAAGTCCACTTTGTCGGCCTCGAGCAGCGACTTACCAATTTCCTGTCCCTGAGCTTTCAGGAAGGTATAGGCCATGCCGCCGCCGATGATGAGCGAATCCACCTTGTCCATCAGATTCCGGATCACCCCGATCTTGTCGCTGACCTTTGCCCCGCCCAAGATCGCCACAAACGGCGGCTCCGGAGACTCCAGCGCCTTGCCCAGATACCGCAGTTCTTTTTCCATGAGCAGGCCGGCCGCCGACTTGGCTACGAACTTCGTAATGCCCACGGTCGAAGCGTGCGCCCGATGCGCGGTGCCGAACGCATCGTTCACGTAGAAGTCCGCCAAACTTCCCAATTGCCTCGCGAACCTCTCGTCGTTCGCTTCTTCCTCGGCGTGAAAGCGGAGATTCTCGAGCAACAAGGTCTGGCCTTTTTCCAGTTGCGTGGCCACTTCCTCCGCTTCCGGACCCACGCAATCAGGGCAGAAGCCCACATTTTCGCCGCGCGCCAGCTCTTTGTCGAGCACCATGCGCAGCCGCTCGGCCACAGGCTTCAGGCTCATCTTCGGATTCGGCTTGCCCTTCGGCCGCCCCAGATGCGAAGCCAGAATCAGTCTGGCTCCATGCCGCAGGGCGTACTCGATGGTGGGCAGGGTTTCGCGGATGCGCGTGTCGTCCATTACGCGTCCGTCCTCCAGGGGCACATTGAAGTCGACGCGCATGAAGATGCGGTTGCCATTCAATGGAAGATCACGGATGGACAGCTTGGACATTGGCTGGTTCGTCCTTTAGCAGGCGATTGAATTAAGGATGCAGGGCGCCGCTCGGCATTTTGAACCAAGGCCGCATCCGCAACCTTTCTTACAGGCCCTTGCCGGCGATATAGTGAATCAGGTCCCGCACGCGACTGGAATATCCCCATTCATTGTCATACCAGGAAATCACCTTAACGCAATTGCCGCCGACTACCAGGGTCATGGGTGCATCGACGATCGAAGAGCGCGGATCGCCTTTGAAATCCGACGAGACCAGTTCGCCCTCTTCGATGCCCAGGTAACCCTTCAGCGGCTCGCTCTCGGAAGCCTTCTTCAGCGCCGCATTCACCTCTTCCTTGCTGGTTTTCTTTTCCACCCACACCACTAAGTCGACGACCGAGACGTTCGGCGTGGGCACACGCATGGCGAAACCATCCAGCTTTCCAGCCAGCTCGGGAATGACCAGCTTCAACGCCTTCGCCGCCCCGGTGGATGTGGGAATCATCGACAGCGCGGCGGCTCGCGCCCGCCGCAGGTCTTTATGCGGGAAGTCGAGAATCACCTGATCGTTGGTATAGGAGTGAATCGTGGTCATGGTTCCGCTGACGATCTTGAACTCGTCATTAATCACCTTGGCGACCGGGGCCAGGCAGTTCGTAGTGCAGGATGCGTTGGAAATGATGTGATGTTTGGCGGCGTCGTATCTCTCATGATTCACACCCAGCACAATCGTGATGTCTTCGTTCTTTGCCGGAGCGGAGATGATCACCTTCTTCACCGGGCCGCGCAGGTGCTTTTTGGCGTCCACGGCATCGGTGAAGCGGCCGGTCGATTCAATGACCACCTGCGCCCCTACGGATTCCCAAGGCAGCGCGGCGGGATCCTTCTCTTTGAAAACTTTAATGATCTTCCCGTCCACCGAAACGCTATCGGCTCCTGCGGTAATTTTGTTGGGCAAGTTGCCTAGAATGGAATCGTATTTCAGCAGGTGTGCCAGCGTTTTCGGATCGGTGAGATCGTTGACTGCCACGAATTCCAGGTTGGGATCATTCAGCGAAGTCCGCAACACGTTACGCCCGATGCGCCCGAAGCCGTTAATGCCAACTTTGATTGCCATAGTGTCTCCGTTCTTATGAGTGCCACATCAGAAATCTTCCTGAGCCGGTGTACAGACAGATGATGTTAGCAGGACAGGGGAAGCGGCGTAAATGCTCGCTTGCCGCCCGGAAGGACTCTTGTTCCCGTCACGGAACTATGTGAGTTTGAGCCTTGACACAGGCGCTAGGAGAAGGTCAATTCCAAAAACGCATCCGCCCGGCTCCAGGGCGATGACAGCCGAGCCAGCCAGTACTTCCGGTTAACGGTCTGCCGCGCATGGGCATGTTCTTCGGGCGGCAGAATGCGCGCCGACGCCGCAAATTCAGGCCCCGTCACTTTCCCCCGTATGGTGCAGGGGGCAACCTCGACCTGCGGACGGTTGCGAATGCGCTTTACTTTGCCCATGTCGCTGCGCGTCATCACGTACAGCTTGTCGCTGTCTTCCCCGAACCAAACCGGGGTTGCGACCTTTACCCCGTTCTTGCGGAACGTGGTGAGAGAAATGTACTTCTGACCGTGGATCGCCGGAGGGATTGCTCTGGGCATGGTTCCATTGTAGCCGCTGCGCTCGGACTCGGCTTCCGATCGCGCTAACGCTTGCCCGCGGCTGTCGCGCGTGGTTCGTCCGCGGACTGCGCCGATTGATCCCGCCCTCGCTTTGTGTTAAAAGCCGTACATGCGTAAATGGATGCGCGAGCGCCTGACGCGCCGCAAAAAGACGCCGGTAGAGGCCTCCGATCAGCCTGCTCCTCCGCCCTTGCAACCGGCGTATTTCGATGCGGCGGAGCCGGCCGGCCCGGCGGCCGATACAGGCAGGAACGAATCGGAGGTCTCAGCTCCATCTCCGCCGGAGCCTCGACCGGTTCGCAGGGCACGTTCCAATTCCGAAGAACAACTATCCCAAGAGCCGCCCTTCGAAGCGCAACCTGCGAGCTCGGGGAATGCTCCCGGCAGTTCTACGGGGCGCGGC
>JBARJF010000036.1:0-5753 GCA_049800135.1 Candidatus Sulfotelmatobacter sp.
GAAAGCTCGGATGATAGTCACAACCTATAATCAGCATGTTCGGCTCCTTTCCTCCGAGCCCTTTGGTTGTTAGCGCTTCCAAAGTTTACTCGGACCTGGGAGCCGACATTGTTATGGAATCATTACATTTGCTCATTAAACAGCGTTTGCTCAAGAACGAGCATCGCCCGGCGACTCTAAGTCCCACCTTTTCAATGGAGTCTGACCGGACTTTGCGTTGCATTCCAATTCGTGCACTCCGGAGCCGCGATTTCATGACGCTCAAGATTGAACGGATCCGATCGCGGATTCGGCTGAGCGGGGAGTTTCGTGCAGAGCAGCTGGATCAGGTTCAAGCCGAAATCGAGCTTTGCGAATCACCGGCAGTTTTGGATTTGGAAGAATTGGACCTCGTAGATGTCGAAGGTGTTCGCTTCCTCAACGCGTGTGAGGCAAAGGGCATTTCGGTGTTGCACTGCTCGCGTTACATCAGGAAATGGATGTTGCGGGAACGAAGTCGGCCAGAGCGGTAACAGGGGCGATAGACCTCAATGAGGTATGAATACCCGATCGCTTCATAGAAGCCGATATGCGTGAAAGGAGAAAAGGAGAACAAAATGAAACCTAACTCTAGAAACGTCGTCACGAAACTTTATGCGGTTGCTGTACTCGCTTGTGCGCTGATGGGTGCGGCTCTAAATGCCGCCGCGGCGGGTCCTGCGCCGACTGGCATCAAAAACGTGGTTCTGGTGCATGGGGCCTTCGCCGATGGCTCCGGCTGGGACGCCGTCGCAAAGATCCTTGAGAAGGATGGCTACACGGTATCGGTTGCGCAACCCCCAGAGACCTCGTACGCCGACGACCAAAAATACACGAAGGCCGCAATCGACGCCATGGGCGGGCCGGTCGTCCTGGTTGGCCACAGCTACGGCGGGTCCATTATCAGCGAAGCCGGCAACGATCCAAATGTTGCGGCACTGGTCTACATTGCTGCATTTGCGCTCGATGAAGGTGAGAGCTGCGCGTCGATCGAAACAGCAGTGCCGCAAGCCTCCAAGGCATTCAAACCGGACAGCAATGGAAATTGGTGGATCGAACAGGACCATTTCGCGGCCGACTTCGCAGCGGATATTCCCCCGGCCCAGGCTCATTTCATGGCTATAGCGCAAGTGCCGATCTCCACCGACTCGTTCACCCACAAGGTCACGAATCCCGCTTGGAAGACCAAGCCGACCTTTTACATGGTGGCCAGCTCAGACCGGTCGATCAATCCCCAGCAAGAGCGGATGATGGCGAAGCGCGCCCATGCCAAGACGGTCGAAGTGAATTCCAGCCATGTGGCCTACATGTCTCACCCGAAGGAAGCAGCCAAGCTCATCGAAGAAGCTGCCACCTCCGCACACGCCAACTAGTAGCCAGTAAATGTTTACGTTGCAAGTGAAATGTACGTCCCGCGCATGAAGGAAGAGCGATTTGACGCGAAGGGGCGCAAGGTTGAAATCGAAAATCAAATGATCCGTCTGGATCTCTACTGCAAAGGAGAATAATCGTGAATCAACATATTAAGGATGTAGTTCTGGTGCATGGAGCTTTCGCGGATGGCTCTGGCTGGAAGAGGGTTGCCGATATCCTCAAGAATGATGGCTACAAAGTGTCGGTGGCACAGCCTCCCGAGACTTCATACGCCGACGATCAAAAGTACACAAAGGCCGCCATCGACGCCGTGGGCGCCCCGGTGGTTCTGGTTGGCCATAGCTACGGCGGGTCCATCATCACCGAGGCCGGCAATCATCCAAACGTTGCGGCGCTTGTCTATATTGCCGCCTTCGCTCTCGATGAAGGTGAGAGCTGTGCGTCGATCGAACAGGCCTTGCCGCAAGCGTCCAAGGCGTTCACACCGGACAGCAACGGGCTTTGGTGGATAGACCAGGCGCATTTCGTGGCCGACTTCGCAGCGGACATCCCACGGGATGAGGCGGAGTTCATGGCAATAGCGCAGGTGCCGATTTCTACTGACTCGTTCACCCATCAGGTTAAGAATCCCGCCTGGAAGCACAAACCCACATGGTACATGGTGGCCACCGAAGACAGATCGATCAATCCGGATCAGGAGCGCATGATGGCAAAGCGCGCCAAAGCCAAGACGGTCGAAGTGAAGTCGAGCCATGTGGCCTACATGTCTCATCCGAAGGAAACAGCAAAGCTCATCGAAGAGGCTGCTGCTTCGGCACCAGCCACGGCAGTAGCTTGAAGAGCGTCGGTGCCTCCGCCGGTTCAAACAAGACCGTCGGAGGCCCGGATGAACGTCGTCTCGTCAGGAGAACTCAATGAAAGATCAAATCACGATTGAAGGACATGACGGCGCGTTTGCCGCCTATATCGCACGGCCGAAGACAGTATCGGCTCCGGCCGTTGTCGTTCTGCAGGAGCTATTCGGTGTGAACGCCGACATTCGCAAGCACTGCGATGAATTGGCGGAGCAAGGTTACCTCGCGCTCGCTCCAGACCTGTACTGGCGGCAGGAGCCGGGCGTCGACCTGAACGTTACCTCCGACGGCGACTGGCAACACGGCCTTCGCCTCTATTCGGCTTATGACAGAGATGCGGGCGTAAAGGACATAAAGGACACCGTTGACGCAGCACGCAGTCTCCGGGAATGTAACGGCAAGGTTGCCTTGCTCGGCTATTGCCTCGGTGCGCTGATGGTCTTCATGACAGCCGTGCGCAACGAGGGCATCGACGTCGCGGTCTGGTATCACGGCGCCGATACTGAGAAATATCTGGGAGTGGTCGATGGGCTTCATGCGCCCCTTCTAATGCACCTGGCTGAGGAGGACGAGTTCATTTCCAAGGCTGCACAAGCTGAGATCAAAGCGGCACTTGCTAAGAAACTGAACGCAACGGTCTACAGCTACCCGGGTCAGAATCATGCCTTCTCTCGGCATAATGGGGCGCATTACAACGCCGCCGCGGCTCACCTTGCCAACGGTCGGACGAGCGAATTTCTACATCAACAACTGCGGTGACTTTCGGTCGCTCCACTCTGTCCTGATATCGAAGGGGCATCGAGATACAGACTATGAGCAACTACGCACACGAAACAGTTCCGACACAATTCGTTGAGGCAGAAGGCGTGCATTATGCCTACCGTCGCTTCGGCAGGGCAGGAACGGTTCCATTGCTATTTCTTGGGTACTTCAACTCGAACATAGATGCCTGGGACCCGGCGGTAACAAACCTTGCAGCGGACCATGAGGTCATTCTGTTTGATAACGCAGGGTCAACTTTTTTCATTTACCGAAGGGAATTTCACATGAACAATTCGAGTGAGAAAAATAAGCGGCTTGTATTGGAAGCGTTCGACACGCTGTTCAACAAACGTGACTACGTAACGGCCGGGCGGTATTGGTCCCCTCACTACATTCAACACAGCGCTCATATTGCGCCTGGTCGTGAGGGTCTGTTCGATCTCGTGAAGAGCCTTCCTCCGACGCTCAGGTATGAGCCAGGAACGATCGTCGCTGATGGAGACTCCGTAATGGTGCACGGCCGATTTTCGCATTTCGGCCTGCCCGTGAACTGGATTGCTGCAGACATTGTTCTCGTCAAGGATAACGTTCTGGTCGAGCACTGGGATGTGATCCAAGACGAAGCCTCGCGCGAACAATCAAAGAGCGGACGCCCGATGTTCGGGACGGAATTTCCGTAATGAAGACCGCGCACCCAACGTGAGCATGGGCAATTGTTACGGGGCGAGCCGAAAAAGGGGTTCGTAGTGGAAGGCTCGGCGTAATAGCGGAGAAAGAGGATGAGCGATCGCACACAACAAACGGTCCCAGCACAGCTCACGAAACCGAGAACCACGAGCTTCATCCGAGAGTCGTTCACCAGCAACTTTTGGCTCTCTGGCCTTGCGATGCTGAAATACATTCCACGCTACTTCCGAGTGAAGCAAGTGGATGGGAACGCGTTTTTCACCGAAGAAAAGCTTCACGAGTTTCGAGACAGGATTCTCCGGATCACGCCAGGGAATCCACGGGAGTGGGGAACGATGACCGTCGCGCAGATGTTGCATCACCTCAACCTGGCCTGTGGTGGCTCGCTTGGCTTTTATGACCTTCCAGACGAGAGCTATCTGGTATCGCGCACAGTCTTTCGATGGATTCTCGTGGACTGGTATCCAGAGCAACCAGTTGGGTTGCGCCTTCCGAAGGGATTCAAGATCCCGCACGACGCATCGTTTGACTTCGACTTCGAAAAGGAGCAACTGCTCAAGATTCTGGATGCAGCTTGGCATGCAAGGTCAGCAGCCGATTGGCAGCCCCACCCGATGTTCGGCCCGATGACAGTCAAGGAGTGGGGCAGGCTCTTACAGATTCACATCGACTATCACTTGAGGCAATTCGCAGCGTAACCGAACGGGGGCTCGTCACTTTGGGAGGCAATGATGACAGAAACCTATAGAGCCATTGAAATCAGCAAACCAGGGGTCTTCACTGAGGTTCGCAGACCGCTGCAGAATCCCAGTCCTGACCAGGTACGCATTCGCGTCGAGGCCTGCGGCGTTTGTCATTCAGACGCAGGTACGGTTGAAGGGCAGCTACCGGGCGTCGTGTATCCTCGCGTGCCAGGCCACGAGGCAATTGGTCGCATCGAAGAGGTTGGGCGCGGCGTCACAACCTGGAACGTCGGCCAGCGCGTCGGTGTCGGCTTCTTTGGAGGCGAAGACGGAACCTGCGAGACCTGTCGCCGCGGCGACACGGCATATTGCCAGAACCCCATTATCACTGGCGTGACGAGTGATGGCGGCTATGCGGAAATGATGATCGCAGCGGCACGCGCACTGGCTCTCATACCTGAAGAGCTCAAATCAGAAGATGCGGCCCCGTTGGTCTGCGCCGGCATCACCACATTCAATGCGCTACGCAACAACGGACGTGCTGGCGATACCGTTGCTATCCAGGGTATCGGTGGGTTAGGACATCTCGGCGTGCAATACGCCAAAAAGATGGGGTTCCGCACCGTTGCGATCGGCTTCGGTCCAGACAAAGAACATCTTGCGCCCAAGCTGGGAGCGCACATTTACATCGACGCCAAGGCCGAGGATGCGGGAGCTGCGCTGCAGAAACTGGGAGGCGCCGACGTGATCCTGGCAACCGCCCCGAGCGGAGCAGCAATCGCCAGCCTGCTTCCCGGCCTCTCAGTTCGCGGAAAGCTCGTGGTAGTTGGTGTTTCGGGTGATCCGATTCCCATCAACGGAGTTCCGCTCATCTTTGGTGGCCGCTCGGTCATTGGGAGCCTGACGGGAAGAGCGATCGAGACGCAGGACACCCTCGACTTCAGCGTCCTCACCGACGTTCGTCCCATGATCGAAACGCTTCCTTTGGAAAAAGCCGAAGAAGCGTATCGACGCATGATGTCTGGTGATGCGCGATTCCGCATGGTTCTCACAATGGCCTAAGAATCACGACGCCGCTGAAAAGCGGCATCGACAGACCGATGTGTGAAGGAGACTCAGATGAATCAGTTCCAGGAAATCTTCGACAAGCAGAAAGCATATTTCGATTCGGACGCGACCAAGTCTTACGAGTGGCGCATCGATCAGCTGACACGCCTTCAGAACTTGTGTAATGAGAACGCCGAGGCGCTTGAGGCTGCGATGAGCAGCGACTTCAAGACCGCCAGCCAGGAAAAAGTCTTCGAGATTATGGCGCCAGTTGGAACCGCCGCCTTCGCGAAGCAAGAGCTGAAAGAGTGGATGAAGCCTGTAGATG
>JBARJF010000037.1:0-83310 GCA_049800135.1 Candidatus Sulfotelmatobacter sp.
TCAGCCAACCGATAACCCCGGCTATGGAAGCCACCTCTTAGCTGAAGTGAAAGGAAAAACTCGATAGCAGCGATAATTCGCGGCGAAGAGTTCCTTCCGACCACCGACTTTTTCAACACCCACAGGCGATTGCACTCACGACCGGTCTGGCTGGTTTCGGATTCTTGACGCATAACGGCCAACGCAGAAGTTTTCCACACTCCCCATGTGACATCTGACCTTGTGCACAGCCCCAAACTTGCGCGATCATGGTCGAAGCGGGCGTACTCAGGTCGAGCCTCAGTGGCCGCCTCTAAGCCCTTTGTTGTCTAGAGTTTGATACTTAAGTTCTTTGACATCCGGATCTTGCGGGGAATTTCATGCTAACCCGATGATTCTGGAGATTTTAGAAAAAGGGGGGGAGGGGGGCTAACCTTTGATTTCTACCCACCCTGCGGACGGAGCGGCCATGCTCCACAAGTTTATTTTCGGCATCAGATTCACAGCCTGAGCCGCGCTGAAGTCGCCCATTGTCGCTTCGCTCGGGAAGCCAGAGCGCCGTGCTAGAATTCGCCGCCGAGGGAATTATGCCGATCACGACCAGCACGCGCTCCATGATCCTCCCCACCCTGCTGATGGTTCTGCTCTCAACCATCCCGAGCGCAGCGCAAGCCGCGCAACCCAGGCTCTCCGTCCACTGGGAAGAACTCACCGCCGCCGACTTCCGCGAAGGCATCCAGCGCTCGCAAGGCACATGCCTGCTGCCGTTCGGCATCCTGGAGAAACACGGCCCGCATCTCCCGCTGGGCACCGATCTGCTGGATGTGCGTTACGCTGCGCTGCACGCCGCCGAGAAGGAATACGCCATCGTCTTTCCGGAATATTATTTCGGACAGATTGCTGAAGCCCGCCACCAGCCTGGAACCATCGCCTACAGCCGCGACATGCAACTGGCGCTGTTGCAGGAAACCACCGACGAGATGGCGCGCAACGGCTGCAAAAAAATAATTATCGTCAACGGCCACGGCGGCAACGAGCACCTGCTGCCATACTTCGCCCAAACCCAACTCGACAAGCCGCACAACTATGTGGTCTACATCTTCGACAAGCGCAGCCCGGACTCAGGCGGTCCGCCGAAAAAGAGCACCATCGACATGCACGCCGGCGAAAGTGAAACTTCCAAAATGCTGATCGCCCGCCCCGATACGGTGCATATGGACCGTGCCAACACCGAATCCGGCGCCGACCAGCACCGCCAGAACCTTCCCGAGGATGTCTACACCGGCATCTGGTGGTACGCGCGCTTCCCCAATCACTATGCCGGAAACGGCGCCGTCGCAACCCGGGAGTTAGGAAAATTTCAAATGGATTGGTGGATCGGCGCGATTGTCAACGTGATCCGCTCCGTGAAGGCCGACGATGTGAGCCTCAAGCTGCAGAACGAATTTTACGAGAAGAGCAACCACCCGCTGGACACACAACCATGAAGCTGCGAGAACTAAGAACTCCCAATCAGCACGCCAGTGATGAACACCAACACGCCGCCAAGGCCGATTTGCAGTGCAGCTGAAATCCATGGACTGTCCATATAACGCCTTCGGACCCAAGTGATGGTCGCCAACTCAGCAACCACAACGACGCTCGCAGCCCACAACGCCTTGCGGAAGTCGTGAATTAAGAACGGTAATGTGTGCCCAATCCCGCCGAGTGCCGTCATAGCTCCGCAGATAACTCCGCGTACCCACGGATGTCCGCGTCCGGTAAGGCTTCCATCATCGGAAAGCGCCTCGGTAAATCCCATACTGATTCCCGCGCCCACCGATGCGGCGAGTCCGACGCGGAAAGCATCCCAGCTATTTGTGGTGGCGAAAGCTGCGGCGAAAACTGGAGCCAGAGTCGATACCGAACCATCGATCAGCCCGGCCAGCCCCGGCTGAACGATTTGCAGAACGAAAAGCCGGCGCTGCGCTTTCTCTTCGTCGGCTTTTACCTTGGCCGGCAGTTTTTCTTTATCCAGTTCCTGGGCGCGTTCTTCGTGCTCGCGTTCTTCATTGATCAGATCGTCGAGCAGTTGCCGGATGCCCGCGTCCTGGGTGCGCGCCGCGGCCTTTTCATAAAACCGCCGCGTCTCCACTTCCATCGTGCTGGCTTCCTTGCGCACCGCCTCGATGCGCAGGGGACGAATCAGCCAGAGCGCGGGACGCTCCACGAAGCCGCGCACGTCCTGGCGGCGGATCAAGGGAATGTGTTCGCCAAACTTCCGCCGGTAGAGTTCGATCAAGCGCCGTCGGTGCCCCGATTCTTCCTCGCGCATGGCGTCGAACATCGCCGCCGATGCGGGGTAGTCCTGCCGCAATCCTTCGGCAAAATCGGAGTACACGCGCTCGTCTTCCTCTTCCAGGGAAATGGCCAGGGCCAGCACTTCGCGTTCGCTAAGTTCGTGAAACCTCTTCATGGCGACCTAGCTTACCTTTCCCGGCGGTGCTGAGACAAATCGAAAACTCAAGGGAGAACTCCCGTGACTTTCGATGCTAATATCCAGTGCATGACGCCCCGAAAATCCTCCGCGTCTGGGAAGCCTGCGAAGCTGCCGCGCGGCGGGAAGAAAACGCGGCAGGCTAGCGCGCACGCCGCGCTGCATGCTCCGGAACTGGTAATCATCACGGGCATGAGCGGCTCGGGCAAAGCATCGGTGCTCAAGGCGTTCGAGGATTTGGGCTACTATTGCGTCGACAACCTCCCGGTCGAACTGATCCCGCGTTTCGCCGAGATGGCTTTGCAATCGGGCGAGATCCGCCGCACCGCGCTGGTGGTGGACGTGCGCGAGGGCTCGCAACTCGAGCAACTCCCGGGCATTCTGAAATCGGTGCGGCGCATGATTCCCACGAAGGTCGCCTTTCTGGAAGCTTCCGACGCAGTGTTGATGCGGCGTTTCAGCGAGACGCGGCGCCCGCATCCCCTGGGAACGGACGCGCCGGTGAACGCTTCGCTCAAGGCGGAACGGCGCCACCTGGCGAGCATCCGCGCCCTGGCCGATATTGTCATCGACACATCAAAATTCAACGTACACGAGCTGCGCGCCCACATTACGGAGCGTTTCCGCGAGGAGGCGACGGAGAAAAGCATTCTGGTTTCGTGCGTGAGCTTCGGCTTCCGTCACGGCGTGCCGGAAGAGGCGGATCTTGTCTTCGATGTGCGTTTCCTGCCCAACCCCCACTTCGTGCCGGAGTTTCGGCCGCTTACGGGACGGGATGCGCGCGTGGCCAAGTACATCCGGGGTTTTCCGCAGACGCGGGAGTTCATCTGCCGCATTTCCGATCTGCTGGTTTACCTGTTGCCGCACTACATTCACGAAGGCAAGAGCTACCTCACCATCGGCTTTGGCTGCACTGGCGGCCAGCACCGTTCGGTATTGATCGCCGAGGAAGTGGGCAAGCGCCTGCACAAGGCTGGATACCGCATGAAGGTTGCGCATCGCGATATGCCGCAATGAGGAGACCGTCGTTAGTCCTGTGGCCGTTGTGGCCACGACCAAGAGCCGGCTAACGACAAACGGCCAGTGACGGCAGTAAAATAAGCGCTTGCACCCCACACTTATGGCACCGTCTGTGAGCCACTGCGGCCTGTGCGGAGGGGTATGCGGCAACTGACGCGCCTCGTCCGCTATGCGCTACCTTACTGGTGGCAGATCCTGTCTTCGGTGGCGCTGATGGCCGCGGTGGGAGGGCTGGACGCGTTCAAGTTTTTGCTGATTCGCCCTATTTTTGACCGGGTACTGAATCCATCCACGGGATCGAAAGATATTCCCCTGTTTGACATTCCGATTACGCACCACCCGGTTTACCTGCAGCAGTTTGTGCCCGCCCGCTTCACCAACGCCTGGACGATTGTGGCGTTTGCCCTGGTGGCGTCAACCGTTCTGAAAGGAATCTGCGATTACACGGGCACATACCTGATTAACCACGCCGGCTTCGGCATGATCACCGACTTGCGCGACGATCTTTATAACGCAATCATGCGGCGCTCGGCGGCGTTTTTCTCGAAACACACTACGGGAACCCTGCTCTCGGCCATCGTCAACGACATTGAGCGCGTGCAATTTGCCATGTCGACGGTGCTGGCGGAGTTCCTGCAGCAGTTCTTCACTTTTTTAGGCGTGGCCGCGGTGGTTGTGGTCCTGGGAGGAAACCTAGCCTGGGTGCTGTTGTTGTTCGTTCCGGTGATTGTTTACTCGTCGCGCAAGATCGGGTACCGGGTGCGCAGCACGACCCGGCAGGGGCAGGACAAACTGGCGGAGATCCAAAATATTCTTCACGAAACCATAACCGGCAACCGCATCGTGAAAGCCTTCAACAGCGAGAAGTGGGAGATTGCCCGCTTTCGCGGAGCGGCGCGGCGGCTGTTCCGCGCCAACCTGCGTTCGGTGGCCGCGACCGCGATCAGTTCGCCGTTGATGGATATTTTCGGTATCGTCGGAATCGCGCTGCTGCTGCTGCTGGGGCGCGACCGGATCGCGCACCACCTGATGACGCCGGGGGTTTTTGTGGCCTTCATCACGGCGGTGTTTAGCCTGTATAATCCCGTGCGCAAGTTTGCCCAGTTCAATAACAATTTTCAGCAGGCCCTGGGCGCTTCCGGCGAAATCTTCAAGTTCATGGATATCGAAGACGACGTCCGGGAGAAGCCGCGTGCCAAGCGCCTGCCGGCATTCGAGAAGAACGTTCAATTCGATCATGTCAGTTTCAGCTATGGCGGCGAGGGTGAGGATGGCGGCGTGCTGCACGACATTCATCTTGAGGTGCGCCGTGGAGAAGTGATGGCGATCGTGGGATCGAGCGGATCGGGCAAGAGCACGCTGGTTCACCTGATCCCGCGCTTCTTCGATGCGACCCAGGGCAGGTTGCTGATCGACGGCTACGATGTGCGGGATGTGACGTTGTCTTCGTTGCGGGAACAAGTTGGAATCGTCACCCAGGAAACGGTTTTGTTCAACGACACGGTGCGCAACAACATTGCTTATGGCCAGCCGCACGTGGCGATGAAAGAGGTTGAGGCGGCGGCCCGCGCCGCCCTGGCGCATGATTTCATTCGGGCGCTGCCGGCGGGGTACGATGAAGTGATTGGAGAGCGGGGCGTGCGGCTTTCCGGCGGAGAGCGGCAGCGCATTGCGGTGGCGCGTGCAATTTTGAAGAATGCGCCCATCCTGATTTTGGACGAGGCTACGTCGGCGCTGGACAGCGAATCGGAGGCCTTGGTGCAATCGGCATTGCACAATCTGATGAGCGGGCGCACGGTGTTTGTGATTGCCCACCGGCTTTCGACGGTGCGCCGCGCCGACCGCATTGTGGTGATCGAAAATGGGGCCATCGCCGACATTGGCGCTCACGAAGATCTGATGAGGAGGTTGGGTACGTACAAGCGCCTGTATGAGTTGCAGTTCGCGGACTTTGAGCCGAAACTGGAGCCGGCGCAACCCAGCTGACAGACGGCAGTTGGATATTTGGGGAAATCACTCATGCCACTCCGCTCCATGACGGGCTTTGCCCAAGTCAAAGGCGAACTCATCGGCGAGGCCGAAGGGAAAGCCGGTCGGCCTGTCGGTTCGGCTGAGGGCAACGGCCAGGTTGGGTTTGCGCTCTCGCTGAAATCGGTGAACCACCGTTTTCTCGATGTGCATTTTCGTTTGCCTTCGGGTTCCGATTCGCTCGAGATGCAACTGCGCCGCGTGCTCAAAGAAAAAATTGCGCGTGGGCACGTCGAGGTCACGCTCAGCCTGGAGCGCGATGGCGGCGAAACGCTCGCGCTGAACCGGCCACTGGTGAGCGCTTACATTGCGGCGTTTCGCGCGGCGGCGGGTGAGTTTGGCGTGCCGGCCGAACCCGACCTCAATGTGATCCTGCGCATTCCCGGCGCCCTCGATTCCGCGGGCGACCCTGAGGACGGGGCGCTGGACTCGGCGGTGATGGCCCGAGTGGGCGAGGCGCTCGATCGGCTGAATCAGATGCGAGAGCAGGAAGGGCGCAGCATTGAGCGCGAACTGCGGCAGCGCATGGCGCACCTAGGCGAAGCGGTGAAGACGGTGCAACTGCACCGGCGCACGGTGCTGCAAAGCTACGTGGACCGCCTGCAATCGCGCTTGCAGGAACTGCTGGGTTCCAGCGCCGACCGGGAACGGGTGCTTCAGGAGGCCGCTCTTCTGGTTGACCGCAGCGATATTCAGGAAGAAATTGTCCGCCTGGAAAACCACGTGCAACATTTTCTGGGCCTGCTCGATGGAGATGGAGAGGTGGGGAAAAAGCTGGACTTTCTGCTGCAGGAAATGAACCGCGAAGCCAACACTTTGCTGTCGAAGACTTCAGGATTGGCGGGTGACGCGCTGAAGATCACCGAGGCCGGACTCATGATGAAGGCGGAGATCGAAAAATCACGCGAGCAGGTGCAGAACCTGGAATGATGTCTCCGGCGCACAAGCCACTGATCTACATTATTTCGGCCCCGTCGGGTTCGGGCAAGTCGACGCTTGTGAATGAATTGCTGAAGTCGGTGCGCGATCTGGAGTTTTCCATTTCCTATACCACGCGGGCCCCGCGGGGCAGCGAGACGAATGGGAGGCAATACTATTTTGTCTCGCGCTCCGAATTCGAGAGGATGATTCGCGAGGGCGAATTTCTGGAGCATGCGGAAGTCTTCGGCAACTATTACGGAACGGCGCGGCGTTTTCTGCGCGAGGCGGAGCAGAATGGGCGCGACCTGTTGCTCGATATCGACGTGCAGGGCGCAGCGCAGATCCAGCAGAAACTCCCCGATGCCACCAGCATCTTCATCCTGCCGCCGGATCGTAAGACGCTGGAAGAACGATTGCGCAAGCGGAGTGAAGACCGCGAAGAAGTGATTGAGCGCCGCCTGGTTACGGCCAGCCGCGAGATCGAGAACTATGACCATTACAACTACATTCTGGTAAACGACCGTCTGGAGGATTCGGTTGAGATACTACAGGCGATTGTGCGCTCGGAACGCTGGCTGCGCGCGGGGCAGCCGCTATCTCCCGCGGAATCTAAAACTGTGGCGCTGGCGGACCGCTGCCGCCTGGCCAGCGTTCGCGAACGCCTGAAGCCGATTCTGGCTTCGTTTAAGTCCGCGGCCAACCCGCGAGGGGTTAGTCCTCGGTAACCATATTGGAGGTGTGGAAGCCCCCACAACTTTGAGTTTCGTGGGAAAATAGGAGAGCGGTTCTTGGCTCCCCCGGCGAAGAACGAAGCGAACCCACTTTCAGCAATCAAACTTTCGGCAATCAAAATCTTGCACCCGGTGGCAAGGGAGAGAATCCATGAAATTGATCGAAGGCTTCGATAGCAACTATCGCTACATTCTGGTCGCTGCCCGGCGCGCCCGCCAACTGCAATCCGGGGCACCGCCGGTGGTGCAAACGAATTCGCGCAAACCCTGCCGTATTGCGCAAGACGAAATTCGCGCGGGCAAGGTGAAATGGGAGATTCCAGAAACTCGCAGCGCGGCCGAGCAGGCCGCCGAAGTGCTGGATAAGGCCTTTGGAGACGCCTAGGCCGCCGCTGCTTAACACCATGAAGATTGGACCATGAAAATTGCTTTGGGAGTGACGGGCGGGATTGCGGCTTACAAGGCGGCCGAAATTGTGCGCCTGCTGCAGGACCGCGGCATTCGGGTGCAGGTCGTCATGACGCGCGGGGCGCAGGAATTCGTTCGCCCGCTCACGTTCGCGGCGCTCTCCGGCGAAAAAGTGATTACGGGAATGTTTTCGCCCGGCGAAGGACACCCGGCCAACAGCGAATCCGCCAACATTGAATCCGCCATCGAGCACATTGCGGTGGCGCAGTCGATTGACGCGCTGCTGGTTGCGCCCGCTACCGCCGACGTTCTGGCGCAGTTTGCACAAGGCACCGCCGGCGACTTTCTCACTACGCTTTATCTTGCGACGTCTGCGCCGGTGGTGGTGGCTCCGGCGATGAACGTCGATATGTGGAACCATCCCGCGACGAAGGCGAATCTGGAAATCCTCCGCCAGCGCGGCGTGAAGGTCGTCGAACCGGGCTCGGGATATCTGGCGTGTGGCATGACCGGAGCCGGGCGGCTCGCCGAGAACGAAAGCATTGTCGCCGCCGTTCTGGAAGCGCTGGGAGCGTTGCAGGATCTTGCCGGCGAGACCGTACTGGTCACGGCCGGACCTACACGCGAGAAGATCGATCCCGCGCGCTACCTCACCAACCGCTCAAGCGGACGCATGGGATATGCCTTGGCCGAGGCGGCGCTGCGCCGGGGCGCTCGCGTGCTGCTGATCAGCGGCCCCACGGCGCTGACGGCGCCGGGAGCAGCTGAGGTCACGGGCGTGGAATCCGCCGAGCAGATGCGCGATGCCGTGCTCAGTCTGCTGCCGCAGGCCACTATTGTGATCAAGACCGCAGCGGTTTCCGATTATCGGGCGAAGTCTGTTTCTCCGCAAAAGATAAAGCGCAAGGGGCCGATCGCGCTCGAACTCGAACCGACTGCCGATATTCTGAAGGAAATCTCTCTGCGCAAGCAGAGGCAGATTGTCGTGGGCTTTGCCGCGGAAACCGAGAACGTGCTCGAAAACGCCCGCCAGAAGCTGGCGGCCAAGCACCTTGATGCCGTGGTGGTTAACGACGTTTCCCGCCAGGGCATCGGCTTCGATTCCAATCGCAACGAAGTAACGATTATCACTCACGATGAAGTTGTCGAAGTTGCCGAGACTTCCAAGTGGGAAGTAGCCCAGCGCGTTCTCGACCAGGTGGTCCGGATTCGCCAGCAGCGCAGGTCGCCGGTGAAAGCCTGAAAACAGGTTCCTCGTTTCTGCATTACAATCGAGGAACCAATGCCCACTATTCTTGACCCGGAAATGTGGCGAGCGCTGGCCGAGCGCGTACGTTACTGCCATGAGCTGGGTATTTACGATTTCTACCGACGCGAGCCCGGGCAATTGACCGAAACGGAATCGGCGAGAGCGGAAGCGGTTCCAGCTTCCACGCTTTCAGCGTCGTCTCCGGCATTCTCGTCAGAAGCGCGAGAGGAAATGGCCGCAAGAAAAGCCGCTGTGGTCCCGGCCATTGCCGAGGACAATATTTTCGAAATCGTGACGCCGAAGCCGGAGTATGGAGTGGCCGATCCGGTTGCGGCGCTCAAGCTGATCCGCGAAGACCTCGGCGACTGCACCCGCTGCAAACTGCACAAGCAGGGACGCAAGCAGATTGTCTTCGGCGTGGGCAATCCGCGGGCCGAGTTGATGTTTGTGGGCGAAGGTCCGGGAGCTGACGAAGACACGCAGGGCGAGCCCTTTGTGGGCCGTGCCGGCCAGTTGCTGAACAACATGATTAAAGCGATGGGGCTGCGGCGCGAAGATGTTTACATCGCGAATATTGTGAAGTGCCGTCCGCCGGGGAATCGCACGCCGGAGCGCGACGAGTGCGAAACCTGCTCGCCGTTTCTTATGCGGCAAATCGCCGTGATCAGGCCCAAGGCTGTGGTTGCGCTGGGCGCGGTGGCGGCGAAGAACCTGCTCGCCATCAACGCGCCGATGTCTGAACTGCGCGGCCGCTGGTATGACTTCAAGCCTGCGGGCGTTCGCAGCAACGATCCTTCATGGGCGGGCACGCGCCTGGCCGTCACCTACCATCCGGCGTTTTTGCTGCGCGATCCGCGGCAAAAGGGCGAGGCATGGAGAGATCTGCAGATGGTGATGAAGTATTTGGGAATCGAGCCTCCGAAAAAAGCCGACAGCACGTAGGATGTTTTGCGGCCAGGTGCGACATTTCTGAATCCGCCGTAGTTTATCCTTGCAATCAATGCCCGAATTCTGCGACGTTGCGCTGCCCGTTCCTCTCGACATGGTTTTCACCTACCGAGTCCCCGGCGAAGGCAGTCCCGTGGTCGGCGGACGGGTGCTCGTGCCTTTCCGCCAGCGACGCATCACCGGCATCGTGGTTGAAGTGCACGATCGCAACCCATCGGTGAAAACCAAAACCGTCTTGAGCGTGCTCGATGTCGCGCCGATTCTGGATGATCAACTGCTGGGACTCGGGCGCTGGATTGCGGACTACTATTTAGCTCCGATCGGCGAAGTGTTCCGCACCATGCTGCCGCTGAACGCGGAGTTCAAACGCGCCGTTGCGTACCGCATCACCAAAGAAGGCCAACTGGCGCTGCATCTGGCTGGAATGTCGGGATCGTCCGCGCGCTCGCGCCGAACTCCGGAGGAGCAAGCCGCCGAATTCCGGGTGCTGGATTACCTGGCTTCGCAAGAACCTGTGGCCGGGGAGATGACGCAAATCCGCGAGGAGACTCTGCGCTCCGCTACTCGCGTCTCCAAATCGATCCTGAGCGGGATGGTGCGGAAGAAATGGATTGCGCGCGAAGATATTTCCGCTGTCCGGGACGCCGCACGTACGGTCAAGATTGCGCTGCTGAAATCCGCGGAAGGAAGACTGAACGGCAATCAACGAACACTTGTGGAGACGCTGGCGGCATCTGGAGGCCGGGTTCGCGTGGAAGCGCTGCGGGAGCTCGAAGTTCCGCGGACCACCCTCAGCACGCTGGTCAGGCGCGGACTGGCCGAGATAGTCGAGGAACCAGCGGGGTTCGCGGTCTCGCGGAGCAAGCCGCGATCCTCGCCCTGGGTGTTCGATTTCAATTCCGCGCAGCAAGCTGCATTGAGCCGCCTGCGCGAAGCGGTTGATGCAAGAAAGTTCTTCGGCATCCTTCTGCACGGCGTCACCGGTTCGGGCAAGACTGCGGTTTATCTTGCGGGCATGCGTGCGGTGCTTGAAGCGGGACGGTCGGCCATCCTTCTGGTTCCTGAGATCGGCCTTACGCCCGCGGTAGCCGCCGATCTGCACCAAATCTTCGGCGACGAAGTTGCAATTCTGCATTCCGCGCTCTCTGACAAAGAGCGCGCGCAGCAGTGGCACCGCATTAAGAGTGGAGAGGCGCGCATGGTGGTTGGCACGCGTTCCGCCGTGTTCGCACCGGTTGCGGATCTTGCCTTGATCATCGTCGACGAAGAGCATGATTCTTCCTACAAACAGGAAGAAACGCCGCGCTACCACGCCCGCGACATCGCCGTGGTGCGCGCCAAGATGGCGAGTGCAGTCGTCGTGTTGGGGTCGGCCACTCCTTCGCTGGAGTCTTATTTCAACGCGAAGAAAAACAAGTATGCGCTGGTCGAGTTGCCCGACCGGGTCGAGCAGCGTCCTCTACCGGAGGTTGAAATCATCGACATGCGTCAGGAATTCCAGGAAACCGGCCATGAGCAGGTCATCTCGCGCAAACTGACGACCGAGATCAAGGAGCGCTTCGACCGCCGCGAGCAGGTCATGGTGCTGCTCAATCGCCGGGGATATTCTCCCGTGGTGTTGTGCCGCACCTGCGGCAAAACTCTCGAATGCCAGAACTGCGCCATCGCACTGACCCATCACAAGCGGGAGCACAAAATGGTCTGTCACTACTGTGGCTACGCCGCGCCCGTGCCCAAAGCCTGCGTGCATTGCAGGAGCGAGTATGTGTATTTTCTCGGGACCGGTTCGGAAAAGCTGGAAGAGTTACTGCACGGCATGTTCCCTCAGGCGCGCATCGCCCGCCTGGATCGCGACACCGTCCGGAGCCACGAAGATTTCGAGCGCACCCTGAACGCGCTCAGCGAAGGCGAACTGGATTTGCTGGTGGGCACGCAGATGATCGCGAAGGGCCACGACATTCACGGAGTCACGCTGGTGGGCGTGGTGGGCGCGGACAGCGCGCTTGGGCTGCCGGATTTCCGTGCCGCCGAGCGTACCTTCCAATTGCTCACCCAAGTCGCAGGACGCGCCGGGCGTGGCCAGTCTCCCGGTAAAGTGATTCTGCAAACTTATTTCCAGGACCACTACGCCGTGCAATTCGCGGCCCGCCACGACTTCGCCGGATTCTACGACAAAGAATTGCGCTTCCGTAGCTGGATGCACTATCCGCCGTACTCTGCCCTGGCCAACGTGCTTATTCGCAGCGATAAACTCGACGAAGCGCTCGAGTGGTCGGGCACGCTGGGAAAGTGGTTTGAACGGGACCGTCATGAAGGGGTGCGCGTGCTGGGCCCGGCGGCCGCGCCCATTCTGCGGCTGAAGCGCGATTACCGGTATCATTTTGTGTTGAAGTCGCCAAGCCGCGAAAAACTGAACGCCACGCTGCGCGCGATGTTGGCCTATGCAACCCGGCAGAAGATTCCGCGCACGCAACTGATCGTGGATGTGGACGCAATATGGCTGATGTGAAAAGGAATCGTGGCTCTTGGCCCTTAGCTTGGAACCCCAGGCCAATAACGGTTGGCGGCGATAAACTATTTTACGCCGCTAACATTGCCTCGAATCACCACCACCGACGCCGCCGGCAAATCGTACAACGTATCCTTCTCTGCGGTCACCTGGGTATGAAGAATCGGACCATCAGGATCGGCCCAGCCGTTAGTGGTCGCGACGATGGTAGGCTTCCCGCTGATTTCGGCGTGAGCCATGAAACGCGTTTGGGCGGGATGCCATTGATACTGCGCGCTGCCGAAGGTTGCAACCTCCACCGGTCCGGTGAAGCCGGCTTCTTTCTCCGCCGGTCCGTGAAATGAAATCCGGACCTGGTGCGCATTCTCCTGATCCCGATTCACGGCCATCAGCGCCCAGTTCCCATCCGGACGCTTCACCGCGTAGGCAGTCACCAGTTCGTGCCCGGCGCCATCCTCGATATCGCCCTTCGCGGGAAAGACTTGATGTTCGCCGGCGCCCGGCTGCACCCACTGCAGATTAATTAACTGGGCCACAAAAAACTGCGCCAGCCGCTGCTGAATCTGGTAATTGGCATTGACGGTAAACATACCGAATGTTCCTGGAGAGCCGTTGCATCCGGGTTCCATTTGCAGCGGCAGATAATGGAAGAAATAAACGCCGTTCACTCCCGAGGTCAAAGCCGACCCGATGTAGTCGGCCAGCCAAACTCCGGCGAAAATATCCTGATAGGTTTCACTGGCGGCTGAGGAAAGATTTCCTTCCGTGATGAACATCGGCAGGTCCGCGGGAATCCCATCTTGATGCCACACCCGCACGATGTGGCTAACTAATTCGGGCTCCTCATAGAGCACGTCCCACGGGGTGCGGCAAGGATCATAGGGGTAATGTTCGAAGGAAAAAAACGCCAGATCGTTCATGCGGCCGTGCCGCTTCAGGTAATCGATAAAGCGCTCGGTCCAGGAAATGTTTCCATTCGCATCCGGCCACACTTCGATGTCTTGGTTTACGCCCTGGAAGGACGGCCCGCCGAGCTTCAGAGACGGGTCCACGCGATGAATCGCCGTGGCCCACTGAAGGTAGAGCGCGGCGTAATCTTCCGGCAGCATGTACTGGCCGTCGGCCTCTTCACCCATTTCGACATAGGAAATGGGATAGCCGCGATTTTTCAGATATGCGATCTCCGCCGCGGCATTGTCGGGTGTGTCATAGAGCAGCGCAACCGGAACTATGGCGGGAAGACCGCGGGTCACGCCGCTGGTGAAGAACAGATCGAATCCCATTTGCGCTTGTTTGGTGGAACCCAGATCGGAGGGCTGATGCCACGGGTCGACCGAGGAACAATAGGTCGTGGTCTGCTCCTGATCCGGCGTGTGCCGCAGAGTGTCGTGAAACTCGCCGTCCGCGGTGAGGGTGCCGAGGTAGAGTTCGCGAATGGCGTAACCAACGCAGTTTCGCGGATCGGCAGGGCCATCGGCATCGCAAGTGTTCGACGATTGCGTCATCCAGATCCGCAGGAAGCGCACGGCGACGGGAGTGGCATCTAAGCGAACGGTTTGCGTCCCGCCCTTTCCGTCAGTAACTACGCCTTGCGGAAAGGTCTGCCAGACGCCACGAGTGACGGCACGGATGGGATCTTCGCCCGTCCAGTACTGCACCAGGTAGCGGCGGGCATAAGGTTCCGCCCATGCGATGCGGATGCTATCGACCTGCTCCACTTGCGCCAGATCCAGCACCACCCACTGGGGATGCAGTGCATCGCTCTCGCCGGTGAAGCGTTCGGTGAGATATGGATTGCTCTTCCAGAAGGTATTCAGGTCGCCATCGGTTAGCCGAGAGAAGCCCACGTTATCGGTGCCGTCGTTGCGCGTGGTGCCACGGCGCGGCAGGCTATAGCCATAGGAGTAGCGAATCATTTCCGTCGGAGTGGCCGAGCCGGTGAAATATCCTTTGCCGTTCGCACCGCTACCATCGCTCCAGGTTCCTTGAGGGTTCCAGTGCCACGCCTCGATGGCGAGCTCGGTGTTCTGGCGATAGGTGACCGGTTGCCAGCCCGAGGCCAGAGTCTCTTCCAGCGTCGGCTGCAGCAAGTCTTTGTCGATGGCTTCTACTCCGATGCGGTCGACACCGGCGCCCAGGGTTTGGTTCGGCACGAAATGACTAGTTGGGTGTGAAATGTCTACTGTGATGGTCTGAGCCGCGGCGAGAAGCGAGAAAGCAAGACACACAGCCAGAGAGGCAAGAACAGCGGCCGGCTTTTTCAAGGTAAGACCACCTCCGATTCTTCTATTGAAACGATTGAACATGGGAGTATACGAGAGAAACGATGGCGGTGGCGAACTCATGGAAGAGTTTCGAAGGTTGGGACGATCCTCAACGGCCAAAAACTTTTACCGTCCCAGGATTTGCCGCAGGGCGTCCGGCAGGGACGCGTGCGCAAACGGCGCCGGGGTCAGGGTGAGCGCCAGCATCAGCAACGCAAAGATGCTTAGCCACATCCGTCCTCCCGAAACCCGGGGCCACTCGGCCACTTGCGGATGACGCAAGCTGGTTAGCTGCAGAAGGATCGCCCACACCAACCATCCCAGCCAGAGGTAGTATGCCATGGGAAGAAGAATCAGGATGGTCAGGCGCGACACGAACTTGTGAACCCGCGGCGCAACCGAAAAAACAATGTGTCCACCATCGAGTTGCCCGCCTGGCAGCAGGTTTAGCGATGTAGCAAACATGCCCACCCATGCCGCAATCGCCACGGGGTGCAGGAGAACCCGATTCAATGGGAGGGCGGCGGATCCGTGCAGCAGGTTCATCGACGCGAGCAGGCGATGCGCTTCCCAGAAAATCAACGGATAGCCGAGTTGATATTCTCCCACGCCAAAGGCAGGATGCATTGGCTTGGACCATCCGAGCGAAACGACCAGCACGACCAGAGCCACCACGAAGCCGGCGATGGGCCCGGCAATTCCGATGTCGAACAAGGCGGTGCGCGAGCGGATCCGGGAGCGTATGAGAATGACCGCACCCATCGTCCCAATCGGCGGCATGGGCATGGGAATAAAGAAAGGCAGCGTGGCATAAACGCCGTAGCGACGGCAGTATAGGTAATGGCCCATTTCGTGAGCCAGGAAAAACAGCATCAACGTGGCCATGAAAGGCAAGCCATCCAGGAGGCGCCGCGGATGCGAGAACGCCCAACTGGCGGGGAAAAGCGGCACCGATTCGTCGTTGAAAGAGAGCACGGGCAGACCGCGCTGAAAGTTGTATTGCATGCGCGCGCCCATTACCAGCGTGGTGAAGCAGGTGACCAGCAGCAGCAGCACATGCAGCCAGTAGCGCGGTTTCGGCGGACGCGGCGCTCGCTCCGGGATGGGCCGGTAATATTCGAGAGTGGAGGAAGTTGTAGGAGGAGTAGGTTCGGACATGCGGTTCGCGGCCTGGCGATTTCAAGAGGCCATTCTTTAGATGCTACTACGGATGGCCGGAATCGAGGTGGTCAGCGTTCGCGAAGTCTCCCTGGACGATGACTCGAAAAGAATTGCCCGGAGTTCTTGCAACGGAAGAATCGGCAAACGGGAAAACGAAAGGCCGAGCCCGGCAGCTCGGCGCTGTTCTTTTAATCAATTGACTGCAATTCTTTGCCGGGCTTGAAGCGCACGGCTTTGCCAGGAGGAATCGACACTTCGGCTCCAGTGCGCGGGTTGCGGCCGATGCCGGTCTTACGCGGGCGCACGTTAAAAACGCCAAACCCGCGCAGTTCAATGCGATTGCCCTGGGCCAACGCTTTCTTCATGCTCTCAAAGACGGTTTCTACCGCCAACTCGGCTTTGGTCTTGGTGATGCCAGTTCTGGCTACCACTTCGTTGATAATATCGAGCTTAATCACGAACGGCTCCCGGATGCGGCGTCAGGATCATCCCTCAAGTGATTGATGCTATGGGAGATAAGGGAGATTGTCAACGGGAGCATCAGTAGCGTAAACGGGACGGTTCGAAGTTTTTCAAAATTGCCCCGTTACCAAGTCGCAAACTGCCTCAATTCACCTACCGTCCGTTCTCTTCTTCCTTGAACATGTACTTAATCGCGGGCTTGTAGATCATCAAATTTGGTCTACCGTCTTCCCGGACCACCTTGATGCAGGCCTTGTCGTACCACTCGATGACGCCGTGCACTTCTTCGCCGTCGCGCAGCACGATCACCATGGGCGTCTTCGACTGCATCTGCTTCTGATAATAGAAATTCTCAGCGTTGGTCTGCTCCGGAGGCGCTGCCTTGCGTCCGCCCCCCGTGCCGCCCGAACGGTCGCCGCGGTCAAATCCCCGCTCCGGCCGGTCGTGCCGCTCTGGGCGGTCCCGGCGCTCGGTGACCTGCATGTGATTAGAGTTGTGGTAGTTGTGGTTGTGATCCGGGCGTGGCAGCGCGGGCCGGATCAGCTTGCGGTTGGCAAAATTCTCCTCGTTCCCTGACGGCTCGACCGGAGCTGTATCCATCGTTTCCTTCATCGTGGCGCTACCCCCGCACGCGCCTTCGCGCCGATTACAACCTAGGAGGGCCCTGAAAAAGTATTTACGAAAGGCGTGAAATTTCACCTACCCTAACACAGGAGTCTCCCCGTGACAATGCCACCGTCGTGCCACATGGGGCATATGCCGCTCTAGCCGGTGTTCGACAGGTTGGCGCCTTTGCGTTCCTGGCCGCACCCCGTGACCACAGCCACCAGGGCCGCAAGGATCAGAAGGGTCCAGGCCAGCACCGGCGCGAATGCCCCGCGGTAGCGCTGTTCGGCGATCCTGGCTTGCAGCACCCCATTGCGCGAGGAGAGCAGGTTTCCCAGTTGGTAGGCGAAACCGGGAAACGTACCTCGCACCGCGGGCGGCGAAAGCTCATTCAAGTGCGCCGGGATCACGCCCCACGCGCCCTGCACCATGAATTGCATCAGAAAGCCGCCCAACGCCAGCAAGGGCACGGTATGCGAGTACGCCCATAGCGGAATCACCGGAATTGATAGCAATGCGGCAATCACAATTGCCCTGCGCCGGCCGATTTTCTCCGACCACGCTCCGAAAAGAATCCCTCCCATGAGGGCGCCAATGCTGGCCACAACTGTGACCAGCATAACCGTGGGCGGCGCAAAGTGATGCCCCTTTGTGAGGAACGTCGGATACAAGTCCTGAGAACCGTGGCTAAAGGAGTTGAACGCAAACATCAGCACAACCAGGAAGGCGAACGGGCCCAGATAGGTTCGAATGTCCTTGCCGAGATGACTCTCGGCTTGCCTGGAGACGCGACCCTGCAGCCAGGCTGGCGATTCGTCCACTTTCGTGCGGATATAAATTACCAGAAGAGCGGGCAGCGCCCCGATCACGAACATCCCACGCCAACCGACGAAGCGGAACAGAGTGCCAAACGCCAGCGCGGCCAGCAGATTTCCGACCACATAGCCTTCCTGCAACACTCCCGAGAAGAATCCGCGTCCCTCGGCCGGCAGGGTTTCAAAGGCCAGCGCCGCGCCCACGCCCCATTCGCCTCCCATGGCCACTCCGAACAATGCCCGCGTGATGAGCAGAGCTTTCAGCGAGGGAGCGAAGGCCGAGGCCAGCTCAAACACCGAGTACGCGACGATATCCACCATCAGGGTAATGCGCCGGCCAAAGCGGTCGGCCATCATCCCGAACAGAAACGCGCCGACTGGACGCATCGCCAGGGTCAAAAAAATCGCCTCGGCCACCGCGGAAATCTTAGCCTGGAATTGCGTGGCGATGGCGCTCACACAGAAGGTCAGAATGAAAAAATCAAAAGCATCGAGAGACCAGCCCAGAAAGCAGGCGAAGAAGGTATTCCGCTGCACGGGCGTAAGCCTGCGGAAATGGCCGATGAATTCCATCGAGTTCTCCCTCGACTGATTCGATGTGCGCGGAAATGTTCTGCGGATGCTAGCATATGCTTTTCCACGCCATGCCCGAACCCGACTCTCCCCAACGCCAGGCGGCGCCCGATTCGCTCATGCTGACCGGCTTCTGGTATCGCGCCCTGCCGGCGGATCGCGTCCGTCGCAACCAACTCCACCAAGCCATGCTGCTGGAGATCCCTTTGGTCATCGGCCGCGACCGTGCGGGCTATCCTTTTGCGCTGCACGACGCCTGTCCGCACCGCGGCATGCCGCTCCACTGCGGCCGGTTCGACGGAGAAAATATCGAGTGCTCCTATCATGGCTGGACCTTCGACGCTCACAACGGCCAATGCCAGCTCATCCCATCGCTCACCCCCGACCAGAATTTGAAAGTAGACCGCATCTACGCCGGCAGCTATCCCTGCGAAGAGCAGGATGACTTTGTCTGGGTCTACATACCAGACCCTGGGCCGCAAGGCGCGGGATTCACGGAGCCGCAAGATGCCCCCGACGCCGCCCCGCAGATCGAAAAGTTTAGCAATCAATACAAGCTCGCCTATCTCACTGCCGACATGCCCGTCAGCATCGATCACGGCATCATCGGTTTAATGGATCCGGCGCATGGACCCTTCGTGCATCAGGCGTGGTGGTGGCGCGGCCGCCACAGCATTCACGAAAAGAAAAAAACTTTCGAGCCGATTGCCAATGGCTTTCGCATGAGCGCACACACGCCCAGCTCAAACTCCGCGCCCTATAAGCTTCTCCGCCTCTATGCCGATGCCGGTTCCATCGCCACGACCATCGAGTTTACGTTGCCCAACCGGCGCACCGAAACCATCCGGGCGGGGAAGTATTGGTTTTCGTCGCTCACCACGGTTACGCCCATCACTCGCAATCAATGCCGGATCGACGTGGTTGCCGCCTGGAACATTTTCCGCTGGCTGCCCTTCGGTCCTGAGCTGCTGAAGTTCGTCTTCGCCAAATTCGTCGAGCAGGATCGCCGCACCATGGAACTGCAGGCCGAAGGGTTGAAGCACAATCCACATCTCATGCTGATCGATGACGCCGACCGCCCCGCAAAGTGGTATTTCCAGCTGAAGGCCGCGTATTTAGAAGCAAAGCGCGGCGGCGGCGCGATGCAACATCCCATGACTGGTCCAGTCGTGCTGAAGTGGAGAAGCTAAACTGGTACGCGATCCTACGGCAAGCATGACGGCCGCACCGGAGAACTGGCGTTCAACCAGTGCAGGTAGGTCTCCATGGCATGGCAGCACACCAGGCTATGTTTCGCGAATCCGTCGGAAGAGAACGCATAGGCCGCATCCACGTGTTGATAGTCAAACAACGGAAGACGGAACGGAAGCCTGGGCACTTCATCGTCAGTATTCACGATTCTCCACGAATCGATCGGCAGTTGATTGAACACTCGCACAAACTCCGTGTTGCCGACGCGCGGCGAGGCAAAGGTGCACTGCGTTGCGATATCGAATTTGTGTTTCTCCGCGTTTTCCAGCACGAACAGAGTCGTGAGCGCCGAGCCCAGACTATGCCCGGTGACCACCGTGGGACGCGCCGGGCGCGCCCGCCCTTCTGCAGCAAACGGCGCCACTGCGCGCGCTGTTTCGCGGCTGATTGCCAGTTGCTCGAGCTGTTCGGCGAAAGAACCACCGAAAGTTTCAGGGAGCGCGGCCGCACCCTGTCGACGTTCGTTGGGCAGCGCGCGCCTCACCACTTTTAACGAACGGTAGATTTTATCGAACCCTTGTGCCACCTTGCCGGCGGCCGTGACTTGGCGGAACCGAGTGAGAAAGGCGAAAGCGTCATCGAACCACTCCAGCGCGCCCTCAGTGCCCCGAATCGCGATGATGCGCGCGTCCGGGTTCGCAATGTTATGCACGACGATTCCGTAGAACTGCGGTTTCTCGAGGTTGAGGATGAAGTCCGACATGTGGATCCACGCTCCCAGTTCATAACCCTCGGGAATGCCGGCAGGTCCAGGCCTGAGTGCGTCCCCGCCCTGCGAGTTCGCGAACATGGCGTAGACGGCTTGCACGAACTGGCCGTAGAAAAATGCCTTTTCCGGATCGAGTGGATGGCCCATGAGATGCCTCCTCGAATCTTGATGCGGGATCTATACGGACGCAGGAAAACGCAAACCCAGCAGCGCGGCAATCACTCCCCTTCGCCGCTCACCAGCCAGTCCATCGCTTCCTCCCGCGTTTTGAACACGGGCAGTTCCCTTTGCGAGAAGCTCTTGAAGTGCTCGTAGAACACGTGCGGCAGGCTCTCCGTCCCAACCCATGCGGACCGCTTCACGTAGGGACGGTCGAGGACCAGAACTTCCTTGATTCGCGTGGCCACTGCCTTGTCAACCTGCGCTCCCGTGAAATCCGCCAGCGTGAGCAGCGATCCGGGCGCATGCCGCGCGATATCGGCGCGGATCTGATCAAGCAATAACAACAACTCCTTGGCCGCGCAGTGCGTAAAATCAATCACGTAGATGGCATGGCCTTTGTGCTTGAGGAAGCGCAGGCGATCGTCGAGAAGATTGCCGCTCGAGGTCATGTTAAAAGTGACTCCACCACCGCGTAAGCGCCGTCCAGTGCGGAATCCAGCGTGGCAGCGTCTTTGCCTCCGGCTTCGGCCAGGTCGGCACGGCCTCCGCCCTTGCCGCCAACTTTCTGCGCCACCGGAGCGATTACTTTGCCTGCCTGCACGCGGCCTGTCAAATCCTTAGTGACGCCCACGATCAGCGCCACGCTTCCATTCGATGCCGAGCCCAGCACCACCACGCCCGAGCCAATCTTCTCACGCAGTTGATCGACCAGGGTGCGCAACTGCGCGCGTTCCAGGTTATCCACCCGATGCGCCAGCACCTTCACGCCCTTCACTTCCTTTACTTTCTCGCCAATGTTTGCGGTGCTGGACGACGCCGACTTCATCCGTGCCGAATCCAGTTCGCGTGTAAGCCGTTTAATCTCCGAGTCTTTCTTATCAAGCTCAGCCTTCAAGGCCTCGGCGGGTGATGCCGTTTCCGCGTGGATGGAAGGCTCATCGTTAAAGGGTGCCCCATCTTTGCGCCGTTTGTGCGCAAGAGTGGGAGATACGAACGCCGACACTACGCCTTCCAGTTCATGATCCTTGCGGAAATGCGTCAACGATCCCAAGCCGGTAACAGCCTCCACCCTCCGCACCCCCGAAGAAACGCTGCCTTCCTTCAGAATCTTGATCAACCCAATCTCGCCGGTCGCGCCGGTGTGCGTGCCGCCGCAAAGCTCAGTCGAGAAGTCGCCAATCCGCACCACGCGCACCTTGTCGCCATACTTTTCCCCGAACAGCGCCATCGCATGATATGTGTTGATCGCTTCGTCAATCGGCACGTCCGTGATGGTCTCAACGATCTGGTTGCGCAGCACTTCCTTGTTGATGATGTCCTCAATATCCCGCAACTCTTCGTCCTCGACTGCGGTGAAATGCGAAAAATCAAAGCGCAAATGATCCGGCGCGACCAGCGACCCCGCCTGCTTCACGTGCTTGCCCAAAACTTCGCGCAGCCCCGCATGGAGCAGATGCGTAGCCGTGTGATTGCGCATAGTCGATTCACGAATGTCGGCATTCACCACGGCATCGACATAATTGCCCGGAATCAGCAATCCCCTAGCGACGACTTTGTGAGCGCGGACGCCCTGGATCGGAGAGTAGCAACCAACCACGTCAGCAACCAACGTCTGATGGTCCGAACCAATCAGGAGTCCAATATCACCGACTTGTCCCCCGGACTCGGCGTAGAAAGGTGTTCGATCAAGTATGACGTCAGCGTGCTCTCCTGCCTTAATTCCCTGAACGCTCCGTCCGTTCTGGATAACGAATAGGATTTTGCAGTTTACCGACTTGAGCGTTCGATAGCCCTCGAACTCGGTCTTGGGTACATTTGAGTAAATCGGACTGGCTGCTTGTTTGCTCGCTCCTCTCCACGAAGCGCGCGCACGCGCGCGCTCCTCTTCAAGCCCCTCCTCGAACCCTTCGGCGTCAAATTGGATGCCTTCATCTCGACAGGTATCCTTAATAAAATCCAGCGGCATCCCAAATGTACCGTAAAGCACGAAGGCCTCTGCCCCAGTCAGACGTGGTGGTCTTTCGAACAGTTCGTTAACCCTCGCTTCGCGCTCCGCAGCGACCGCTGGCGGGTATTTCGCCCGAATTCCTGCTATGACTGAACCACGTGTGAATGTCCCGGGGACGTTATTTGCGAAGAATCGATCGTCGTGCTTGTCCCCGCTCTCGGACAGGAAGGTGCCTAGCTCTAGGGAGGGACGTGACTTCACCATCAAAACCATTGCTTCCAGCCCCTGGCCTAGCGTGTGCGAGAACCTCTTCTCCTCCCTCATCACGATTTGAGATACTCGATCGATTGTTTCGCCCAACTCCGCATAAGCCCCCTCCATCAGATTCTGGACAGCATTTGTCATCTCGTAGAGAAATGGTTTCGTCTGGCCGAGCCATCTGCCGTGCGTGATCGCGCGTCGGATTATCTTTCGGAGAACATATCCGCGGCCCTCGTTGGAAGGAAGAACGCCATCCGAAACCAAAAACGTAACCGCTCGAGAATGGTCTGCTATCACCTGGAGAGATGCGCGACCGCGGCGCACGTTAGGGTCGCCTCCCTGGGGGCCGATCGTTTGGAGGAACTCATACAGTTGCGCCGCCCCCGTCAGCTCCGCCGCTCTCTTGATCAGCGGCGTAAACAAATCCGTCTCGTAATTCGAAATCACGCCCTGCAGCACCGCCGCCACCCGCTCCAGCCCCATGCCCGTATCGATCGAAGGCTTGGGCAGCGGACTTAATTTTCCCGAGGCATCGCGGTCGAACTGCATGAACACCAGATTCCAAATCTCGACATAGCGTCCGCAGTCGCATGGAAAGCGGCAATCGACATGTCCGTGCTCGGAAGCTGCCGTTCCCATGTCGTAGTGAATCTCACTGCAAGGGCCGCAAGGCCCCGTGTCGCCCATCTGCCAGAAGTTATCTTTCAACCCTAACTCAAAGATTCGCTCCTTCGGTACACCCCGGCCGACCCACAGGTCATACGCCTCGATATCGCGCTCCACGCCAGCTTCGCCTTTGAAAATCGTCACGTACAGCTTGTCCTTGTCGATCCCGAACCACTCCTTCGAAGTGATCAGCTCCCACGCGTAAGCGATGGCGTCCTTCTTGAAGTAATCGCCGAACGAAAAATTCCCCAGCATCTCGAAAAACGTGTGATGCCGGTTGGTGAACCCCACATTTTCAAGATCGTTGTGCTTGCCGCCGGCGCGCACGCACTTCTGCGAAGTCGTCGCGCGGGAGTAGTCACGCTTCTCGAGGCCTAGAAAAACGTCTTTGAACTGATTCATGCCTGCGTTGGTAAATAGCAGCGTGGGATCATTCGCCGGCACCAGCGACGACGAGTGCACCTCCTTGTGCCCCTTCTGCACAAAGAAGTCGAGAAACTTGCGGCGAATTTGAGAGCCGGTAAGCATGGTTGGAAGCAGCAGTAATTCTAGCATCGGGCCGTGCGGGAGCCGGCCCGGACGCGAGGCTAGCCAACAGTGCAGGAGACAGCAGATTCCCTTCAGCTCCGCTCAGACACACTCTCGCTGCGCCGCTGGATGACAACAGAGTGAAAAGGGGTCGCACCTCGGTTGCGCGACCCGGCCCATATCAGACATCAATGCGGGTGGGTGAGAAGGATTTTACTGCGGCTTCATTGCGTCGTCGGTCTTCTCGCCCGCCTTCTTCATTTCATGCCCGGTGTCTTCGGTACCCTTCTTCATGGCTATACCGGTCTTCCTGGCAACCCTCTCGGTACCTTTAGCGGTGCCTTTGGCAGCCACTTTGGTTTCATGGCCGGTCTTGTCCACGGCCTTCTCCGTACCTTTGCCGACGGTCTCGGCCGTTTTCTTGGTGAGGTGACCGGTCCTCTTGGCAGTCTTCCGGGTAGCGGCGCCGGACTTATCGGCCACTTTCTCGGTGCCGTGTGCGGTCTTGGTGGCGACTTTCTTGGTTGCTTTGCCCGTGTCTTCGGTGCCCTTCTTCACATCCGTGGCTGCGCTCTGAGCCAGCGCGATCGGTACCCCACCGAGCAATACTGCTGCGAGAATTGCTTTCAGATGGAACCTCATAGTGCCCTCCCGAGAAGCGTTCGTTGAGATCGGTCTTGGAGTATGCAACATCGAAGGGGTCCTTGCCAAGTGCATGCGCATTGCGCCGCCTATGCGCTCTCGCTTTCCAACTCGGTCAAGGTCTCCTCATCCACATTCCAGCGCTTCAAAATGGCGAAAATCGTCTTACTGCCGAAGCCGCCGCGCGCCAGTTGCCGGAAAATGCGCGCCGCCTCTTTCTGATCCTTCGGTTTCACCAGACGCTTACGCCGCAGATATTCGCGCGCCTGTTTTTCTTCGCTGACACCATCGAAGGCGGCGTCCACAGCCTTCTCGATCACGTCGCCATGCACGCCCTTGATCTTCAAATCGGTAACCACGCGCATGCGGCCGAACTTCTGGTTGTCCCGCCGCAGCGAAGAAAAGTACGCGGCATACTGCGAATCGTTGAGATAACCGCGGTCCTTCAATCGCCGGATGATGAGTTCGACCAAAGTCTTTCCGTACTCTGACTCCGCGTCTTCCACTCGCGCGCGCAGCAGACGCTTCAACTCCGCGACCGTCCGCATGCGCCGCGCCAGCGCTCCCACCGCGTATTCGTACAGTTTATCTTCGGAATAGAATTTCTTCTTGGGGCGCGGAAACGGCATGCCCTAACGATAAACCATTTTGAATGGCTGGTGGGAAAGGGAAAGACGAGGCTTCATCCCGCAACGACAAGAACGGCGAATCCAATATCCGCAACCGGAAGCCGCAAACGGGAAGCCAGAAACCGGGTTTTATCGTCCGCCGAATCCGGCAGACTGCATCGACTGCCTGGAAATGTCCGCAGTCGACGCAATGCCCTGCATGCGCAGCTTAAAGTCGTCTGCGTTGGAAGCGTTCTCCACGGCGGTTTCGTAGGCGACGAGGCCCGCCTGGAACAAATCCCACAAGGACTGGTCAAAGGTCTGCATGCCGTATTGCGATGTGCCGGCGGCGATGGCGTCGCGTATAGAGCGGGTTTTTTCCGGCACGAGAACGCATTCCCGGATGAAGGCGGTATTGATCATTACCTCGACCGCCGGGACGCGCCCGTCGGTATCGCAGCGCCGCACCAGGCGCTGGCTGACGATGGCGCGTAGCACCGCCGCCAATTGCAGGCGAATCTGTTTTTGCTCCGGCGGTGGAAAAATCGAGATGATGCGGTTGACGGTTTCGACCGCGTCCAGCGTGTGCAGCGTGGAGAACACCATGTGGCCAGTCTCGGCCGCGTGCAGGGCAGTAGAGATGGTTTCCAAGTCGCGCATTTCGCCCACCAGAATCACGTCCGGATCCTGACGGAGAGAAGCGCGCAGGGCGGCGCTGAACGAAGGTGTGTCCACTCCGATCTCGCGTTGGTTGACATAGCCTTTCTTGTCGCGGTGCAGAAATTCAATCGGGTCTTCAATCGTAATGATGTGTTCGGCGCGGCTGGAGTTCACTCGATCCACCATGGCGGCCAGCGTCGTCGATTTACCGGAACCTGTTACGCCGGTCACCAGCACCAGGCCGCGCGGCATTTCGCAGATCTGCTCTACCACCTTGGGCAGAAACAATTCGTCGAGCGCGCGAATCTTGGTGGGGATGACGCGCAGCACCAGTCCAACGTTGCCGCGCTGCTGGAAGATGTTCACGCGGAAGCGTCCCAGCCCGGCCACACCGTAGGCCATGTCGATTTCCGTGGTCTCTTTGAATTTCTGCTTCTGCCGCGCCGACATCATGCTGAACGCCATGGTCAGCATGTCTTCGGCGCTCACGCGGGGCTGGTCGGTCAACGGCGCTAGTTCGCCGTCAATGCGCAGATGAGGATAGTTCCCCACCTTCAAATGCAAGTCCGAAGCTTTGCGCTCGGTCGCAATCCGCAGCAGATCGTCAATATTCATCGCAGAGGTTTCCTGGGAGGCGGTTGGCCTCCAAGCTCTCCTCATCATGAACCGGATCGTCACCTTCCCCAAGATGACCTAGGTAACAGTCGCGTCCCGGCAACCGGACAGCACCTTACGTTTGGGGAGCGCGGAAAGCTGACGGCAAATCCGCACAATGACCGGCATCAACGAGCGTTGGCGATATCCCAACCATCACCCAAGACCGCCAAGGGCGGAGCGCTGCCGTGTCTTGCACCTTCTTAAGTGCATCAATACTGCATCCCCGGCGCCGCCTGCGGGCACTCTTCTGATGATATTTTTCTGACGATGTATCCCATTCAGACGCGTTCTATGAAGATGACGGTTCCAGCCTGCCGCCGGGCGCCGGGAAGCCCGTATTGTGCAATGCCGGAATCACTTTTCATCCGCTTCCGGGTTGACATTGTTCAGGAGGGATTGTGGAGAATTCGCGCGTGATGCTTTTTCTTCTCGCTCTGGTTCTGCCTGCGTCTTCTGCATTGTCCTGCGGCGCAAGTCCGCAGGGTCAGGATCCACTCCAATCCATCACGCTAACTCCGGCAAGCGCCGACGCGCAGGCTTATCCCAACGGGCAAGTGCAGTTCATCGCGACTGGCCATTACATTGATCCCTCCCGCACCGTCACTCCGCTCTCGGCCAGATGGGGTACCTGTTACCAGCAAGCGTCCACGAGTGAAGTATCTGTCACCGCCGCGGGCGTGGCTCAATGTAAGCCGGGAGCGGTCGGCACCTATACGATCTGGGCGGACGACCCGCCGTCGTCCGACGTGGAATGTCTCGCAATCACCGCCTGCGGCGGAGGATGCTTTGTCGCCGGCAGTGCGCAAATCACCTGCCCCTAGCGGAAGAAGCCAATGAGGCCCATGTCCTGATTTAACCGCGCCGCGTTCGTTGAACGAATGATAGGGAGGTCACACCAGCTATAATCCATCCAGGCCCGAGACGAGAGAATCGTTGTCTCCTCATGATCGGATAGTCTCGATCCGCGAAACTGCCGGGAAGTGAAAACGTCTGACAATACTTATGAACGATCCCAGCAAGGACCCCGGTTCGCCCTGCGTTCAATTTCCCGAGGTATCGAAGTCCGACACTTACGATCTGTCGATGAAGGTCGCCATCACGGCCAGCCTCTGTGTGTTGTTTTTTATCAATGCTCGAGCCCAGACATTTGCCCCCATTCTGAAGTCGGCGGAGGTGCATGGTTTCAGTGCCATGCTGTTGCGGCCAAGCATCTTGTGGGTCGCCATGGGATCGCTCTTGCTGGCCTTTCGCACCCTGCTTTGGTTCGCCTACCGGCCGTATGCCTCGGCCACGCTGGAGAGTGCCCCGCGCATGACCGTCATCATCCCCGCGTACAACGAAGGCGCCATGATTGCCAAGGCCATCCTCTCGGTCGCGAACGCCAACTATCCCAAGGAACGACTGGAGATCATCGTCGTCGACGACGGCAGCACGGACGACACCTGGATGCACATACAACATGCGATCGTCAGCTTTGGCGACCGCATCCAGGCGCTTCAACTCGACCGCAACCGCGGCAAGCGAGAGGCGCTCACCGCCGGTTTCCGCCGGGGCACGGGCGAGATATTCGTAACCATAGATTCTGACAGCGTCGTCGAACCCAACGCGCTGCTGGCCCTGGCCGGCCCGTTTGTCTCGCCGCGCGTCGGCGTCGTCGCCGGCCGGGTTATGGTCTACAACCGGCGCGAAGGCATCATTCCCCGGATGCTCCATGTGCAGTTCATGCTGGCGTTCGATTTCCTGCGCGCCTACCAGTCCACCTTTGGCACCGTCTATTGCAGCCCGGGCGCGCTTTCCGCCTACCGTGCCAGCGCCGTCAAAGCCGTGCTCGAGCCCTGGCTGAATCAGAGCTTTCTCGGCGCCCCTGCCATGACCGGCGAGGACCGCGCCCTTACCAACGACATCATGCGCCTTGGCTATGACAGCGTTTATCAACGGGTGGCCATGGTGCTCACCGTCGTTCCCGTAACCTACGGCAAGCTGTGCCGCATGTTATTGCGCTGGGACCGAAGCTATGTTCGAGAGGAGTTGCGCTTCGCCGCCGGCGTTGTCTGGAAGCGTCCGCCGCTTGCCCGCCTCATCGCGCTTGTGGACGCAACTATTACCAACCTGCGTTTTCCCGCAATGTGCTTGATCCTGGTGCTGCTCGGAATCGCGTTCTTCAACGATCCGCTGGTGCTGCTGCGAGTCCTCGCGGCGATCGGAATGGCTTCCTTGATTTATTCCCTTTACTATCTTCACAGCGAGCGGTCGTTCAACATCGTTTACGCCGTTCTCTACAGTTATTTCTCATTCTTCTCCCTGTTCTGGATTTTTCCCTGGGCCGTAATCACGGTTCGCGCCCGCGGATGGATGACGCGGTAATGTTTTGCACCTCACGCGAGGATCTCAGGCTCGGTTGCGTCCCTCGACCTGCCCCGCCGTTATCTCCTTGCCCGGCCACTTTCGCGCCAATCCTTCGAGCTGAGCCAATACCTTCTCAATGTCTTTCATGCGTTCGGTAATGCCGTAGGTCACCGCCGGCGGGATGGTCTGTTCATAATGCCGGAAGACAAACCCCGCCCCCTCCAGCATCCGCAGTCGCTCCGTCAGCACACGCGACGAGATGCCTTCCACCTGCCGCCGCAGCACTCCAAACCGCATCGGCCCGTTTGTACTCAGAGACCAAAGAATATGCAGCGTCCAGGGCCGCGTCAGCAGTTCGAGCATCCCCCCGATGGCGCAAGGAGACGGTGACAGCGATCTTCGTTTAGGACTCATATTGTTATTAAGTTACTCTAAAGTATCTAATATGTAAAGAAGTCACAGTTATTTATTGTAACCATAAGGCAGGCAGAGCATCCAATGCTTACAGAAAGCCGGAGGGTCTTATGAAGCTGCTTCGCATCGATTCGAGCGCACGGCGCAACTCGGTTTCCCGCCAACTCACCGAGAAGTTCGTCGAAACCTGGAGGAAGGAAAACCCCGCGGGAGAGGTGATCGACCGCGACCTGGCGGGGACCCACCTGCCGATGATCACAGACGAGTGGATGCTCGCCGCATATTCGGACCCGGCCAGCCTGACGGCCGCGCAAAAGGAAGAGCTTTCCGTTTCGGAGACGTTAGTGCAAGAGTTACTGGCGGCCGACACGATCGTGATCGGTGCGCCCATGTACAACCTGACTGTTTCCGCTCCCTTGAAAGCGTGGATCGATCAGATCGTCCGCGTCGGCCGCACGGTACTCTACGGGCCAAACGGTCCCGAAGGTGTGCTGAAAGGAAAGAAGGTTGTAGTCCTCACCTCGCGTGGCGGTTCTTTTCGTCCGGGCACTCCGACCGCCCAGTACGACCATCAGGAGCCTTACTTGCGGCACATCCTGGGATTCATTGGGTTGACCGACGTCACCTTCATCCACGCGGAGAATCAGAAACCCGGCGAACTCGCCGAACCTTCGCGGGCGGCGGCGATCTCACAAATCCTGCAGGCGGCCGCGCAGCAGGGGGCGGCAAGCGTTACGCATTAAGCGACGCGATGCGAACCGGATTTACACTCCCACCGGCTGCTTCGTCCGCACCGACACCGGAGTGAGCCAGCCGTGCCGGTCAGTCTTTTCGCCGCGCACGATGGCGTAGAACTCTTTCTGGATCGCTTTGGTGACCGCACCGGCTGCACCCTTGCCGACTTTGATCTTATCCACCGAACGAATCGGCGTGACCTCCGCGGCCGTGCCAGTGAAGAAGGCTTCGTCGGCGATGTAGAGCATCTCGCGCGGAATCATTTGTTCGACGATCGGAATGCCAAGATCGCGCGCGATCTGCAGCACTGAATCGCGCGTGATGCCGGGCAGCACGGAATTACCCAGCGGAGCCGTAATCAGCTTCTCGCGATGCACGATAAATACGTTTTCACCCGAGCCTTCGCTTACGTAGCCGTTTATGTCGAGAGCGATACCCTCGGCGTAGCCGTTGACAACGGCCTCCATCTTGATGAGTTGCGAGTTCATGTAATTCGCGCCCGCCTTGGCCATGGCTGGTAATGTGTTCGGGGCGAGGCGCGTCCACGACGAAACGCAGACGTCGCAGCCATCGCTCTCGCCGCCCAGATATTTTCCCCACGGATAATTGATGATGTAAACCTCAGTGGGCGAATTGAACGGATTCACTCCCGCCTCGCCATAGCCGCGGAGAACGATGGGCCGGACGTAACACGGCCACGCACCGTTGCTGCCCACGGTTTCGACCATGGCCTTCACCAGTTGGTCGCGGGTGTAATCCACGTCAATGCGGTAGACCTTGGCGGAATCGAGCAGGCGCTGAATGTGCTCGTTGGCACGGAAGATCGCGGGGCCCGCAGGCGGCGCGTAGCAGCGGATCCCCTCAAAGACCGAAGACCCGTAATGGACAACGTGCGACATCACGTGAATCGTCGCGTCATCCCAGGGAATGAGCTTACCATTGTGCCAGATATGTTCCGTCTTCTCGATCGCCATGCGGACTCCTTCAAGACATTATAGACGACGGGGTGTCAGTCCCAGGCAATGGAACGGCTTGTGCGTGGACGGGAGCGACGCCCGGCGGTCAGAGTGTATGGGGCCACAGTTTCTGGAGTCCGCCCAAAGTTTCTGCCCACCAAACCTGGGCGGCAGACAGGCTACCGTGCTTCTTCCGGCACGATCCTTAGCTCCAGCTTCTGCGTCCGCCGCAGCACGGTCAGCGCGCAACTCAAGCCTACGCGAAGCTCAGTCAACACGCGGTGCAGGTCGTCCACACCCGCTACCGGATGGCCTTCCAGCGCAATAATGATGTCGCCCCCCCGCAACCCCGCCCGCTTCGCGGGACTATTCTCTTCGAGCGACAAGACCAGCGCACCCGACTCTTTCGCAAGATCAAAGAAGCGCACCACGCGGCGATGCACGGGCACGGTCTGGGCCGATACGCCGATGTAGCTGCGGCGGATGCGTCCATCGCGCAGCAGGCGGCTGGCCACGAACTTCGCGGTGTTGATACCAATCGCGAAGCATATTCCCTGCGCCGGCAAGATGGTCGCCGTGTTTACCCCGACCACGCGACCCGCGGAATCCACCAGCGGGCCTCCCGAGTTGCCCGGGTTGAGCGCGGCATCGGTCTGGATCACGTCGTCGATCAGCCGACCGGAATACGAGCGCAGCGAACGCCCCAGCGCGCTCACCACACCTGCTGTTACGGTCGACTGGAAGCCATAGGGGTTGCCGATCGCAACTACAAGCTGCCCCACACGAAGCTGTTGCGAATCGCCGAGCGCAGCCACAGTCAGGCCGGGCTCATCAACACGTACCACAGCCAAGTCGCTCGCTGGATCGTCGCCGATCGCGGTGGCCGGCATGCGGTGGCCGTCAGATAGCGTCACTTCAATGCGGCGCGCGTCATGTACAACATGGCTGTTGGTGAGAATAAGGCCATCGGGAGTGAATACGAATCCCGAGCCTCCGCCGCGGCGCTCGCGCGGCTCACCCGAGCGCGTGTGGCCATCGGCCTGATGCACCTCAATGTTGACCACCGAGGGACTGACCCGCGCCACCACTCCTGTGACCGTGCGGGAATAAGCGTCGAGCAGCGAATCGTCAGGGGCAGAACCTCCGGCGGGCGCAGGTCCGCGCCGGGGCTGTTCCCATTCATTCACCTCAGGTTGATTCACGGATGCAGCGTGGGCAGACAAAGCAGAAAAAACGCCCCCAACCTCTTCAAGGTTCATGTTGCATAGATGTCAATCAATCTATTTCGGATTCATGCGTCGAAAAGAGGCCATCGGACTAGCTCGGTTTCCTGTCCATTCCTTCCACATGCTCCAAGCCTCTTTCCAGAAACTAAGAGGGACGCACCAGAGAATCAGGGCCGCGATCACAGCGAGCAAACTCAACGCCCGGTCCTTCATACAAAATCTTGCGCCTGGCGGAAAGACAGTAGGCAAAAAAGCCGGGACCAAGTTCGGTCCCGGCATGGAGTTGGCCGGTTGCCCGGATAAAATCTTCGTGTTGCCTTAGGCGGTCCTGCGCGGCCGCACCGTCAAATCCCGCACCTGAGTAAGGATGCTCGACATCTGCATCCCGTTCAGTTGCGAAACAAAGGGCAGGATCTCCGCGATAAACTGATCCTTCATGAGTTCGCTGATCTCGTCCTGGCGGTTCTTTTCTCCGCCGCTGAGCAGTTCCGGCACGGTCACCTCCAGGGCTCGCGCCAGCCGTTCCAGAGACGACAGCGTGGGCGTGGCTTTCTCGTTCTCGATCTTCGAGACGTAAGTCCGCGGTACCGACATGCGTCCCGCGAGTTGCCGCTGGCTCAATCCACTGCGCAGGCGCAGCGAGCGGATCGAAGTGGCCAGGTTCAAGTGCCCGCGGCCGGTTCCAGGCATGGGCATCATCACAGGCGGCGCGACCACCACTGGTTCGGGCTCGGGTTCCTCGTCGAGCGACGCGTGGCAGCGGCGGCAGTTGTTGTTGAAGGTACGGAATTGAACCAACAGGCAGTGATCGCAGCGGACGACTTCCCGTGAGTCTACCGGGGCAAGGGTCGTGGCCATCGGGTTGTGGGAGTGCCAGAGCCGGCTACTCCGTACGACTAAGCAACGGAACCTGACATTGGGGGAAGGTTCCGACTGCAGGGACAATCTGCGGTACAAGGCCTGTGGATGTCAAGGTTAAAATGCATGAAGCCGCGAGTTTCCGTGGCGAAAACCAAAAAGAAGAGGCGAAATCCCGCAGAAACAGGGCAGAACGTATGATTGATCGCGAAGTCGCGTGGTGTTTACTAACTGAGTTCACCCAGTCGGAAAGTTTGCGCAAGCACGCGCTGGCGGTGGAGGCCTGCATGCGCGCCTGTTCGCGGAAGTTTACGGCGGGGCGGGGGCCTTCAGAGTCATCTGAGCCTGGCTTGTCCGAAGAAGACCTGTGGGGCATTGTCGGACTCATTCACGACTTCGACTATGAAAAGTATCCCAGCCTCGAAGATCATCCCTACCGGGGCAACGAGATTCTGCAGGAGCGCGGATGGCCTGAGGTTATCCGCCGGGCCATCCTGTCGCATGCCGAATACACTGGCGTGACGCGAGATACGCCGATGGAAAAGGCGCTTTTCGCCTGCGACGAGCTTGCCGGTTTCATCACTGCCGTTGCCCTGATCAAGCCGGGCAAATCGCTGGCCGAAGTAGACGCAAAGTCAGTAAGAAAAAGAATGAAGGATAAAGCCTTCGCCCGAAAAGTGAACCGCGACGATATCGTCAGCGGCGCCGCCGCGCTGGGCGTGGATCTGGATGGGCACATCGCCTTCTGCATCGAAGCGATGAGAGGAATCGCCGGTGAGTTGGGATTGGATGGCAGGGCGGCGAAGACCGTGTAGGCTTTCTTGCGGAAGCCGTTCTCTCGAGCTCGGGCTAGCGAATTACTTCCGCGACCTTCCCGCTTGCGATCAACTCAGCCAATCGCGCGAAGTCTTTGTACATGACGCGGTCCTTCTCCACCGAGGGGCACACTGAGCGGATCGCCGCGTGCGCCGCTTGTCCGCGCTTCGAAGTCTTCAACGGAGCGAGGAAGTCGATCGCCTGGGCCACGGCCATAGCCTCAATCGCCAGCACATTGCGCGTGTTCTCAACAATGCGCTTCAGCTTGTTGGCCGCCGTCATGCCCATGGAAACATAGTCTTCCTTGTTGCCCGAGGTCGTAATCGAATCGACCGACGCGGGATGCGCCAGCACTTTGTTGTCGCTGACCAGCGCCGCCGCCGTGACCTGCGCCATCATGAAACCGGAATTCAACCCCGCGCCCTGCGCCAGGAATGGGGGCAAACCCTCGCTGAGCGCCGGATTCACCAGGCGCTCGATCCGGCGCTCGCTGATGCCGGCGAGCGCGCTTAAAGCGATGCCCAGAAAATCCAGAGCGAACGCGAGCGGCTCGCCGTGAAAATTTCCTCCAGAGATCACATCACCCTTGGAATTCCCGGCGTTGGTGATGAACACCAGCGGATTATCTACTGCAGAATTCGCTTCGGTCTCAAACACTTCGCGGCAGTGCGCCAGCGTATCGCGCACCGCTCCATGTACCTGAGGGATGCAGCGTAGGGAGTAGGCGTCCTGCACCCGGCCGCAATTCCGGTGCGATTCGCGAATCTGGCTGTCTTCAAGCATAAGGCGCAGATTCGCCGCCGTCTTTATCTGTCCACTATGAGGACGCGCCCGATGGATGCGTTCATCGAAGGCGGCGTCGGTGCCCTTCAGTGCGTCGCAGCAGAGACCGCCCAACACGTCGGCAGAATCGACCAGAATCTCCGCCGCCAGCAGCGCCAGCGTGCCTATGGCGAGCATGCCTTGCGTCCCGTTGATGAGCGAAATGGTTTCTTTCGCTTCCAGCACCAGGGGCTTGATCTGTGCGCGCTTGAGCGCGTCGCCACTGGAGATGCGCGCGCCAGTTGCCTCCAGGCATTCGCCCTCGCCGATCAATGCCAGCGCCAGATGCGCCAGCGGAGCCAGATCGCCGCTCGCTCCCACGCTGCCCTGCGACGGGACGAAGGGTGTGACGCTGCGGTTCAGCATTTCGCACAGCGTGTCGATGACAATCGCGCGCACGCCGGAAAATCCCTTGGCAAGAGAATTGGCCCGTAACAGCATCATGGCGCGCGCTTCGGTGATCGAGAGCGGTTCGCCGACGCCCACGGCGTGCGATCGCACCAAGTTGACTTGCAGTTCGCGAATCTGTTCGCCGGCGATGCGCACATCGCTGAGCTTTCCGACGCCGGTGGTGATCGCGTAAGCCAACCTGTTGCCGGCAACGATTTCGTCGACCACGGCGCGGGCGCGATCCACAGCCGCGCGTGCGTCGGCGGATAACAGCACAGGACGATGTTCGGCAGCGACTTCTTGCACCGCTTCCAACGTGAGATCGTTGCCGCTAATGTGAAGTGCGTTCAAAAAGCTCCCTGCCCCCAGTTTCTAGTGACCGGGTTCGTTTTTCCCCAATGCAGCGCGGAACGCGGTTAAATATTTTTCCGGCAGCGCGGCAATCTTCATATCTCTATCCGTGACGATGTGGGTGGTTTCGCCTTCGGCCAGAAGCGAACCGTCTTCCGTGCGCCGCAATTCATAGCCAAAGTGAACCACGGAATCGCGCACGTTCAATAATTGTGTACGGACCAGAATTTCTTCGTCGTAGCGAACAGGAGCGCGATAGCGGCATTTAGCCTCGGCCACAGCGATGAAGCGGTGATCTTTGCTCTCCATGTCACGATAAGAGAAGCCCAACTGTCTTAACAATTCGACGCGTCCCACTTCAAACCAGACGAAATGATTGGAGTGGTAAACCACGCCCATTTGATCGGTTTCCGCATAACGAACTCGCAGCCGGGTCTCATTAATTGCCTGGTGGTGACTGGAATTCATTTCCCGCTCCACACCGGCTTGCGCTTCTCGAGGAATGATGTGATACCTTCGCGGAAATCCGCGGTGGTGCGGATTGCAGCGTTCTCCCGCACCGCAGCTGCGATCTGCACATCCAATTCGGCGCGCGCATGTTCGCTGAGCAATTGCTTGGTCGCGCGCAACGACGCTGGACTGTTTTCCGTCAAAAGCGCCGCGAGTTCGCGTGCGCGCGTTAGCAGGTTTTCGGGCGGGACGATTTCGCTAATCAGGCCCATCCTGGCCGCTTCGCTGGCGTCGAAAATTCTTCCAGTCAATAAAAGGTCGCGTGCCTGTTTCTCTCCGACCTGGCGAAGAAGAAACGTGGAGACAATCGCAGGAACAAAGCCGATGCGCACCTCGGTATAACCGAATTTGGCTTCGGGCACGGCCAGAGTGAAGTCGCACAGCAAGGCGAGCCCCATGCCGCCGGCGATGGCCGCGCCATTCACCGCCGCAATCGTGACTTTGGGAAATTCGTAGAGCTTGCGAAACAGGCGTACCATGGTCTCGGAATCTTTCAGGTTCTGCCCGGGCGTGAGGCCGATCAGCGTTTTCAGGTTCTCTAAGTCCATGCCCGAGGAGAAAGCCTTGCCTGCTCCGGTCAGGATGAGCACGAGAGCGTCGGACGTCTCCACTTCCTTCAGGGCCCGCAGCAGATCGTCAATCAACTCAAAGCTGATGGCGTTGCGCTTATCCGGACGATTCAAAATGATGGTGGCCACGCCCGAGTCGTATGCGAGTTGGATTGTCTTGTAGTTCATATTTGTCGCGGCGAATCGTCGTCGACGGAATCCGTATATCTTGCACCCAATTCGGCGGTCGCCCGCAGCAGCGCGTCCAGCGGTTTCAACGGCGGCAACTCAGCGCCATGCTGCTTCAAGGCCTCAATCACTCGCTCCGCGGCAACGTTGCCGACCAGCGCATCCTGTGCGAGCGGACAGCCACCCAGCCCTCCCATGGCTGAGTCAAAGCGGCGGCAGCCGGCATCGTAAGCCGCAATGACCTTCGCCCCGGCGTCCTCAGGACGGCTGTGCAGGTGAACTCCGATCTCCAGGTAATCGTACTTCGCCATCACCGCGCCCACCAGTTCGCTGACCTGATCTGGAGTGGCCATGCCGACTGTGTCAGCAAGGGAAATCATGCGCAGGTTGTCAACTTCCAGTAGCGAGATGGCATCGATGATTTCGTCCACATTCCACGGATCGCCGTACGGATTGCCAAACGCCATTGAGATGTAGACCACCACGTCGAGCGCGGCATCGTCAGCCTTCTTCTGGATATTTTCCAATTCTTCGAGCGCATCTTCGGCGGATTGATTCTGATTCTTGCGCAAAAACGTCTCCGAGATTGAATAGGGGAATCCGAGAGTGCGCACAGCGTGCGTGGCGATGGCGCGCTGCGCTCCCTTTTCGTTGACCACGATGCCGATGATTTCCACGTCGTCGGGGGGGTCGAGTTCCTTCAAAACTTCTTCCGAATCGGCCATCTGCGGCACGGCTTTTGGCGAAACGAACGAGACTGCGTCGATGTGCTTGAATCCTGCGCTGATTAATGCCTGCAAATATGCCCGCTTGATGTCGGACGGAATCACGCCCTTCAGCCCCTGCCAGGCATCGCGCGGACATTCGATCAGTTTGACCGGCTTGGACATTTTGAATCCGTGTATTGAGCCATTAAGCGATCACTAAATCGACGATGGCGGTTAATCACCCAATCGCTCAATGATTCAATTTTTCATGTTTGCAGCACTCCCACCTTGAACTCCGGCACGTCGGGATTCAACGCGGCCGCTTCCAGAGCCTGGGTGATGGCTTCGCGGGTCTCGATGGGGTCGATGATCTTATCGATCCACAGCCGGGCCGCGCCGTAGCGCGGATCGGTCTGTTCGTCATACGTGCGCTTCACGGATTCGTACAGCTCTTTCTTTTCTTCCTCGCTCAACCTCTTGCCCTCGCGTTCCAGTTGTTTCACCTTGATCTCCACCAATGTTCCGGCCGCCGCATCGCCGCTCATCACGGCATAACGGGCGGTGGGCCAGGCAAAAACAAACCGCGGATCAAACGCCTTGCCGCACATGGCATAGTGACCCGCACCGAACGATCCCCCCACGATCACCGCAATCTTGGGCACGACCGAGTTCGACACGGCATTCACCATCTTCGCTCCCGCTTTGATGATGCCGCTCCACTCCGCGTCGCGGCCCACCATGAACCCGTTCACGTCGTGGAAGAAGACCAGCGGGATCAGATTCTGGTTGCAGTCCATGATGAAGCGCGCGGCCTTCTCCGCCGATTCCGTGTAGATCACGCCGCCGAATTCGATCCGCTTGTGGCCCTCGTGGTCGGTTTGCTGGGCATGCAGCTTCTGGTTTGCGACAATTCCTACGGCGAAGCCGCCGATTCGTCCGTAGCCGCAAATCAGTGTCTTGCCGTATTCCGGTTTGTACTCATCGAAGCGGCTACCATCGAGCACGCGCGCCAGAATTTCCTTCATGTCATACGGTCGCGCGGGCGAGGAATCGTATATTCCGTAAATCTCCTCCGCAGCCAGTGCCGGTTCGACCGGCTTCTTGCGATCCCACGGAGACTGGCGACGGTATCCCCACTTTTCGATAATCGAGCGAATGCGCGCGAGGCAGGCGGGGTCCTCCGGTTCGCGGAAATCCACCGTGCCGCTGATGCCGGCATGCATGGCCGCGCCACCCAGTTCTTCCGCCGAAACTTTCTGTCCAATCGCCGCCTGCACCAGGGCCGGTCCGGCCAGAAACAGTCCACTGCCGTCGGTCATCAGAACGTGGTCGCACATTACCGGAAGGTATCCGCCGCCAGCGACACACATACCCATAATGGCTGCGATCTGCGGAATGCCCAGAGCTGACATGACCGCGTTGTTGCGAAAGACACGGCCGAAATCGTCGGTGTCGGGAAATACGTCTTCCTGCAGCGGGAGAAATACCCCCGCCGAATCCACCAGATAAATCGTAGGGATGCGGTTCTCGATGGCGATGTTCTGGGCGCGAATCACTTTTTTCGACGTCATGGGGAAAAAGGCCCCGGCTTTTACCGTGGCGTCATTCGCGATGATCATCACCAGCCGGGTTTGTACTCGCGCCATACCGGTGATTACGCCCGCGGCCGGCGCACCGCCCCACTCTTCGTACATGCCGTGGGCTGCGTAAATCCCCAACTCGAAGAAGGTTTCGGGGTCCACCAGCAACTCGATGCGTTCGCGTGCGGTAAGGCGCCCTTTGCCGTGCTGATTCTCGATCGCCTTGGCCCCGCCGCCCTCGCCAATCTTTTCGCTTTCATTGCGTACTTGAGACATGAGATCGGCCAGAAAACGCATGTTGGCTTCGAATCGCGCCGAGGTCGGATCGACTTTCGTCGTCAGGACGTCGTTCGCCTGAGACGAGGGAGCGGCGGGAGCTTCGCTGCGGTCAGCCATGAGTGTAGATCAAGAGATCGGACTGCTTACGGTATACCACTCCCGCGGAGGCATGCAACGGAGAGAACAGTGGAGGGTTATTGCAGATTGAGGCGCCGAAGCATGTCCTGAAATCGCGGTTCCGAGCGAAGGCTCGTCCAGACCGGGTCGACCTTCAGATAGATGAGGGCGGTCTTGGCTTCGCTGCCGCACGCATCGAGCGCGGTTAGAGCGGCCGCCGTTCGGCCCAGTTCGGCGTTGGCTTCCGCCGACGTGCAGGAATTCGCCCGCAGGTTTTTATGGTTGGCAAGCCCGCTCGATCCTGCTGGTTCAGCCATCGCCTCCATGACGCTCCGGAAGCCGCCCCGCGTATAAAGCTGCTGCATGTATTCAGCCTGCCGAGGAAAGCCGGAAAGCCGGGCGTTCTCCACGCTCTCCTTCAGCCAAAGGTCGTATTGGCCGGTCTGCCGATAGTACTGTGACAGGTAGAAGTGGGCCGGCACGAAGTTGGGGTTCGCCGCCAAAACCTTGTAGTAGGCTTGAGCAGCCTGGTCGTAACGTCCGGCCAGATAGTACGCGAACCCGGTGTCGGCGTTAATGATCACCGAGAGCGGATCCAAATCCTGGGCGCGCCGCAGTTCTGCGATCGCCTCTTCGTGGCGCCCTTCCGGGCCCAGCAACAGGTTGCCGTACCATTGATGGGCCTGCGCGAAATTAGGATTTAGTTCAATCGCCCGGCGGAACTCCTGTTCCGCCCCCTGCCAATCCCAATCGTGGAGAATCCTAATGGCCGCCAGGGAGGTATGCGCCTCGGCCAGCCTGTCGTCGAGTTGCAGAGCCCTTTCCGCGGCTGCTCTCGCCGCGCCCAAGTTCGCCGGGTCTTCTCCATAGAGAACGAGCAAGGTATGACAATCGGCCAGACCGGAATAGGCCAGCGCGAAGTTGGGATCCTTTTCAATCGCCTGATTGAAGTAGCCAATGGCCTTCTGGAATCCTTCTACATTTCTCTGATTCCAGGCATCGCGGCCGCGCAAATAGAGGTCAAAGGTTTCCGGGTCCACGGCCTGCTCCCGGTGCAGCAGGCCGCTCTCTTCGGCGGTCAAGTTCAGCTTTACTTCATCGGTAATCGCCTCGGCGACGCGCGCCTGCAGCGAAAGCACGTCTTTCAGGTCGCCGTCATAAGCCTCCGCCCAGATGTGGCGATCGGTTGAGGTCCGGATCAGCTGCGCCGTGATCCTTACCCGGTCGCCCGAACGCAGCACCGAGCCTTCCACCACGGCGTCCACTCCCAACTCACGGCCAATTTGCGGAAGCGGTATGCGCGTGCCTTTGTATTGCATGACAGAAGTCCTGGAGACGACCTTGAGTTCACGAATTTGCGCCAGGTCCGTGATAAGTTCATCGGTCATCCCGTCGACGAAGTACTCCTGGTTCGGGTCGTTCGAGAGATTCTGCATCGGCAGCACGGCAACCGAGCGGATGCGGCCGGAGGCGGCTTCGCCGAACAACCTCTGCTTCCACGCCGCCGTTTGCAGCAGAGCCGCGATGGTCACAACGGCCAGTGCACCCACGAGTCCCTGCACCCAAACGTTCCTTGCGCCCGAGTGTTGAACTTGGGTTTCGAGAGGGCTTGCGCTGACGTCAGAAGCCGCAGGAACATCCCCCTCAGACTCTCCACTTGCCGCTGCCGGGGAAGCAACCGAGCCATGGTAATTGGCCGGAGAGGACGACAGGCTGATGGTGGGAACCTCGACGTGACCGCAGCCGTTTCCTTCGGCCGGCTCAAACTCCCTGACCTCGGCGACGAAGCGGTAGCCTCGTTTCGGTACGGTTTCAATATAGCGCGCCCCGTCTTCGCCATCCCGCAGGGCCTTGCGCAATAGATAGACGATCTGGCTGAGGTTATTCTCCTCTACCACCGTATCGCGCCAGAGGGTTCGCATCAGGGCGTCTTTTTCCAGCAACCGGCCGTTGTTTCCCACCAGCACCAGCAAAGTGTCAAAAGCTCGAGGCGGGAGCTCCATGCGGGCCGTACCATGCCGCAGCAAACGCTCGGCGGGGTCCAACACAAAGGGTCCAAACTCATAAAGGTGCCTGACTGCCTTATCCATTTACCACCCTGAGAAAATCCTCATAAAGAAATGAGGTCCGCTAAGGACTTCCAGGCGGAACCTGCCGCACAATGCCAACTGCATTACTTCACTTGGACGCCTGAAGTCCGTTTGGCGAGTCTAGCCGAGCCTCACGAGGGCTCGATAGGGCACGAACGTGGTGGTGGGGGCCACTTTTCTCCCAGGCATCCTCGGAAGCTACAAATGCTCGCAGCATCGCACTTCAAAGCTTGCCGCTCGCTTTTTGGGGCCGATGATTTCCCGGTCGGAGCAGGTAAGCGCTGTCACAGGGGAGGGATTCGCGGCTTTCCAGTTTGATCTCAGACGGTTACGGGGGAGAGGGCAAAACTGCTTCGCGAAGTCTGAGAAACCAAGCTGGGGAGCTCCGAATCCTTCCCCCGGTGCCGCTGTCGGCAGAAGGTCGATTCCCTCCACAAAGATCCCCTTTAAGAGACTGTCCCCTCGAGTCTGGTCACCGCGACGTCCTCGCCATCCCCATCTCCGCTAAAACTCGATGAGGAATCTGCGATCCTCCAGCATTAAAGCACCGGAGATACCAACAGCAGATCCGATCCCTTTACACCGAAGTAATGCGATGCTCTTGGCCTGCACTGACGATGGTCAACTACGGGCGTAACAGCCTTTGCATTGTCTAATGAGAGGTTCCGTGCCAAAAGACAAGATGAGAGGTCCCATCAGTTGGGTGCTGCTCATTCTGTTGTGGCTTCCCGCCCCCAGCTGGGCGCAGGCCGTTGGCCCATGTGATCAAGGAGCGATCGCCCGACTAACGCAGCAGATCAAGGAGTTGCAACAGCAAGACAGTGATCTGCTGAAACGGATCGAAATTCTCGAAGGCAGGCAGCTGCCAGCCGCATCTGCGACCGAAGCCGCTTCATCCTTACCGCCCGCACCGTTGGAGGCTGCGGAACAGGCTCCGCGACCACCTGCCCCGTCGGCGATTCCCCACGATTGGAAAGAACTGCACGGCATCCAGTGGCGCAGCTTTGGAGAGGCCGACTACAAAGTTCTCAACCAGCGCCAGCCGGAACTGGGAGCGTACGGGTTCGTTCCTGGCTCGCAGGGGAATTTTTTCACCGGCGATTTCGGTCTTTTTCTCACCTCAAGACTCACGAATAAAGCCAGCGTGCTCTCCGAGATTGTTTTTGAGGAAGGCGACGCACAGACCTACAACGTAGACCTAAGACGGATGCTGCTCAGGTATGACTACAACGACCGCTTTAAGATGTCCTTCGGCCGATATCAGACCAACATCGGATATTACAACTGGGCGTTTCGGAGCGCCGCCTGGCTGCAAACCACCGCGGACCGGCCGCTGGTGATGGAATATGCCAGTAACGGTGGTTTGCTTCCCACTCAAGCGGTTGGAGTATCGATAACCGGAACAATCCCATCCGGGAATCTGGGATTAAACTACGTGGCTGAATATGGATCCTCAGACACCATTCGGCCCGATATCAACGGCGACGGATTACTGACCGACGAGAACAACGGGAATCAAACCAACGTCGGGATCTTCGCCGGGCCCGACGAACTCCCCGGCCTGCAGATCGGAACCTCTTATTACCATGACAAAATCAGCAATAACGACATCGTCGCGCTCTCCGGGGTTCAGGTTCGTCCTGTTCCGGGTGCTCCTGGATTCAATGCGAGGTATGGCCAGACGATCGTCAACGGCTATGTTGTCTATGCGGCGCACGGCGTTGAGTTGCTCAACGAGGGTTTCCTCATCCGCTTCGCGCCGTTGCATTTCACCTACCCTACCTTCAACACGCCCGCGTTCTACTCGCAGTTTTCCAAACAGATCTGGCATCTTCGTCCGTTCTTTAGGTATCAGTACGTCAACGCGAGCCCCAACGACCTGATCTACGACGATGTCGGATTGCGATACGGGCCTTCTTTCGGCGCTCGCTACGATCTGAACGACTACATAGCGTTTAAGGCCCAGTTGGATAACACCGTCCGTCGTGGGGAGCCGGACCTGAACGCCCTGCACCTGCAGTTCGCGTTTACTTTTTGAGGGCAGTAAAGAGCATGCGTGTCAACGGAACGGCAACGGTGCTTCTCTTGGGACTGGCCCTGCTCTTCTTTGCCCCGGGAACGGCCGCGCAGACAGGCGACATGGCGGTGGTAGTGAGCTCTGACAACCCAACCGCCAATCTCAGCCTCGGGGAATTGCGAAAGATATTTGCAGGCGCAAAACACTCATGGCCAGGCGGCCAAGCAATTAAACTCGTCACGCGGGATCCGGGATGTCCCGAGCGGCTGGCGTTACTGAAGCTCCTGGCAATGTCGGAAAGCGAATACAAACAATATTGGACTGCCCAGGTGTTTCGGGGTGAGGCCGACGCCGAGCCTTTAATCGTTCCCTCGGCGGGCATGCAAAGAGAAGCCCTGAAGGCCTTTCCCGGGGCCATCAGTCTGGTGAGCTTCCGCAATCTCAAGCCCGGCATGAAGATGATCAAGATCGACGGCCTGCTCCCTGGCGCAGCCGGTTACCCATTGCACTGAAAAAGGAAGTCTCGGGCGTTGGGCTGAAGCGTCAAGCACTGAGACCTAACTGCCTCTCTCTATCCATTCTGCCAGCCGGCAGCCATCTTCCTCCAGTAGAAAGGTTCCCACGCCAAAACATTCCCCGAAGATGCGATGGGATTCCTGGTCGCGAGCGGCGCGCGAAATCCACTGTTTCCCAACTTCATACTGCGCAGCAGTGAACCACTTCTGCGGTAACACCTCAACCAGCCCTGCCTGCAGATAGAGAACAAACAGGGCGAACGCCGGGCCGTCGTTCGACATCGCTTTGTAGCTGCTGGGCACGATCAACTCATCGATGGTCGCCAGTTCCGCCGGCACATCGATTTTGTGCATGCCTGGTGCTAGTGAGAGCGGTAACTCGAACTCCGCGACTGGCGGCGTTGCCGAGTAAATTCGGTCGGAAGACTGCTTGAACCATCCCGCAATCTCGGCCAGGTCGAACGCTTTCAGCTGATCGGGATCGAAACCGGCTACCCGAATGCTCCGCCCCTCCGGACACCAGATGCCGAGGCAACCCGTCGAGACTGAAAACGGCCTACAGTAAGTGTTTAATGCGAGCCGCAGCTTGTCCGGTTCCCGCTCGGGCGCCAATGAGACCACATATCCAACCGGTCCCAGCTCACCGTGATGAGTCCAAACAAACCGTTGTCCCGCGACAGAACGAAATGCGGGAAAGGTCTTCCAATACCACGGAGCAGGACCAACCGTGCGCTCAAGTTGCTGCCGGATGCTGGCTAGATTTGGAATGGGCATTGGAAGAGAAGAATTTGGCAATTCCGCAATCGGGCAATTTGGCGATTGAAAATCCGGGCGGTTAAAATTGCAGAATCACCCGATTGCCCTATCGTCCAATCAGCTGGGCACACCCTTCACATTCTCACGGATAAACTTGACGATGTCATCCATCGCCGTGCCCGGCTGGAATATGGCTGCCACGCCGAGTTTCTTGAGGACATCGATATCCTGGTCGGGAATGATCCCGCCCACCAGCACCAGAACGTCATCCATCTTGTTCCGTTTGAGCAGGTTCATCACCCGCGGCACGATGGCGTTGTGAGCGCCGGAAAGAATCGACAACCCAATCACCTGCACATCTTCCTGCAGGGCCGCGCTGGCGATCATCTCAGGCGTCTGCCGCAAGCCGGTGTAAATCACTTCCATGCCGGCGTCGCGCAACGCCCGCGCGATTACCTTGGCACCGCGGTCGTGTCCATCGAGCCCGGGCTTCGCCACCAGCACGCGGATCTTCGGATCAGCCATTGCCATTCATTTAACCACAGAGACCACGGGGAGCACAGAGTCCGCATTCCCGCAGCGTTCGCGGTCAAATTGTTTTTGTATCCAGGCTCTTCCACAAATACCAGCACGCCACGCTGCGATAAGGTTCCCAGCTCTTCGCGATCCTCTCCATCTGCCCGGGACTTGGCAGCTTGATTTTCCGCTTGCTGCCTCTCTTTGCCCCCGCAAGCTTCCTCGCGGCGGAGGACCGCTTCGTTGCCTTCGCGAGCCGCGCTTCGAGATAGTGTTTGTACATCGCCATCCGGATGCCGAAATCGCCCGTGGGCAGCACGTTCTCGCGTTTCAGCGTGAACATCAGAAACATCTGCGCGGTCCATACCCCAATACCCTTGACCCGGGTCAGATGCTCAACTACTTGTGCATCCGGCAACTCCGGCAGTCGCGCGAAATCCAGCAGACCGCTCGACGTCTTCGCTGCCAGATCCTTCAAGTAGGCGGATTTTTGCTTCGACAATCCCGCGCTGCGCATCTGTGCATCGCTCAGCTGGAGGATGCCCTCTGGCGTGAGCGGTTCGCCCGCCAGCGCGGCAAAGCGCTTGAAGATGGTCTCCGCGGCCTTGCCGTTCAATTGCTGGTAGACAATCGCCTCTGCCAGGCTGTGAAACTCAGGCGGTCCAAACTGCATGCGGCATGGCCCGACGCGCTGAATGATCGCCCGCATGACGGGGTCTGACTTTTTGAGGTGAATGACAGCTTTCCGCATGAACTTATGTCTATCACAAGACTTGGTCCGATGGCGAATAAACAACGAATCTGCTTTTTGTCGCGCCCATGGCGCCGGGTGCGAAGGGAGGGCCGTGGTGCGGCCCAATCTCAGCGCTGGACTGCTCAACCCTGGGATTCTAGATAGGTCTCCCGGGCGGATTCTACCCATGTCGCCGCTGCTGCGGGATGATGCTCCGTTCTTTGGCGTCGACCGCGGCAAGCTGGAATCCGATCCGTTTGCGCGGCGATTTCTTGGCGACCATCAACTCCTTGATGGTTTTGATTAGATCAAGAATCACCGTGTCGTGCGTATCCAATCGATTTTCCAACTCATATAGTTTCCCTGCCAGCTTCCGGTTCGAGGCCAGCATTTCGCGCAGGCGAACAAAAGCACGCACCACAAAAACGCTCATCAGGACAGCCCGTTCGGAGTTGAGGACGGTTGCGGCCATGATTGCTCCGTGCTCGGTGAACGCGTAGGGCGGATACCGCCGTCCACCGCGGCCTTTGTTTGAGGTTGCAATTTGCAACCTCAAAGATTCGTGCTCTTTCGCATTGAGTTGAAAGGTAAAGTCAGAGGGGAATCGCTCATGGTTGCGCGTCACCTGTTGATTAAGCCGCTTGACTGTTACGCCTTAGAGTTCGGCGAGGTCCACATCCAAAATCACTCGATAGCTCCGGAGAATCGAGATGCGCGATTCAACGGCCAAAGCTGGCGTCTCGGGACGTTTCGGCATTCTGAGCAGCGTTGCGTCTTTTCGTTTTTTTATTTGGAGGTCACAAATTCCTGACCCCAATCATAATCCGAAGGAGTAGCTATGCCTTCGGCAATGGCATCGCAAACTCTCGCTTCTTCCCATTTTGGTTTCCGTCGGCGCCGGCATTCCTCTCTATGTGATGCTCACCTCGGTATAAGTCCCATACGCCTCGCGCAACGCCTGGCAAATCTCACCCACCGTTGCGTAGGTTCGCACGGCGTCCACGATATAGGGCATGGTGTTCGCCGGGGAGATGTTGCCGCTTGATCCCGCCTTCGGTTCCTGCGCCGCGGCGCTCTTCAATGCATCGAGTCTTCTGCGCACTTCATCATTCGATCGCCGTGCGCGGAGCGCCGTAAGTTTGGCGGTCTGCTGTCTCGCGACGCTTTCGTCAATGTAGAGAATGTGAGGAGACTCCTCCTCGATGACGAACTCGTTGACGCCCACAATGATCTTTTCCTTCGCCTCGGCGGCGCGCTGGTACTGGTAGGAGGACTCAGCGATTTCTTTCTGTGGGTAGCCGCGCTCGATGGCTTTTACCATGCCGCCCATCGCGTCCAGTTTGGCGAAGTAGTCGAATGTGCCCTTTTCCATTTCAAGCGTCAGGTTCTCCACAAAATACGACCCACCCAGGGGATCGACGGTCTGCGCGACTCCCGATTCGTACGCAATGATTTGTTGAGTGCGCAGCGCGATCCGGGCTGCTTCTTCCGTGGGCAGCGCCAGGGCTTCGTCGTAGGAGTCGCAGTGCAGCGACTGCGTGCCGCCGAGCACCGCGGCCAGGGCTTGCAGAGCAACCCTCGCAATATTGTTCATGGGTTGCTGTGCAGGCAATGACACGCCGGCTGTCTGCGTATGAAAACGCATCAGCCGGGTGCGCTGGTTCTTCGCTTCGAAGCGTTCCTTCATGACTCTGCCCCAAATCTTGCGGGCGGCGCGGTACTTGGCGATTTCTTCAAAGAAGTCGTTATGTGCGTTGAAAAAGAAGCTGAGCCGCGGACCGAAATCATCAACGTCGAGGCCGCGCCGAAGAGCCCACTCCACATACTCGATGCCATCGTACAAAGTGAACGCCAGTTCCTGCAGCGCGGTTGAGCCGGCCTCGCGAATGTGGTATCCGCTGATGGAAATCGTGTTGAAGCGCGGTGTAAATTTCGACCCGAACTCGAACGTGTCGATCACGAGGCGCATCGACGGTGCGGGAGGATAGATATATTCCTTCTGCGCGATGTATTCCTTGAGAATGTCGTTTTGAATCGTGCCCGAAATCTTTTTCCAGTCTGCCCCCTGCTTCTCCGCGACCACCAGATACATGGCCCACAGCACCGACGCGGGCGAGTTAATCGTCATCGAGACCGTCGTCTTTTCAAGGTCGATGCCGCCGAAAAGAATTTCCATGTCTTCGAGCGAGTCGATGGCCACGCCGCACTTGCCTACTTCGCCTTCGCTGGCCGGATGATCGGAGTCGTAGCCCATTAGCGTGGGCAAATCGAAGGCCACAGAAAGCCCGCCGCCGCCGTGCTCAAGCAAATATTTGTAGCGCTGGTTGGTTTCTTCGGGTGATGCGAAACCTGAAAATTGCCGCATGGTATAGAGCTTGCCGCGATATCCCGTCGCGTGAATTCCTCGCGTGAACGGAGGCTCGCCGGGATATCCCAGATATTTCTCCTCGCTCCAGTCTTCGGGCAGATCGGCCGGCGTGTACAGCCGGCGAATGGGGACGCCGGAAATCGTGGTGAAGCGGGCGTGAGCGTGCTCGTCGAGATTCACACCGGTGGGCGCGCCGATGGGCCGCTCGGGAGATTTTTCGAGCGAGGGCACGAGTGTCTTCTCCGCCCAGCTTTTTTCCGCAGCGGAGGGATGGCGTCTTTCAAAAACGTCGGCGATGGGATTGTCGGCAACTTGCCGCCTGGCCGGTTTCTTCTCGGGCATTGATGACCCCAGTGTGCTGTTGTGATGATAGGGAAGCGCGCGTCGGCGAGCAAGGTAACACCTGGATTGAGAACGACTGGGCGGTCACGGGCAAAGCTAGTGCGGCGGCTGGCGCGAGAGTTCCCAGGCTTTGGCGTATTTCCACGAGACGTAGCCCGCGTGATACAGGTGCAGCAGCAGGCCTTCGCGGCCGTCAAGAAATCCGAGGCGGATAAAGTAGTTGTAGATGAATGTCGCAAACGGCCGAACAACGATGTTGATGACGCTGAAGCTCCGGTGGCCTTTTGTGATCGCCAACTGCGCGCCCAGCGAGGAATAACGATTCATGTGGCTGACGTAGAGCTTGAGGGTGGGGTAAGTGTAATGAATGAGTGCATGCTTGAACTGTCGCGTCTGTTGCGGCGCATGCCTTGGTCCTTCCGGCTTGAGTTCGCAGCGGTCGTGGGGATCATGCCCGGTGACGAATCCCTGGCCGCGGCGGAAGAGGCGCAGTTTGGGATCAGGATAAAAGCCGCCGTGGCGCATCCAGCGGCCCAGAAACAAATTCTTGCGCGGAAGTTTGTAGCCGGCGGCGGCGCTCGGGCCGGCAATGGCGGCGCGAATTTCTTCAGCCAGTCCGGGGCTGACCTCTTCGTCGGCGTCGAGCAGCAGCACCCAATCCTTGGTGCACAGGTCGATCGCGTACTGCTTCTGCGCCACGTAACCGCGCCATGGCTCGACCACGACCCGGGCGCCATGTTCCCGTGCGATTTCGCAGGTGCGGTCGTTCGAGCCGGAATCGACGAGCACGATTTCGTCGGCCCAACGCACGCTGGCCAGGGTGCGGCCGATATTGGCCTCCTCATCCATTGCCACGATGGCCACAGAAATGGTCATGTGAGTTGCCGTTTGCTGAGGGCTCATTGCGACGTAAACCGAATCTGCTTCCCGATCATCAATCAGCAATCATCGATCAGCAATTAACTCCTCAGCCACTGGCTTGCGGGTCCGCACTTCGGAAAGCAAAAAAACCGCCAGAATAAACAACTCAGGTTCGATGGGATGGCGGTAGCGCGCGTGCGGGAACACGAAGTAATACACCGTGGGATAGGTCAAGACCAGGCCGGCGAAAAGCCAGGCCCCCGGCCGCTTCTGCCGCAGCGCGCGGCCCAGTCCCCAGATCGCGAGCACCGAGGACGCCAGAAACAACGAACTGCGGAAGTCCCATGGATTGCGGCTGTCGGTGGGTCTGGGCACGCCGTTCCAATAGTAAAAAAAACGCTTCATGCTGATGATGGCAAATCGTTCCGGGTGGGCGCGGATCCAATCAAGCGCCAGGCGCCTGCACTCGGCCTCATAAGCAATTTCACCCAGGTGCTGAAAGTTTTCTAGCTCCAACTTGTTGAGGTTGGGCTGCAAAACCGCGATCAGCATGCCGTCAGCCATCTTGTTGTTGCCGAGACGGAACTGCAATCCGAAATCGTCGCGAATGAAAACAAAACGCCCAAAGACTTCATAATTCCGCACCAGCCAGGGCGAAAGCACCAGAAAGAATACGAATGACGAAAGCACCACGCCGCCCAGCGAAGGAAGGCCGCGGCGGTATCTCCGCCGCCAGATCCAAAGACCGCAGAAGGGTAAGAACGACAGCATTGCGGGATTCGCCAGCGCTCCCACTCCCCACAATGAGCCGAAGAGTGCCCATCCGCGCCAGCCCGGCCACTGTTCCATTTGCAACGAGACCAGAAAAAGCACCGCGAACATGAGCGGCGTAAAGGTCGTGTCCCATATCCAATGAATCGACCAGTACCAGACGTAGGGATTGAGCGCCCAAGCTCGCGCCGACCACAAAGCAACCCGAGGGCTGAAGGTGCGGTGCGCGATCAGAAAAACCGGAATGGTGGTGAGCGCGGCGAAAACGCTGTTGATCGAAAGCAGAACCCACGCCGAAGCGTAGGTGTAGATTCCGAAAATCTTGAACACTCCGCCGATCAGATAGGGATAAAGCGGGGGCTCCCAGGCGCTCGGCCCGGTGTCGCCTTCGTAAGGACTGCTAAAGCCTTTGCCCTGGGCGATCGAACGGCCTATGCGGCCCATTTCCCAACCGAAGCCGAAGTGATCATCGCCGGTGCGAGTGTGATATTCGCGCAGAATGCCGATCGCCGCCACTTGCACAACAAACGACAACAACACCATCCAAAATATAGATCGCGGGATGGCGGGCAAGGTCGGTCGGTCCATCACGGCCGAGTTTATCAGGTCTCAGCCGAAACCCGCCGCGAGGCTTCGCTCCGGGGCAAGTTTGCATTCGAGCAGGTTAAGCCCCAGGCGATTCTAAAGTTGGCCCGTCGGCGGCGTCTGGCCTGGGGTTGGCTGACCGACCGGGTTCGCGTCTCGGCGCGGAGCGACGTAGGGCACTGTGGGCAGGTGTGTGACTTGAGCGCGCGTGGCCTCGGTGACGTCGATGCCGGAGTGATCGAGCAGCAATCCCGTAGCGCGCTCCAGTTCGATGCGCGATTTCTCGTAGGCCGCCTTGGCCGAAACCAGATTCGACTCAGAGGTGGTCAGAACGGAAGCATCCTGCAGGATCGCGGTTGTGGTGGTGAGTCCGACCTTCAATTTCTGCTGATCCGCATCGAGAGTCTGCCGCGCGAAGTCAACCGCATACTGGGCTGCCTGCACGGCGGCGCGGTTTTGTTTCACGTCAAACTGCGCGTTGCGCACTTCGATGCGGACCTGATTCTCGAGCTGGTGCAACCGTACCTGAGCCTGGCGATATTCCAGTTCGGCCCGCACTTGATTGGCCTGCGCTTCGCGATTGCGCAGCGGAATGTTCAGCGTCAGTCCAACGCCTTTGTCGGGCGCGGTGGAGTTGACGAGCTGGCTCAGCGCTTCTCCATAGCCCACTGGGCCGCCGTTGACAAAGGGAGGAGGCGCAGTGGAACTGCTAAAGCAGCTTGCCGTCGCTGGATTACAAGTTGGTGGCAGCAGAGTGGGGTTGACCCTTCCCCCTACACCCGACCCGCCGTAATAAGCAAAAGCGTCGAGTGTGGGCAGCATGGCGTTGCGCACTGCCTTGCTGCTGAGGTCGCGGGAATTAAGATCGATGCGCGACTCCACCAGTTCGGCGCGATGGTCGAGTGCCTGGTTGATCAAATCCTGGATTGGGATTACCGGTTCTTCGCGCGGAATCAGCATGGTCGAAGTGGGGATCACGTCGGCCTCGGCCAGCACCGGATCTTCAATGCTGCGGCTCAGCGCGTTTTTCATCAGCAACTCTTCCAGCTGCAGGTTATTCTGCGCCAGGATCAGGTTCTGCTGGTCGGTTGAGACCGTGCTCTGCGCGCTGACCACCTGAATGGGCGGCGCGGTGCCGACTTTCGCCTGCTGCTTGGAATCGTTCAGCGCCTTCTGCGCATAGGTGAGGGCTTCCTGCTGCACGCGCACGTTCTCGTAAGCGTAAACCAGATCCCAATACATGTTTTCGATCTGATCGACGGTGGTGATGATCTGCAAACGGAACGCCACGTCTGAGATTTCCCGGTTGTTTTTTGCGATGCGGATGAAGCGCAGGTTGGGAAGCGAACCGAAGCCCTGCAGCAGGTTTTGCGTGATCCTGAATTGAAAATTCGATTGCAGCGCCGGCGTCAGCAGGCTGGTGGGGTTGTTGGTGGCGATGTGCGAATTGTTGAATCCCACGGACAAGCTGGTGCCCCACTGGAAGCCTTGGGTGTAGGCAACATTGGCAGTGTAGGTATTCTGCCCCACGACCGGGACGGGGCTGAGAACGCTGATGGATTCGGCGTCGTCCTTGTCGAGTTGCAGCGTGCTGGTAATGATGGGATCGAAGCCAGTGATGGGTGCGCCAATGCCGAGCGTCGAACTGACCAATCCGTTGGTGCCGGTGCCGACGCCGCTGGGGGCTACCGTGGTGCCGCCGGTACCTGAGCCAACCGTTCCTCCCAGGCCGCCTACGCCACCGCCGGGAGTGTTCTGCACAATGCCAGCGTTGACCCCAAGAATGTTGGCCCCAGATTTGGCACGCAGGTAATCGGTGTCAGCGATGTTGAGGTTGTAGCGCGCGATATCGATATCAAGATTGTTCTCCAAGGTGAGCGCAACGGCATCATCAATCGAGAGATAAATCTTGCCGTCGCGCATCAGGGAGTCCATGCGCGGCGAATTACTGAGGTCGGGCTGCGCTACGTCCTGGGGTTCGTAGGGTTGCAGGAAATGGGGAAAAGCCGCGCGCGGCTGGGAGTAATCCTGCAAATGAAGCGTTGGCGGCAGGGCGGGAGTTATCGCAGGCTGCGGCGTCGGGGCTGCGGGGACATCTTGCGCGCCCAGGAGCGGTGACAACTGTATGCAAGCGAGGATGGCGAGGGCCATCACCAGGCGGGCGGGCCGCCAGGCCGCGGTCATGCGGGGCAAAGGCAAAGACATGGTTCGTCTCCTTGAGTAAGAACGGTCGTACATCATGTTGAAGGACAAGATAGATTTTGAAAGTTGGATGCGGAAAACATAAAAGCGTCACCCCATCTTAGCGGGACAGGGCGGCCGCAGCGGGGCGCAGATTGTAAAGAATTGTGAGGGAAAAATAAGGCGCGGTTTGTGACCGCGCCGGCTTCGGTCCGCAAACCCGCTACTGCGGTTGTTGCGGAGCGGTTGCCTGCGGCGCCGGTTCGGTCATGGACGGCATGTCCTTGAGCGGCGCGATGTAGGGAACGTTGGGCATGCGTGTGACCTGTCCCTTGGCGGCATCGTCGATGCTGATGCCGGCACGGTCAAGCGTGACGCCAGTGGCGCGATCGAGTTCGACGCGTGATTTCTCATACGCCGCCATGGCCGACATCAAGGTGGATTCCGCGGTGGCCAGCGCGCTCTGGGTTTGCAAGACCGCGGTCGTGGTCGAGGTGCCAAACTGATATTTCTTCTGTTCGGCCTCGAGCGACTGCCGGGCATAGTCGACCGCGGCTTGCGCCGAGTCCACGCTGGCGCGGTTCTGTTCCACTCCGAATTGTGCGTTGCGGACCTCAATGGTGATCTGGTTTTCGATCTGCTGCAGCCGCATCTGCGCCTGCTGATACTCCAGTTCCGAGCGGATCTGCAGCGCCTGTGCTGCACGGTTGCGCAGGGGAATATTCAAGGACAGGCCAATACCTTTGTCGGGAGAGGTGGAATTCACCAACTGATTGAGAGTACCTCCCAGGCTGGTACTCGGGTTGATCGGAAGCTGACCCGCGGACTGGTTTGGTCCGGCGCACCCGAAATCCTGTAAATCAGCGGGCAAATTCGAGCAAAGGTTAGAGGGATTCTGACTGCCACCCACGCCCGCGCCCCCGTAGTAGGCATACAGATTGAGCGTCGGCAGCAGAGCACTGCGCACGGCCCGGTTGCTGATCTCCGTGGTGTTGAGTTGGATGCGGGACTCCACCAGATCGGCGCGATGGCGAAGAGCGTCGTCGATCAAATCCTGAGTGGGCTGGATCTGCTCGTTCTCGGGAACTTCCATCGTCGAAGTGGGAATCACTTCCGCTCCCGCAAGGGTCTGGTCGTGCAGGGTGCGGCTGAGCGCGTTCTTCATCAGCAACTGCTCCAGTTGCAGATTGGTGAGGGCAATGGTCACGGCTTGCTGGTCCTGGGCGACGGTGCTCTGGGCACGCACCACCTCGATGGGCGCCAGGCTGCCGATCTCCACCTGCTTCTTGGTGTCAGAGAGTGTCTTCTCGGCGAACGCCAGCGATTCCTTCTGCACCCGCGCGTTCTCGTAGGCATAGACCAGATCCCAATACATGGTCTGGATCTGATTTACCGTGGTGATGACTTGCAGGCGGAAGGCAACGTCGGAAAGTTCACGGTCGTTCTTGGCGATGCGAATGAAGCGCGTGTTGGATGCCAGTCCAAACCCCTGCAGCAGGGGCTGGGTGACGGTTGCCCTGAAATTGGAGTTCAGCGTCGGGCTGAGGCTCGAGAAAAAACTGTTCGTCGTCTGCCGGGTGTTGTTGAACCCAACCAAGATACTCGTGCCCCACTGAAAGGCCTGATTGTAGGCGAAGTTTACGGTGCCGGTGTTCTGGGCCAGACTGCTTCCCGGAACCACGCCCTGGAAAATGCTGGTGGCGGTTTGGCTGAAATGATCTTCCTGCAGTGTTCCGGTGACAATGGGATCGAAGCTGTTGATCACGGGCCCGAGACCGAGCGTGGAACCGACCAAACCGCCCGCGCCCGCGCCCGCGCCGCCCGCGCCGAGGGTGGTGCCTCCAGTGCCGGAGCCGACTTGTCCGCCGAGACCGAGCACGCCGCCGCCCGGAGTGTTCTGCACAATGCCGGTATTTACGCCGAGGGTTGTGGCTCCCGCCTTCGCGCGCAGGATATCGGTGTCGGCGATGTTCAGGTTATAGCGCGCGATGGCGATGTCGAGATTATTCTCGAGCGCCAGGGCGATGGCATCGTTCAGCGACAGGTAGAGCTTGCCATTGCGCAGCAACGAATCGATGCGCGCCGTGTTCGCCAAATTCGGCGACGCCAGGCGCCGCGGTACATACGGTGCGATCGGATTCGGAAAATGCGAGACCGGCCGCGAGTAATTCATGACTGGGAGCGGCCGCGTTTCCGGCGTGTTTTGCGGGACCGGCGCGGCCGGTGGTTCCTGACCCCAGCCGGCGATACTCAGGGTTGCGAATAAGGCTGCGGCCATGGTCAGCCGGATGGTCGAGGTTAAGCGTAAGAATGGCATCTACTCATCTCCGTTCGGGAGAAACCCGGTTCGTTGAAGTCTGTTTCGTCAGGATCTGGTTTCGTTAGGATCATGCAGCAAAAAGAACTTGGTCGTAACCCGAGACCGCGGAACCTGCGCAAATCAATGAAAGCTTCCACTGAGCCCTTGGTACGCAACCAGCGGCATTCGGGTTCCTGAAAAACGAACGCCCGTCAAAGTGCCACCGGAGACCTTTGCGATTCTCCATTCTGGTTCTCCGGCGCGTCCTTTCCGGTACTCGGCAAACTCGCAGAGAAAGAAATCTCATCCCAAGACGGAAGTTCGGTCAAACGCATCAGTATATCCGACGCAGTGGCTGCTTTTTCGGGCGCTCGGGAGAATTGGAACTGATAAAGTGCTGGCGATGGTCCAAGGCCTCCCCGGGGACGAGTCACACTGTTGCCCGGAAAAGCCAACCGCGCGAAATGAGTTGGATGAACCGGTGTGGCTCTCGGACTCCCGGCCGCAGAAATTAAAAGATCGCATGCGCAATCTCAAACTGATTCTCTCCTATGACGGCTCGGGGTTCGCGGGTTGGCAAGTGCAGCCCAATGCCGTGACCGTACAGGGCACACTGGCCTCAGCCATTGGACGGGTCACGGGCGAAAAGGTATTGCCGCAGGGTTCGGGGCGAACCGATGCAGGAGTGCATGCGCTGGCCCAGGTGGTGACATTTGTCACGGAGTCTTCCGTCCCCACGGCGAATTTCGTGAAGGCGTTGAACGATGTTTTGCCAGCGTCGGTGCGGGTTTTCGGGGCCGAGGAAGCTCCGCCGGATTTTCATGCGCGCAAGTCGGCGCGGGCGAAGACATATCGCTACCGCATTTATCGTGACCCCGTCTGTCCGCCGTTTCTGGCTCGGTATGTATGGCACTATCCGTTCCCTTTGGATGAGGCTGCGATGGCGCGGGCGGCAGGTCTCGTGGAAGGCGAGCGCGATTTCACTTCGTTCGCGGCGGTTGATCCGGAGCGCGGACGGGACGGTGCTCCGGCCTCGAACCTGCGGCAGATTTTCTCTTCCAGATGGGACCGTCAGGAAGATGAGTTCGTCTATACGGTGAAGGGATCGGGTTTTCTGCACCACATGGTGAGAAATCTGGTAGGGACGTTTATTCTTGTGGGCAAGGGAACGCTGCAATCCGGGGACGTGACCCGCATTCTGGAGGCGCGCGACCGCTCGGCTGCGGGCGCGACGGTGCCGGCGAGTGGATTGTATCTAGTGAACGTCGAGTACTGAGGCGCGTCCTATCGGAAATGGAAGGGGAAATGGCCACCGACGTGCAAATCGCGGCGCGCAAGGTTATCTCGGTGAATCCGGCGACGGACGTGACTCTTTGCGAGTTCGAGTTTTGCGCGCCAGATGGAAGGGTTTGCCGATTTCCAGTTTGCGCGGGGTTTGGGCAAGCGGGTTCGCGGCGCTCTGCACGCCGCAGGGGCGACTAGGCGCCAGCGTCTGTAAGTTGCAAGAACCGAGAACTGAGAACTGAGGAACTGAGAACACCTTCGATTACAATGAGATTGGTAGGGCCGGATTCGGCGGCGCCAATGCCGCGCGAATGAGGTGAGCGTTTTGGCGACTGGCGAAATCACGACATTGGAAGCGCAAGCTCCGGCACAACTGCCTCATCACACGGTGAAGGTCAAGAAGGCCGGGCAACGCGCCTGCAACGAGAAAAATGAGAAGGGCAAATTCTGCGGCGGCCATTTGAAGCGCTGGTTCTACGCAACCGACGTGATCGAGCGAGCATGCGGCGATGCGGAAAAGGCTTGGGGACCGGATGCCGAGGTCTACCGCTGTGAACATTGCCAGACTTTGTACTTGCCGCATCCGGCGGAAGCGAAAGTGAACGTCGCCGGGCAGGGGATGATTTCAGTGTTCGGGTTGACGCTGCCGCCGAAGGAAAAATAGTCGCGAGTCCCGAGTCCCAAGTACGGGGCATCAAAGAATGCGGTTGTCTTGATACTCGCTACTCGGGACTCTCTGCCTGCTCATGAAACCCTCGGAACTCATCTACGACTGGAACCAGAATCATCCTCCGGGATTGAAGCTGCTGGGGCCGGTGCTGCTGAATGATGAGAGCCTGCGCGATGGCTTGCAATCGCCTTCGGTGCGCGATCCTTCGATTCCAGAGAAACTTGAAATTCTTCATCTGATGGAGGCGCTCGGGATCGACTCGCTCGATCTTGGATTGCCGGGTGCGGGAGTGCGCGCCGTCGAGCATGTGACGGCGTTGGCGCGGGAGATCGCCGCGCACAAGATGAAGATTCGCGCCAATTGCGCGGCGCGCACCCATGAGAACGATATTCGTCCGATAGCCGAGATCGCGCAGAAGACCGGCCTGCGCATCGAAGCCGCAATGTTCATTGGGTCCAGCCCGATTCGCCGTTTTACTGAAGGTTGGTCTGACGATTTTCTGTTGCGGACTACCGAAAAAGCGGTGAAGTACGCGGTTTCGCTCGGGCTCGACGCGATGTATGTTACCGAAGATACGTCGCGCTGCGATCCCGAGACGGTGAAGCGGCTATATGCCACAGCGATTGATTGCGGCGCGCGTGCCCTGGTGATTTGCGATACCGCCGGCCACGCCACGCCCGTGGGCGCGTTCGCGCTGGTGAAATTTGTGATCGAGAAGGTGGTAAAGCCATCGGGCGAGAAGATTCGCGTGGACTGGCATGGGCACAGCGATCGCGGGCTGGCGATCGCGAATTCAATGGCGGCGGTGGTGGCCGGGGCAAATTGCGTGCACGCCTGCGCCATTGGAATTGGCGAGCGCGTGGGCAATACGCAGATGGATCAGATGCTGGTGAACCTGAAGCTGATGGGGGTTGCGCCGTGGGATGCGCAGGACCTAACCAAGCTGAAGCCGTATTGCCAGGCGGTTTCGCGGGCCACGGGGGTGCCGATTCCGGCGAATTATCCAGTGGTAGGCGAGGATGCGTTCCGTACCGCGACGGGTGTCCACGCGGCGGCGGTGGCCAAGGCGTTTAAGAAAAATGACCTCGAGCTCGCCAACACGGTTTACTCGGGCGTGCCATCGCATCTGTTTGGGCTGCAGCAGATCATCGACATTGGCCCGATGAGCGGCAAGTCGAATGTGCTGTTCTGGCTGGAGCAGCGAGGCATTGCGGCCAGCGACGATCTGGTCGACCGCATTTATCAGCGCGCCAAAGCCAGCGACCATACGCTCAACGAGGCTGAAGTTCTGGAGTGCCTGCCCGCGGCCATGAAGCAAAAGTGAGTCGCGCGAATCTAAGACCTCATGACCGATGCCATCTCCCAACCGATGCGGCATGCGATTCTCGGAGCCGGTGGTGTCGGCGGGCTGATCGGGGCTTGCCTGGCGCGCGCCGCAGCGTCCATCACTCTGGTGGTACGGCGCGAGGCGCTCGGTGACTATCCCCGCCAGCTTCGGCTGGAGAGTCCCTTCGGAAATTTCTCTGTCAATGTCGCCGTCTCGGCGGAAGTTCCAACCGTGGATGTGTTGTGGATTGCGGTGAAGGCCACGCAGTTGGGGCCGGCGCTTATTTCGATCAAGAATCCAGATTCGGTGCGCGGCATTATTCCCCTGCTTAACGGTATTGACCATATCTCGCTGCTCCGGGACAGGTATGGACCTCGCCGTGTGATCCCGGCGACGATTGCGGTCGAAACCGAGCGCGTCGGACCGGGGCATATCGTCCATCGCTCTCCGTTTGCCCGTTTGAATGTGTTGTCGGCCGGACGGGATCTGCTGGGAAGCACCCTCGACCAGCTTCAGCAGATCGGCTTTACGTGCCGCGTCATCGACGACGAGCCGACGCTGATGTGGGGCAAGCTGGTCTTTCTGGCGCCGTTCGCGCTGAGCACAACCGCTGCCGATAAAACTGTCGGCGAAATTCTTTCCGATCCGACGTGGCGGAGCATCGGCGAGGCGTGCGTGCGGGAGGCTTGCGCGGTTGGCCTCGCGGAGGGTGCTCACGTTGACGCTGAAAAGGTCCTTGCCGCGGTGAAGGTAATGCCAGCCAACATGCGCAGCTCCATGCAGAAGGACGTTGAACAGCACAAGACTCCGGAACTGGATGCGATTGCGGGGCCGATCCTGCGCGGCGGTCGGAGGCATGGGATTGAGGTTCCAGCCACTAGGAAGCTGGTGGCTGCGGTGGAGCAGCGAGCGGGATACGTCGAGAGCCGGCTGGCTTAGATCTGAATTAAAAAAATCGCAGATCAACCCGTATAAAATCTCTAGAATCATACACATAGCAAAACCATGCCCCGCTAGAATATTTATTCTAAACGGGTTATTGGTAAAATATTTGTAATCAATCGTTTAGCGGAGTAATGTTTTCGCTAAGTTCTTTGGAATCAGTCAGCGGCAACCAGCTGGCGAATGGAGTTGCTCGTAAATTATTGTGGTCCAAGGGGTTAGCCGATGGATATTCAATTTTCAAAGAACAGGGCTCTTACAATACAAACCTGCGGGCACTGCGTCCGCCTTGACCATGATCTCGCAATTGATTGGTGCGGGCAAGGTTAGATGTCACACTGGGGCTGTGGGAAAAAAGCGGTGAGTTGTCGGGATTCCTGCGGGCAGTGATGAAACCGTCGCTGTGTCTGTGTTGCTTCGCGTTGCGAGCCAACTCATTTCCGCAAGCGCAGATCTGTTCGCTGACGGTCGCCAATATGCTGCAGCAGCACTACTCAGGCAGATGGTCGAGATCGAATATTTGGCTTGGGCGTTTGAGACCCGCGATTGGCGACGCCGAGCGGTGGCTTCGGAGCGACCAGCAGGAGCGTCAGTCATTCTTCACACCGGCTAAGCTTCGAAAGGCGGCGCAGGGGAAGTTTCGAGGAAAGGACTACGGATATCATTGCGAGCTAGGTGGGCATCCAGTCCCGAAAGCTGGCGCTTTGCTCGACGATGACACGACGATAGCACAGCTTCTGTTGGCGGATTTACTTGGACACGTGGGGCGAATTTGGGATCACCTCGTTGGTTGGGCTCGGGCAGATCAGAACGGAGGGCCGATCCTTAAGAGAGGTCAAGCGATGTCCCACCAATTTGGCGCGTGGAAGTCGAAAGATCCCATGGTTGACCTGCCATCGCCGCCATGAGCACTGAGCCCTCCGTGCGGACCACATAAAGCAGGTTCCTCATCGGGCTTTCAGCCCGATTCGGAATGACAAGAATTGTGGTGGAAGCGTACGTCAGGGGCCGAAGCCGCATCTTTTCAAGTCTTGGGTGGCACGACTGAAGTCGTGCCCTTCCCGAATTCCCGGGTGGGACCGACTGTTGTCAATCCCTTTGCTTCCCACGCGATGTAAGATAACCGATAACTCCCCATGAGCCCTGCTCCCCCACGCGCGGATATGCCGGAGGTTGCGCCTGCGGTGCAGCAGGATGTGGCGCGGCTGGCGGCTTCGCCGGAGGTGCGGTCGGCGTTTAACTGGCTGCGCACCCAGGAGCCACAACTGGCGCAGTGGCAAATGGAGATGGCGCGGATTCCGGCGCCTCCGTTTGGCGAGGCGGCGCGCGGGGCGTGGCTGGCGGAGCGCTTTCGCGAAGTTGCCCTGGATGATGTTCGCGTCGACGATGTGGGCAACGTGTTCGGGGTGCATCCAGGATATGGACAGCGTTATGTGGCGCTGAGCGCGCACATCGATACCGTGTTTCCGGCGAATACGCCGCTGAACATCCGGCAGCAAGGAAGCCGGTTGTATGGGCCAGGAGTGTCCGACAACGGTGCGGGAGTGGCGGCGATGCTGGCGATCGCGGCACTGCTGCGCGCGGTGCGGCTGCGGCATGCGCTGCCGTTTGTGTTTATCGGGAATGTGGGCGAAGAGGGTGAGGGCGATTTGCGGGGCATGCGGCACATTTTTTCCACGCCACGCTGGAAGGATTCGATTGCCTACAGCGTGGTGCTGGACGGGGCGGGCGCGGATACGATTGTGGCCGAGGCGCTGGGCAGCCGGCGGTTTGAAGTGATCGTGCGCGGTCCGGGCGGGCATTCCTGGAGCGACTTTGGAGCGCCCAATCCGATTGTGATTCTGTCGCGCGCCATCGATACGTTCACGGCGACTCCGGTTCCGGCTGCGCCGAAGACGACGTTCAACGTGGGCGTGATTCGCGGCGGCACGTCGGTGAATTCGATTCCGGAATCGGCCAGCATGAAAGTGGATATCCGATCGACTTCGATGAGTGAGATGGAGCGGCTGGAGCAGACGCTGCGGCTGGCGCTGAGCCGCGCGGTGGAAGACGAAACGCTGGCGGCGGAGATGCGATCGACGGCGCAGAAGCGGCCTTCGGGCGTGAACTGCGAAGTGGTAGCGATCGGGAACCGTCCGGCGGGAGAGCTGGCCATGAGCGCGCGGATTCTGCACGTGATTCGGGCGGTGGATGCGCAATTGAACAATGCGGCGCAGGTGCAGCGGGCGTCGACGGACGCGAACATTCCGCTCTCGCTGGGCCTCGAAGCGATTGCGATCGGTGGCGGCGGTTCGGGCGGCGGAGCCCACACTCTGCAGGAGTGGTTCGACAGCAACGGACGGGAGCTGGGGCTGAAGCGGATTCTGCTGACTATGCTCGCGCTGGCAGGAGCGGGGATGGGGGAATGAGGAGATTGGGATGATGCAGTCTTCGTGGAAATGCTTCTTGCCATCCCTAACGCGACTCAGGCAGTCGAACGTCGATGTTTCCCCGCCCTTACCTGCGGGGCGAATGAGTACTGCCGCTTCGCGGCCAGAGCGCCCGGGCGGACGCGACCCGGTTTCACCCGCAGGTCTATTTCTGTCGTTCCTTATCGTGATCACTTTTGTTGTGCAGGCTTTACCGCAGACCGGCGTTCCGGAAACGAAAGATTTCAAACCCAAGGCGGATACGATTTACGTGCATGGCAATGTTTATACCGGCGTGGTTTCGAGTGCGGGGGGCTCGAAGGCGGGGCTCAGTGCAATCGAACGCGCGGAGGCGATTGCGGTGCGCGGTGACCGCATTCAGGAGGTAGGCAGCAATGCGGATATTTTGAAGCTTAAGGGCCCGCGGACACAGGTCATCGATTTGGGAGGACACTTTGTCATGCCGGGATTCGACGATGCGCATCTGCACCTGGCCGCTGCCGGGATGCAGAAATTGAGCGTCGACCTGACCGGGGTGAAGACGATCGAGGAATTTCGCGAGCGCGTCCGGGCCAGGGCGGAAAATGCCAGGCCCGGCGAATGGATTCTGGGGGGCGGTTGGGACGAGACTTTGTGGCCGCTGAAGGTTCTGCCGGGACGCTGGGACCTGGATAAGGTTTCAGGCGAGCATCCGGTATTTCTGGATCGCGTGGATGGACACCTGGCGGTGGCCAATACGCTGGCGCTGAAACTGGCGGGCATCACGCCGGCCAGCGGCGATCCGGAAGGCGGCAAGATTGACCGCGATGCAAAGGGCCAGCCTACGGGAATTCTGCGCGACACGGCGCAGCGCGCGGTGCTGATGGTGATTCCTCCGCCGACGCGGGAGCAGCGGCGGCAGGCGCTCGAGGTGGCGCTCGCCGATCTGGCCGAACACGGCGTAACCTCGGCGCAGGACTACTCGCCTCCCTGGGAGAACTTCCAGATTTACGAGGAACTTGAAAAGGAAGGCAAGTTGACGGCGCGCATCAGCGAGTGGCTGCCGTTTGACGAATCGCTGGAAGAACTCAAGACCGAGCGCGCTTCGCATCCGCAATCGGACTTGATGCTGCACACCGGTTTTTTGAAGGCCTTCATGGATGGCTCGCTGGGCGGTCACACGGCGGCGCTGCTGGAGCCATACACCGATGAACCGAATAATTCCGGACTGCCGCGCTACGACCCTGCCAAGCTCAACGAAATGGCGAAGGAGCGCGTGCTGGCGGGTTTCCAGCTTGGGTTTCACGCGATTGGCGACGAGGCCGTGCAGATGGCGCTCGACGCTTTCGCGGGAGCCGAAACAGCGGCGCGTGAGCAGAAGGTAAGGGCTCCAAACGGCGGTGCAGATTTCCGCCTGCGGGTGGAACATGCGCAGGTCACCACGCCGGCGCAGATTGCGCGCTTCAAGGAATTGAACGTGATTGCCTCCATGCAGCCCAGCCATGTGCTCACCGACATGCGCTGGGCCGAGGACCGGCTGGGGCCGAAGCGGGCCGCGACTTCTTACGCCTGGGCATCGTTCCTGAATGAGGGCGTGACCCTGGCCTTTGGTACGGACTATCCGGTAGAGCCGGTGACGCCTTTCCGCGGACTGTATGCGGCGGTGACACGAAAGAGCGAAGACGGCAAACAGGAATATTTTCCCGAGCAGCGGATCACCATGGACGAGGCCATTGCCGCCTACACGACCGGCTCGGCTTTCGCCGAATTCGAGGAGAAAGAAAAAGGCAAGCTGCAGCCGGGGATGCTGGCCGACTTTGTGGTGCTGGATCGCGACGTGACGGCGCCGCCCGCCGAAAAAATACTGGGGACCGAAGTGCTGCGGACGGTGGTGGGTGGCAAGACTGTGTACGAGCGGAAATAACCAGGCGGCAGATCACGGCATCCCGAGCCGGTAGTCGAGCGAGATTCGTGGTCTGGAAGCCTGCCCGGCGGGGTGCGCTTGCATCCCTTGGGCGTTCGCGGCAACTGCGGCAGCGGCCCTGCAAACGGGTATAATGAGAATTCCAAAAGTCTTCGGAGGGAATCAGGCATATGGATTCGCAGGGAATTTGGGTGCGCGTGAAGGCCCGTCGTTGGGTTTATTCGTTCAGCATTGTGGCTACGCTGGCGCTCGGTATTTTGATCGGCACGGTGGTTTCTTTTGGAGTGAAGGGCAAGGAAGGGCAAAAGTCTTCCGATGCGACTCCACTGTCGATCCCTTCCCCGAAGCAACTTTCCAATGTGTTCTCGCAAATCGCCAAGGAGTTGGGACCGTGCGTGGTGAACATCAACACGGAATCGGTCATCAAAAATCCGCACCGGCGTGGCGGGCAGGGTGGCGATGGTGACGACAACGGTGGCGGGATGGACGACTTTTTCAATCGCTTTTTCGGCAGCCCCGGTGGCCAGGGCAACCCCCTCGGTGACGACGGATCGATTCGCGAGCGTTCTCTGGGTTCGGGCGTCATCGTTGATCCGAGGGGCTACATCATCACGAACCGGCACGTGGTGGAGAAAGCTGACCGCATCCGAGTGCGCTTGCAGGACGATCCGCCGGGCGTGCAGCATGACGCCAGGGTGATCGGAGAAGACCAGGAAACCGATCTGGCGGTCATCAAGATTGATCTAAACCGTCCCGTGCCCGCGGCGAAGATGGGCAATTCGGATAGCATGCAGGTGGGCGACTGGGTGCTGGCCATCGGCAGCCCGTTTGGGCAAGTGGGTACCGTGACGGCTGGTATTGTGTCCGCCAAGGGCAGGGACGACCTGGTCCCCAATCACCAGTTCCAGATATTTATTCAGACTGACGCCGCCATTAACCCCGGGAATTCGGGTGGGCCGTTGGTCAATATGGACGGCGAAGTAATCGGCATCAATACCGCCATTTTGAGCGAGACCGACGCCTATGCGGGCGTTGGCTTTTCGCTGCCTTCCGACACCGTGGTGCAGGTGTACAACCAGTTGATTGGACCCGAGCATCGCGTGTCTCGCGGCTCCATTGGAATTCAATTTGATGCGGTGGACAATCCCGCGATCGCGCGCGTCTATGGCGCGGGAACCGGGGTCACGGTTTCGGACGTGGTGGCCGGCAGTCCTGCCGATCGGGCAGGCCTGAAAGTGGGCGACACCATCACCACCGTCGATGGCAAGAAAGTAACGAAGGGCGCGGAGTTGGTGGCGGACATTGCCGCGCGCAAGCCGGGAGCGAAAGTGGAACTCGGCTTCGTGCGCAACGGCAAGCCGCAGGAAACAAGCGTGACCGTGGCCGACCGCGCCAAGTTGTTTGCCGCCCGTTTGAATGATGACGATAGCGGCGCGGACGAGAGCGCGCCCAAGCAGAGCAAGGTTGGGGTTATGGTGCGCAAGTTGACGCCGGAACTAGCCGACCGCCTGAATGTGCCCGCAGACAAGGGCGTGATTGTGTCGGATGTAAAGCCGGGGTCGTTCGCCGAGGACGTCGGCTTGAGCCGCGGCGACGTGATCCTTGAGGTCAACAAGCAGCCGGTGAACAGCGAAGCGGATTTCGCCAGGGTGGAGTCGAGCCTGAAGAGCGGCCAGGATGTGGTCTTCCTGGTGCGTCAAGGTGGAACCTCGGGCCAGGCGGGCACGATTTTCCTGGCCGGGACACTTCCGTAACCTGGATTAACCCAACCGGAACTGGCATTGCCTCCTGCAATGGAGGATGATTAAAATGCCAGCTTCAGTTGGGTTTTCATTTTCAGCGCAGATGACCTGGCGTAAACGGTTTTGCGGCGGTTCGTTCGGCGCAGCTCGTCTTACGCGGTCAATCTGACGCAAACCCGTGGGGCGGCGGGTGTTCTGAGGTTGGGCCATTGCCATCGAAACCAAAACATCGCGCGAAAATGCGGAGATGGTTGGGGGCAGGCTGCGCTCTGGCCCTGATCTGGGTTTGCGCTCCGTCGCGCTCAAATGCGCAGACCTCCAGCCGGACTGTGAACCCGGCCGGCGCCAGCACGCGAACAAAGAGGGTAAGCCGCAAGAGGCGAGCGAAGGCCTCCGCGGCGGTTCATCGCAGGAAACTGAAGTACGCGAGCGTGCGGAGGCGCGGCAGCAGGAAGACGGCGGCGCGCGGACAACGAAAGATTGACCCGGAGCGGGCGCAAGCCATTCAGGAAGCGCTGATTCGCGAGCACTACCTGAGCGGTGAAGCCTCTGGAACCTGGAATCAGGCCAGCGAAGACGCGATGCGGCGCTATCAGGCCGATCACGGCTGGCAATCGAAGACCGTGCCCGACGCGCGCGCGCTGATCAGCTTGGGACTGGGTCCCAGTCATGACCATCTGCTGAATCCGGATAGCGCGATGACCACCGGGCCGGATGCGCCGCATGCTGTGTCGTTGACTCCCGTCTCGCGCAGCGCCGATGCGGGTCCGCATGCCGAGACAAACTCAACTTCGCCGGCTGATCCGCCGTCGGCTGCAACTCCAGCTCCAGCTCCAACTCCAACTCCAACTCCAGCTCCCAACCACAGCTCATCGAAACCGCAGTAGTTTCTGCGACTCTCCGAGAGCCCCGGAACTTTGCCTAACAGCTTAGGACTGAGAACCAAGACCTGAGAAACTAGGAACCGCCAGGTGTCTTGCGGTAGCTCCCCAGCACCGGCCGGGGAAAATAAGGCAGAGGCTTCGAGTTAACAATGGCTTGAGGATTGGCATCCACAAGGGCCTCCGCCACCTCGTCGCCGCAGATTTCGGAGGCGGCATCGCGAGCCGTGGAAAGCACAGGAATCCGTTTCTCCGTATCGTGAGCGTCGGTGGCCAGCACGTGGACGGCATCGTGCTGCAGCAGCCAGTGGGCGGCGCGGCGCACGCGTTCGCCCCAGAATCCAGTGAGAGCGGAGCCGGTCATCTGGATCACGCAGCCTTGCTCGGCCCACTCCACCACGCGCTGCAAGTTCTCGCGCAGAATTGGATTGCGCTCGGGATGAGTGATGATGGCGGTGATCCCGCGGTCGCCGAGCTGCATAAAACAGTCGGTGGTTTGCGGCGGGACGCTGTAATTGCTCAACTCGACCAGCATGTAGTGCGTGCCTTCGATCGAGTAGCGGGCGGGATTGGCCAGCACATCCTGCAGGTTGTCGTAGGAAAGATGGAAATCGCACCCCAGGCTGAGGGTGAGCGTATCGCCGACCAGCGGCTGAAGGTGAGTGACCAGCCCTTGAAGATAATCGCGGTCATAGTGGTAGCGGTCGTTGGCGTGAGGCGTGGCGACCTGGTGCGTGATGCCGTCGGCGGCGGCCATGCGGCACATGGCGACGGAGGTTTCCCAGGACTTGGGTCCGTCGTCTACCTCCGGAAGAATATGGGAGTGAATGTCGACCACGACCGTAGGAACACTTTATGGAAACACAAGGACGCGACCCAGGTTGCGCCCTACTTTGATTTAAGCAGATTCGCGGGGAAAGAGAAAGTCAGGGGAATGCTAGACGACCGCGAGCTTCACCAGATTGTTCGCACGGCCTTCGACTGGCGGATCGCTTGGTCCGCGGTTACGAGGCTTAGCCCTTCTATGAGCGCGGTAGCGCCAATTACGCGGTCGGCCGGATCTTTCGGAAAGTTTGCGGGAAACTCGAAGGCCTGCACGCATATCTGTGCCGTGATTGGCAGGACCGCGAATCGCCGCTCCACATCCCGGAGGAAGTCCTCCAGGCTCGGCGTCAGCTCAATACGCTTTTGGCTGGCAAGCCGGGCGAGTTCGAGAAGCGTCATGGCGGAAACGGCCAGGCCCTGGACGCCTTGGCGTGAGCCGGTAATCGCGTCGCGCGCCCGTGAAGAAATGCGCCTTTGATCCTGTGCCAACCAGATCACCACATGCGTATCCAGCAGAATCAATACAAATCTCCCCATTCCTCCGGAGAAAAAGCTGGGGAAACGATATCGCCGTTGATTTTTATCTTGCCTTTGTAGAAGCCGAAGATATCGTCCTTTTCTTGTTCGACCGGGACGAGCTTGGCCACCGGCTTGCCGCGCTTGGTGATCAGCACAGCCTGGCGCTTGGACTGAACTTCATCCATGATGGCAAGACAGCGGGCTTTGAAGGCGCCTGCGGGGATGGTTTTGGTTTTCATTCTCACGCCTGAAGATCATGGTCATTGTACCATGGTCATACAGCGAATCGGGTTTCTTACGATGGGGACGAGCGACGATTCCAGTTTCCTGGCCGCCGGACCCTTGTCATATCGTGCTGCCGCATTCGTTGCCAAAGGATATAAGGAAGAAAGGCCACCAATCCGTAACAAATTGTTCCGCTGGGCAGCATCAATGGCCAAGTGACGTCATGGGCACCAAGATTTACCAGCCCCGGCAGAATCCAGAGGGGCAGGGTGAACCCGCCAAACAGGTTGGGAGGCCGGCTCGCGAGGCCGGCGACTGCGAGCGAAAGCGCAAGTCCTAGCATCGCGAAAAAGAATATGCGCGACAAGGTCCTTATGTTCCGTTTCCATATCGTTCGCGAATAAAATCCCCAATCCCTGCATAGGCGCCGCTGAGCGTCTTCTCATCTGCCAGGAACACGATGCGGAAGTGCTGCGTGCCGGACTTTTGGCCGAAGCCGGAGCCGTGGACTACCATGACGTGTTTCTGACGGATTAGTTCTTTTACGAAGACTTCATCGCTTTCGGGAATGTCAATGCGCGGGAAGGCGTAGAAGGCGCCGCGCGGTGCGACGCAGCTTATTCGCGGCGTGGACTCGCACCACTTCTGGGTGAGGTCGCGGCGGGAGCGGAGTTTGCGCCGCACTTCGATGAGGTGATCCTGCGGGCCTTCGAGCGCGGGCTTGATCGAGTACTGCTCAGGATGGTTGGCGCAGAGGCGCGCGCGCAGCAGGCGGTGAATGCCTTCGCTATAGGGCTTGATGGCAGCGGCGTCGCCGGAGACGATGCCCCACCCGATGCGCCATCCTGGGACCAGATAGTTTTTTGACATGCCGCCGAAGGTGATGCAGGGCACGTCGGGCGCGACGCTGGCGAAGGCGATGTGCGGGGTGACGTCTCCGTTCGAATCGGGGAGAATCAGCTTGTCGTAGATTTCGTCGGAGAAGATGACCAGGCCATGACGGCGCGCTATTTCGGCTACTTGCTCGAGCATCTGCGGCGTGCACAGCGATCCCGTGGGATTGTTGGGATTAATCAGCACGATGCCGCGGGTGCGTGGCGTGAGCTTGCGCTCGATGTCGGCAAGTTCGGGCTGCCAGGCATCTTCCTCATTCAGATCGTAAGCGTTGATCGCGATGCCCAGCTTGCAGAGAACGGCCGAGTAGAGCGGGTAGTCGGGTTTCGGTGTGAGGATGTCTTCGCCGGGATTGAGCAGCGCGCTAATGCAGAGATCGACAGTTTCGCTTACTCCGGAGGTGACGAACACATCGCGCACGGTGGTGATGCCCTTGCGCGCGGCTTCGCCGCGAATGGCTTCGAGCGCTTCACGAATTCCGGGAGACGGGGCGTAGCCGTTCTTGCCGTCGCGCATGGCCTTGTAGACGGCTTCGATGATGTGCGGCGGCGTCTGGAAATCGAAGTTCAGCGGGTCGCCGACGTTGAGCGGGAGAACCTCGTGTCCCTGCTGGATGACTTCATCGGCCACACAGGCGAGATCGCGGATGGCATAGCGGACGTTGTCGAGGCGCTTGGCGGGCGGAATTTCGCGGGCTTGCGTGATGGGCATGGTGGCGACTCTTCCACATTGTACTGAAAGCGCGCCCAGTGCGACTTCGTGCCAGGGTGCAGGCGCGCAATCACGGAACCTCGACGGCGCGAGAGATGGCGCTGAGATGGTGGTCTTCCGAATCCATTACCACTTCGCGAATCGTGTAGTTTCCCGGCTTGAGTTGAAACGTGGTTCTCACCACGATGCCCGCGGAGGTCATCAGCTTTTGCAGAGTCGCGTCTGTCAGGTCCAGCCGCACTTCTTTTTGTTGTCCGGCAATCCAGATTCCGTCTCCATTGAAGATGGTCGAAACGAAAGTCACGGTGTTGGCGTTCAGTTCTCCGTCCCTGCGGAAGTGCATCGGCCCCAGTTCTAAACGAGCCATCACGGCGAGTTCGGCATTGCCGGAGGTTTTGGAAAGCTCGGTGCTGACGTCAAGCGGCAACTGGTGAGTCTCCTCTCTCGAGAGAACAGCTTCCCTGATTTTCTCCTGGGACTCGTCCACCTCTTTTACGGGCTCCTTGCTGGGCGCGAAGTAGCCACGGCGCGCCTGCAGGGTGACTCCTGCCCGCTTGTCGCGGAGCTTCACTTTTAGCGAATGGAAGGCTCCATCGAACTTCAGTTTTTTAGGAGTGAAGGCCAGGACGTAGTACACCTCCGACAGCGTGGTCACCTGGCGAATTCCCGCGCTCAAATCGTTGTCATTGTGGAAGAACTTGCCTCCAGTATCTTCCGCGACCTGGGCAAGTACGGAGGTGGCCTCTTGCTCACGGAAGAACGCCAAATCTCGCTTGATCGACAAAAGACGCGAGTTCACCGTGGTGTAGCCGGTGCGGACGTCCGCTTCCGGAAGCATCACTGCCAGGCCTTTGGAGTCGATCGAACTGATGACGATCTGCGAGCGCAGCGCGCGGTCGAGAATCGCATCCACCCGCGAACCCAGCTCCAAGGTCAGGAAGCCAGGGGAGATGAGGACGATACTCCGCTGCCCGGGCATTTCCGAGACGTGCTTCACCACCTGGTTGAGGCCCTGCAGGCTGTTCTGCGCCTGCATCATGGCCTGATTCAAGACGCGCGAGGCCATGGCAAAAATGACCGAGGAGGTGACCATGATGTTGCAAGCGTGGACGGCTTCGTCCGTGGCCACCGCTATAGCATCTGGGTCTTCGTGGTTCACGATCCGATCCGCCTGATAGTCAGTGATATTCGGACAACCGTTCTCGCCCACGCGGGACATTGGCCGCAGTTTGAAGAGCGCAGCGTGCAGTTGTTTCAAGTCTGATGTGAAGTCAACCGCGATGGAACCGGAGGAGGTAAAGATCGCGGCTCGGTCGGAGGGTTCAAGAGCGGTGGCGAGATAGCGGTCGGCAGCGTCGCGGACGCGCACTATATCGTCGAAGGGCATATTGAGATCATCGAGGTAGAGCGCGACAAAATGCTCTGGGGCGGAGGCGGCTGCCGTCTTACTCCGAACCGTGAGCGGAGAACTCGAAGGGGCCGAGGAGCGAACCTCCATGTCGAACTGCGCGATCGATCGTTCCTTGCCGTTGTCGAAAAGCCGGAAATCCTCTTTGTGGAGATTCTCCACCGGATGGCCTTGCGCATCGCGGACCACCACGCGCACCACCACCAGATTGCTCTCGACTCGCAGTGCGGGGGGAGCCTGTTCGGCGGGGTTGGGGGTTGTGCGCTCCGCAACGGTCTGAGCCGAGGCCCGCCGCGGACCTGTGCAGAACGCGGAAAGGGCCAGTGCTGCGGCAGCGGCGAGAGAACGGCTCAAGATCGCGCGACGTGCAGCCGAGAGATTGGGCATGGCTGCCCCTCCTGCTCTCGAAGGCTGGAATACTTCGAAGAACACCGCAGCTATTTTAATCTACCCTGTCGATCTGGGCTTTCTGCAGCTTGTCCGAGTAATCCACGTAGACGGACTTCCACTCGGTATAGAAATCAATCGCGCCGATACCGCCTTCGCGGTGGCCGTTGCCGGTGGCTTTGGTGCCGCCGAAAGGCAGATGCACCTCCGCGCCGATGGTCGGCGCGTTGATGTAGGTGATGCCGGCGTAGAGGTCGCGAATGGCGGCGAAGGCCTTATTCACATCCTTGGTGTAGAGCGCGGAAGACAAGCCGTACTCGATACCGTTGGCGATTTCGATGGCGTCTTCGAGGTCGTCGCACGGGATGACGGAGACGACGGGGCCAAAGATTTCCTCCTGCGCAATGCGCATCTTTGGGTCGACGTCGGTGAAGACGGTCGGCTCCATAAACCAGCCGTATTGGTAATCACCCTTATCGAGGCGATTGCCGCCGCACATTAATTTTGCGCCTTCGTTCTTGCCGATCTCGACATAGCTGAGGTCGGTGTGGAGTTGCTTTTCGTTGATCGCTGGACCCATCTCGACGGTTTCGTCCAGGCCATTGCCGACTTTCAGTTTTTTTGCGCGAGCGACGTAGCGCTCGACGAACTCGCGGTAGACGCCCTTCTGCACGATGATGCGGCTGGTCGCGGTGCAGCGCTGGCCGGTGGTGCCGAAACCGCCCCAGAGGCCGCCTTCGATGGCGAGGTCGAGGTTGGCGTCGTCGAGAACGATCATGGGATTCTTGCCGCCTAATTCCAGAGAGCAATGTTTGAAGGTCTTGGCCGCGATGCCGCCGATGATTCGGCCGACGGCGGACGATCCAGTGAGCGAGACGGCGCGCACGTCGACATGGTCGGCGAGCGGTGTGCCTACGTCGGGGCCGAAGCCGGCGACGATGTTGATTACGCCCTTGGGAAGACCGGCGTCGGTGAGGGCGCGGACCAGATTGAAGGTGGAGAGCGGAGTATCCTGCGCTGGCTTGATGACGCAAGTGTTGCCGCACACGACGGCGGGCAACAGCTTCCAGGAAGAAATCGCCATGGGAAAATTCCAGGGAGTGATCATGCCGCACACGCCGATGGCCTGGCGCACTGCCATGGCGAACTTGTTGGGCATCTCAGAGGGTACAGTGGGGCCGAAGAGTCGGCGGCCTTCACCGGCGTTGTAATAGGCTGCGTCGATGGCCTCCTGCACGTCGCCGCGAGTTTCGGCGAGCACCTTGCCCATTTCGCGAGTCATCTCGCGGGCGTAGTCTTCTTTGCGCGCGATGAGGATTTCGGCGGCGCGGAAAACGATTTCGGCGCGGCGCGGAGCGGGCACGAGCCGCCACTTGGCGAAGGCGCTCTTGGCGGCTGCGACGGCGGCGTCTACATCGCCCTTGGCCGACTTCTGGAAGATGCCGACCACGTCGCGCGTGTCGGCGGGGTTGCGGTCTTCGAAGGTTTCTCCGGTGGAGGACTCGACCCACTCGCCGTCGATGAAGTTCTTAAGAACCCTGGTAGCAGTGCCGCTGCCGAAAGTGGCGGGGGAGGCAAGGGTGTCGGTGGCCATGATTGCTCCTTATGATTGCCTGGATATTGATGCTACAGCCGGAAGGAGAGATGCGGCAAGGCGACTGGCACCCTGTCGGTGGAGGGTTGGTTTGTGGCTGGTACTGGATTGACGGGCTCAGCTAGATGCCGTAGTTCACGCTCCGCAGGCCGTCTTTGTAGCTTTCCCGGGCTTCGGTGGCCTTGGTGTGCGCGTCCTCTTCCCGGAAGTGGGCGGCGTCCCATTCCTCCATGGCGACCATCGAATGGTCGGAAGTGGCCAAGGCCTCCTCGGCGCGAATGGTCGCGACCCATTCGTCGGCGGCTTTCTTGTAGGCAAGACGCAATTGGTCGAGATCTGCTGGAGCCATGGCTTGCAGGGTAGTGCCACGCCGTGTCACGGTCAACTGAATGAGGCGAATTTAACGGAAAATTAACACGTGGACAACAAAGGCGACGCTAGCGGACAGGAGTATCCGCGCTATACAAGCGAGTGAAGATGAGGGCGGCGGCAAACGAAGGTAACGTTCCTAGTTTATTACCCATTTTTGGCGTTAAGGTGCTTGTGATAACGTTGAAATTACCGCATATTCAAAAGCTTTGGATAAGGTTTTTTGGTTCCCGTGTCTTCTCCGACTCGCAAACCGAGCATCCACATCGCGTGGAAAACGGTCACGTACCGCAGTGTGGCGCTGCTGATTGTGGCCGTTGCCACAGTGTTTTTGGTCGCGATACGCCTGAGCTTCCCACAGTTTGCCGAGAGCAGCATCAAGGCGGCGGGCAACGTGGCCAACCGGGCTTTGGAGCGGGTGGCGGGGATGGCGCCACCGGCGGGCGGAGGCGTCTCCACGGCACAGCAAGCCCACTTTACCGCGCTCGACGGCACGGTAAGGGTGAAGAAGGGGAATGGCAATAGCTGGATTGCGGCGGACTATGACATTCCGCTGGAAAAGGGCGATGTGGTGCAGACCGGTTCGGAAGGTATGGCGAAAGTGTCGTTCAACGACGGCACCAGCTATACCGTGAAACAGGACTCGCTGATCGTAATCGAGGAAAACTCGGCCAACGATCAGCAGCAGACGAATGTGGCGGTGGCGGTGAGTACCGGAACCGTGGACCTTTCGACGGCCATGTATTCTCAGGGATCGAAATCGCGGGTGATTGTGGCGGGGGCGACAGCCTCGCTGGCTCCGGAATCCACGGCGCAGGTGCACAACGATCCCAAGGCCGACCAGCATGAGATTCTAATGAAGAAGGGCAGCGGCGAGGTCACGCGCGACGGCGAAACCGTGGAGTTGGCCAACTGGGAAAAAGTAAGCTTCCAGGCGGCGGAACCGCACATGGAGAAAGCGAAAGAGACCGGGCCGCCAACCCCGATTTCTCCCGCGAACATGGCGCCGATCTTCACCTCCGGCGAGGCTACCAAAGACGTGGAGTTTTCCTGGACGGCGATGGCGAACGCCGTGGGCTACCGGCTGCGCATCTCAAGAAACCCCTATTTCTCCTCCACCCTGGTTGACAAGAGAGTGAACACCGCCGATGTTACAGTTACAAGCCTCGGCGAAGGAGCGTATTACTGGGTGGTACAGTCCTACGACGCGTCGGGGGCGGAGTCGGTGGAGAGCGAGAAGAACCGCTTCACCATAATTCCCAAGGGAAAAGAGGTGGAAACCATCGACCTGGAGCTTGACCCCTTCATCCAGCATGGACATGTCATTGAAGTGACGGGGAAGACGCAGGTAGGAGCGCGAGTGATGGTGAATGGGCGGGAAGTTCCAATGGTATCGACCGATGGAACCTTCCATTACTTCACGCCGCCACTGGAGACGGGCGAAGCGGTGATTACGGTGACGGCGCAGACCGCCCAGGGCGGAGTGAATACGCAGCAGAAGAAAATCATTATTCAGTAAGCGAAGCAATCAGTAAGAGGTTCCGGGCAGCGGTACGAGGAACCTTCGGTCCCGGCAGGTTGCGGAATCCCTCTTAGACTAGAGGAACGCGGCCGCGCCGGATGGCGCAAATCGGGTTCGCCCGAAAACACTGCGATCAGAGTGGATCGCGAGAAGAGCAAGTCCATGTCAAGCAACGGATTTCATTCGTCACGTTCTCACAACCTCAGGTCGCTATTCAGCTTGTTCTCAAGCGACCTGGCCATCGATCTGGGCACCGCGAACACCTTGGTCTATGCGCGCGGCAAAGGCATCGTGGTCAACGAGCCCTCGATTGTCGCCATCAACAAGAACACGGGCGAAGTGGAGGCCGTGGGTAAAGAGGCGAAAGAGATGCTGGGCCGGACGCCGGGCAACATCGTCGCCATCAAGCCCATGAAGGACGGGGTAATCGCCGACTTCAAGGTTACAGAGAAGATGCTGAACTACTTTATTCAGAAGGCGCACAACCGGAAGATGCTGGTGCATCCGCGCATCGTGATTGGAGTGCCTTCGGAAATCACGCAGGTAGAAAAACGCGCGGTCATGGACTCAGCCTATCGCGCCAAGGCCAGCGAGGTGCACCTGGTGGAGCAGGCCATGGTGGCCGCGATTGGGGCCGGCCTGCCAATTACGGAGCCTAGCGGCAACATGGTGGTCGATATCGGCGGCGGCACGACCGACATTGCGGTGATTTCGCTGAGCGGCATCGTCTATTCTCGTTCGGTGCGGATGGCAGGGAACCAGATGGACGAAGCCATCATGAATTATCTGAAGCGAAAATATAACCTGCTGATCGGCGAGCGCACGGCCGAACAAATCAAGATAGAGATTGGCTCGGCACACCAGCTCGACAAGCCAATGACCATGGAAATAAAAGGACGCAACCTGATCGAAGGCGTGCCGAAAACGATCACAGTGGATGATGGTGAGATCCGCGAGGCGCTCAGCGAGTGCGTTTCGACGATCATGAATGCGATTCGCGTGGCCCTGGAGCGGACGCCGCCGGAGCTTTCGGCCGACATCAGCGACCGCGGCATTGTGCTGACCGGCGGCGGGGCGCTGGTGAAGAATCTTGACAAACGTATCCGCGAAGAAACCGGCCTGCCGGTTTCCATTGCCGACGATCCACTGTGCAGCGTGGTGCTGGGCACGGGCAAGATGCTCTCGGACTTCAAGCTGCTGCGCAAGATTTCGATTGAGTAGTACCAAGTCCCGAGTTGCGAGTCCCGATCTCGGCGGCGCAGTCTACCGATGGCACACCAGAGATTTTTCTCAGTACTCGGTACTCGGGACTGGCAACTGACGTTATGGAATCCGTTTTTGGCCGTTACCGTAACCTGACGATTCTGGTGGGCGTGTTGTTTCTTCAGGTGCTGGGGCTGGCGGTGCAAGTCAAGCGCAGCGCCGATGCGGAGAACACGCGGCTGATCCGCATCTGGGCGGTGGACGCGATTACTCCTTTGGAGCGGGCCGTGGTGTGGGCGCAAAACGGCTGCAATAATCTCTGGCACAACTATTTTTTCCTGCGCGGGGTGCGGGCCGAAAACCGCCAGCTCAAGCAACAGATCGAGCAGATGCGCCTGGAGCAGGTGCGGCTCAGCGAAGATGCCGGGCAGGCCCACCGTTTGCAATCGCTGCTGGGCTTTAAGGAGCAGTACATCGCCAAGACCGTGGCGGCGCAGGTGATCGGATCCAGCGGAAGCGACCTTTCCCGCTCCATCTATATCGACAAGGGATCGAACCAGGGCATCGCCCAGGACATGGCAGTGATTACCGCCGGCGGCATCGTGGGCAAGGTGCTGCGCGTGTATCCTTCAACTTCTCTGGTGCTGCTGATCAATGATCAGAGCAGCGGCGTGGGCGTGCTTCTGGAAAAGTCGCGGTTACAGGGCGTGCTGCGCGGAACCCCCAACGGCGAGTTAAGTCTGGAACGGGTGACGAGTGACGAGACGGTTTCTCCGGGAGACACGGTGCTCAGCAGTGGCGGTGACCAGATTTTTCCCAAGGGACTACCGGTGGGCACGGTGACCAAGGTCGGTCCCGGTCGAGAAATGTTTCTGAGCATCAAGGTAAAGCCCGCGGCAGATCTAAGCCGTCTGGAGGAAGTGCTGGTCGTGACCCAGAAGCAGGAGCGATCTCCGGTGGCGGAAGACGGAACACAGCGCGCGGCCGATATTCTCGCGGCACGGCTGCCTTCGGTGCCAGACAAGCCTCCGGCGGTTGCGGGAGCGGCGGCGGCGGGAAGTGCGGTCAACCCTGAACCTTTGCAGGGGAAAACCGCTGGCGCGAAGCCGCAGCCAAACAGCGGGGGCAAGCCTGTGGCCGCAGCCGGAACGAAGCTGGCGGGAGGCGTTCCGGTAACATCGCTTCCCGCCGCCAGACACGGAGCCGGGGCGCATAGCGCGACGGTTACCGGACAGCCACCGACTGACAACGTTGTGAAAAAAGCTGCCCGCAGTGGCGCTTCCGCCACGACTGTGACCTCGAGTGGTATTCCTGCTGTGATTTCAAAATCGGCGAATTCTCCCGCGAAAGCGGCGACGGCGCAGCCCAAGCCTGCGGGAGTGCCGCCCAGTCCGCACCCCCCCGCGACCGAGGATAGTCCTCACTAGCGTGCCCATTACTTATACTTCCGGAGAGCAGATTGAGGTTTACCGGTTCAGCATTCCGGTGACCGTGGGCGTGCCGTTGCTGGCGCTGTTTCTGCAGGCGTTCCTGCCCAGACGGTTTCCATTTTTTTCCATCTTCGACTTGCCGTTGCTGGTGACAATTTTCTTTGCCATGGCGCGGCGCAATCCGATTTCCGGGCTGTTGACCGGCGCGGCCATTGGATTGGTGCAGGACATGCTGGGGCCTTATCCCATCGGAATCTACGGGATCGCCAAGACAGTCGTCGGTTACCTGGCGTCGTCTCTGGGCGTCAAGCTGGACGTGGAAAATTCCGGCACGCGTCTGCTGGTCACGCTGGGCTTCTATCTCGTGCATGCCGTGGTCTATTTCACCGTGGCGCGAGGCATGGTGAATCTGACGCTGAACTGGAGCTGGAGCCGGGAAGTTCTAGCCGGGCTGGCCAACGCCTTTCTCGGCGTGGGTTTGTACTTTGTGTTGGACAAGTTCAAGCAGAGGACCTAGAAGCAGTTGCCGGTTGCCAGTAGCCGGTAAATTTCTGCAGGCCGTGACTTCCGTTACCCACCTCGACAATGAATACCCTTCCGCACGGATTACAATGAAAGTACAGCATCCCACACATTTCAAACTCTGCGAGGTTGTGACTTGTTGCGGACCGGACGAACTCTCATGAGCTTAACTGGCGACCGGCAACTGGACACTGGCAACTGATGTTCGGCCGCGACGACAAGGTATCGGCGATCCGCCTGACGGTGGCGCAGTACATAATCCTGGCCATCTTTCTTGTGCTGGCCTACGGACTGTGGAAGTTGCAGGTCATGGAGAGCGGTTACTACGCCTCGGCGGCGGAAAAAAACCGTATTCGCAATGTGCCCATCCTGGCGCCCCGCGGCAAGATCCTCGACCGCTACGGGCGCATCATCGTAGACAACTATCCCTCCTTCTCGGCGCTGGTGCTGCGCGATACTTCGCGGGATCTCGACGCCGACGCCGGCCTGATTGCGCAAGGCCTGCACCTGGATCCAAACGAAGTCCGCGCCCGCATTCGCCACTTTTCGTCCATGCCGCAGTACGAGCCGATCTTTCTGAAGGAAGACATCACGCCGGATGAACTCGCCTTTATCGATGCCCACCGCAACGAACTGCCGGAGCTGGATACGATCATGGCGCACCGCCGCCTGTATCCCCGCAACGGGTTCATGGCGCACGTGATTGGCTACGTGGGCGAAGTGACGGAAGACATGCTCAACGAGCCCCAGTTCGAGCTTTATAACCCGGGTGACGTGGTGGGAATCTCAGGCGTGGAGCGCGAGTACAACACGGTATTGATGGGGCAGAACGGCGCGCGGCAGGAGGTGGTGAACAGCCACGGCCGCGAGGTGGGGGTGCTGGGGGAAACGGACGCGATCCCGGGAAAAACCTTGAAGCTGACCCTCGACATCGATTTGCAGATTGCGGCCGAGGAAGCTCTGGAAGGGAAGAATGGCGCCATTGTTGCGATGGATCCCCACACCGGAGAAATCCTGGCGATGGTGAGCCGGCCCACTTTCGATCCCAACGATTTTGCCGTGCGCGTCTCGCGCGAACAGTGGAACCAGCTGGTTACCGACGAGAACCATCCGCTGATGAACAAGGCGATTCAGGCGCAACTGGCGCCCGGCTCCACCTTCAAAATCATCATGGCCATGGCGGGACTGCAGGAAGGCATCGCGCAGGATATGCACGTGGACTGCACCGGGGGCGCGATGTTTTACGGACGCTACTTCAAGTGCTGGATCTCGGAGCACCATCGTGGCCACGGAATCGTAGACATCAGCAAGGGGATCTATCAGTCCTGCGACGTGTTCTTTTATACGCTGGCGGAAAAGCTGGGCATCGAACGCATCGCGAAATATGCCACGATGCTGGGGATCGGACAGAAAACTGGAATCGACCTGCCACAGGAAGCCAGCGGCGTAATGCCCTCGGAAGAATGGAAGGCGCGCAACTTTAAGCAAAAATGGTTTGCCGGCGAGACAATTTCCGTGGGCATCGGGCAGGGCGCAGTTGCGGTCACTCCCATTCAACTGGCGCGCGCGATCGGCGGCATCGCCAGCGGCGGCTTGCTGGTGCGGCCGCACGTGGCGTTCCCGCAGGACTTGCCGGCGAACCTGGTGCCGGCCTCCACCTCGCCGGATAAGGTGCGGATTCCGTTGGATCCGAAGAACTGGCAAATCATCACCGATGCCATGGCGGATGTGACCACGCCGCTGGGGACGGCAGCGGCCGCGCATTTGCAGGGGATTGACTTCGCGGGGAAAACCGGGACGGCCCAGACCATCAGCGGGGCGGCCAAGGCCAAACTGGTCAACGGAAAAGCCAGATTCAAAAACAACGCGTGGTTCGTGGGAGTGAGCCCGCGGAGGAATCCGGATATTGTGGTGTGTGTGCTGTGGCAGAGCGGAGAAGAGGGTCCGCTGGCCGGAATCGTGGCCTCCCACGTGATCAAGGCCTTCGTGGACAAGCAGCGCCGGACGCTCACCAAGATGGCGCGGGCGAAGGCAGACAACAAGATCGAGGTTGGCGGAGTCTGGACCGCACCTGACCCCGACGGTGACGAGCAGAAACTGCAAGGCGGGCATTTCTTTCTTGACTTGGGAAAGACGCCGCTGGCGCCGGCAACCGCCGCACCGGGAATCCTTAGTACCGGGTACCTTGCACCGAATACCGGAAAGATTCCATGAAGCCACCAAGCGAAGAACTCACACCCGGGGAGGAGGTTGCGCGGTACTCGGTACGGGGTGCCCGGCGCCCATGAGCCGCTACGTTTCATTCCGCGATTTTGACTGGCTGCTGCTGGTCTTTGTGCTCATGATCTGCGGCCTGGGGGTGATGGAGATCCGCAGCGCCACCATGCACACCAAGTTCGCCGGCTCCCAGATCAAGCAGATTTACTGGATTCTGGGCGGCGTGGGCATGATGTTTCTGATCAGCCTGGCGAACTACCAGACCCTGCTGGACCAGATCCACTGGTTTTACATCGCTGGCGTCGCTTCTTTAATAGCGGTGCTGGCGTTCGGACAGAAGTATCTGGGGGCGAAGCGCTGGATCAAAATGCCGGGCGGGAACCACTTCCAGCCCTCGGAATGGGTGAAGCTGATCCTCATCCTGGCGGTGGCGAAGTATTTTGCCGACTTGCGGCATCGCGAGCTCTCGTGGCCGGACTTTATGAAGGCCGGGGCCATCGTGGGCATTCCGATGCTGCTGGTCATAAAGCAGCCGGATCTGGGTACGGCCCTGACCTATGTGCCCATCGCTGCCATGGGAGTCTTTCTGGGCGGGCTCCAGTGGAAACAGGGATTGACGGTCGTCCTGCTGGCGGCGGTGGGCATTGGCGCGGTATTCTTCAGCCCGCGGGTACACGTTTTGAAGTCCTTCCAGAAACAGCGGCTCACCAGTTTTCTGGAGCCGGATGCCGATCCTCAGGGGTCGGGGTACCAAGTTGAGCAATCCCTCATCGCCGTGGGTTCGGGGGGGTTGTGGGGCGGGAAAGGCTCGCAAACACACGGCGCTTTCCTGCCGGTTCCGCAAACGGATTTCATTTTCGCGGCCTTTGCCGAGGAGCATGGATTCGTGGGCGCTCTGGGAGTTCTGCTGTTATACTTCATAGTGCTGATGCGTTTGACGCAGAACGCGCAAACAGCGCCCGACCGCGCTGGCACGTTTGTGGTGATGGGTGTGGTGGCTGTGCTTAGCTTCCATGTCCTGGTCAACGTAGGCATGGTGGTCGGTTTTATGCCGGTCACCGGAATACCCCTGCCGCTGATGAGTTATGGCGGGTCTTCCGTGTTGTTCATGTTTCTGGCGCTGGGGATGGTTATGAACATTCGCATGCGCCGCTTTGTGAATTAGCTGGAGAAGGGCATCAGAAGAGCTGGCTAATCCAACAGGATTCAATGCCAGGTGCATGATCCTTGAAGCATGATGCTTGAAGCGTGATTGAAACTGGATTCTTGAATCGCGTTTTTGCACGCGGGAAGACGGCAGGGAACAGTCGCTGTGCCAACAGGCGCAGCCCCAAAATATCGATCGCCCTCGCGTAAAGGGGGCATTTCACCGGCCAAAGTTGAGCAGCAGAAGGCCGGGCAGGATTGAAGCTAGAGCGCTGCTGGCAGGGAAACGGCCCCCCGACCGGAAACGGTCTGAGAGTGCGGTCACAAACCCGGCAGACGCAATGCGAACAGTGCATAAAGATACCCAAGCTTGTGCAGCGGACTCGGCCCGGGATCAATCTCCCCCGCCCTCTCCGTCCCCATGCGGGCCAGCATCGCGACGCTTTCATCCTCCCGTTTCCTTCCTCGCTCCAACCGGTGAAGCCCGTCCGGCTTTCTTGAATTAGCCGGTGCGGGAGCGGAGTGTCCATGAATAAGGAGTTGTTTGTCTCTTCCACGCCTCACGAAACCAAGGTGGGGTTGGTGGAAGATGATCTGCTCGCGGAAATCTACCTCGAGCGCGAAAATGAATACACCCTCGCGGGGTCCGTCTATAAAGGCCGCGTGACCCGGGTGCTGCCCGGAATGCAGTCGGCCTTCGTCGATATCGGCCTGGAGCGCGACGCCTTCCTCTACGTTTCCGACTTTATGGAGTTGGAAGAGCACGACGAAGATTTGACCGATGTGATTCCGGCGAATCGCGGAGTGCAGGATATGCGAGAACAAACGGCGCATGCCGCGCCGATGCCGGCTGGCGTGCAGTCGCCGGACGCAAGCTTCGAGAACGGCTCCGGCCAGGATTTCGGCGAAACCGAAGAGCACACTGAGGCTCAACCCTCGGCAGCGGCTGCGCCGGAGCCATTCACCGGCGCGTCCTCCCAGGATCGCGAACGCGGAGGTTGGCGGGGCCGCCGCCGCCGTGGTGGACGCCGCGATGGACGAAGCGACGCTCGCGCCGAGGGGCGTGAGCGGAGCTCGGAACCGCGCTCTGCCCGGCCTCCGCTCGAGAACGCGCCCGCCCCGGTGGTTTCTCGTCCCCAGGAGTCGGGTCGAACTCAGCACTTTGGACCGCCCGCGGGTTACCAGCCGATCCTGCTCCCCGGAGAATCGATTTCCAAATATCGTGGGCTGGCGCAGCCGGCCGTAGTGCAGGAGCGGCGCCCCTATGACCGGGGATCTGAAACGGCCTTTACTCCCGCGCCCACTCCCGGCCCTGCGTCCCTGTCAGAGTCCTCGCCCGTGGCCGCGACTTTTCCCGACGATGAACCCATCTTCGCCGGCGCGGCGCCAGTTTTCGAAGCCCCGCCGGAGCGTCATGTCGATGACGATTCCCCCCGTAAGCAGGAATCCCGTGCCGTGTCGGCTGCGTCCACAGCCTCCACCTCGGTGGATTGGAACCGTGAATTTCGTCGGCCAGAGCCGCCTGGTGCCATCTCCGCGGCTCCGAGTGTCGAACAGGAATTTGTCGAAGATGAAGAGGACCTGGTTGTATCTCAATCCCAGCCCGATCGGCCAGTGCCCGCGGCTGGCGAACCGGAATCCCCGGCTTTTGCCCCTCCGGGAACTCTCGAAGAAGAGACCATCGACGAGGAAGAAGCGGACACTCTCCGTTACGAAGAATCCTCCGACGAGGGCTATGACGAATTTGAAGAGGAGACGCGAGCGGCAATTCAGCCAGGTTCGGAGAATGCGCAGCGCGAGCGTTCTGAAATCCGCGAAACCGTGGATGAGATTCACATGGCGTCCTTAGCCGAGGTGTCACCTTCCGCGGAAGGCAGCGTGGCGGAGAGCGAGGAAGATACCGAGGAATTGGAACTGGAAGAGGCGCAGGCCGAAGCTGAGGCTTTGCTCGACGCCGAAGCCCGCGGTACCGGCGACGCCGATGCCCGGGCCGAAGTTCGCGCTCCCGCGGGAACCGCCGGTTACACCCAGCGCGCGCCGCGGCCGCGGCCCGGTTTCGAC